>CAMCXO010000009.1 GCA_945883565.1 Chryseobacterium gleum
CTTTCGCAGAGTCGATCCTCACCTTCGGGATTAATCCTTTGAGCGCCTCAATCGCCGGCGCGGGGCTAATTTAAATGTATTTGGTATAAGTGAATTATTCTTTTGGCCTGCGGCTATTGAATTTCTTCTATTGGTTAATCTACAGGGCGCCTAAATTGGCGCAATCCGCGGGAAAAAGAAATCTCCCGCAGATCCCGCTGATGTTCCCTGATATGTTTTTTCTGCGTCCTTCTGCGCAATCCGCGGGAAAAAAGGAAATCTCCGGCAGGTGCCGCTGATTCGGCTGTTTACCAACCCGCCATGCTGAAAGGGCCGGGGGTTTGAATGGTATTTTCAGGGACAAGATTGTTACTGTATGAGATTTGCGCCAGGGATTGCAGCGTAAAGCCCGCAGCCGCCTTGACCAAAGCCTTCTGAATTAATCATGCCCATCCTTAAATCCAGAAAATCATGGTTCAGACAATGGCGGTGAGGACTTGGAGCGGAAAGCCCGGCCCGCGAGGGGTTTGAAGTGGTTTTTGGTTGCGAATGCATTTTATGCCCTTTGCGGGGGCGCCCAAAACGCCATTTTCGTTTCCTTACTCTTTAGCGTTTTGAAAGCCTCCAGATATTAACTGGGCAAGGCGCTGGCTCAAATTTTGACGGCTGTATTCCAAAGTTTTGGCTCTATCGCCCATTAAATTGGTTTGGGCTTGATGTCGGTTTAAGAATTCCAGTATTCCTTCTGCGTCGTTATAATCGAAAAATGCGCCCGATTCGGTTTGCTGCACAATTTGGGCGGCATTGCAGTTTGGGGGGCCTATGCCTAAAATGGGGCGGCCAGAACCAAGGTATTCGAAAAGTTTTCCGGGTATAATTCCGGTATTGGGCTTTTGGTCGGGAATAACCAACAAAAGGATATGGGCGGCGCACATGGCCCTGGTAATTTGGGCATGGGGCACATACCCTCTAAACTTATAAGCAATTTGGCTTCCAACTATGGCTTGCTCTTGATGTGCATCGGCTTGGCCGTAAAGTTCGAAACACCAACCTTCGCCAACATTCTTAGTCTTTTTTAGGGCTTTTATCAAGCCGCTGAGCGGATAATCTTTGGTAATGGTTCCGGCATACACCAAGTGCATGCGCTGCACTTCGGGCATAGAAGCCGGATAATCGCCAGGATCATAACCATTTGGAAAGAAATGGAATTTTTTTGGCTGATGAACTTTTTGAGCCAGTAATTGCGCCAGAAAAGGACTGCTGCACAAAACGGCGTCGGCATTTTTGAGCACCTTTTTTTCCATTCTACCATCTAGGTATTTGGCCAGCTTAGTGGGATAAAGGCTATTGTAATAGTATATATCGGTCCAGGGATCGCGAAAATCGGCTATCCACGGCAGATTTAAGGCTTTCTGCAATTTGAGTCCAACGAGGTGGGTGGAGTGTGGGGGGCCGGTGGTTATAACGGCGGCGAAGCTATGGTTTTGTGCGCAAGTCAAGGCTTGTTTGAATGCGTATGAGTTCCAGCCTTTACGGGCATCGGGCAGAAAGAAATTTCCGCGAACAAAGCGCGATAATTTTTGAACAAAGCTCGGGTTTTCGGCTTCGTTGGCAAAGCCCGAATAGGGCACTTGTTTTCGCTTGGTTAGCTTTAAGTAGGCTTCAAAAGGTTCGAAAGTTGGGGTGTGAAAAACGTCCTGTTCGGGCATGACATCCTGAAGCAGTCCCAAATCGCGCACCGGCCAGGTAGCTTGTTCGGGCAATACCGTAATGACCGTTGGCTGAACCCCGTATTGCGGGAGGTATTTACAAAGTTTTAGCCAGCGTTGCACACCCGGCCCACCGGCAGGAGGCCAATAATAGGTGAGTAGAAGTACCTTTATTTGGTGCATGCTTAAATGACCGGAGGTTTATTTGGAACAAAGAATGCGGCAAATATGCCCCATTGCCCGCTTAGTTAGGGCAAGGTATACGATAATAAACGTATAAATGATTAAAAACCTATAATGTTTCGGAATGGGCAATAAAAAAAGCCACCGCTTGTGGGCAGTGGCTTTTTATAAAGGGAGAAATACTGTTTAAGCTTCGGTTACGATAGAGACGTAAGAGCGGTTGTCTTTTTTCTTGGTAAACACCACTTTGCCATCGATGAGTGCAAATAGCGTGTGGTCTTTTCCAATGCCTACGTTGTCGCCTGGATGGTGCTTGGTGCCTCTTTGGCGCACCAAGATGTTACCGGCTATGGCTTTTTGCCCGCCGAAAATTTTAACACCCAAACGTTTGCTTTCCGATTCGCGTCCGTTCTTAGAACTACCGACGCCTTTCTTGTGTGCCATGTTTTATAAGGTTTATGAGTTAGACGGGATTTAGAAGTTAAGATTGGTGATTTCGATTTGGCTAAGATATTGGCGGTGGCCGTTCATCTTTTGGTAGCCTTTGCGTCGTTTTTTCTTGAAAACAAGAACTTTATCGCCTTTGCAGTGGCGAATCACTTTGGCGCTAACGCTTGCACCATCTACAGCCGGGGCGCCTACGGTTACGGCTCCGTCTTTTTCTACCAAAAGAACTTTATCGAAACGAATTTCGCTTCCTTCTTCGGCTTCAAGGCGGTGCACATAAACCTTGCGGTCTTTTTGCACTTTAAATTGCTGCCCTGCTATTTCTACAATTGCGTACATCAGGATTGAATTAAGGGCTGCAAATTTAGACAAATATCTTTTTCAAAATAAGCCTATTGCCAATCTATTTCAACAATTTTTCCTTCGTTGTTCCGAATATTCAATGCCCTTCCGCCTTCAAACAGCCAATATTGGCCTCTTATGCCAATAAATCGGCCTTCTATGGGGGCATCGGGCTCTAACGAAAGGCTTTTGGTGTGCATAAATCCGGCGGGCATGGGATATTCAAAGCCAAAAACCTCCTGATGTTCTTTAGAAACATAGCCTTGCAAATCGTCGGGTATTAAAGCCGTAATGCGTTCTTTTTCGGCTTTTAAATCAACAGGGAAAAGCGAGCCGCTCAACATTTTCTTCACATGGGTCTTATCTGAAATATGCTGTTTAAGCGCTACCTCTATGCAACCGGCCAAGTAGCGGTTAGGGGTTTGGGCTAAAACAATGGCTGCCGAAGCCCCTTGGTCCATCCAACGCGTAAACATTTGATTTAGACGGGTAACCCCTACTTTGAGCCCGCCACTATCGGCTAAGTACACAATGTGATCCTGAAGTTGATAGGCTTTTTCCCATTCTAAATCGCGTTCAGCCATACCTGTATGGGCTTTACTTAGTTCGGGCCTCATAATAAAATCGGCTGCTTCAGGCTTGCTATAGAAGCAATCGTAACAAAAATTCTGTCTAAACACACGATCAACGGTTTTGCCACAAAAACAGCTAATTGCACCGGTGTACGCCATCTTAACATTACGGTTGAAAAGCGTATTTAAAAATACGGGGGTATTGTCTATTTCGAGCGCATAGCGCACCGGCTGCGAGTAAAGGGTGCGCATTTTTTTAAGTGGGCCACAAAGCTTCATGCCAAAGGTTTGGAGGCCAAGTTAACACAATTGGCTTATGGGTTTAGGCCGATATTTGAGCCGAAACGTAAACTGGGTTTACAAACCTTAGGCGTTTCTTACCACTCCATTCAAGACGTTGATCGTAGAGACCAAAAGGCATAAAGCCATAAGGTTTTAAGAACTCCATGAAGGCCTCGAGAGGAACATGGCGATCGTTAAGGGGGTTCATGCCTGCTTCTACTTGTAAGAACTTAATGCGTCCCGCCTGCAGACTTTTACTGGCTCCTTTTAACACCTCAAGATCGTAACCTTCGGTGTCTATTTTTAGTAAGTCTATGCTGTTTATTCCGAGTTTTTCTACGGTCAGGTCAATAGTGCTCAGAGTAATGGTTTCTTCACGCTCTATCATGTCTTTGTCTGATTCATGAAACTGAAGCGATGACATGGTATCGTCGGTAAGAACAAAAATCTTAGCTGTGCCAGCCTCCCCTGCCAACGCAAAAGCATGGGCTTCAATGTTTTTAATTCCCTTAGTATTGGCCAATAGCTTTTTATAGGTGGCTGAAACCGGTTCGAAAGAATGTATTTGGGCATTTGGAAACCAGCTGTTAAGCTTTAATGCGGTTTGTCCGCTGTTTGCTCCTACATCAAATATTACCTTGGGATGATAGGCCTCATCGAGCTTTTTTAAATCTAAGCACAAATCAAGACCTTGTGGAACATGCGTATACAAGGCTTTGGGCAAAAGGTTTTGCAAAAAGAAGTAGGCGCCTTTTTTAATTATTTTTCGCACAGACATTTGAAAATTTAAGGGAACAGTGCAAAGATAATCAGTTTGCTAGTGAAATTTGTTAAAGAAAAAAGCGGGCGCTTTTTTTGGCCCGCTTCTTCCATACCAAAAATAAAGCACTTTAAGCGCTCGGGAATGTTTGCTTATAAAGTTCTATGCTGTCGGCTACAATTTCATAGGCCTTCTGCCTTCCCTGAAAGTCCTCTACTCTAACTTCTTTGTTTTCCAATGCCTTATAGTCTTCAAAAAAGCGTTTCATCTCTTTCATGGTATGTGGTGCCAAGTCAAAAATGTTGTGAATGTGGCTATGGGCCATATCGTTTTGGGCCACAGCAATAATTTTATCGTCGGCTTCACCTTGGTCAATCATGCGCATTACCCCAATTACCCTTGCCTCAATCATACACAAAGGCGGTAATTCAACAGAAGTGATAACCAAAATATCGAGCGGGTCTTTGTCTTCGCAATAGGTTTGCGGAATAAACCCATAATTGGCCGGATAATGCACGGCAGAATAAAGAACCCTGTCCAGCCGTATCATGCCAGTGTCTTTGTCGAGTTCAAATTTCCCTTTGCTGCCTTTAGAAATCTCAATGATGGCGGTAACTACTTGAGGCGCTTCGGCACCGGGATTAACTTCATGCCATGGATGTGCAAATGCGGCCATTTTATTGTTGCTTTTTAGGTGAATAATAATTTTTAGCTGTTTTTATCAATGATTGCCCGTCATAAGTTCGGGTCTTACCCATTGGTCGTATTGTTCGTTGGTTAGCAAACCCAATTCTAAAGCGGCTTCTCGCAGCGTTTTATGTTCTTTATGGGCTTTTTTCGCAATTCGGGCTGCGTTATCGTAACCAATGTGCGGGTTTAAAGCGGTTACCAGCATTAAGCTGTTTTCGAGATGTCGCGCGATGATGGGCTCGTTGGCTTCTATGCCAACCGCACAATTATCGTTAAATGAAACGCAAGCATCGCCAATTAATCGTGCCGAATGCAGGACATTGGCCGCAATCATGGGCTTAAATACGTTCAATTGGAAATGGCCCTGACTTCCGCCAAAGCTAACTGCTACATCGTTGCCTATAACTTGTGCCGCCACCATGGTAAGAGCTTCTGGTTGGGTTGGATTTACTTTGCCTGGCATAATAGATGAGCCTGGCTCATTGTCGGGAATAATGATTTCGCCAATTCCACAACGTGGCCCTGAACTAAGCAAACGGATGTCGTTGCCAATTTTCATAAGCGAAACGGCCACGCGTTTCAAAGCCCCACTTAGTTCAACCATGGCATCGTGGGCGGCCAATGCTTCAAATTTGTTTGGGGCACTTACAAACGGGAGTCCGCTAAGCAAGGCAATGTTTTCGGCCACTTTGGTGGCATAGCCTTTTGGGGTGTTGAGTCCGGTACCCACAGCGGTTCCACCCAAAGCCAATTCGGCTACCATTTCCAAGGCCGAGCGAAGCGCCCTCATGCCATTGTCGACCTGCTGAACATAGGCCGAAAACTCTTGCCCAAGGGTTAATGGCGTGGCATCCATTAAATGGGTGCGTCCGGTTTTAACAATGGTATTAAACATCAATGATTTTTGATGGAGGGTATCGCGAAGCTTTTGCAAGCCCGGCAGAGTTGTAGTGGCCAACATTCTATAGGCCGCAATGTGCATGGCCGTAGGAAAAGTATCGTTGCTGCTTTGCGATTTGTTTACATCGTCGTTTGGGTGAAGGACCTTTTTTTCATCGAGCAAATTTCCTCCCTGAAGCACATGGGCCCGATTGGCAATAACCTCGTTTACATTCATGTTGCTTTGGGTGCCTGAGCCGGTTTGCCAAATAACCAAAGGAAACTCGTCGTTAAGCTGTCCAGTCAGAATTTCGTCGCAAACCCGGGCAATTAAGTCAGATTTTGCAGCGTCTAAAACCCCTAATTGGTGATTCGTTACTGCGGCAGCCTTTTTTAAAATGGCAAAGGCATGAATTATTTCGCGTGGCATACTGCCCTCAGAACCAATTTTAAAGTTGTTTCGGCTGCGCTCTGTTTGTGCCCCCCAGTAGCGATGGGCAGGAACTTTAACCTCGCCCATAGTGTCTTTTTCTATGCGGTAATCCATGATATTAAAATTGAGTGTTCAAAGGTAAGTAGGCAATTAAGGGTGCAAAGCGATTTTGTTTTACTTTTGGCACAAACCTAACAAGCATGTTTGTTCAGCTTCTCGGATTCTTCGTATTCCTCTTTATTTTCTTGATGGGCTTCTCTATGTTGATTTTTCTGGCCTTGTTTGTAGGCTATTGGATTACCATCAACATGCTCGAAAAAATAAACCCAAATTTGGCTTATAAAATCATTGGGCATAAAGAAACCCATTGATATTATTGTCTAAAACCATTTTCAAACCCTGCAGCTTCAGAAGCCCGCGGGGTTTTCGATTTTTGCTAAACACCCCTTCAAAACCATTATTTCCAAGCTTGTCGAAGCCCACTTTCCTCCAAAATACCTATGCAAAACGATAAATTAAAAGCCTATTTAGCGCTTGCATCTGCCGCTGCAGCCGGTGGGTTAAATGCGCAGGTGCAGTACACAGACTTTGAGCCGGATTTGTTTTTACAAGGGCATAAACAGTTTTTAAAGGTAGATATTGACGGCGATGGCACAGACGATTTCGTATTTGTGGCCGAAGACACGTTGGTAACGGCAGTAAACGGAGGATATGCCGTGGCAAGATTGCGTGCCGGTGGGTATTACAACATCAACAACCGGGTTTTGGGCGATGCTCCGAATAATTATGGCTATGCCAGCCAACTTGAGTTTGGCGACCCCATTGGCCCCGATGCAAATTTCGTAAATGCAGGCAGCATGGCGCTGGTGGTAGACGGCACTAGCCCTTTTAACGAACCTTGGAACGGAGGCGCATTCGATGGATTTTTGGGCTTTTATTTCACCAAAAACGATACTGCCCGCCATTATGGATGGATGCGAATTGATGTTTCGGCGGATGGCAAAAGTTTAAGAGTAAAAGACGCAGCATACAGTACCATACCTGACACCGCCATATCAGCCGGTTTGAACCAACTTCAAACCGATGAAAACATATTACTAGACTTAGTGCAAGTAAAAGGCAATCAACTTCAACTTAATGCCTATAAAGATTGGGCGGGTGCCGAGGTCTATTTATTTGATCTTTCGGGGAAATTGATATTCAAAGAGGTCTTTCTTGGCGAAGCCGTGGTTTGGCCTTTGCCCGAGGCATTAGGGCATGGCCTTTTGCAAATTCGCCAAAAAAACGGAAGGGCATTAAGTACACGTGTCTGGATACCTTAAAAACAAAGAACAGCTAACTGGCTTTTCCTTAAGGCAGTCTACCTTCGCCTTATGAAGCCGCAGCCCTTGTTGGTTATTTTCATAACCATATTTATAGACCTACTGGGTTTCGGCATCATCATTCCTATTTTACCTATTCACGCCATGGAATTGGGCGCCCCCTCATGGGTTATAGGATTGGTAGCCGCCTCTTTTTCTGCCATGCAATTTGCTTTTGGCCCGTTTTGGGGTAATTTGAGCGACCGTTTGGGGAGAAGGCCTATTTTAATGGCGAGTATGTTGCTGATGGGGCTGTCTTACATTTTATTCGCTTTTTCGGCCAAGTCTTTGGCCATTTTGTTTTTATCGAGACTTTTGGCCGGAGTGGCAGCGGCCAATATTTCGGCTGCACAGGCCTTTATTTCCGACATCACCCCACCCGAAAAACGCGCTAAAAATTTCGGGATTATTGGAGCTGCCTTTGGCTTGGGCTTCATTTTTGGCCCTCCATTAGGTGGTTTTTTAAAAGCCGATTATGGCTTGCATGCAGTGGGCTATGTGGCGGCCGGAATTAGCTTTTTAAACTTGTTGATGGCGGTATTTTGGTTACCCGAAACCTTAAAAGAACCCAATAAGGAAGCCCCACTTTGGGTAAATCCGTTGCAAAAACTGGGCGACGCAGCCATGCGCGATGGCATCGGACGTTTTATGCTGCTAACCTTTGTATTTGTAGTGGCTTTCAGCATGATGCAGGTAACAGCTGCTTTGTTTTGGGTTGAAGAATTTGGTTTAAGCGAAAAGCATGTGGGATACATGTTTTTATATATTGGTGTTATGGCGGCGGTTATACAAGGCGGATTAATTGGCAAATTTAATTTGTGGTTTGGCGAGCAAAAGCTCCTCATTACCGGGGCGGTTTTTATGATGTTCGGACTCACATTAATGCCATTTGCACCTAAAAGCCATTTTTATTTTTGGGAATTCAGCTGTTTGGGCATCATCAGTTTTGGAAATGCTTTCTTAACCCCAACCATTTCCAGCCTACTTTCGAGAATAAGTGGTGTAAAAGAACAAGGCTTAATTATGGGAGCTTCGGCTTCATTTGGTTCATTGGGTCGGGTTTTTGGCCCTTTATTGGGCGGCTGGCTGTATGGCTTTAGCTTTAAAGGCCCTTATCTGGTGGCAGGACTGTTAATGGGTTTTTGTACCTTTTTGAGCGTAAAAATTGTACAAAATCTTAAAGTCAGAGTTCATAACCAGAGCTTAAATACTTAAGGCCTCGGCAATAAACAGCTTCGACATCTTCAACTTAAAGTGTTCTTATGCTCGAAAACATATCGCTTAAATCGCGCAACACCTTTGGCATAGACGCCAAGGCAGAAAAATTGTTCATTTTAAAGAACGAGTCAGACTTGCCTGCTTTAAGAAATGAATTCGGTGAAAAAAGACCCTTTGTTTTAGGCGGAGGAAGCAATATTCTGTTTACCCGCGATGTGCAGGAACCCATATTGGCTATAGAAACTCAAGGCATTCGAACCATAGACCAAGGTGAAACCGTAGAGGTTTGGTCGCAAGCAGGCGAAAACTGGCACCAATTTGTGCGGTTTTGTGTAGAACGAGATTGGGGAGGTCTTGAAAACCTTTCTCTTATTCCCGGACAAGTAGGCACTGCCCCCGTTCAAAATATTGGCGCATATGGTGTTGAACTCAAAGATGTTTGCATTGGGTTAAGGGCTTTCCATTGGATGAGCGGCAGCTGGCATACTTTTAATGCAGAACAATGTAATTTTGGTTATAGACATAGCATGTTTAAAGCGGAAGCCAAAGACCAATACATTATAACCGAAGTTGGTTTTCGCTTACAAAAACACCATCATCAGTTGCATACAGAATACGGAGATATTGAGCAGGAGCTTGAAAAACTCGGAAAAACGAATTTCGGCATACAAGACATTTCGGAGGCTGTTATAAGCATTAGGCAAGGCAAATTGCCAGACCCCGAAGTATTGGGCAATGCAGGCAGTTTCTTCAAAAATCCTTTGGTTGATTTAGACCATGCCCAAACCCTGCAAAAGTTGTATTTCAATTTGCGCACGTTTCCACAAATTGACAATCCGGAAAAGGTAAAGCTCCCGGCAGCTTGGTTAATAGAACAAGCCGGATGGAAAGGCTACCGACGCGGTAATTGTGGGGTTCACGTAAAACAGGCTTTGGTTTTGGTTAATTATGGAAATGCCAAAGGCGCCGACATGTTAAAACTGGCAAAAGACATTCAGTACGATGTTTTCCAGAAGTTTGGCGTTCAACTTGAAATGGAGGTTAATGTTTATTAACAGCATTCCCTGACATCTGTTTTGCAGTTTTAAATCAAAGGTTGAACACATAGTATACAGTATTCGTCAACTCAGGAATGGGCAAGGAGGTAAGATTTGGCGTACACTTGTCAATATCATTGAGCCATGTCTAGTTCAAGCATCCCTATCCGAATGTTGGCAGAAGCCGACAGACCCAGAGAAAAACTCATGTTGAAAGGACGTTCGGCGCTTAGCGATGCCGAGCTTATTGCCATTTTATTGCAAACCGGCACGCGTAACCGGTCGGCATTGGACATTGCCCACGACATTTTGCGGGCGTGCGATGATGATTTAACAGCCTTGGGGCGTTTAGATTTGAATGCACTGGAGAAGTTTGACGGAATTGGATCGGCAAAAGCCGTAACCCTTATCAGTGCCCTTGAATTGGGTTTGCGTAGGGCCCATTGGGAAGGCCGAAACAAAAAAAAGGTTCAAGGCAGCAAAGAAGCTTTTGATGCTTTATATCCCGATTTCGCCGACTTAGATCATGAGCAATTTTGGGTTCTTTATTTAGGCAATTCGGGCCGCATTTTAGGAAAGAAGTGCATTTCTAAAGGAGGCATTACGGGCACTGTGGCCGATGTGCGTATAATTATGAGGTATGCCCTCGAATTTCGAGCCACCGGCATTATCCTCGCTCATAATCACCCTTCGGGCACCTTAAAAGCATCGGAAGCTGACATTCGTTTAACCAAGCGCATACGTGAATCGTCTAAAATTATGGATGTTAATCTGCTCGACCACTTGGTAATTGGCGACAGGGCTTACCTTAGTTTTGCCGACGATGGTTTGTTGGAATAGAGTGCAATAAAAGGCATGTTAAAAATCGCTCAATTGGTAGGCGCAAGGCCTCAGTTTATAAAATGTGCACCGGTTCAAAAAGAACTCGACCGTTTGGGCGTAGGACATTTCCTCATTCACAGCGGACAACATTATGATGAGGCCATGTCGGAGGCCTTTTTTAAAGAATTAAACATAGCCCCACCCAAGCACCAACTTAACTGGCCACTTCAATCAACGGAAGCCATTGAAATAGTTTCTCGGGCCATTGCAGATGTGTTGGAGCGCGAAAAACCTAATGTTTTAATAGTGTATGGTGACACCAATACCACGCTGGCAGGGGCTTTAGCGGCTGAAAAAACAGGGACACCTCTGGCACATATAGAAGCTGGTTTGCGCTCTTTTAATCGGGCCATGCCCGAAGAATACAACCGCGTAAAAACGGATGCCTTAAGCAAATGGCTTTTCTGTCCCAATGAAGAATCGGTAGAAAACCTCTCAAAAGAAGGCATTTTCACTACCCATGGCCGATGGGTAGAATGCACGGGCGATGTAATGCTCGACAACCTTTTACATTTGCTAAATAACCGGACAACGTCCCATTTAGGCCAGTGGCAGAATACACCTTTTGCTTTGCTGACCTTGCATCGCAACTTCAATGTAGATCATACAGTGCGTTTAAAAAGCTTGATTAATAATGTTCTGAAATTGGCCGAATTACAGAACACCTCGGTTTTATGGATTTTGCATCCTCGAGTTCAAAAATCACTGCAAACAGATAGTGAGTTGATTCAAATTAGCCGGCATCCTTTGCTGCATTTAGAAGAGCCTATGTCATACACCTCTACCATACACCACACAATAAAGGCAGAATGGGTGATGACTGACAGCGGTGGCTTGCAAAAAGAAGCAGGCTATTTAGGTAAACGCGTGTTGATTTTACGGGCCGAAACCGAATGGATGGAATGGGTTGACAGGAGCCAGGCATTTTTGGTTGATGACGATTTAAACAAGATGGTATTGGCTTTGTCGGTCCCAATTACCGAGAAAAAAGACTTGAATGCTTCCTTTAAAAGCGCTTCGGCAAGCATTGTAAAAACCTTAATAAACACCCTAAAGCCATGATGGCGTCAGCTTGGCGCTACTCGCAGAATTTTGGCCATTTGGCTTTCCATTCCACCGGACGAAAACTGCTGTGGTGGCAGCTTTCGAAAAAGATAGAACCGACTTATTCGACTACTGATCTGGCGGCAAAAGCAGCCATGACCTGGCTTTTTCGCGCTCAGGATGTTCAAAACGATTCTGGATTTGGAACCTTTTACCTGAAAAAGGGGTGGACTTCTTCCTACCCCGAAACATCAGGTTATATTATTCCCATTTTGCTTCTTGCTGCCCGGGTTTATCAATGGCCTGAAGCCAGAAATAGAGCGCTCGATTGTGCCAATTGGCTGTTAAGCATTCAGCACCCAAATGGGGGTTGGGCCGGTGGTTATGTTCATCAAAATCGTCCACCTATAGTTTTTAATACCGCACAGGTAATTCGCGGATTATTGGCGGCCTACCAGGAAACTAAACATATTAAGTATTTAGATGCTGCCACCCGAGCCGGGCAATGGTTGTGTACTATTCAAAATGCTTTGGGTTATTGGCAAAATCATGTTTACCTCAACCAAATTCGGGTGTATGATACGTATGTGGCTGCTCCTCTGGCCGCTCTATATCTAGTTACACAAAATGAGGTCTTTAAACAAGCAGTTGAACGTCAATGTGATTGGGCCATTCAACAAAAACAAATGCCCAACGCTTGGTTTCGAGATGCCGACAATACTGTAAAGAACAACCACAAACCCATTACCCATACACTGGCTTATACCCTAGATGGTTTAATAGAATGCGGTCTTTTATTTAATCGAAACGATTGGGTAGAAGCGGGAGCCCAAACAGCTAAAAAATTGGCCGAACTGGCTCTGAGTCATCAAGGTTTAATGGGGCGTTACAACAGCAAATGGGAAGGCAGCGAGGCTTTTCTACAAACCGGTGCTGCCCAATTATGCATCGCATGGCAAAGGCTCGAAAACCCTAATCAACCAATATGGCTGGAAGCACGTTTAAAAGTGATGGGTCAATTAAGAGCCAATCAGATACCTTCTTGGGCCGGACGAAACTTGGCAGGTGGATTGTTTGGATCTTCGCCTTTTTGGGGAAGGTACGAAGCTTTCGGAATTCCAAATTGGGGGGTTAAATATTATTTAGAAGCTTTGCTATGGCCATACGCGACCAAATAAGGGCTCTAATTCCGGGTTTTTTACTAAAGGGCTTTAGGTTCTACAAAAAGCAAAAGCGTAACCGTGAATTGCATGCCATGGCTACTGCAGGAAAATCTTTGCAAAAGAGTGATTTGGTTATTCAGCTTAAGGACATGGGCATTTGCCCCAATGACGCCTTAATGGTTCACTGTAGAATGAGCAGTATAGGCCATTTGGCTCAAGGAGCACAAACATTGTTAGAAGCCCTTCAGGAAGCGGTGGGCCCCAGTGGTCATCTTCTGATGCCCTCATCTCCTGTTGCGGAATTGCAATATCAATACGCCTTAAAACAACCGTTGTTTGATGTACGCCAAACACCGTCGGCCATGGGGGCATTGAGCGAACTTTTCAGACAACAACCTAATACCTTAAGAAGTTGGCACCCGACTGAGCCGGTTTGCGCGTCGGGCCCTCTTGCAAACTGGTTAATAACCGGCCACTTTAAAGCCCTTACCCCTTACAATGCCCAATCTCCTTACGCCAGATTGTATGAGCTGGATGGAAAAATTTTATACATTGGGTTAACTCTAATAAATGCGGGCACCCATTTACATACTTTAGAAGATGCTGTAGATTTCCCATATCCGGTTTACCATTCAGAAATTTTCACTTTTAAAATAAAAGATCCACATGGCCATGTTCATGAAGTAAAAACCAGAGTGCACAACCCCGAATGGAGCGTGAAAAGAAGATGTGATGAATTAATACCTGGCTACGAACAAGGAGGAGTACTTAAACGCATCCAACTTGGCCAAGCCAATTGTTTACTTTTACAGGCCAAGCCATTTTTTGAAAAAATGCAAAGTGATTTCGAAAAATCGGGCATCACCATGTACCATCCATATGGAATCTGAAAAATCAAACGCCGGACATAGAACTATGCTTATTACAGGGGCCTCAGGGGGCTTGGGGCGGGCTTTGGTTAGGCATTTTGCAGATAAAAATATGCAATTGGTTTTACACTACCACCAAAGCAAAGTGGCGCTTGAAGACCTTGTGAACCAATTGAAATGGTTTATGGAGCCCATATTGGTTCAGGCCGATTTGCGCTCTGAAGAAGCCATAGTAAATATGTGCGGTAGGGCCCAAAAAGAAACAGGACACGTTGACATTTTAATTAACAATGCAGGAATAAGTGGATCGGGCTTAACCTGGAAAGAAACACTAGATAATTGGAATCACATTATTCAAATCAACTTAAGTGCGCCTTTTTTGGTAATGAAACATTTAATACCGGGTATGCGTTACAGAAACTGGGGCCGAATTGTAAATGTTACATCTATAGTGGCTCAAATAGGAGTAGCCGGGGCTTCGGCTTATGCAGCTTCTAAAAGTGGACTTTTTGGACTTACCGCTTCGGCAGCTAAAGAGCTCTCGACAAAAGGCATTACCGTTAACAGCATTGCTTTGGGCTATATGGACGAGGGTATGATTCATACTTTAAATCCTACGGCGATTGATGAGCTTAAGCAGAGAATTCCCCTTCGGACTCTTGGTAAACCAAACCAATACGCTGCTTTAGTCGACTATCTCATTTCAGAAGAAGCTGCCTATATGACCGGGCAAACCCTTAACCTGAACGGCGGTTTGTATGCCCACTAAAATTGCCGTTGTTGTAGAAAAACCCAGCAATCGTTTACAATATGTTCTGGATTTTGTGCTGAAAAATGTCTGTGGCTTAGAATGGAAATGGTACGTCCAAAGCGGCTCTGAAATTCCCGATCCAAGTGAACCAATTTTGATTTATGGCCAATTTTCGGACACAGATTTTTCCATCCCTTCGGCCGGTTTGCTTTATAAAACTGGTGTAAAAGACCTTGATTTGTGGCCCGGTAAATGGGGGGATTTGCCTTGCTTGTTTTGTTCCGACAGCCCGCATTATCACCTAAACTTCGACTTGTTCTCGGCTGTGTTTTATTGCATTAGCCGTTATGAAGAGTACTTGCCCTTCGAAGCTGACGAACATGGCCGTTTTCCACATACCCAATCAGTGGCCTTTAAGCTTGATTTTTTAAAACGCCCATTGGTTAACGAATGGATTTATGCCTGGTTGAAGTCGTTTTCACAATTTTATGGCCATCGAATTGAAATACCCAAGCCCAAAACAAAGTATTTAATGAGTATTGATGTGGACAACTCATTTGCATTTGAAGGCAAAGGTATTTTTCGCAATGTTTTCGGGCTATTGAACGATGTAAGAGCACTTAGATTTGAGGCAGTTAATATGAGATTGGCATTTTGGAAACAACGTACGCCTGACCCTTTTAACAACTATGAATTTCAATTAAATGCCTGCAAAGAACATGGAGTAGACCTTTTATACTTTTTACTCTTCTCAGAGTTTGATACTTATGACCGCAATTTAACTTACTACAACAACCGCAACCGACAACTGGCGCGCTATTTAGCCGATGAAGCCCAGCTTGGTGCCCACCCCTCTTATAGATCAAATCAGGAATTCCAAATATTACATTCCGAAATCAAAGCTTTAAATGAACTTACCCACCTCAAAGTAGAACACAGTCGACAACATTATTTAAAATTGAAGTTTCCCGAGACCTATGAGAATTTAATGAAACTGGAAGTGGGTCACGATTATAGTATGGGCTATTCACGCGAAACTGGTTGGAGGGCCAGCACATCCTCGTCTTTTAACTTTTATCATTTAGGTCTCGAGAAAACCATGCCCCTACAAGTTCACCCCTTTCCTTTTATGGACTCGGTGTATTTCGATCAAAAAAAATGGAGTGCCAAAGAAGCCCACTCAGAAATTTTCTACTTCTTACAACAAGTTAAAGAATTTGGCGGAAGTTTTATTCCGGTTTTCCATAACCGAACGTTTAGCGAGATGATTCATGAATGGAAAGGATGGAGATCACTGTATATCGACCTACTTAAAGCCATGAAATGATACGTTTGATAGATAAAAATGAAATAGATGTTTTTAAGTGGGATAATTGTGTAGAATCGGATAGGATAAGCCTGCCATATGCCTTGCATTGGTATTTGGATTTATGCGCCAACGATTGGGAAGCCTTGGTATATAATGATTATCAAAATGTAATGCCACTACCATTTAATAAAAAATATGGCATTTCATATATATACAGACCTTATGGGACCCAGCAATTGGGCATTTTTGGAAAAGAAAAATCACCGGAGTTAACCAAATACTTTCTTCAGCATATCCCTAAAAAATATAAATGGGTAGACTATTTTTTCAATGAAGATACCATAGAGGTTGATTATCCAAACTGTAAATGGGAGCCACAGATTAATCAAATATTGGATTTGCGCAACAGCTATCAAAGTATTTATGAAAACTACAGCACCCAAACCATTAAAAACTTAAACAAAGCTAAAAAAGCGAACTTCAGGATATTCGAAAACGACAGCCCAGATGTTCTAATCCGAATGTTTCAAAACAATAAGGGAAAAGAAATTTCAAGTTTGGATGAATCGAAATACAGTAAAATGAGACAAATCATGTATGCCTTTTTACATAAAAGAAAGGGATTTATTTGGACTGTATATGACGATAGAAATACGGCCTGTTCGGGCATTTTTATCATGCAATTTAAAAATCGGCTTATACTCATGTTTACAGCTGCAGACGATTATGGCAAACAACATGGAGGGATGAGCTTTCTTCTGAACGAACTTTTTATACAGTTTAGCGAAAAACATTGGATTTTTGATTTTGAAGGTTCCAATTTGGAAGGATTGGCTCGCTTTAATTCGGGCTTTGGTGCTGAAAAACGAATCTATTACCGAGTGGTACGAGATACATTGCCGTGGATAGTTTCTTCAATATTGAATAGATGAAAAATCGGATAGAACACCTCTTTTTCGACCTAGATCATACGCTTTGGGATTTTGAAACCAATTCGAGAATAACCTTACTCGAGCTCTTCACTGAAACAGGTTTAGAGCATAAAGGGTTGGATTTCGAGCTTTTTTACAGCGCTTATAAAGCCATTAATGAAGAACTCTGGAGTGAATACAGACAGAAGAAAATTGATAAATCGACTTTAAGGGCCCGAAGATTTGCGGAGGCTTTGTTGAGTGTGAGAGTGAATTCATCTGAAATCGCTGAACATTTTGAAACAGAATATGTGGCGCGTTCTCCCCACAAAACCGCTTTAATGCCCAATGTAATGGAAACTCTACATTCTCTAAAGCCGTATTTTCATATTCACATCATAACCAATGGTTTTAGTGAAGTGCAAGATGTTAAAATAGAGAAGTCGGGACTTAAACCCTACATAACACATCGAATTACTTCTGATCTAGTTGGCGTTCATAAACCCGACCCTGAGATTTTTAGGCAAGCCCTTTTTTTAACCGGAGCCAAACAACGGAATTCGGTTATGATTGGCGATCACCTCGAAGCCGATGTTTTAGGGGCCATGCATGCCGGTTTGGAAGCGGTGTATTTCAATCCTGACTTAAAGCCTCATAATCAAAAAATAAAGTATGAAATTGCCAAGATGAGTCAGCTTTTGGATATTTTATTGTGAAGCCAATCCTGAATTATTCCTTTATCAATTCGAAAAAAATGGCATTACACGGTTCTTTTTTTGAATTCATATCGATCAGTTTTAACAGGCTAATGATTGGCAACGAGATGATAATGCTAATACCCCAAAAAGGCTTTAAAAGCACATGACCAAATTGTAAGTTGAGAAAAAGTGTAGAGTAAAATTCATGCGCCCAGATGCCAAAGTATCCAATGTGTTTTTCTTCTGTTAGAACTTTTAATTTACTTTCTTTAAAAAGCCTATTTAACAAATCGGAATTGTAAACCCTTTGTCGATTTTGTGATAGTTCGTAATGGGGCCAATTTTCACGGGCTCTTTTATAAAATCCCCATTTTATAATATCATTTACGGGCGAATACACAAAGATACATCCTTTATTTTGGAGGTTGTCAGCTAGATGGTTCAGTGCATTTTGATCGTTATGGATGTATTGCAGAACGCCAATGCAGTATATAAAATTGGCTTTAAAAGGAAGGCGCATTTCTAAATTTCCCTCCACGAGTTTCAAATTTCGAATTTTATAATGTTTTTTTAAGGCTTCAAGCATTTCTATGTTTGAAGGCAATAGATCAATACCAATAAAATGAAGATTTGGATACTTTTTAGCTAAACGAATCAAATGATGTCCTTCACCAGCTCCTGCATCACAAATGGTGGCACCACTAGGCAGACATCGTAAGGCTTTATGCAATTTGGGCCAGAGAATCCAATTGCGTTGAAAAACCAAATCATTCCACCAATAAAATAGATAGATGAAATAGGGGTTATTTAATAGCCACTTAGGAAACTGATGATAAGATGTTTTGGGCATAGCCTAGCAAAAAAGTGGCTTTACAATATTGGGAACAAGGGCCTTCAAAGATTTTAAACCCATTTTGACCTAGAAATCAACATAAAAAAGAAGCCCAGAACCCGGAATTGGGTTGAGGGCTTCAGTGCGGATGGAGGGACTCGAACCCACACACCTCACGGCGCCAGATCCTAAGTCTGGTGCGTCTACCAATTTCGCCACATCCGCAAAAGGGCTGCAAATGTAGAACATTCTGCATTCCATACAAGTTTATTCAATCAAAACCTAAAGGCGCCAATGCATTTGTACCTTTGAGCGTCTAAAATTACCCCGTTTTCATGCTCAGCATCACCCCTTCGGAATGGGAAATACCGGCTTTTCATCAAATGCTACTAGGCGCTGTAGGTCCTCGGCCTATTGCTTTTGCAAGTACTGTTGATGAAATCGGCAATCCTAATTTGGCGCCATTTAGTTTTTTCAATGTTTTTAGTGCCAATCCTCCAATACTTATATTTTCTCCGGCCAGAAGGGTGAGAGGAAATACCACCAAGCACACCTTAGAGAATGTTTTAAAAACTAGGGAAGTCGTGATTAATGTGGTGAATTATGATATTGTAGAGCAAATGTCGTTATCGAGCACGGAGTACCCAGAGGGCGTGAACGAATTCATCAAATCGGGTTTAACCCCTTTAAAATCAGAAGTGGTTAAGCCATTTCGGGTAGCCGAATCCCCGGTTCACTTCGAATGCAAAGTGAATGAAGTGGTAGCTTTAGGAAGTTCGGGAGGCGCCGGTAATTTGGTTATTTGTGAAATTCTGAAAATGCACATCAACGAAGGCATTCTAGACGAAAATGGAAAAATAAATCCCTATAAAATTGATTTGGTTGCCCGAATGGGGGGCGATTGGTATTGCAGGGCTCAGGGCGATGCCTTGTTTGAAGTTGAAAAACCCGCACGTAAATTAGGCATAGGCGTAGACGCTTTGCCAAAATCCATTCGCGAAAGTTATTTGCTTTCAGGAAATGATTTAGGCAAACTTGGAAATGTCGAAAATTTGCCCAGTAGTAATGAAATCGAAGCGTTTGCAAAAGACAATCAAGCCATTCAGGATGTTTTAAACACTTCAGCCAACGGCCTTGAAGCCCGAGAGCATTTGCATATTTTGGCTAAATCATTGTTAGCTGAAAATCGGGTTCACGAAGCTTGGTTAACTTTGCTGTGTGATGGGTTGAACAGAAATAAATCTCATTGATGGAAATTAACGGAAGAATTAAAATGTTGGGCGAAGCCAAACAGGTGAGCCCTAGTTTTCGCAAGCGCGAATTGGTTGTTACAACCGAAGAACAATACCCTCAGCATATTATGGTGGAATTTGTTCAGGATAAAACCGATTTGCTAAACGGCTATGGCGAAGGTGATTTGGTAAAGGTCTCAATAAATCTACGCGGCCGTGAGTGGACTTCTCCACAAGGAGAAGTGAAGTATTTTAATACCATTCAAGGCTGGCGCATCGAAAGAGTTGGCGCTTCGCAAAGCCAAAGTGCCTCAACGCCTTCGGCTTCATCGATGCCTTCAATGCCTTCGATGCCTCCTGCTGCTGACGATTTTGATGATTTGCCCTTTTAGATTATAGAATCTGCCTGCACTTCTCCAAAAAGCAATAGTTTTTCCGCCCCCATCTTTTGCAGATGAGGATGGCCTTTTGGCCGTTGGAGGTGATTTAAGTGCAGAAAGGCTCTTAGAGGCTTATAAACAGGGGATCTTTCCATGGTATTCTGAGGAAAGCCCGATTTTATGGTGGAACCCAAACCCCAGAATGGTCTTGTTTCCTAGAAAACTCAAGATTTCGAAGAGTTTAAAACAAGAAATAAAAAGAAACCGTTTTGTTGTAGCACTCAATAAGAACTTTGTTGAGGTTCTCCATTGTTGCGCAAATACACCAAGGTTAGGGCAAAATGGAACTTGGTTGCTTCCTGAAATGCAGAACGCCTATTTTTCTCTTCATCAATTAGGCTTCGCCCACAGTGTTGAAGTGTATCTCGAGTCGAAACTGGTGGGTGGCCTATATGGAATAGCGATGGGGGAAATGTTTTTTGGCGAATCGATGTTTAGCTTATTACCAAATACCAGTAAACTGGCTTTAAATTATTTATGCCACATTATGCCTGAAACGGGTATTATAGATTGTCAGGTTTACACTGAACACTTAGAGCGAATGGGCGCCGTGGAAGTGCCACGAGACTGGTTTCTAACCCAAGTCAACCATTTAAGATCACTTTCCGGAGATTGGCTTGGACCGCATTTAAATGAAAGTTTAAATAGGATTCTTTAAAACCTTGTTGGCCAATTCTAGCTTATAGAGATTTAGTTTTTCTGCCAAATCCATTTGGCTTGTTGCTAAAATTTGTGCTGCCAAAATTCCGGCATTCAAAGCGCCATTTAGCGCCACTGTTGCCACCGGAACGCCCCCTGGCATTTGCAAAATACTGAGTATCGAGTCCCAACCGTCTATAGAATTTCGTGATTTAATGGGAACACCAATTACAGGTAAACTACAAAGTGATGCCACCATTCCAGGTAAATGGGCCGCTCCTCCGGCACCTGCTATTATTGCTTTCAGTCCACGTTCCCGAGCAGATTGCGCGTAATCGACCATCAAATTAGGCGTTCTATGGGCCGAAACCACTTTAAGTTCAAAGGGAATTTCAAGCTTGTTTAAAAAGTCGGCAGCTTCTTGCATAATGGCCAAATCAGATTGGCTCCCCATTATGATTCCAACTAGAGGCTTTGGGTTCATTTCGATTTAATTTTAACCAATTTTCGCACTTTATCGGCCTTCTTTTCAGCTGTTTTGAGGTTGGCTGCCACCACATTTACATGACCCATTTTTCTAAAAGGCCTTGTTTCTTTTTTGCCATATAAGTGCAAATGGGTTCCGGATATTTTTAAAGCCTCAGCTGCCCCGTCATAAAAAACCTGTCCTGAATACTCGGATTCTCCGGTTAAATTCACCATAATTCCTGCGCTGTGCAGCTTGGTGCTGCCGAGGGGTAAGCCGCAAATTGCTCGCAAATGTTGTTCAAATTGAGAGGTTTGCGACACATCACTAAAAATATGTCCACTGTTGTGTGGACGAGGGGCACATTCGTTTACTAAAACAGTTCCAGCTTTTGTTAAAAAGAACTCAACGGCCAGAAGCCCTTTATGGTCAAGTGCCTCCATAAGCTGCATACAAATTTTCTCGGCCTGTTTTGCCAAATTGGCTTCCATTTGGAACGGCACAAACACATCCTCGACTTGATTGGCTTCAGGATGAAAGGCCATACCCACCAAGGGGAAACACTTCATTTTACCTTTTGGAGATCTGGCTCCAATGCAAGCAAATTCCATTTTAAAGTCTACCAAATCTTCACTTATACAAGCTTGTTCAGGCAGTTCTTCCAAATCGTGTAATGTGCGGCAAATGCGAACACCACGTCCATCATAACCACCTTTGCACAGTTTCCAAACAAATGGAAAACGCTGTTTGCCGTTTTCCAAAGCAAGTTTCAATTCCGTGATGTTTTTCCAAAGAGCGAAATTGGCGGTTGGCAAATGATGTTGGGTATAAAAAGCTTTTTGGGCACCTTTATCTTGAATAAGGGCGATGGCCTCGGGTTCAGGAAATACTTTAACGCCCTGTTTTTTTAGTTCGAGCAAGGCCTCCGTATTCACAGCTTCTATTTCGATGGACAAAACCTCCAGACTTTTTCCAAAATTCACCACGTCTTCAAAGCTTTGTAAGCTTCCTTTGGTAAAATAGGGCGTTAAGTCGGCACAGGCACAATCTTCGGAGGGGTCCATAACGGCCACGCTTATGTCCATTTTAATGGCCTCTTCCAGCAGCATTTTTCCTAACTGCCCACCACCCAAAATGCCCAATTTGGCCCGTGAAGAAAACCACTCGTCTTTATTCATTTTAAGCAGGAATAGATTCTTGGAAAGCCAGAACTTTGGCCAAATTAAACACTTTAAACTTTCGGCCATCGGGCCAACGGGCACATAAACTGCGTTTTTTGCCCTGTTTTTCCATAACAAATTTAAATCCGTTTTCTAGTTCAAAAAGCCAGCCTACTTTCATATCGCCCACCAAACTACCGGACTTCTGATCGAGTTCCAGCAATACCTTAAACAAAGCAGCATCAGCAGAAGCCGAAGCCTTTGGATTTTGCATATGTGGAATAAGAATTTTCAAAACCTGAGGTTGGAAATACTGCTCATTCAAAAAAGGGGAACACACATCTTGAAAGCATTTTTTCCATTCATTGCCATGGGGTTCAACCCTATTTTTATACATAATATGCACCTTTAAATGGGCGTATTCGTGCAATAAGGTTAACAAGAAGGCTTGAGGTGGCAGGGTTCCATTTACGCTAAGCCTATGGCGTTCGCCGGCTTTTGAAGGTGGTCTGTAATCGCCCCATTTGGTATGCCGATTTTGGGCAACGGTGAAGTGTACAGGTTGTTCCTGAAGCAATTCTATCACTTTGGGTAAAGCCGCTTCGGGTAAAAAAGGTTGTAGAGGATGATTCACACTAAAAATTTGGACAATCGCACGGCCTTATTATGCCACATGAATGAAGTATCATGAAGAGCAAAAATAGTTTCAGCCCAAAGTATATAAATGATTTTCTTTTAAAACTCCAATTCATTGTGCGGCCAAAATAGCGGTATTTTCGCATGCCATGCAGAGACTTTTCGAAAATTTAGGGGCCTACATTCTTCTAATGGGCAAAGTATTCAGTAAGCCCGAACGTTGGCGAGAATATTGGAAGGCTTTGGCCAAAGAAATAGACTATTTGGGCTACGACAGTGTGGCCATTGTGAGCATCATTTCGCTTTTTGTAGGAGCGGTGGTAACCATACAAACCGCTTTTAATTTAGACGATCCTTTAATCCCAAGTTATTACATCGCCATTGCCACTCGTGAGTCTATAATTCTTGAATTTTCGCCTACCATGGTAAGCTTGATTTTGGCCGGTAAAGTGGGCTCAAATATTGCTTCCACCTTAGGTACCATGCGGGTTTCTGAGCAAATCGATGCCCTTGAAGTTATGGGTGTAAACAGTGCAGCCTATTTAATAGGCCCCAAAGTGGTGGCGGGCGTTATATACAACCCCATTCTTATCATAATAAGCATGTTTTTAGGGGTTTTTGGAGGCTATTTGGCGGGCAATTTAACCGGGGTTATCACCACAACCGATTTTGTGCTCGGATTGCAAACAGAGTTCAAGACATTTTATATAGCTTATGCTCTTATTAAAACGGCTGTTTTTGCCTTCTTAATTGCCTCCATATCGGCATATTTTGGTTATACAGTAAAGGGCGGAGCGGTAGAGGTAGGAAATGCCAGCACCAATGCGGTAGTTAGCAGCAGTGTAGCGGTTATTGTAAGCAACTATATTTTAACCCAAATCCTATTGGCATAAGCATGATAGAAGTTAGGGATTTGCGTAAATCTTTCGGTCAAAATGAAGTTTTAAAAGGAATCGATGCCTCTTTTAAACCGGGTCAGGCCAATTTGATTATAGGTCAAAGTGGTTCGGGGAAAACCGTGTTTTTGAAATGCTTATTGGGCCTTTTCGAAGCCGATTCCGGTAAAATATTGTATGACGATCGCAATGTTACAGAAATGAACATCAAAGAGAAACGCCAAATCCGTCAGGAACTCGGAATGGTGTTTCAGGGAGGTGCATTGTTTGATTCTTTAACGGTGGAAGAAAATATTCGTTTTCCGTTGAATATGTTTAGCGATATGTCGGAAAGTGAAAAGTCTGATAGGGTAAATTTTTGTTTAAAGCGTGTTAGGCTAGAAGATGCCAATAAAAAGTTCCCGTCCGAAATTTCGGGAGGGATGCAAAAGCGCGTGGCCATTGCCAGGGCCATTGTATTAAATCCGAAGTATCTTTTTTGCGACGAGCCCAATTCTGGTTTAGACCCAAGAACTGCTGTTGTTATTGACAATTTAATTAAAGAAATTGCCGAAGAATATCAAATTACCACTGTTATAAATACCCACGATATGAACTCTGTGCTGGAAATTGGCGATCATATTGTGTTTTTGAAAAATGGTCTAAAAGCTTGGGAGGGTAATAAGGAGGATATTATTGAAACCGAGAATGAGGACATTGTAAACTTCGTTTACACCTCAGAATTGTTTAAAACCATTAGAAGGGCGAACCGAAAGGTTTAAGGTGCTCGTTTTAATTTTAAAGAATGCATATAGGCCTCTAGCTCGAAAATCAAGTTTCGTTTGCGCATTTCGGGAGCAAAAACAAAGCCTTCTATAACCAAAATTTTGCCCTTTGCTTCATCAAAAAGCGAATAAGACACGAATGGACCGCCCATTTTATCGCCATGCACCTCCCATAAACCACGGGCTTCTAGAGCATAGAGTCCTGATATTTCTGTTGGGGTGATAACGGGTGGAAATTCCTTAACGGTGGTCATGTACGTTCCCTTAAATTCTCCAGGTATATAAAGTTTACAAATGCTGTCGCGTGCTCTAATGATATCGCCCCCTAAAACCTGAGAGTCTGATAAAAGTGGACGTTCATATACTATAAAACCCTGATCGCTTTTACGGTTGCGACTCCAATACACTGAAACATGTTCAAGGTTTGTGGAAAGTTGGAATGAAGCAGGAAGTTGCCATTCGAAACCCCATTTCTTTTGAAGTTTTCCAGCATCGGTCTTTTGTTTAGCCAGTTTACTAACAATCAACTCTGACTCAAAACGCTTAAGGGCCACTAAATCGACTTTTAGCTTATGTTCAATGGTGGTCATGAGCTCGCCAGGTGTACGGCCTTTGTATGAAAGTACTCTTTGCGGTCTGGCCCAGATATTTTTAACTGTTTGGGCATCTACAACAGTGTCTAGCTCTACCACCATAACCAAATGGCTCCGTTTGAGTAAGGATTCGAAATTCTGTGGTTCTACTTGAACCACTTTAAATGCTGGTTCGGGTTGTGGCAAGCCCAGTACTGGCCTTTGGAGTTCTGATAAAAGCATTTGACCCACAGGGCCTTCATACAAGTCCTCATGAATAACGAGCAGAATCTCTAAAGGGTTTCCTGTACTTTTTGGCAAAAAAATGGCGTCATTGCTTTTACTAGAATCTCGGCATGATGAAAACCAAAGCAGACATAAGACCGATAAAATCTGAAGCCTTTTTGCCATTAGCCTTTAGTGTGGATTTTAATTTTCTGGCCCACTTTTATGTTGTTGGCTCGGGCAATATTGTTCCACTCTTTGATATCGTTGGCACTCACCCCTGGATACTGTCGTGCGATGCCATAAAGGGTGTCGCCAGGCTGAACTTTGTAATAGACCACTTCCGAATTAATGGACTTGGAAGGTTCTTTGGGCATTTCTGAGGATTTACCACCTGAAACCTGATTAACGACTAGCCTTTGACCGGTGTGAATGGTGCTGGATGATAAATTGTTCCAAGCTTTCAAATCGCTAATACCTACCCCATATCGCTCTGCAATCCTACCTAAATTTTCGCCTCGCTTCACTTTATGCACCACACTTTCTACTTCTACAGGTTCTGCGATGGCTTGTTCGCTTTTTATTTCATTTGCCAAAACGGCCAACTCATAAATAGAATCGCGATGGCTTTCGAATAATCCGATTTTGCGTAGAGGGATATTTATAGCCGTGGGGTAAATCGGGTCTACCGGAATAAAATCTGACTTGTAACGCGGATTGATATGATGCAGCCAAAGAGGGTCTTCACCCAGTAAAGTAGCCAATTCACTAAAGCGCATAGGCGATTTTAGATGAACGGTATCTATTTGACGAGGATGAATGCTGGGCGGTAAAGCGTGAATTCGGTGCTTGCCGGCATAATTCATGGCATAATTGGCCGCAATAAAAGCGGGGACATAACCACGCGTTTCTTTTGGTAAATGGGGGCTGATTTTCCAAAAGTCGCGTTCTCCTCCCGAGCGGCGAATAGCCTTCATAACATTGCCGGGACCTGAGTTATATGCTGCAAGAGCCAAATTCCAATCGCCAAACATGCGGTATAAATCTTTTAGGAATCTGCAAGCCGCTTCAGAAGCCAAATAAGGATCCTGACGGTCGTCGATATAACTGTTGCTGTTTAAGCCATAAAGTTTTCCGGTAGAATGCATAAACTGCCAAATGCCACGGGCTTTGGCACTTGATACCGCTAATGGATTAAGAGCGGATTCTATAACCGCCAAGTGTTTCAACTCATTGGGAAGTCCATGACGCTCTAAAGCGGCTTCGAATATGGGGTAATAATAAATTGATTCTCCGAGCATTCGAGCTACTTGTTTGCGTTTGCTGCGCACATACATTTCGATGTAACGCTCAACTGTTGGATTAAAATCCAAAGACAGAGGCGTATAAGCATCTAAGCGTTGAAGACGTTTACGCAAAACCTCTTGACTGGGCATTTCAACAGTACTGTCCCAATTTTCTTGCCAACGGGATTCGTCTTCTAAATGTCGTCCATAACCCGACCAATGGGCCAAGAGGCTATCCATATGGGCCAAAGCGACATCGTCGGCTAACTTTCTGAAAAGAGGGGGGAGCGAAGGGGTATTGAGGCTATCTGGAGTTTGAGCAAAGCCCACAAAGGGCAAAATGGCAAGCCAAATGGCCATCAAACGTTTCGGCATAGGAAGGAGAATTCTAAAGCGTGCAAAATAGGTAAATTACCTAGATAACGCCAAATCTCATCTTCTATTTTTTAATGTTGAAAATGTTAAGAACCTCTTGGCTAAAGGCCAATAGTTCACCTTCTTCAAAGCTCCTTGCCATAATTTGGGTGCCAAGGGGAAGATTTTGGGGGCCAAGGGCGGTAGGAATACTTATGGCAGGCAGACCGGTAATGTTGGCTAAAACAGTATAAATATCTTCTAAGTACATAACCGTGGGGTCTGCATCTTTTCTTCCTAATTCAAAGGCTTCATGAGGAGCGGTTGGACCGATAATAAAATCGAACCGGCCTAAAATGCTTTGAACCTGTTCAAGAATTAATCGCCTGGCTTTTTGGGCTTTGGCATAATAAGCGTCGTAAAAACCAGAGCTTAAAACAAAGGTACCCAACAGTATTCTTCTTTGAACTTCTTTTCCAAATCCTAAAGTTCTTGACCACTTGTGAATGTTTTCGAGTGAGTCGGCATTAGGGGCTCTAAATCCATAATGTACGCCATCGAATCGAGCTAAATTAGAAGAGGCCTCGGCGGTGGTTAGCAAATAGTACACAGGGACCACATATTCGAGCAATTCAAAATCCACTTCTTCAATGTGATGACCTTCATTTTTAAGCGCTTCTAATACCTCATACAAATGCGATTTAGAATACGGGTCGAGACCGGGCAATTGCACGAACGACTTCGGCAGTGCAATTTTGTATTTTTTGGACTTGTTTTTTAGGCTTTTGGAATAAGCCGGAACAGCTTGAGTTGATGCAGTTGAATCAAATTCATCAGGACCGGCCATGATTTCGAGCAATAAGGCAATGTCTTCAATAGAATTGGAGAACGGACCAATTTGATCGAAACTGCTGGCATAGGCAATTAAACCATGCCTGCTTATTCTGCCATATGTAGGCTTTAGCCCAATGAGGCCTGTAAAAGCGGCTGGTTGACGAATAGATCCACCGGTATCGCTTCCTAAACTGGCATGACATAAACCGGCTGCCAAAGCCGCAGCAGAAGCTCCTGAACTGCCGCCAGGCACGCAATTTTCGTTTAGAGGATTAAGCGTAGGGCCATAAGCAGAGTTTTCATTTGAAGAGCCCATTGCAAATTCATCACAATTTAGGCGGCCAATAATAATGGCATCTTCATCTAAAAGCCGTTGAACGGCTGTGGCGGTGAAAAGCGACTCGAAATGCTCAAGAATTTTAGAACCTGCAGATACCCTATGCCCACGCAGGCACATATTGTCTTTTATGCCAATAATCATTCCGGCCAATTGACCGGCATTTCCATTTTTCAATTTTTGAGCGATCGAATCCGCTTGAATCCGGGCTTCTTCTTCGAAGACCTCCAAATAGGCGTTTAAGTGGGACTTTTCGTGGATAAGTTGAATAATTCTTTCAACCTCTGCCTGTAGCTGCACCTCACCCGAAATTAAGGCTTCACGGTATGGAGCAAAACGGTTAAAAAGACCAGCGTAAATTTTCGGATTCAAGACTTTAATTCTTTATCGCCGCTTTCTTTATCTTCTTCCTTAACCGCTTTTTTGAATTCTTTGATGCCTCCGCCCAAACCACGCATGAGTTCGGGAATCTTTCTTCCGCCGAAGAATAACAAAAGAACCACCACAATTATGATGACTTGGTTAGGGCCGATGACCCCGAGGAGTATGGAAAGATTCATGTGGGTATAATTCGCCTGCGAAGTTAATGATTGGCCGTATGCCAATCACTATTTGTAATGATCAGGATTTTGTTTGCGGTGTTCTTTGTGGGCTTCGTCAATTTTCTTGTACGGATCTTCGCCGGCCGGCTTCGATTTGCAAGCACTGCCCAAGACAAGCAAGGCAGAAATTAGAAGAAGAAAGGTTTTTTTCATGAGCGATTATAGGTTTAAGATTATGTAAACACAAAGGCTTTGAACAATTTCGGGGCCAAAGCCTTTTATCTTTGTCAAAAATCAATAAAAAATGTATCCCGAAGACTTAATTCTTCCAATGCGCCAAGAACTGGTTCAGGTCGGTTTTTCAGAAGCGCGAACAGCGGGCGAAGTATTGAAATATGTAGAGGGCCATGAGGGTACAACGTTGGTGGTAATCAATTCAGTTTGCGGCTGTGCAGCAGCCAATGCCCGCCCAGCGGTTCGGATGGCTTTACAGAATGCCGCCAAAAAGCCCGGGCATCTGGTTACTGCCTTTGCCGGGAACGATGTTGACGCGGTTCAAAAAGCTCGCGAACTAATGGCCCCATTCCCGCCTTCTTCGCCTTCTATGGCTTTGTTTAAAAATGGTGAGTTGGTTCATATGATAGAGCGGCACCATATAGAAGGGCGTCCGGCTCAAATGATTGCCGAAAATTTGGCACAAGCTTTCGAAGAATTTTGCTAATCAGAACAGGCTGGCGAGCGGTGAAAAATATGCCGCTTTCCGGCTTTGGCTTTAATTGGCTCTCCATTTTCACAGGACTCTGAGCAGCAGCCTTTGTGCTTTTGGCTGCAAGATTCGCATTGTATAAAAAGTAAATTGCATTTAACGTTAGCGCAGTTGGTATGTCTGTCGCTGGGTTCTTGGCATTGGTGACAGCGCGAGATGACGTCGTTCGAGATGCGCTCACCAAGCCGGTCATCAAAAACAAAGTTTTTTCCTTTGAACAGGTTTGGCAGGTTTTTCTCTTTTATTTGCCTAACGTAGTCGATAATGCCACCATGCAATTGATTCACATCTTTAAAGCCGTGGTGTTTTAGAAAGGCACTTGTTTTTTCGCAGCGAATCCCACCGGTACAGTAAAGCAAAATTTTTTCATTTTTCTTTTCTTCTAACATTTGAAGAACTTCTGGCAACTCGTCTCTAAAAGTATCGGCTTGAGGAAGCAAAGCGCCTTCAAAATGTCCCACTTCACTTTCGTAAAAATTACGCATATCGACCACAGTGGCTTTTCCGCTCAAAATGGCATCATTCCATTGGTCGGCTGTTAAATGTTGCCCCACATTGGTTACATCGTAATCTTCTTCTTTCAAGCCATCTGCAACAATTTTATTGCGCACTTTAACTGTTAGTTTTAAAAAACTTTTGCCATCGTCTTCAACGGCATATTTAAATGGAATATTGGCAAAAGCTTCTATTTGGAACAATTCGCTTTCAAACTGCTCCCAATTGTGTTCGGGCACATTCATTTGGGCGTTAATGCCTTCTCGGGCTATATAAATTCGGCCCAAGCAATTAAGGTTGCTCCACATTCTAAAGAGCCTGTTTCTTAGCTCATAGGGATTTTCGAGTATGACATATTTATAAAAGGATATGGTTTTACGCTTAAATGTTTCTGCTTCCAATCGTTTCAACAAATCGCTTCGACCATATTTGTTGGATGGGTAGGATATTGGCTTTTCCATGGTACAAAAATACACTTCGCTTCTGCCCTATAATTGATAAAGGTCAGCCTATATATTTGCACACAAACCCCCATTTTTAAAATGTCAAATCGGATCCTAATTTTAGGTGCTTTAGGCCAAATTGGCTCGGAGCTCACCGACGCATTGCGCCAGAAATACGGCATTGAAGCCGTGATAGCATCGGATGTTAAGGATAATTCAGGGACTTCAGGCCCCTATGTGAAATTAGATGCTACGAATTACCACGATGTGGAGAAGGTGGTAGATGAATGGGGGATAAGTGAGGTTTATAATTTGGTGGCTATGCTTTCGGCTACAGCCGAACAAATGCCTATGAAAGGATGGAACCTGAATATGGACAGCCTATTTGTGACATTAGAATTAGCAAAAGCCAAAAAGATTAAGCGATTATTTTGGCCCAGCTCCATTGCCGCATTTGGCCCTAATTCACCTAAAGCGCCATGCATTCAATCTACCGTTATGGACCCTTCAACGGTTTATGGCATTTCTAAACTGAGCGGCGAACTTTGGTGCCAGTATTATTTCGAAAAATACGGGGTAGATGTGCGCTCTGTTCGTTATCCCGGTTTAATTAGTTATAAAACTTTGCCAGGAGGTGGGACCACTGATTATGCGGTGGATATATTTTTTAAGGCCGTACGAGACAAAAAGTATACCTCCTACATTGCTCAAAACACGCGCTTGCCCATGATGTATATGGACGATGCCATAGAGGCCACCATCAAACTGATGGAAGCGCCTTCTGAAGAGGTGAAAATCAGAACTTCGTACAATTTGGCGGCTTTTAGTTTTACCCCTCAAGAATTGGGCGTCCTCATCAAAAAGTACGTACCGGATTTTGAACTTGACTATTCAGTTGATTATCGAGACGGCATTGCACAAGGCTGGCCCCAAGTAATGGATGATATGGAAGCCCGAACTGATTGGGGATACATGCCAAAATTTTCTTTGGAAAGTATGGTAGCAAAAATGCTTAATGAAGTGGCTCGGTTATAGTTAACACGGAACAACTTTGTGTTTTTGATTGTCTCCCAATATTTTTGCAACCCTTTCTAAAAGATCGTGGGTGTGATAAGGCTTGGTAATAAAGTCGTTGGCTCCAATTTCGAAGGCTTTTTTGATGGCATTTTCTGAGTGCAAGCTGCTGCAAATGATAATGGCCACAGAATTTTTCGACTTGCGAATTGAATTTAATAGTTCAAGGCCGCTAATGAAGGGCATAATTATATCTGAAATAACAAGGTCGAACTCTTTGTGTTGAAGCAGCAACAATGCTTGCCTGCCATCTTCCACAGCTGTTACCTCATAGCCATTGTTGGTTAGTTGAAGCTCCATCAGCTTGCGCATCGTTGGATCGTCTTCGGCTATTAATATTTTATTTTTGGAATAGGCTTCCAAATTCTCGGTCATAAATAATATTATACAAAATCAATTCCAAATTATTGTTTTGAAACTCCGCCTAATTTAAACATCACTTTATGAACAGAATACAATTTGAAGTGATTTTATTGTTGCCAATGTGTTTCCCAAAAGTAAAGAAAATCTTCCCACTTCGAGATTCAATTTTCCTGCATGGTAATGTTTTCAACTATTCTTAACCCATACCCTTCAATACCAACTCTTTTAATTGGATTATTGGTTAGCAAGCGAATGTGTTTAACGCCAAGGTGGTGCAAAATTTGAGCGCCCACACCAAAATCACGTGCATCTTGTCTAAAACTCACCGACTTGGGGTTTTCAACACCTGAATTCTGTTGATTTTTAAAACGTTTAAGTAAGTGGAGAAGTTTCTCGCCAGAGTGCTCTTGATTCATATATACGACTACCCCTTTTCCGGCATCTGCTACTTTTTGCATCGCTTTTTCTAAAGAACGGAAAGTTGAAGTGGTAAGCATGTGAAAGATATCACCTTGAGTGCCCACCGAATGCATTCGAACCAAAACAGCTTCATCGGGCGACCATTGCCCCAAGCTGAGCGCAATATGCAATTGTTGGTTGGTGGTTTGTTCGAAGGCATTTAGAACAAATTGGCCATATTTGGTCGGTAAATCGAATGTTTCGACCAGTTTAATTAGCGATTCGTTTCTCATTCGGTAGGCTACCAAATCTTCAATAGAAATGAGTTTTAAATTATGCTTTGCGGCTATTTCAAATAGTTCGGGTAATCGCGCCATGGTGCCATCGGGGTTCATGATTTCAACAATAACCCCGGCGGGTTGCATACCAGCCAAACGGGCTAAGTCTATAGCAGCCTCGGTATGCCCCGTTCGTCTTAAAACACCACCTTGCCTTGCCCTAAGTGGAAATATATGCCCGGGCCGAGCCAAATCATCGGGCTTGGTAGATGGATTGGTTAAAGCCAATATCGTTTTGGCCCTGTCTGATGCACTAATTCCGGTGGTTACCCCCGAGCCTATTAAATCGACCGATACGGTAAAGGCCGTTTGATGCAGTTCGGTGTTGCGCTGTACCATTGGCCAAAGCTCTAATTCGTCGCAACGCTTATCGGGCAATGGAACGCAAATAAGTCCCCGCCCCTCTGTAGCCATGAAGTTAATAATTTGTGGAGTGATGCATTCGGCAGCCGCTACAAAGTCGCCTTCGTTTTCACGGTTTTCGTCATCAACTACAATCACCAATTTACCAGCTTTGATGTCTTCCAAAGCTTCTTCTATGGTATTCAATTTTCTAGGGGTTTCTATTGGTGGGTTCCCAAACATGTTGTTGACGGTTATTGACATATAACATAAAGCCATGAAGCATGGCAAGGTTCATTTTATAGAAATGGCGCAGGCCTTTAAAAGGTTTAAAACGTGCCAGAGGGCTTTCGGCTAAAATCCAGAAAACCAAACTTAAGCTTATAAACCAACGGTGGAAATCCATTCCATACCAAGCCGGCCACACACTAAAAAGCAAGGCAAATAGAAACAACTGTGGGCTAATCCACCGAAACACCTTGTGAGATAAAAACGCGAATCCCAACGGCCAGAACGGTTTGAATACCCGTGGGAGAAATCGCTTCAAATTTTGGAGATTGCCTTGAGAAATGCGTTTTTTTCGTTCGTACTGTTGTTCAGAAGAACTGCTAAGCGCTTCCATGCACTGGGCATGTTCTGCCCAAAGCACATGGCCTCCATTTAATAATACACTCATATTAAGAAAGAAATCGTCTACCAAAGTGCCTTCTGGAATAGGTACCCAGCTCGATTTCCGTATTAAAAAACACCCCCCTTCAACCCCCATCACCAAATTCCATAAGCGGCTTTCAGCTTTCTTGATTTTATTCTCAAGGTTTAAATAGGCATTTTCTTCTGAGGCGATTCCGCCTTCAAATTTATTTGAGGCATTTACCTGAGCTGCTACCATTTGCACATTTGGCGCCGAATGAAGGGTTGTAAGCAGTGCCTCTAAAGTATTGGGCTGCCATATAACATTGGCATCTGTACAAACCAAAAAATCGCATTGGGTTTCTATTACCAAAGCATTAAGCACCCCCGACTTTCCTAATCGGTTTTCAAAATGCTTGAATTGAAGCGAAGGAAACTCTGACGAGAGGCGCTGTAGAATTTCAACGGTATTATCGGTACTGGCATCTGAACCCACCCAAACTTCGGTTGGCGACATGCTGGAGTTTTCGAAAATGCTTCGAATTTTCGTTTCGATAACCATAGCTTCATTACGTGCAGCCATGATGATGGCCGTTTTAAAAGGGCCGGAAGGCGGCGTTTGGAGAGAAAACTTTCCAGGCCTTCTTAACCATAAGTACGTTGGATAAACAATGTAGGTGTGAAAAATGGGCAATAAAAAAAGAATGGCCAAATAAGCAGAAAGCAGCATTATAGAGTCTTCATAAATTCAATCAAGCGTTTGGCTATATCGTCCATATTAAAATAGGTTTCCGCTAATGTTCTCGCCGCGTGCCCCATAGACTGCCTGAGTGATTTAGAGTGGTGGAGTTCAATCATAGCAGCGGCAAAATCTTCGGCTTTGTTGTGAATAAAGAAATGTACGCCGGGTTGTCCTTGAATGCCTTCGGCCCCAATGGGCGTGGTTACAATGGATTTTGCCATAGCCATGGCTTCCACAATTTTAATTCTAAGACCACTACCAGAGCGCAAAGGAACAACGAGAATGCTGTGTTTTTCGAAAAACGACTCGGCTGTTGTTTGGTCGGGATGGATGTGAACACCTTTTATACGGCGGAAAGAATCGGGGGCCTGCCTGCCCAAAATATGCAACTGAGCTGAAGGTATTTTGCGAAGGACAAGTGGCCAAACCTGTTGAAGAAACCAGTTCATGCCCTGCAAATTGGGCTGCCAATCGAAAGAGCCAACAAAAAAGAAATCTACCGGATTAGAATGGTCTTCTATTTTGCGGCTTTTTAGATTGATGCCGCAGTAAGCATAGTGCATGGGTTTATGCACCCCACGGCTTTTAAGTAAGGCTTGATCGGTAGGTGTTATGGGCACCACTGCGTTGAATTCGTTGAGCACCTTTAGCTCAAATTGCTTCAAGCGCTTGGCTTGAAGTTTTATATAAGCTGCCTTCAGGCCATTTGTTTCGTACATGGCCGTGCGTTCCCAAATGAGGTGCTCGACATTGTGAGCCCGGTTTACTATCTTACCGCTGTGGTGTTTGCGAATAAGGGGTAAATAAATAGCCAGACTAAGCCCCTCTACCTGAACCCAATCAAAGTTTTCTTTGGAGAGTAAACCTTCGACTGCTGCCGAAAACGCCTCCGATTGAAAACGGCTTATGATGTATGAGTCTTGGCTGAATAGGTTTTTGATAGCGCCAAAAGGCGTGGGCCTGTTGTCTACATCTACCATAATGATTTCTATGGCATGGCTTAAATCGTTTGGAACATCGTAAAGCGATTTTGGGTGCTTAGGGGTGTTCATGGCTAAAATTTTAACCTGAATGCCCTCGTTTACGAGTCCTCTTATCATGGCGTCTATGGCCATGCTGCTGCCATCGTTTGGTGGAAATGGCGACTTATTGGTTAGAAATGCTACCTTCATGGGTATTTTTAGCCCTAATGCGGTTAAGCCGGGTTCGTAAGTTCTCAAAGGGCCGAAGATAGACCTCCAAATTGAAAAGAGCAGAATCTGTTGCAGATTTATAAGTTAGAAATATTCCAACTGGCAATAGAATTAAACTAGAAAGCCACATGGCTTTAGCCGGATGCCAAACCAATTCTCTGCCTAGCTTCTCCATAGAGAATGACATGGTGTGGAAGATAATAAAAATGATTACTGAAATAACCACAGGCAAACCCATACCGCCTTTTCGAATAATGGCACCCAAGGGCACCCCAATGAAAAACAAAACCATAACCGCAAACGCCAAAGAAAACTTTTTGTGCCATTCGAGATTATAACGTGCCAACACCTTTTTGCGCCATAAATGCTCGGCACCAACTTGGTTTAGGTAGGTTTTTTGTGCCCTTGCCATGCGCAAGGCATTGTCAACGGCTCTTCGCTTATTGGCCATGCCGAGTCTGTCGAGAGGCGTAATAAACAAAGCTTCTTCCATTACACTGTTGGAAATAATTTGGTTGAATCGGTAACGTGATGCAAAGGCCTTGGCCATGGCGTCTTCTCGCTTTTCAAGACTTTGGCTTAAAGAGTCGTTGGCTTCTTCCAATTGCTTTACGTTAAGCATTTGAAAACTTTTCTGGCGTTCTTCGCGAAGGTTGCCGGTTTGAAAGGCGCTCAAATCAAATTTTATTTCAGCAAATTCAAATTGGGTTTTAATAAATGGGTGTTTAATCTGGTCTTTTCGTTTTGCTGGAATAACTTCTTCATAGGAGTGGCCGTTGTTAAGCTGCAGCACCAAATACCGTTGGTCTTGTGTGGTAAACATTCTTCCACCTTCGGCTACTACCACTTTGCTGTTACCCGTTCTGGAACTGTGTTGGTATATGTAAACATTTTTCAATAAATCATTTTCTTCTCCATACTTCTCGCCAATTTTAATGCTATAGCCCTCTATGCCCCCATAAAAAACCCCCTCTTTGATGTTTAAAGCCGGTTTTTTGGCCGTTATGTTTCTAAGAAGAGATTCGCCTTTTAAGTTGGCCACGGGTAAAACATAATTGGAGAACAAAAAGGCCAAAACACATAGAAAAACCATAAAGGTGGTAAGAGGCGCCATAATGCGAAAAAGCGAAATGCCGGCCGATTTCATGGCTGCCAATTCGTTGTACTCTCCCAAGTTTCCAAAAGTCATGATACTCGATAAAAGAACTGAAATGGGCAAAGCCAATGGAACCACTCCGGCAGAGGTGTAAAACAACAGTTCCAAAATGTAATACCATTCGACACCCTTTCCTACCAAGTCATCGATATACTTCCACAAAAATTGCATCAATAAAAAAAACACCATCACCACGAAGGTGGCGATAAAGGGACCCAGAAACGATCGAAGTATGTAGTAGTTTAAAACCCTCACTTAGGAATGTAATAACCAGGATACTTTTTGGGGTCGAATTGGAATAGGTTAGAAGGAAGATTTTGGTTGGATTTAAAAGACGTTACCACAAATTTGGTTATGGTTCCATCTCTTCCCTTTTGTTCGTAAGAATGCAGGTGCTTAGTTGTTTTGACTATACCTAATTGAATGTATTCTAGATCTTCAGAGGCATTAGGTTTTAAAATGATATAAACAATGGCCAGGCCATTCAGTTTTTCTTCGCCTCCTAGTTTATAGCTGAAGCCTTTTTTATAAAGCTCGAGAATATTGGCCGGGTTTAATGCATTGCCATTGGGTTTATTAGGATCTATTGGGTCTTTTTGCACTTCTTCATCTTCATGCAAAATGGTGTAGAGCCTTTTGCCATCGCTAATTTGTTCCATGCCCATAAATTTGAGCTTATATGCTTGCCCCTTTAGCATTAAATCGCCGCTTTCATTTTTTTTAATGGCCGGTTTCACCCGGTCGTTAATAAAACTATAGTTAAAGAGTATAGAAACATCTTTATAGCTTTTCATTTGAGCGGAAGCATCGTCGAGCCATTTTTTGGCTTGCTGGGCAGTAGACTGAGCTGCAAGGTATTGCCCCAAAAAGATGATGCTTATAAAGAAAAGTATTTTCTTCATGTTGTTTTATTTATTCCGATTCAAAATTTGTTCCAACGATGATTCGTCGGTAATGAGCACCTGTCTGGCTTTGCTGCCTTCGAAAGGCCCAATAATGCCGGCTGCCTCCAGTTGATCAACAATTCGTCCTGCACGGTTGTAACCCAATTTTAGTTTTCTTTGAAGCAAAGATGCCGAACCTTGTTGGTGGATAACGACCATACGGGCGGCTTCTTCAAACATGCTGTCGCGATCGGCTAGATTGATTTCCATTAATTCTCCCCCATCTTCTCCTACAAATTCGGGCAGTTGATAGGGCATTGGGTATCCTCTTTGGTCGCCGATAAATTCCACAAGTTTTTCAATTTCGGGGGTATCCACAAAAGCGCACTGAAGTCGAACAGGTTCGTTGCCGAGAGAAATAAGCATATCGCCTTTTCCAATTAGTCGTTCGGCGCCACCATTGTCTAAAATGGTTCTGGAGTCGATTTTTGACGAAACCCTAAACGCCAATCGCGCCGGGAAGTTGGCTTTAATAATACCGGTGATTACGTTTACCGAAGGCCTTTGGGTAGCAATTATAAGGTGAATGCCTATGGCTCTTGCCAATTGGGCCAAACGGGCAATGGGGGTTTCTACTTCTTTGCCGGCCGTCATTATTAAATCGGCAAACTCGTCGATAACCAACACAATATAAGGCAAATGTCTATGGCCCTCTTCGGGGTTTAATCGGCGGTTTATAAATTTGGTATTGTACTCTTTAATGTTGCGCACCATAGCATTTTTAAGCAATTCGTAGCGCTGATCCATTTCTATACACAACGAATTTAAGGTGTATATCACCTTTTTGGTATCGGTAATAATGGGCTCTTCATTATTGGGTAAGGTAGCCAAATAGTGTCTGGAAATGGCGTTGAACAAGGTGAGTTCTACTTTTTTTGGATCGACCAAAACGAATTTAATTTCTGAAGGGTGTTTTTTATAAAGTAAAGAAGTAAGTATAACATTCAATCCCACTGATTTACCCTGGCCGGTGGCTCCGGCCATAAGCAAGTGTGGCATTTTTGCTAAATCTGTAATAAAGGTTTCGTTGTTAATAGTTTTGCCCAAAACCAAGGGCAATTCCATATCGGCCTTTTGAAACTTTTCGCTGCTTAAAACGCTGCGCATAGCCACCATACTGGGTTTGGCATTAGGGACTTCTATGCCTATGGTTCCTTTTCCCGGGATGGGGGCAATTATTCGAATGCCTTCAGCGCTCAGGCTCAAGGCAATATCGTCTTCGAGATTTTTGATTTTAGAAATTCTAACGCCGGGTGCCGGTACTATTTCGTACAGGGTAACTGTGGGTCCAATGGTGGCTTTTATTTTAGAAATCTCGATGTTGTAGGTACCCAGGGTGTGAACAATGCGGTTTTTATTGGCCTCCAGTTCGTTTTGGTCTATAAGAATGTTGGAGTTGCCATAGTCTTTCATTAAGTCTAAGCCGGGCATTTTGAAAGTTCCTAAATCGAGCTTTGGGTCGTAGACGCCCAAATCGCGGAGCAGTTTTTCCAGTCTACTTTCTTCATGCTCTCTTTCGGAGGCCGGGGCCTGAACCACCAATTCCAAATCTTCAAAATCAGGGTCGTCAAGGTTTGAAGCTACCTTCACGTTTTCTTGGTCAGCCTTTATTGAAAAAGCCGGAATTTCTTGAGGATCGAAAGGCGAATCAAGGTCTTCTGATTCTTGGCCGATTTCAATAGAAAAGCTTTCGTCATTCGGGTTCGGCTTTATTTCTTTAGGCACTTTCACCTCAAATTCTGTCTGAAAGTCGGGTATAGCCTCTTCCTTTCGCTTTTCGGTTTTAACCTTTGGCTTCACTTCAACGACGGCTTTTTGCTGGCTGAGTTCGGTTTGAAGTTTGCGTTTTTCGAGATATGCCGCCAAGGATTTAGATACCATAGCCGCGTTAATTTTGAAGGCAAAAGCTACAAAGCCAATAAGCATAAGCGCCAGAAGTAAACCCAAGCCCCAGCCTCCGATATGTAGTTTTAAGTTAGAATAAAGGACCATACCTGCCCCCCCCGCTAAAACCGGAAAATGCCTACCCAACAGCCAGGCCATAAACAAACTTGTCCAACCTAAAAAATACAGACTTATTCGCAAATGCTTCCAATAGGTTCGGCGCATTTTTAAGGTTAACAAAAGGCCTGTTCTAAGAAAGATAAATGGAATAGCCAGAGCTCCCAATCCGAAATAGAGGTAAATAAGTTGGTGGGATAGGGCGGCCCCAAATTTCCCAAAAACATTTTTAACCGAATATTCAGGCGTATTTAAGAGGGTCCAAAACCCTTCATTTATTTCACTTTGGTCGGCCCTCCAGTGAAAAACAAACGAAATGAACGCCCCAAAAACAAAAAAAGCCAGAATTATAAACACCATACCCAAAACCCAAAACCCCACCCGGTCTTCGAGTGCACTGCTCAACTCGGCTTTCAGTTTGTCGAAGGGCTTTTCTGTTTTCTTTTTGACTGGCATACTTGCAATAGGTAGGGCACAAAAGTAGAAAACGCCCGAGGGTGTTTCGGGCGTTCTGGATTTGGGTTATCAACCGTTTGTTAGCGAATGGGATAGTATATTATGGTAATCCAATTGTCTGAATTGCTCTCTACGGTAGGGTCTACAGGGTAAGATTCCCAAACAGGACCGGCTATTTCCAAGTTGTTTTCTTTTAAATAATCTGCAATGGCATAGTGGGCCATATCAGAGTTCTGATATGGACCTCTGTAAACGGCTTTCACCATTTTACCCGATGCTCTATTGCCTTTTTGAATGGGCGCTTTGGCCACCAAATTGGCTGCTGAAGCCATGGCTATATGAAAACTAGAGCTTCTGGTAGAATCGTTCCAATCGGTAATTAGCTGGAAAGGTGCTTCGCTTATGTTTTCCTTTCCGATAAATTGCTCAATTTGTTCATAGTTGCGGGCGAAAAAGGCATCCTTTAAGGTGTCGACTAAAACATTTTGATAGGCTATGAAATAATAATCGGCAGCCGGCATTTCTACCACATCAATGCTTTGGACTTCGCCGGTAAAAGCTTCTTTTTTCTGCGATTCTATTACAGCTTTCAGGGCAATTAAGCCCGAGTCTAACTGATTGCCAAAGGCGGCATCCATTCCGGAAGCCATAAAACGCATGAAAAACGGCATTTTGCCATAGTTCTCCCAAGAAACCTGCACTCCATTGGCAGTGGTTTCTAAAATAAAATCGCTGTTCATTTCGCTTTCAAATGGCTTGAAAAAGCGAATCATGGCGCTTACCAACTTTCCGGGTTCGTAATTTAAAATTTCCACTCCGCCTTCTCCGGTTGCATCGCCTTTCCAATTATAAGTGGCGCCTTTGCCCTTACTTATTTCGCCATAGGTCATCACATTGGTTGAATCCATTCTATCCCAATATGACCAGTTTTTCCATGTATTTAAATCGGATATATAGTCACCTACCATTTCAGGACTTGATTGTATCTCAATTTTTCTTACCACTTTGTACTCACCTGATAGAGTGGCTAGATAAATAAGGAAGATGGCAAAAATGCCCAGAAGGACTAATAAAATAATCCGAAGTGCTTTCATGTGGTTTGGCTTTTAATTCGTGGTCGAAGGTATTAATATTCAATAAAATAACAAATTTTAGGTAAAAAATTTTCGAACAAAAACCTTGTGAAGTCAGTTTCTTTAAAATTGCCCTAAAACCACAGTGTTTTCTCATGAAAAAAGCCCATTTACCTACTAAGGTTTGTCCGGTTTGCCAACGGCCTTTTGCCTGGCGTAAAAAATGGGAACGAAATTGGCATGAAGTGGTGTACTGCAGCGAGCGGTGCAGAATGCAGAAAAAATCGATTTCCAGGTGAAAATTCTTGTTTGGTTTAGACGCGATTTGCGACTGCACGATCATGCTGCACTTTATTATGCCACCGAACAAGGCCATGAAATTGCCGGTTTTTGCTCATTGTATGAAAATGGCGATGATTTGTTTGAGGATGGCAGTTCGCGCTGGGGGTCATTGAAGTTAAAGTTTTACTTAGAAAGTGTTTTAGATGTAGCCCATCAGTTTGAAGAACAGCATTGGCCATTCTATTATACCGACAAACCCGTGATGGAAGTATTGAACCAATTGCCTTTCGACGAAATTTGGTTCCACCGAACAGAGGGTTTCGAAGAAGAGCGGTTGGTGGCCCACTTGAAAAAAGTCTTTGTTTGCCGCGAATTTGAAACCCAAACCCTTATTAGCTGCGAAGATTTGCCTTTTGAGCTGACTAAAATTCCCTCGGTTTTTACCGAGTTTAGAAAGAAAGTAGAAAAGTATTCGGAAGTAAAACGGCCTCTAAAAAGACCTCATCCGGCTCAGGGCATTGCAAACTTTCCATCGGGCCTAGCTATACAAATTCCTGATGTCCCTCTTCACCCGCAATCGGTTTATCCATTTAGCGGCGGTGAAAGGGCCGGTTTAGAACGGTTAAAGGATTGGATTTGGGAAACCCACAGCTTGCGCACTTACAAAGACACCCGAAACGGGCTTTTGGGCCTTGATTATTCGTCTAAACTTTCGGCGTATTTGGCCTGGGGGTGTATTTCTCCAAGAATGGTTTACAGCGAAGTAAAACGCTACGAAAGTGAGGTGGTGCAAAACAGTAGCACTTATTGGTTAATTTTTGAATTGTTGTGGCGGGATTTTTTCTTGTTTACTGCTAGAAAAGAGCAAGGGCGTTTTTTTAAAATGCCTTTAAAGGCGAATCCAAAAGCCCAAGCTTTTTTTGATGCCTGGAAACTCGGGAAAACAGGACAGGCTTTTGTAGACGCCAATATGCGTGAGCTCTTACTAACAGGTTATATGAGCAATAGAGGCCGTCAAAATGTAGCGAGTTACTTGGTGCACAACCTTAAAGAGTCTTGGATATTAGGTGCGCGCTGGTTCGAACAGCAATTAATTGACTACGAGCCTTGTAATAATTATGGAAATTGGACTTATGTAGCCGGTGTGGGCCATGACCCTAGGGAGAACAGAGTGTTTAATCCAGTTTTGCAAGCTGAAAAATACGACCCAGACCAATTATATGTGCGCTTATGGCTTAAGCTATAATTATACACTAGTAAAAAGCCAGAAGCTCCTGCTGAAGGTTTTCGCTTTTGTTTCGGGCATACCATAAATGAAGGGCTTCTTTTAGCTCACTGCCCGGGGTATTGTTCTTTTTACCGTCTATAAACAACTGCTGAGCCTCTAGTGGCCTTGGGCCCCAATGGCCCAGGGGCTCGAAAGTAAGGGCGTTTAATCGAATCAAAATAGGAATGCTGCGGCTTACCCCATTGGTGAGATACGCATCCATAAGTTCTAGGTTTTCATCTCTAAAAACCAGGCGAAACTCCACTTTTCCATTAGAATTCTCGGCCAGCTTTTGCATTTGGGGAATGTTTTGAGCGGCATCTCCACACCAAGCTTCTGTAATGACCAACCATTTTTCTGGAGATTCCAAACCCTTTAACTTTTCCAGCAATTCAGGCATGGCCACGAAGGTTTTTTCGTGGCGCTTCATGCGTTGAACATTCATTTTGGTGTAATCCAGCATGCCGGGGCTGTGGTCGAGGCCAGATGTTTTGTTTTCGGCAAGCAAACTGTCTATCAAGTTTCTATAATCCTGGTAGCTTAGTCCTTTGTTCCAGTAAATACTGTGGTCTATCATGGTTTTGGGTTAAAAATTACCAACCGTGGTTTTTGGCATATTCCAGAAAGGTAGATCTAATAATGTTTATGCAGTCTTCCATTTGCTTGTCGTTAATTACGAGAGGAGGTGCAAAACGGATGATGTTTCCATGTGTGGGTTTGGCCAACAAACCATTGTTTTTAAGTGCCATGCAAAGGTTCCATGCTGTGGGGCTTTCTTCTGTATCATTAATCACCACTGCGTTTAACAAACCTCGGCCCCTTACCAATCTTATTAGCTTGCATTCTGTTGCCAGCTGGCGCATGCCCAATCTAAAAACCTCGCCCATATGCCGAGCATTATGGGCTAAACCCTCGTCTTTTACCACTTCTAAAGCCTCTATAGCCACCCGGCTGGCCAGCGGGTTGCCTCCAAAAGTGCTTCCATGCTGACCGGGTTTAATTACATACATAATGGCGTCGTCGGCCAAAACCGCCGAAACCGGGTACATTCCTCCCGATAATGCCTTGCCTAAAATTAAGATATCGGGGCGGATAAAGGTGTTTTCTTGTTGCTCGCAATGGCCCTCGCAGGTGCACGATCCGCAGACGGCCAACAAGCTCCCAGTTCTGGCTATGCCCGTTTGAATTTCGTCGGCCAAAAACAGTACTCCTTTTGATTTGCACATTTTGGCGGCTTCTGAAAGGTAGTTGTCATCTGGCGTTACTACCCCTGCTTCGCCTTGAATGGGCTCGACTAAAAAACCCGCCACATTGGCATCTTCTAGGGCCAAAGACAGGGCCTCTATATCGTTATAAGGTACTTCTATAAATCCTTCAGAAAAGGGGCCGAAGCCACCTTTAGATTGTGGGTCGGACGAGAAAGATACAATGGTTGTGGTTCTTCCATGAAAGTTTTGGCTGCACACCACAATTTGCGCGCACCCTTCTTCTATGCCTTTTACATCATAAGCCCATTTGCGGCAAATTTTAATGGCGGTTTCAACGGCTTCGGCCCCTGTGTTCATGGGCAGAACCTTGTCGTACTTAAAATATTGGGTAATGTAGGCCGCAAAAGCCCCAAATACATCGTTGTAAAAAGCCCGGGAAGTGAGGGTTAAAGTAGCGGCCTGTTCTTGCAAAACTTTTACCAAACGAGGGTGGCAATGCCCTTGGTTAACGGCTGAATAAGCGCTTAAAAAATCGTAATAGCGCTTGCCTTCAGGGTCCCACATGTACATGCCTTCGCCCTTAGAAAGCACCACCGGCAAGGGGTGGTAGTTATGGGCGCCATATTCGTTTTCGTCGTTTATGGCATCGAGGGTAGAGGCATTGCGCACTTTCATAATTTCAAGTTTTGTAAGATGCTCAAATTTACGGCAGGCCTTATATTCGGGCATCATGATTGGCGAAGTTGACGAGCTGTATAAACGCATTAAGCAAGGCGAATCTTTAACCCAAGACTTTAAGTTTGCCATTAACAGTGGGCGAAAGATTGCCATTACCTTATCGGCATTTGCCAATACCTTGGGTGGCTGTATTTTGGTGGGGGTGAAAGACAATGGGCGCATATCGGGCATTGAGCCCGAAGAAGAAATGCATATGCTGCAAGGTGCTGCTTCGTTGTATTGCCGACCTGCTTTGCAATTGCGTTTTAAAACTGTAGAAGTAGAAGAGCAGAAAACTGTGCTTATGTGTTTTGTAGAAAAGTGGGTGCACCGCCCAGTACAGGCCCAGTTAGAAGAAGGCTTGTGGAAAGCTTATTTGAGAATAGAAGATGAAAATGTACTGGCAAATGCTGTGCATCTGGCCTTGTGGAAGCGGGAAGATCTCAAGCAAAAGCTCAGGCCCGACTTTTTAGGGGAGGCTGAATTGGGTGTATTAAAAACAATGTCGAGCAAACCTGTTTGGGAGCTCAATGCTTTGGTTAAGGCTTCCAAGTTGCCTCGCCAAAAAGCCATTCATTTGCTGGCCGATTTTTTATTTTGGGGCTTAATAGATATGCCGCGTATTAATCAAACGTTTGTGTTTAAACTAGCCAACTCCGACTTATAAATTTGTTTACTGTTGATTGAAGCTTGTTTTTTTCTCTTTTATTTAATCGTGGTTTATAGGATTAAAGGGTAGTTTCCCGCAGATTTCGCAGATTTTCGCGGATGGTGGTTTCTGCGTGGGTTTGCGGGGCTTTTATTTCCCGCGGATTTCGGGGATTTTCGCGGATGGTGGTCTCTGCGTGGGTTTGCGGGGCTTTTATTTCCCGCAGATTTCGGGGATTTTCGCGGATGGTGGTTTCTGCGTGGGCTTGCGGGGCTTTTATTTCCCGCAGATTTCGCAGATTTTCGCGGATGGTGGTCTCTGCGTGGGTTTGCGGGGCTTTTATTTCCCGCGGATTTCGGGGATTTTCGCGGATGGTGGTCTCTGCGTGGGTCTGGGGGCTTTTATTTCCCGCAGATTTCGCAGATTTCGCAGATTTTCGCGGATGGTGGTTTCTGCGTGGGTTTGCGGGGCTTTTATTTCCCGCGGATTTTGGGGATTGTTGTGGATGGTGGTCTCTGCGTGGGTTTGCGGGGCTTTATTTCCCGCGGATTTCGGGGATTTTCGCGGATGTTGGTTTGAGGCGGCTGTGGGCTTTTTGCTTTAATTGCTGGCGCGTGTTGTGGTTTGAGGGTGTTGATTGGGTGATTCCTAAAGTTCTGGTCTCTAATTAATTCTTTCAATACCCGAACATAAGTTTGCCGCACATGCAATTGTGCATCTCGACTATCTCTTCATATTTCTTAATGATTTTGTTTTGCATTTTGCGGGCTGTTGGAAAGGTGATGTTTTTTTCCTGCACGGTAGTGCCAACGCTTACATGGTCATTATCTTTATCCTTACCATTCACACGAATGCTCTCTTGTAAGATCAATTCCACGTCTTTTTCGCCAATGCTTTTTCTGAAGTGCGAAAGTTCTAAAGTTTCGCAAGGCTGGCCGCAGACAAAGCTTGTTTTTCCGCAGAAATATTGGCAGTAGATGTTATCTCTACATAGCTCTACCACGCTTTCGTCAGAGATGTTGCGAATGTGTTTTAGTGTCAATAGTCCAACCATCAAGTAAATAGACTTGGATGGACGACCATAATTTAGTCAATTCAGGTGACGGAAGGCATTATCAAACAGCCCCCAGTCTATCTGACTGGCCAAAATAAAAACTGAATGTTTTTGGTTTAGGGTACTCTCAAATTAAAAGAACAAACTAGCTTGATTCTGTGCTTTTTTACTTTGCTAACATTTGTCTGCTTTTGCAAGTTTTACTGGCTAAAGATAGCTAATCGTGCAGAAAAATCAGCAGAGAAAACAATTCATTATATTGATATTCAATACATTAATGTTTCTTAAGGCTTGACTAGATAACTTATACGATTATAAGACACCTTTTATATGCACTTATTCCATTTAATTAATAGAAATGAAATTTAGGCCTTTTGACCCATACTTGATAAAGTATTACTTTGTAATAGTTATTTTCAGAATTCTTTGTTCCTTTAGCTCGAATAGTAACGATGCAAGCTTTATTTTAAAATTAAATAATGTTTTATGGCCGAGCCTAACTCTAATGTTAACCAGCTACTAAATAAATTGGAACTTCTGGCTGAAAAACAATTTGAGATTTCCAGAGAAATAAGCCAATTGCGAAAAGAAATTGATCAACTTAGAAAACCTCAAAAACAAAGCACTATTGAAAACGAGGGGATTATACTAAACAAAACCTTCAGCACTTCAGAGACCGAGTTTAAAAACGAGATAGACTTTAAACCAAATACTTCTAGCCAAACTGCCTCAAAAACGCCTGCCTCAGAGCAAAGCAACTTTGCATCGGGTAAACAGCAAGTAGAAAAATCGGATTTAGAGAAATTCATTGGTGAGAACTTAATCAACAAATTAGGAATTGCGATTACCATTATTGGAGTGGCGATTGGCGCAAAATATTCGATTGATAACGAATTGATTAGCCCATTAACCAGAATCATTCTTGGTTATTTAGTTGGATTGGTGTTGTTGGGTTTTGGCTTTGGCTTCAAGAGTAAGTATCCCAGTTACAGTGCGGTATTGGTTAGTGGGGCCATGACCATAATGTATTTTATCACCTTTTTCGCCTATCAATTTTACCAATTGATTCCTTTAGGATTGTCTTTTTCTTTAATGACTTTGCTTACTGTTTTTACGGTTGTAGCGGCTTTGAATTATAACAGAGAATTTATTGCACAACTTGGTTTGGTAGGTGCCTATGCTGTTCCTTTTTTACTTGGCAATGGTTCGGGCGAGGCTCAAATACTTTTCGGATACATCATTGTTATCAACGTTGGTATTTTGGTTATTTCTTTTAAAAATAATTGGAAGCTTCTGAATTACATTTCGTTTGGTTTTACTTGGATCATATTTATATCGTGGTTTATTTCACGGTATAAAACTCCAGAAAGCGATGAGCTGGCTTTCATTTTTGTTGCACTTTTCTTTACTAAGTTTTATTTTAATAGTTTAGCTCCAAAATTTATTAGAAAAGAAAACTTTGCCGTTGATGATATTCTGCAGATATTACTTAATTCATTGCTTTTTTTTAGTATTGGTTATATTGTTCTTGGCAATAATACTATTGGCAAGCAGTTTTTAGGGATATTTACTTTGGCCAATTCCGTCATGCATTTTGTAGTTGGTCTTTTGGTTTACAGACAGAAACACCTAGATAGAAACATTTATTTTTTTATATCGAGCTTAGTGATTGTATTTGTTACTATCGCGGTTCCAATTCAATTAAATGGAAATTGGGTTACTTTATTGTGGGTTGTTGAGGCTTCGTTTTTATTCTGGTTGGGAAGAACGAAGAATGTTCCATTTTTTGAAAAGATTTCTCTTCCACTTATGCTTTTTGCCTTTGCGAGTCTATTCTATAAATATCTTTATGATTATTTCCCATACAGTTCATTACCTTCCACAAATCGTCAACCAATCTTTTTAAATGAGAACTTTCTAACAGCTCTGATATTTATAGTTATATTTATTTTAGTTAATATTTTAAATAGCAAAAAGCATGCTGCTTCGACTCACTATAAATCAAGAACAGTATATAGAGTGATACAATTTATTATTCCCTCTATTCTAATAATTGTTGCTTATTGGGCTTTTAGAGTTGAAATTGAGGTTTATTGGGCCCAGTTGTATAATAGTTCAGAGATCAAGATTTTTGGAAATGATGATGAATACTTTTATCAAAGGAATTATGACCTTAAAGGTTTTCGTGTAATTTGGGTGCTTGGTTATACAATGTTCTTTTTCACTTTATTGTCTATTATTAATTTGAGAAAAATTAAGAGTTTACGATTAATGAGGGTGACCTCTTTTTTAATGGCAGTAACTTTGGTGGTATTTTTAGTTCAAGGTCTTTCAATTTTGGGCAGTTTACGAGAAAGTTATCTGGAGCAAACGCTTTCACAATACTTTGAAAGAGGGATTATTAATCTTTGGATAAGGTATATAGCATTCACATTATTAGCGGTAATGATTTATAGCTTTTATTTGAGTTTAAAGAAATGGATAGTAAGCAAAAGTGTTAAGGTGATATTTGAGTTGTTATTGTGCGCCATTGTTCTTTGGATTTTAAGCGATGAATTGATGAATTGGTTGAATATTATTGGGATAGAACAAGCGGGTAAATTGGGATTAAGTATTTTATGGGGAATCTATTCTTTATCTTTAATCATCTATGGAATTTGGAAGAAGAATAAGGCCGTTCGTATTGGCGCTTTTGTTTTGTTTGGCGTTACCTTGGTTAAGCTATTTGTTTACGACTTGATTCACCTAAATACCTTAGCAAGAACAGGAGTGTTTGTTGCATTAGGAGTCTTACTTTTGGTGATTTCCTTTTTGTACAATAAATATAAGTATCTAATGTCGAGCGATGATTAACATGATTAGGTTATTGGGAGTTTTTTGTTTTCTTTTTAGTTTATTGGCTTTTGGGCAAATGAACGAGTATGGATTTAAGCGTGAATTAAAAGGTGTTTCTGATACGTGGCACAGTGTTGAACTTCCGGATAGTATTTTTAGAAATGTTTCAGGAAGTCTTAGCGATATTCGAATATTAGGCATAACCCCCAATCATGATACAATAGAAGTACCATATGTGCTCCAGTTGTCGACTAATAAAGCCTTTCAGCGTCCCGTTGTATTTAGGTTTTTAAATTATTCATATAATCAGCTCGGCCATTTTTTCACTTTGGAAACTTCTACAAATGAGTTAATCAGTGAAATAGCTTTTGATTTCGAACAGAAAAATTATGATTGGAAAGTAAGGCTTGAAGGCAGTCAAGATCAAATTGATTGGTTTACTATTCTCGACAATGAGCGAATTTTAAGCATACGTAACGAAGACGTAGACTTTCAGTTTAATGATTTAACGTTTTCAAGTTCAAATTATCGATATTATAGACTGCTGGTACAGAGCCGAGAAAGACCAAAATTGAAAAGCGCAAGCTTAAAAAGGACTCAAAGTCTAAATGCGAAACTAAAATCCTATAATGTTCAACATTTGGAGATAATAGAGAATGCGCGTCTTAAACAAACTGAAGTTTACTTAGAGCTGCGAATGCCGGTTCCTTTGAGCTACGTGAATATTGAAGTTAAGGACGATTTTGATTATTACCGTCCTATTGATATTAAGTATTTAAAAGACAGTGTTAAAAGCGATAAAGGTTGGGTTTTTAACTATTCTACTTTGACCACCGGAATTCTGAATTCTTTTGAAAGTAAACCCTTTGAATTTGCCTCTACCACGGTGGAAAAACTTAAGATTACTATTTATAATCAAGACAATCAGCCTTTGTCTATCGGTGGAATTGCATTATTGGGCGAGGTTCATATATTGAAAGCGAGATTTACAGAGGCAGCGACTTATTACTTGGTTTATGGAAGAGATGACGATGTACGCCCCTCGTATGATTTAAGCCATTTTGAGAGCAACATCCCGAATGCCACCACCAAGTTGGTGCTAGGGCCTGAAATGCTTATTAACGGGGAAGAAGTGTCAGTTAATGCTCCGCTTTTCAAGCACAAAATATGGCTTTGGCTTGTAATGGGTTTCATTGCTGTGGTGATGGTTTGGTCAACATTTAAGATGATAAAGAAAGCAAGTGTTGAATGAATTTGAAAGTCAGCATTTTAACTATGAAAGGATGGATTGCTTTTAAGATTAAAAACGCACTCTTAGTTTAATGGAAATAGGTTAAAGTGTCAGACTATCTTAGAAAACATAGGTTTTAGCTGCTCGCAAAAGTCGATATAATAGGGTTTTTAAAGGAAGGGATTGTCGCGGATGGTGGTTTCTGCGTGGGTTTGCGGGGCTTTTATTTCCCGCAGATTTCGGGGATTGTTGTGGATGGTGGTTTGAGGCGGCTGTGGGCTTTTTGCTTTAATTGCTGGCGCGTGTTGTGGTTTGAGGGTGTTGATTGGGTTATTTCATCCGAAACGGGGCCCATTTTTTGCGGTAGTTTTCAACCAAGGATTCGGCAAAAATGGCTTTGTTGTTGCGCATATTTTGTATGCCTTCGCCATTTGCCAGGGTAGGGTGCAACGTTCTTAAATGCCCATCGCTCCATAAAGCGAGCTCGATTAACATGGGTGCCAAGGCCAGGCTTTTATCGGTTAAGAGATAAAGGTTTGTTTTTTTATTATCGGGTCGTTGGGTTTTGTGTACCATTCCCATTTCTTCCAAAAACTTCAGCTTTACTGTTAGGATATTGGTGGCTATGGCTTCATCGCTGTCTGTAAAATCTTTAAATGTGACCTTGTCTTCAATAAGCATCTGCTTTACAATCACCAAGATCCACTTATCGCCTAAAATGTCTAAAGCAGAAGTAAAAGGGCAGTTGCAGCGAAATTCATGATTGGTTGACGACATTGCTTGGGGTAGGATTAAAAAAACACTTGCAAAACAAAAGTTTCCCTTCAAATTGCTTGCGTAACACAAGTAATTGAATACATTTGCTTGCGAAACAAAAGTAAAAAAACATTCAATGGTGCAACAAACTCTCTCTGTATTGCTTTTCACAGGCCTTCTCGCTTCCTGTGGCGGCAGTGAAACTAAAACAATAAGCGAGCTTAATCCAACTCAAACTTCAAACATGAGCAAGAAAGAAATTGTAGGCACTTTTTTGGGTGCGGTGGCCAAACAAGACGTTGAAACTATGCGCAAAATGGCAAATGCGGACTACATTCAGCACAATCCGTTCGTTCCAACAGGATTAGAGCCGTTTATAGGGTTATTGCCTGTTTTAAAAGAACATGGAACTTATGCCGAAAACGTGCGAATGTTTCAAGATGGTGACTTTGTGTTTATGCACAACATATGGAGAAACGCCAAACCTTTTGGGGCTGATGAAATGGTGGCTTTTGACATTATTCGTGTAGATGAAAACGGAAAAGTAGCCGAGCATTGGGATGCCATGACGGTTCTGGCAACCGAAACTGCCAGCGGAAGAACGCAAACCGACGGGCCCGTGACCGCAGAGGACCTAGATAAAACCGAAGTGAACAAAGCCTTGGCGGTGGCCCTGATTGAAGATGTGTTGATGGGCAAAAACCCTGGTAAAATCGCCGAGTACATCAGCACCGAACAATATAATCAACACAATCCGGGTATAAAAGATGGGTTGGGTGGTATTGTGGAAGCGGTTGAATACCTTACTTCACAGAACAATATGTTTAAGTATACCAAAATCCACAAAGTATTGGGTGAAGGGAATTTCGTGCTGACGGTGAGCGAGGGTGAATGGAGTGGTAAAACGCAGGTGTTCTATGACTTGTTCCGAATGAAAGAGGGTAAAATTGTTGAGCACTGGGATGTGATCCAGCCGATTCCGACCGAAGGTTTGGCCAACACGAATGGAATGTTCGGAGGATTTTAATTATCTGTTTAAAAAAAAGAGACTGCATGTCGCCCAATACCATTTCAACTATCGCCTTTGTTTTGTGTATGATACCGGGTATTTTGCACTCGATAGAGGTGGCTTTTCCCATGCTAGCGCGATTAATAGTGAACTATGTGCTTCCATTTTTTGAACCCGGATTGCCAAAGGGTGTATCAAATAACGGCTAAGGAACAAACTGGCATGCTGGATGCTGCTTTGAATTATTTGGCATTCACGTACGCTCCGCTTTAAATTCAGATTTCTCAATTCAGCAAGAGAATAATCAAACATCTAAGTAATCTGCGGGGAGTTGTTTCCCGCAGATTTCGCTGATTTTCGCGGATGTTGATCTGCGTGGGTCTGCGTTATCAGCGGGCTATTATCTCCCGCGGATTTCGTCTCTGTTTAAATTGTCATTAAAAGTTTGATTAAGTTGGGCGACTTGAATAGTAACTTTGGTTTGGTAATTGGTCGGTATAACACAATTTACCGGCTTTGTTTTAATGCCGGATTGCGCATGGAAAAGTTGTGAGCCAGCATAAAACTTGGATAGTTGGGGGAGTGTTAGATGCCGGAGCGGGAGTGTTTGACGCTGTTGCGGGAGTGTATGACGCTGTTGCGGGAGTGTATGACGCTGTTGCGGGAGTGTATGACGCTGTTGCGGGAGTGCATGACGTCGTTGCGGGAGAGTATGACGCTGTTGCGGGAGTGCATGACGCCGTTGCGGGAGTGCATGACGCCGTTGCGGGAGTGCATGACGCCGTTGCGGGAGAGTATGACGCCGTTGCGGGAGAGTATGACGCCGTTGCGGGAGAGTATGACGCCGTTGCGGGAGAGTATGACGCTGTTGCGGGAATGTATGACGTCGGGGCGGGAATGTATGACGCTGTTGCGGGAGGGTATGACGCTGTTGCGGGAGAGTATGACGCTGTTGCGGGAGAGTATGACGCTGTTGCGGGAGAGTATGACGTCGGGGCGGGAATGTATGACGTCGGGGCGGGAATGTATGACGTCGACGCGGGAATGTTTGATGCCGGCTCAGGAGTATAGGACGCCGGTGTGGGGATGTTTGACGTCGACGCGGGAATGTTTGATGCCGAAAGTGGAACGATGTAAGCTGGCCGTTGAAGGCTCGAAGTCGTTAGGGGTAAATGTTTGGTCCCGGTTTAGAACAATGATTATTCCGTTACCAACAGCCGACCGATTTTCTTTTCGGCAGTGTTCGAAACTTCTAAGAAGTACAGACCGGGTTGTAAGAACCAATCTATGGCGATGTTGCCATTTTCTGCGGTGAATTGTCCGGTTTTTATTATTCGGCCCTGCAAATCGTAACAGCGGTAAGAAAGTGGCTTTGCGGTAATTTGGGGCCAAGAAATGTAAAATTGTCCGGTGTTTGGATTAGGGTAAATATTAAGGGTTGCAGCTGTTATGGGTTTGGGAAGAACCGGGCCTGACGACATATCGGGAATTCCGCCTAGAACGCCCTCAAAATATTCTAGTCCTCCGGCCAAATTGCCTACCAGCATATCGGGCAAAGTGTCGTGGTTTAAATAGGCCAATGCAGGGGCGGTTCTAACGCCTCTCATGGTACGGCTTTGGAGTTTATTGCCAGAGGGGCGTATGCGAAATATAAGATTGGGACGAATAGGCGAGGCGGCTAATGCCGGGAGGTTGCATCCTATGGCAGTCATGGTGTTGTTGTTGTCAACATCGCCATAAAGGTTTGCTTTGAAGTTCAAAGTGGTTCCGGCTACGCTAATGTTTGGCGAAGGCAGGTTTCGGCTAAAGCAAATTTCGACCACAAGATTGCTTCGTCCGTCCCATTCGAATGGTTGTGATAAACTGATGGTGTTGTTGCCTTGGGTAACCGAAAAAGGTGAAAAAGTTCTGTAAACTTCGGTTAGGTTGGATTGCCAATTGGTTAAGGAATCGACGGAGGTATGTGCAATGCTTATGTTTAGGTTGTAGATGGTGGGATTGTTGGAGCTGGTAATTTGAAAGCCGATACGGTCTATGAGACCTTTTACAAACCCTGAGGCTCTTAGTTCGTTGACAGTGATTAGGAATTGATTCCGGCCTACACGTTTTGAGGTTCCGAAAGGGCTTAGATTGTGGTTGGAAATGTTTTCGTTGCCGGTGCCGATAGTTCCGATTATTTCGGATGGGTTGGATGCAATGTTTTGGAGGCTATCGAACTGAAGAATACCTTCGTCGTATGTGCCAACGAAGAGAATGGGACGGCCTTTGTATTCGAAAATGCTTGGCACACTGTAACCACTTAAGGAACCTGCAGTTTTGCTAAGGGTTGAAATGCCGCCAAAGAAATCGTTGGCCAGTTGGAAGTTTATTTGGCTGCCATTTGGAGGGTTTTGGGTAAAATAGCTCAATTTACCTGATTGGTTTCCAACTAAAATATCGAGCAAGCCATCTTGATTAAGATCGTATAGAAAGGGAGTGGCATATTGGCCTACATCTATTGCCGAAACCGAAGCTTGTTGAAGGCTAAGGTTGCCATTGGCGTTTTGAACGAAGTAATGCAGTTCGCCCTCTTCGGTACCAAGAAGCATATCGGCTAAACCATCGCCATTTAAATCGCCAAAAGACGGGTGGGCATTGCTGCCTAAAGAAAGGTTTGAAATGCCGGCAAAGTTATTGGTTTGGTACTCGAAAATGGCTTGGGTTGTGGTTCCTATGTTTTTAAAATGCCATAGTTCGGAGGTGTATTGACCAGCGTTTACGAAGCGGCCTCGGGTTGACATAAACAAATCTGTTAGCCCATCGCCATCGAAATCGTAAAGAATGGGCAAAGCGGCTTCCCCGGTTTCTATCATGTTATTTTGCAGAAAGGCCTCGCTGTTTTTGCTAAAAATGGGTTGATTATCGGTGCCGTTGTTGGCATAAAACCAAACACTTTGAAAGTTTTCGGAAGCATCGGTAACGGTATTGGGGCTAACGAGGAGGTCGCGTTTGCCGTCGAAATTGGCATCTTCATAAAAGGAAGCCGGAAAAACATGTAGGTTAACAGCTTGATTGTAGTTTGGGAACAAACTGTCTTGCGAAGACATGTGGGCAATGTCGAGGGTTCCATTATTGAAGACCGCTGTTAGATTGTTGAAAGCAATATCGCCAAGCAGTAGGTCTTTAAGGCCATTTCCGTTTAAGTCAAGAGCCAAAATGGTGCTGCCAGCGTGTAAGGTTTTATTGGGTTCGCTGTTTGGGTTTGTTGGGTTTTCTCGTTTGTTACCCGAGCAGGCATCGAGACTAACAGTATTGGAGGTAAAAGATTCAACAAAACCGCCAAAGCAGTCGGTACGAAGAAAGAACTCGAGGCCACAGTTTTGGGTATTTTGGTGGTACTCGACTGCGGTTCCGAGTAAGGCGAAGGTTAAAATATCCACGGCCCCATCGTTATTCACATCAATGATGGCTGGTATATCGGTTAAGAGATTGGAGATATTGGTGTTGTTTGGATTGGCAGGTGTGCCGTAATTGGAATTGAGGTGTTGTTGATTGCCCAAGGCCCATTGGAAATGCAAGCCGCCGGTTTGGCTCACGTTTTCGTAGACCCCTATACCCGTTAGAGTTTTGGTGAAGAGGTCTTTTTTTCCATCGCAGTTGTAGTCGACCAAAAGCATCCAGTGTTGAATTTTAGGGAAGGAATCTATCCAGGCCGGTTCAAAAACATAACGAGCCTGTCCGTTTAAGAGGCGGTTTTCGAAAGGAAGGATGCGGTCGCCCGAGCGGTCGAAGGCCACCAAATCGAGACGGTTATCGCCATTTAGGTCTATAGAGCTAAATTGCACGCTATTCATTCCGCCTGAGAAAGCATTGTGCAGGGTATCACCTTGGTAGAGGACTTTCAGCTTACTTTTTTGGGTAAAAAAGAGCGATTGTTGTGCATGTAGAAAGGAGGATAAAAAACCCAGGACTAAAAGCCATTTTGGCATTTGGGAGAAATTTAGAAATTGGAAAAACATAAATGGGCTGTGAAAATAGCCAAGAATGATTAAGGAAGTGTGACCAACTTATCAAACGCTTGTTTTCAGCCATTTTGTTAAGATGGAAGTGAAGTAGGATGCCGAGCTGTTGGAATAGGTTGGTTATAATTTGTTTGTTCATAACTGCTGTGTAAGGCGTATATTTGCAGTCGTAAAGAATTGAGGAGGGGACCGAGCGTCCCCTCTTTCTTTGAATATACATGGATCTGAACCAGCTGCGCGTGGTGGCCGAAGAGGCTGCCGCCAAACAAAATTTATTTTTAGTGGATATTACGGCCTCAGCCGATAAGCGCTTTTGTGTGTACGTAGATGGCGATACGCATGTTAATGTTGATCAGTTAACCGCTATAAATCGCGACATTGATGCGCAATTTGACCGGGAGGTAGAAGATTATGCTTTAGAGGTGAGTTCGCCCGGTATGGGCAGTGCCTTTAAGGTTTTTCGGCAATACCAGAAGCATGTGGGCAGGGAAATAAAAGTGAGGAAGCTGGATGGAAGCGAATTTCAAGGCATATTAAGTGAGTGCCAGGATGATTTTATTACGCTAACTTGGACGGAAAGGGTTCCGAAAGAAATTGGCAAGGGCAAAATGAGTGTACAAAAGCAATTGAACATTGCTTTTTCTGAAATAAAAGAAACCAAACGAATATATAACTTCGGCTAATATGGAGAATCTGGCCATCATTGAGTCGTTTTCCGACTTCAAAGAAGAAAAGAATATTGATCGCGTTGCCTTAATGGCCATTATTGAAGAGGCATTTCGAAATCAACTTAAAAAGAAATTTGGCTCTGACGAGAACTTCGATATCATTGTAAATCCTGATAAAGGTGATTTGGAAATTTGGCGCAATAGAACGATTGTAGCTGATGGGGAGGTGGAAGATGAAAATCAGGAGATTGAGTATTCGGCTGCTTTGAAGATAGAGCCTGATTTTGAGATTGGAGAAGAGGTATCTGAAGAGGTTAAATTGGTGGATTTAGGCAGGCGTTTTGTGTTGGCTTTTAGGCAAAATTTATTGGCTAAAATTCAAGAGCACGACAATAATACCCTTTTTAAGCGCTACAAAGATTTAGAAGGAGAAATTGTTACAGGTGAGGTACATCATATTCGGCATAGAGAAGTAATTCTTTATGACGACGAGCAGAATGAGCTTATACTGCCCAAGGAGCAAATGATACCCCGCGATTTTTTTCACAAGGGAGATACCGTTCGGGCGGTGGTTAAAGAAGTGGATTTAAGAGGCACCAAGCCTGTGGTTATTTTATCGAGAACGGCGCCATCGTTTTTAGAGAAATTGTTTGAGCAAGAAATACCAGAAGTGTTTGATGGCTTAATTACCATTAGGAACGTGGTAAGGGTGCCGGGCGAAAAGGCGAAAGTAGCCGTAGAGTCGTATGATGATAGAATAGATCCGGTAGGGGCATGTGTGGGTATGAAAGGTTCACGCATACACGGCATTGTTAGAGAGTTAAAGAATGAGAACATAGACGTTATAAATTACACTACCAATTTGCAGCTGTATATTCAAAGAGCATTAAGTCCGGCAAAGGTTACCAGTTTGAGTATAGATGAGAAGAGCAAGCGGGTGGAGGTGTTTTTAAAGCCCGATCAAGTATCGTTGGCGATAGGACGGGGGGGGCATAATATTAGATTGGCGGGTCAGCTAACTGGTTTTGAGATTGATGTATACCGCGATTCTGAAGAAGACGAAGACGTTGAATTGACCGAGTTCAGCGATGAAATAGAACCATGGATAATACAAGAGTTAAAGCAAATAGGTTGTGATACAGCGCGTAGTGTGCTTGAGCTTTCGGTTGAGGAATTGGTGAGCAGAACAGACCTTGAGGAGGAAACTGTGCGTGAAATTATCCAGATTTTAAAAGAGGAATTAGAGGGTTAATAGGGCAAAACGGCATAAGTTAGTTAGTAAGAAAATTTGAAAGAATACATGAGTGCACCTCAACGTCTGAATAAGGTATTAAGAGAGCTAAACATCTCCATGGAAAGGGCGGTAAACCATCTCAAATCGAAAGGAATTGAGATACAGGCCAGCCCTAACACCAAAATAGATGAAGAGGAGTATAATATTTTGGTAGCGGCATTTCAAACCGACATGACGAAGAAGTTGAAGTCGGAAGAAGTTAGCCAGAAACAGAAACAAGAGAAGGAGGCCATGCGTGCCGAGATAGAGGCAAAGCATGAAAAAACGGATGCTGCCAGGCAGAAGGATTTGGTTATAAAAGGACGGGTTAAGCTTGCCGGAATAAAAGAAGTTGGAAAAATAGATTTAAACCCTGTTGCCCCTTCTAAACCCGCTTTGGAAGTTGTACCTGAGAAAGCTGCTGAGCCCATTACTTTAGAGAAGAAGATTCAAGAGGTTGAGGCTCCTGTTGCAGAAGTTATTCAGGAGGTGGACGTGATTGCCGTAAAAACGTTGGAAATAGAAGCAGAGAAGCCTGAAACTTGGAAGAAAGAAGAGGAAGTAAAAACCGAAACCAATGTTCCGGAACCCATTGTTCAGGAGGTTGAGGTTAAGAATGAAGAAAAGCAAGAAGAGCTAAAAGCCGTTGAAACGGTAGAGCAGCCTCCTGTTAAGGAAGTGGCTTTAGAAGTTAAAGTTCCACAAGAACCTGTTTCGACTTTCGAGAAAGCTCCTATGCCAGAGCAAGAGGTTAAGGAATTAGAAACTCCGGAGGCCAAAACAGAAATGCCGGAAGAAATATTGGCACAGCCTGTGCAAGAAATTAAACTGGAAGCGCCGGTTGCCGAAAGTCAGGTTACACAGACCCCTGCGGCCGAAGCCCCTGTGGCCGAAACCCCAGCAGCAGAAGGCGTACAGAGCGATAGAATAGAAACCAAGTACGAGAAATTAACAGGGCCGGTATTTACGGGCGCCAAAATTGATTTGAGCAAGTTTGAGCGCCCGAAGAAAAAGGTGGCCTCATCTACAGGCGATACCAAAGACAAAAAGCCACAGCAGGCCGGTACGCCGAATGCTGCTTCTAACAATCAGGAAAAGAAAAAGCGCAAAAGAATTGCACAGCCCGGCACCACCACGGGCCAGCAGAAACCAAATACTCCGGGTAACCAGAACGCGAATAACAAAAAAGGTCCGAACAAGCCTCAAGCGCCTGCTCCGAAACAAGAATTGACAGACGAGCAGATTCAAAAGCAGATTAAAGAGACGCTTGAGAAGCTAACCGGAGGCGGGAAGAAGAGTAAGGGTTCGAAATTGCGTCGTGCCAAGCGTGAAGAAAGGCGCGAAATGGAGGCCAAGAATGAAGCTAATCGGATTGAAGAAGGACGCGTTTTAAAAGTAACTGAGTTTGTTACTGTAAATGAATTGGCCACCATGATGAGCGTGGCTAGCACGGAAATTATTTCGGCTTGTATGTCTCTGGGTATAATGGTAACCATGAATCAGCGATTGGACGCTGAAACCCTTACCATAGTGGCAGAGGAATTTGGATTTCAAACCAGTTTTGTGGATGCCGATGTACAAGAGGCATTTGAGCAAGAGGTTGACAAAGATGAAGATTTAAAACCAAGGGCACCAATAGTAACAGTGATGGGCCACGTTGACCATGGTAAAACATCGCTTCTTGACTACATCCGTAAAACCAATGTTATAGCAGGCGAATCGGGCGGGATTACCCAACACATTGGGGCCTATTCGGTTCAAATAGCGAACGGACAGCACATTTCATTTTTAGATACACCGGGTCACGAAGCCTTCACGGCTATGAGAGCGAGAGGAGCTCAGGTAACCGACGTAGTAATTGTGGTGGTGGCCGCCGACGATGATGTAATGCCACAAACCAAAGAGGCCATAGCCCACGCTCAAGCGGCTAATGTTCCTTTTGTGATTGCGATAAATAAAGTGGATAAACCCACGGCCAATGCTGAAAAGATAAGGGAAAAGTTGAGCATGATAAATGTGTTGGTTGAAGATTGGGGGGGTAAAATACAGTGTCAGGAAGTTTCGGCTAAGAGCGGGTTGGGTATAGAAGAGCTGTTGGATAAAGTTTTGCTTGAAGCGGAAGTATTGGAACTAAGGGCGAACCCGAATCGAATGGCTATTGGCACCATAATCGAGGCCTCTTTGGACAAAGGACGGGGTTATATGAGCACCATTTTGGTACAGAATGGAACACTTAAAGTGGGTGATTATGTTTTGGCTGGACCTTATTCCGGTAAAGTTCGGGCGCTTTTAGATGAGCGCGGCAATAAAATAAAAGAAGCAGGCCCAGCCATGCCGGCCAGTATGCTTGGTTTGGATGGTGCACCCCAAGCAGGTGACCGATTTGTGGTAATGGCCGATGAGAGGGAAGCCAAGCAAATAGCCACTAGGAGGCAACAGCTTCAAAGGGAGCAAAGTGTTCGTACATCTAAGAGCTTAACGCTTGAAGAAATTGGCCGCCGTTTGGCCTTGGGAGACTTTAAAGAGTTAAATATTGTGCTTAAGGGCGACGTTGACGGTTCGATTGAAGCCCTTTCGGATTCGCTTGAAAAGCTTACCACTGAGCAAATACAGGTTAGAATTATACACAAAGCCGTAGGGCAGATTTCTGAGAGTGATGTTCTTTTGGCTGCTGCTTCGGGTGCCATAGTAGTTGGTTTCCAAGTGCGGCCTTCATCGAATGCCCGGAAGCTGGCTGAGAAAGAGGAGGTGGATATTCGCTTATACAGCATTATTTACGACGCCATAAACGAAGTAAGAGATGCGATGGAAGGCATGTTGGCGCCAGAGATTAAAGAAGAGATAACTTGCAACGTAGAGGTTCGTGATGTCTTCAAGATTTCGAAAGTTGGCACCGTAGCCGGATGTATGGTTTTGGATGGAACTGTAACGCGGAATACCCGAGTGCGTTTGGTACGCAATGGAGTGGTGGTATATACCGGAGAATTGGGTTCTTTAAAGCGCTTTAAAGACGATGTTAAAGAGGTTTCAAGAGGCTTTGAATGCGGGTTGAATATTCATAATTTCAACGACATCAAAGTAGGCGATATTATTGAAGGGTTTAAAGAAGTACAGGTTAAGAAGACCTTGTAGTTATCCTTTAACGGTTAAAGTGAACGATAAAAGCACCCGGAAATTGCTCTCTTATTTTAGACAGATAATGGTCGGCCTCTATTTTGGTTTTATAATCACCGGTTTGGAGCCTGTATTCAGGAAACTGATAAATAGTTCGGAGATTCTGATCGGGAAATTGCTCCAAAAACTTGACTTTAATTTTATCGGCTTCGGCCTTAGTGCCATTGAAAATTTGAATTACAAAAGCCCTTTTGATGGGTTGTATTCGACTGTAGGCTTCAAAGGCAATCATTATATTGGTTACCACCGGCTCTTCACGAACAAAGCTGCTGTTGGTGGGGGAAGATTGGGCAAATGCTTCGTTGCTGATTGTCAGTAGGAATAAACAAACACTACAAAAAAAGGAAGCGTATTTTGTAAACATTTTGCAAAGTTATTGTTGATTGAAGTAAGCGCGTTAACAAGGCATTATTTAGAATGATTATAAATTATCGCACTATGCAATGCCTAAAATGCGCCATACCGTTTAAGCATTAAATTTGCCCACCTCTCGAAATAAAGTGAAAACAGCGAACATCTTGATGAGAACTAGAACTTCATCCCGCTTGCATTTATTGTACACATGGCTATTGGTCTGTGTACTTCCCCTTGCTTCAATGGCTTACGACATTGAAGGCGATGCAGCCAATGGCAAAGCACTATGGAATGCAAATTGCGCCAGCTGTCACAAATTGGACAAAAAATTAGTTGGTCCGGCTTTAGGGGAAGTTACAGAACGCCGTAGTTTGGAGTGGTTAATTTCCTGGACGCGCGACAATGCAGCATTTAGGGCGAGTGGTGATAAAGATGCTATAGCCATTTTTAATGAGTATAACGGCATGGTGATGCCTGCTTTTGCGCAATTGAGTGAGCAGGATGTTAAAGACATCATGTTGTATACCAAGGAGGGCAATAAGCCGGTCGCAGCAGGGCCGACCCCTGATGGAGGAACAACAGCTGTTCCCGTAGAACCTGAGAAGGACAAGAATGCCGGATTTGTGGTTATGGTGTCGCTTGCGGTATTTCTAGCGCTTTTAATTCTATTGCTGGTTAAGGTTAAAAACACCCTAAAAGTTATAAAAGGAGAGGAGCCTACCTCATTGGCACAGGACACATCGTTTTGGACCAAAGCGATTGTATCTAGTCGTCCATTTATAATAATCGCCATTTTGTTTGTGAGTGTTTTTCTTTTAAAAGAAACCTACTATGCTTTGATGTCAGTTGGGGTGTCAGAAGGTTATCAGCCAGAACAGCCAATTGCTTTTTCTCATAAGATTCACGCAGGAGACAATAAAGTAGATTGCAATTATTGCCATTCGAGTGCAAGGGTTAGTAAGCATTCAGGTATTCCAAGTGCGAATGTTTGTATGAATTGCCATATGGCGATAGATGGAAGTGAGATCGTGGATGAAAAAGGACAGTTAAAGTATAATGGCGAGAAATCGCCCGAGATCGCCAAGATTTACGCGGCTGTAGGTTGGGATTCTGATGAGAGCAAGTATATTGAGAATTATGAGCAAAAGCCGATTAAATGGATTCGGATTCATAATTTACCTGATTTGGCTTATTTTAACCATGCGCAGCACGTAACTGCGGGTCAAATTGAGTGCCAGACTTGTCACGGTCCAATTGAAGAGATGGAAGAAGTTTACCAACATTCGCCATTAACGATGGGTTGGTGTATCAATTGTCATCGTGAGACTGAAGTTCAAAGTGAAACCAATGGTTATTATGCGGAACTTCACGATAAGTTGAAAGAAAAGCATGCCGGAGCGCCCATTACCGTTGAGAAGATTGGCGGATTGGAGTGTGGGAAATGTCACTATTAATATTATAACCGACTCAACACCTTTAAGCTGATATGGCCGAAGTGAAGAAATATTGGAAAGGATTGGAGGAGCTGAATCCTCAAAACGAGTTGATGCCAAAACTCCGCCAGAATGAGTTCGTTGAAGAAATACCCGTGAGTGATTTCCTCGGGCAGGGCGAAATGTTGGCTGGTGCTCAAACTTCGAGAAGGGATTTCTTGAAGTATTTGGGTTTCTCAACCGCTGCTGCGGCACTGGCTGCGTGCGAAGCGCCGGTGGTAGAATCAATTCCTTATGTGGTGAAACCAGACACTTTAGTGCCGGGTATCCCCTCTTACTACGCTACTTCGTTTTTTGATGGGCATGATTTCGCCAGTGTTTTGGTGAAAGCGCGAGAAGGACGACCCATTAAGATTGAGCCGAATACCTCTGCAAGTTTTAATGGATTTGCGAATGCAAGGGTACAGTCATCTGTATTGTCACTTTACGATAACAATCGATTAAAAGAACCGAAGAGTCTTGAAAAAGGCATATCTTGGGAAGAAGCAGACAAAGTACTTGCTTCGAAAATGGCTTTGGCTAAATTTCCAGTGCTTTTAACGCATACAGTGATTAGCCCTAGTTATTTGAAGTTGATAACTGATTTGCAGGCAAAATTCCCGACACTGAAGCATGTTGCCTACGATGCTGCTTCCAATTCCGGCATGTTAGATGCTTGGCAGGAAGCCAGTGGTTTGAGGGCTTTCCCAGTTTACAATTTGCAGAATGCCAGTGTTATTGTTGGAATTGGTGCGGATTTTTTAGGTGACTACATTGGCCAAAGTATGGGAAGCGATTATGCCAAGCGCAGAGAGCCTGGAAAGGCAATGTCGAGGCATATTCAGTTTGAGTCAAATATGAGTTTGACGGGATCTAATGCCGACAAGCGTTATAGGATAAAAGCAAGTGACGGCAGACAAGTACTTTTAGGTTTGTATAATGCCATTGCCACGAAAGCAGGTTTTCCGAATTCTGCGGCGGCAAAGTTGGGTAAGGAGTTAAAGGCTGCGGTTGATGTTGTAGCCAAAGAGTTGTTGAATGCCGGACCTAACGGACTAGTACTTCAAGGTTTTAATACGAAAGAAGACGAATTGTTGGCAATTGGCATCAATTCGATGCTCGATAGTTTTGGTAAATCTATTCATTTAGAAATGCGCAACCATTTGCGCAAGGGCAATGACTTGGCACTGAAACAGCTTATTGCGGACATGAATGCCGGTCAAATTGATTTCATGATCATGGATCGTTGTAATCCGGCATATGAGGTTTTTGGCTTTGAAAAGGCATTAGAGAAGATAAAGTTTAAGGTGTGTTTCACGGAGTCTCTTGATGAAACGGCTTCAGTTTGCGATATGTCATTGCCGGTTCACCACGTTTTTGAATCGTGGAGTGATGCCCAACCGGTATCAAATGTTTATGCCATTACTCAGCCACTCATTCGCCCACTGTTTAATACTCGTCAAGCAGAAGCTACACTCATAAAGTTGTTGAGCGGAAGTGATAATTGGCAGGAGGTTATTAAGTCTACAGCCTTAGGATTGCAGCTAAACTGGAACCAAACGGTGCACGACGGTTTAAGCATTTTGGGCTTGAATTCGGAAGAGGCTTCGGTTTCTGTAAAAGAAACTATGCGTGCCAATGTGAATGTTCAGTCATCGACTATGTCTAATGTTCAGATTGGGGCCTTTGAAGTGGTATTCTATCAGAAAGCCGCCATGGGCAGTGGTAAAATGGCAAATAACCCTTGGTTACAAGAAATGCCCGATCCCATTACACGCACCTCTTGGGATAATTATATTACGATAAGTGCTTCGGACGCGAAAGCTTTGGGCCTTACGAATTATCATGTTAGCAATGGTGCGATGAATGGTTCTAAGGTGAATCTCGTAATAAACGGTCAATCTATTAATGATGTTCCGGTTCTTATACAACCAGGTCAGGCTTTAGGCACCATAGGATTGGCATTGGGATATGGACGCAATAAAGCCGGTAAAGTTGGCGATATGGTTGGCGTAAATGCCTATTCTGTATTGAAGAATAGACTGAACTGGAGTGGGGATGTAAAGATTGAAAAGGCCGCATCGGCGGACCATGAATTTGCCTGTGTTCAGCTTCATCACACCATGATGGGTCGTGATATTGTTAAAGAGATTAGTTTGGAAACTTTCCTTAACGAGCCAGCCAAAGCTGGTGGAGATGGCTGGAACGAGAGAACCACTTTTGAAACCTATCAAGGTCCTTTAAATTCAGATCAGGCTAATCTTTGGAAGGATTTTGACCATAAGACCGGGCATTTTTGGAATTTGTCCATTGACTTAACAAAGTGCATTGGCTGTGGTGCTTGTGTTATAGCATGTCATGCTGAGAATAACGTACCCGTAGTAGGAAAAGAAGAGATTAGAAGAAGCCGCGACATGCATTGGCTGCGAATAGACCGCTATTATTCAAGTGATATGACCCATGAGAAGGCACTTGAAAATGAGGTAGGAGGGATTCAGATGTATTCAGAGATGGAAGTTCCTTCAGAAAGTCCTGAGGTGGTGTTTCAGCCAGTAATGTGTCAACATTGTAACCATGCTCCTTGCGAGACCGTTTGTCCGGTTGCAGCAACTTCACACTCGGCAGAAGGTTTGAATCATATGGCATATAACCGTTGTATTGGAACCCGCTATTGCGCAAATAACTGTCCATATAAGGTAAGACGCTTTAATTGGTTTTTATACCATGATAACGCTTCAAGCTTTGATATGAATTACGCCATGAACGATGATTTGGGTAAGATGGTGTTGAACCCAGATGTTACCGTTCGTTCAAGAGGTGTGATGGAAAAATGTTCGATGTGTATTCAACGCATACAATACGGAAAGCTAGAAGCGAAGAAGGAAGGCAGACCTGTTGCAGATGGCGATATACAAACTGCATGTGCACAGGCTTGTGAAACAGGGGCTATTGAATTTGGAGACGCCAACGATAGCAAGAGCCGTGTATCTAAGTTGAAGAAAGACGACCGCATGTATTTCTTGCTGGATGAAGTTGGAACTCAGCCATCTGTTTTCTATCAAACCAAAGTGCGTAACAAAGCTTAACTGAAGTAACCCTAACTAAGGATGCATTACGAATCACCCGTCCGTGAACCATTAATTTTAGGCGATAAGAGCTATCACGATATTACCGTTGAAGTAGCCCGCCCAATAGAAACCGCCCCACCTCGTTCTTGGTGGATTGCTTTCAGCATTTCGCTTTTGCTTTTTTTATGGGGTGTAGGCAATATTTTGTACACTATCGGAGAAGGTATAGGTACTTGGGGCTTGAATAAGACAGTAGGTTGGGCATGGGATATCACTAACTTCGTTTGGTGGGTGGGAATTGGCCATGCCGGAACCCTTATTTCTGCCATTTTATTGTTATTCAGACAAAAATGGAGGATGAGTATAAACCGCTCGGCAGAGGCCATGACCATTTTTTCTGTTATCCAAGCGGCTTTATTTCCAGGAATACATATGGGCCGAATATGGTTGGCTTACTTTGTTTTTCCAATACCAAACCAATTTGGTTCTTTGTGGGTGAATTTTAATTCGCCATTGCTTTGGGACGTATTTGCTATATCAACATACTTCTCAGTATCGTTGGTGTTTTGGTATGTAGGATTGATACCAGATTTTGCCATGTTGCGCGACCGAGCAATCAAACCTGTGCAAAAGCATATTTACAGCATTTTAAGTTTCGGTTGGGGTGGAAAAGCCAAGCATTGGCAGCGTTTTGAAGAAGTATCCTTGGTTTTGGCTGGTTTGGCTACCCCCTTGGTGCTTTCGGTGCACACCATTGTATCTATGGACTTTGCTACATCGGTGATTCCAGGTTGGCACACAACCATTTTCCCGCCATATTTCGTAGCAGGTGCGATTTTCTCGGGATTTGCGATGGTTCAAACCCTTTTGATAATTATGAGAAAGATGTTCAAGTTAGAACATTACATCACCATTCAGCATGTGGAGATGATGAACATCATCATTATGGTGACAGGTTCTATTGTGGGTGTAGCATATATTACTGAGTTGTTTATTGCGTGGTATTCGGGTGTTGAATACGAACAGTATGCATTTTTAAACAGAGCAACTGGTCCTTATTGGTGGGCATACTGGAGCATGATGACTTGTAATGTGTTTTCGCCTCAATTTATGTGGTTCAAAAAGTTGAGAACCAATTTGATTTTCACCTTTATTATTTCGATTGTGGTGAACATAGGCATGTGGTTCGAGCGCTTTGTAATTATTGTAACCTCGTTGCACAGAGATTATTTGCCATCGAGTTGGACCATGTTCTCGCCAACATTTGTAGATATTGGGGTTTATATGGGTACCATAGGATTTTTCTTTGTATTGTTCTTGTTGTATGCCAGAACTTTTCCGGTTATAGCACAGGCTGAATTGAAGACCATTTTGAAATCATCAGGCGAAAGCCAAAAGAAACACCATAGCGAAGATGGACATCATTGAAAATGTTGCGGTTAGTGCGGGTCATGCCGCGCACGATGGCGGTACAGAGGTGCCACAAATTGTTCGGGCAGTCTATGATGATGACGATGTTCTGATGCATAGCGTAAAGTCGGTTAAAGCGAAAGGGTATTCTATTCAAGAGGTTTTTACTCCCTTTCCTGTTCATGGTTTAGACAAGGCTTTAGGATTGAAGCCAACCAGAATAGCCATAGCTGCCTTTATGTACGGAGTATTGGGATTAAGTACGGCCATAGCTATGACTTACTATATGATGATTGTAGATTGGCCTCAGAACATAGGTGGAAAGCCAAGCTTTACTTGGGTACAGAATATGCCAGCTTTTGTGCCCATTATGTTTGAGTTGACAGTGTTTTTTGCGGCGCACTTAATGGTTTGGACCTTTTTTGTACGAAATGGATTGTATCCTGGCAGAAAAGCTATGAACCCAGATCCTCGCACAACTGACGATATGTTTATGATGGAAGTTAAGGTGAAGGGAGACAGAAGTAAATTGGAAGATTTGCTCAAAGAAACTGGTGCTGTAGAACTTCATTGATCCTAAAAGAGGTTATGAAAAAGTCTTATCTTATAATAACATTGACCATATTTTGTGTTGGTGTTTCGATGGTGTCTTGTAAATCAGACAAGACCAAACCAGGATTGGAGTATATGCCAAATATGTACCGAGGACCGGCAACAGAGGCTTATCAGGCAAAAAACATATTGCCAAATGGACAAGGGGCTCTGTTACCACCAAACGGTACGATTGCAAGAGGGTATGTTCCATATGGTTACACTAATTCTACCCAAGGGTATGATTCTGCCCGATTGTATTTAAACCCGCCATTTGTAGCAGTGGCGTCGGCCCTGTTAAGTGCGGATCAGACAGCTAAGATTGAAAATGAAGGAAAAGAGCTCTATGGTATTTTCTGTACACATTGCCATGGTGAAAAGGGAGATGGTCAAGGAATTTTGGTACAGCGTGAGAAGATTTTAGGAGTTCCTTCCTATTCAAGCGAAAGATTACCAGACATAAGCGCAGGCAGCATTTATCATGTTATAACCTATGGAAAGGGAATAATGGGTAGTCATGCTTCACAAATTAGTTCAGAAGAGCGCTGGAAAATTGTATTTCATGTACTGAAACTTCGAGAGGAGTTAAGTCCAAAACAGGAGCCTGAGCAGGCGTCATAATTAAAAGTCCAACCTTACCAACACTTTCGTGATGTTTCAATTCTCATCTCAAGCCAAAAGACTCAGCTGGATTTTAATGGTTGTGGGCTTGGTTTCCTTAGTTCTAAATTTCACACTTGTTCCAAAGCATGGTGCGGGAAATGAGGATAATCAAGAGCACGCGGTTGCAGCAGAACAAGCACATAATGGGGATGCCCACACAAATGGGCACCATGAGGCGGCGTCAGGTCATCATGGATCAGTAGATCATGCAGAACATCATGATCACCAGGCTGCAAATAAACCGTGGGCGAGGTTATTGGTTAATAATTTTTTCTTTTTAGCGATTGCTTTAGGTGCGCTGTTTTTTTTAGCGGTACAATATGCTGCACAAGCTGGGTGGTCGGTAGTGTCGCTTCGCGTCGTTGAAGCCATTAGTCAGTTTTTAATTATTCCTGTGCTGATTATGATCGTTATAGCTGCATTGGGATTTATTCATGTTCACCATGTATGGCATTGGCTGGCAGAGGGAATTGCTGATCCGGAGAGTGCGAACTACGATGAGATAATTGCCGGGAAAACGGCGTTTTTGAATCCAGTATTTTTTACTATTCGTGCCGTTGTGTATTTAATTGGTTGGGTTTGGGCAGCACGCATGTTTAGAAAGCTTTCCATATTGGCCGACGGTGGAGATGGTGCTCGTTTGTGGAAATTGAAGCGTAGAAATGCGGCCGTGTTTATAGTTTTCTTTGCTGTGACCAGTTCTACCATGGCTTGGGATTGGATTATGAGTATTGATACACATTGGTTTAGCACATTGTTTGGTTGGTATACGTTTGCCGGTATGTTTGTAACTGCCGTTACTGTTATTACCCTGTTGGTCATTTATTTAAAAATGAATGGTTATTTGCCTGAGTTGAATCAAAACCACATTCATGATTTGGGGAAATTCATGTTCGCTTTCAGTATATTCTGGACTTACCTCTGGTTTTCACAGTACATGCTAATTTGGTATTCGAATATTCCAGAGGAGGTTACTTATTATATGATACGCTTCAAAGAGTTTAAAGGACCGTTTTTGACAGCTTTGGCTTTGAACTTCTTGTTCCCTGTTTTGGTTATGATGAGCAGAGATAGCAAACGCAACATGTACTTCGTATTGGTGGCAGGTATTGGGATTCTAATTGGACATTGGTTAGATCACTTTGTTATGATAATGCCAGGAAGCGTAGGGATCAATTGGAGTATAGGCTTGATTGATTTGGGAATATTTGCTTTTTATGCCGGACTGTTTATTCAAGTGGTGTTTCGCTCGCTGAGTAAAGCGCCTTTGGTGCCAAAGCATCACCCCATGCTGCACGAAAGTAAAATTTTCCAACTGTAATTTTATCAAGACTGTCGAACCATGACAACACTTTTTACATTAGTCGTACTCGTTCTAGCGGGCGTAGCTATTGGGCAAATAGTTAGGGTATTGGAATTGTCGAATGCGATAAAAGGCAAGGATGAAAATGCAGTAACGGATAAAGACAACAACAATCAGGGATGGTTAATGCTGGTCTTTCTGTTCGTAATGTTTATAGGGTTTTTGTGGGCAGCTATTGCCTATTGGGATGTGCTATTGCCAAAGTCGGCGAGTGAACATGGCGCTCAAATTGATAATTTGATGTCCATTTCTATGTGGGTAATAACAGCCATGTTTGTTGTTACACAGCCTTTGTTATTTTATTTCGCATTTAAATATCGAGGTCGTAAAAGCAATAGGGCAACTTATGTTTCTCACAATGATAAATTAGAATTGATTTGGACGTTTGTACCAGGCGTTGTTCTTGCGGGTTTGATTTTATACGGTTTGGCTACGTGGAATAAGACGATGTTTAGGCCTGAGGAGGAAGAGCCAATTGTAATAGAAATATATGCCAAGCAATTTGGATGGAATGCACGTTATTCTGGCGAAGACAATATATTGGGCTATGCCAATGTAAGGAAAATTGAAGGCGTCAATGTGCTAGGCGTCGATGAAACCGATGGGTATTCTTTAGATGACATAGTGACCAATGAACTTCACTTACCGGTGGGTAAGCCCGTAAAGTTTGTTTTTCGGGCACAGGACGTTATTCATTCGGCTTACATGCCTCATTTTAGACTTCAAATGAATTGTGTTCCAGGGGCTGTTACGCAATTTAGCATGACACCAACTGTAACGACAGAAGAAATGCGTCGTGACCCCAAGGTGATGAAGAAGGTTGAAAGCATTAATGTCCTCCGATCTGAAAAAGGCGAAGAACCTTATGAGTTCGATTACGTTTTATTATGTAACAAGATATGTGGAGCAGCTCATTATAATATGCAAATGAAGATCGTGGTAGAAAGCGAAGAGGCCTACAAAGAGTGGTTATCAAGTCAGAAAAAATTCGCCGAAATACTTTAAAATCTGCTTAAAGAAATTATGTCGCACATGCAACCAACTGAAACAATTCACACAGAGCATTTGGAACACAGTACTCATGGGCATGATGAACATCATCATCACCATGAAGCCACGTTTTGGAATACCTATGTTTTCAGTACTGACCATAAAATGATTGCCAAGCAGTTTTTATTGACTGGTATGACCATGGGATTGGTTGGTATGATGATGTCGGTGCTTTTTAGACTGCAATTGGCATGGCCAGAGCAGGGTTTTCCAATTTTAGAACGGTTACTTGGTAAATGGGCACCAGATGGCGTAATGGATGCCAATATTTATTTGGCATTGGTTACGATTCATGGTACGATAATGGTATTTTTTGTTCTTACCGCTGGTTTAAGCGGAACTTTTTCTAACCTACTCATTCCATTGCAGATTGGAGCACGCGATATGGCGAGTGGATTTTTGAATATGCTGTCATATTGGTTCTTTTTTGTCTCTAGCGTTGTGATGATCATTTCGCTGTTTGTAACAAGTGGGCCTGCAGCTGCTGGATGGACAGTTTACCCCCCATTGAGTGCATTGCCTCAGGCCATGCCCGGTTCTGGTTTGGGAATGACTTTGTGGTTGGTGTCAATGACTTTGTTCATAGTAAGTTCCTTATTAGGTGGATTAAACTACATTGTGACCGTTCTTAATTTGAGAACAAAAGGTATGTCAATGACCAGATTGCCACTTACGATTTGGGCATTCTTTGTTACCGCTATTTTAGGTGTATTGTCTTTTCCTGTTTTGCTTTCCGCAGCGCTTTTATTGGTTTTTGATAGAAGTATGGGGACAAGTTTCTATTTAAGTGATATTTTTATTGGGGGACAGGTTTTAGATCACGCTGGGGGTAGCCCAGTTTTATATCAACATTTATTCTGGTTCTTAGGTCACCCGGAGGTTTATATTATTTTGCTGCCGGCTTTGGGTATAACTTCTGAAGTAATAGCAACCAATTCAAGAAAGCCTATATTTGGATATAGGGCTATGGTGGGTTCGATTATGGCAATTGCGTTTTTAAGCTTCATTGTTTGGGGGCACCATATGTTTGTTACCGGTATGAATCCTTTTTTAGGAGCGGTTTTCACTTTTACAACCTTATTGATTGCTATTCCTTCGGCTGTAAAAGCCTTTAACTATATAACGACATTGTGGAAGGGAAATATTCGGTTCACGCCGGCCATGCTGTTTTCGATTGCTTTGGTTAGTACTTTTATTACAGGCGGTTTAACCGGTATTATCTTAGGTGATAGTGCGCTGGATATAAACGTTCATGATACGTACTTCGTGGTGGCACATTTCCATATTGTGATGGGGTTGTCTGCCATATTTGGAATGTTCGCCGGAATTTACCATTGGTTTCCAAGAATGTGGGGCAGACGTTTAAATAAGACAATGGGTTATTTGCACTTTTGGCTAACGTTTGTGAGCGCTTATGGTGTTTTCTTCCCAATGCATTTTTTGGGTATGGCGGGATTGCCAAGACGTTATTACACAAATACAGCATTTCCGATGTTCGATGATTTGGCGGATATTAATGTATTGATTAGCAATTTTGCTATTTTGGGTGCCATAGCGCAAGGTATATTCTTCTTTAACTTCTTCTATAGTATGTTTCGTGGCAAGCGTTCAGAGCAGAATCCTTGGAAGTCGAATACTTTGGAATGGACGGCACCTGTTGAGCACATACATGGTAATTGGGCAGGTGAACTTCCGGAAGTACACCGTTGGGCTTATGATTACAGTAAGCCAGGTATGGATGAGGATTTTGTGCCTCAGAATGTTCCCCTCAAAGGCAATGAACAAGATGGTCATTAGATCGAGTAAGTATTCAGAGTAATTAGTTAGGCTGCTTCGGCAGCCTTTTTTTATTTAAATGGTATAAGATTTTGTGTTTTCCAATCCTGAGAAAGAAATCTTAAGTTATATACCAATTTAGGAATTAGTTAGATGTAAATAATATTTGATTTTTATAGTAAAGCATAGTTATACAGGCATATAGAGTATAAGAAAACGATTCGGCATAGATTGTGCTAGTACAATTTCAGAACTAATATGCCATGAAAAATTTTAGACTGTATTTTGTGCTCCTAATCGGATTGTTAGCCTTTAGTTGCGCTAAAGAGCCGGATGTTATGGAAGAAAAACCTGCTGCCAACCCAATGGAAAGCTTGATTGTTCCTGACAATTTCACTTGGAAACTGTATCAAGACGTGAATTTAAGGGTCATGACACCTTTGAATGGTCAAGTATTGGTAAAAGATGCAAGTGGTAATGTGCTTGTGCGTACAAATGCAGAGGCCATGAAATATTCTAATCTCATTTTTGGAATTCCAACAAAGGAGAAGAAGATTTTCATTGAGTTTAACGGAGTGACGGTTGAAAAGAACTTAGGTACGTCACTAATTCAACACAATTTCTAAAAGGCTACTGATGAAACATATTTTAAACTCGACGCTATTCGTTAGCGTTTTAGGCTTTTTGGGATTGAATGCCCAAGTAGTTGTTGACGTAAATCCCAACACGAATACGGGAAATTTTGCGAAAATCAACAAAGTTCAATATTATTCACATACTACACAAAGCACCTATTGGCAAAATGCCGAGGCTGTTGGCGTTACTGATGCCGCTTTGGATAGGGTGGATTTGGTTCGGGTTGAAGCTACCAAGCCTGCTTCGTTAGGAGGAGGGCCTGTGGTACTGGACTATTTTAATTTTGAAGGGGTAGAAATTCGAAATATTAACTTAACCACTGCTACAGTCGGTGTAGGGATTTGGTCTGAAGGGGTGAAGACGCCGATTTTTAATAATTTGACAAACTGGAGGGATAAGGTCAAAGAGAAACTAATGACCGGCAATATCCGTTCGAAAATTTATTACGATCCAGATCCAACTTTGGGTCCATTGCCATGTAACACCCAACCTCCGGCGTGTACAACCCCTGACTTTGATATTCAGTTTGGGTACGGATTTGAATCGTCGGACTATATGTTGGTTGCAGAGAGATTTGGTAATTCTACTTTTTCGCTTTATGCCCTTGATGCTTATGGAAATCAAATTGGAGACATTGTGTGTTTTGGCTGCAGTGGCGGAGGTTCTTACCAGAAGTATGATTGGAATTCGGGGTTAGCAGCGGCTAACTATGTTAACAATCAAGCTATGACTTTCACGGTTATTCCAGTTAGTTTGTTTAACACCGGCGCTCAGACCATTTTTGGGTTGAGAATATTCAATTCTACAGATCAGGCAGATGTCAAGTTTTTTGGTTTAAGCGATAATACTTTTACCAACAATCCGGTTAACCCTACGGTAACCGGTTTAGAAGGAACCATCTTCAACGATAGTAACGGCTTGACTGATGCCACTGTTAACGGTGTGGGAATTGATGCCATCGGCGCCACTGATTTGTGGGTAAACTTATTGAACAATGCCGGAACAGTATTGGCTTCAAGAAGACCTAATGACGATGGAACATTTGCATTTTTTGATTTAACCACAGCGAGCTACAAGGTTTCTCTTTCCACTAGTAAAGGAACTGTTGGTCAACCGGGCCCTTCAACGACTTTGAATGGCAATTGGGTGAATGTTGGTGAAAACGTAGGAAACGGGGCCGGTAATGATGGCACGCCAGACGGGGTTGTAAATGTTACAGTTACATCAGGTGCTGTTACTAGTCATGTAAATTTAGGAGTAAATGAAGTTTTGCCTGGTGGATTAAGCGGAAAGGTTTTTAACGATACCGATGGTGACAGCGATGTAGACGGGACAGCCATCTACAATCCGGCAAGTACTCAGCTATATGCAACATTATTAGACAATTCGAATGCCTTAGTTAATTCGGTTGCTGTGGCGAACGATGGTACTTACAGTTTTAGCGGTTTAAGCGCCGGAAGCTATAGTGTGGTTATTACGACCGTTTTGAATGGTACTATTGCTTCATTACCGGCGAACTGGATAAACACTGGGGAGAATGTTGGCTTAGTTGGAAACGACGGAACCGCCAATGGTTTGGTATCAGCCAGTGTTACCGCAGGCAATACCACAACCAATGTAAATTTTGGAATTCGTGAGAATTTAGGTGGTATTAGCGGAAAGGTATTTAACGATACCGATGGTGACAGCGATGTAGACGGGACAGCCATCTACAATCCGGCAAGTACTCAGCTATATGCAACATTATTAGACAATTCGAATGCCTTAGTTAATTCAGTGGCTGTGGCGAACGATGGTACTTACAGTTTTAGCGGTTTAAGCGCCGGAAGCTATAGTGTGGTTATTACGACCGTTTTGAATGGAACTACTGCTTCATTGCCGGCGAACTGGATAAACACCGGGGAGAACGTTGGCTTAGTTGGAAACGACGGAACCGCCAATGGTTTGGTATCAGCCAGTGTTACCGCAGGCAACACCACTTCCAATGTAAACTTTGGAATTCGTGAGAATTTAGGGGGATTAAGTGGAAATGTATATCATGATGTGAATGGTTTAGGCGATGCTACGATTAATGGAAGCGGAATTGGAAATCTAAATGGCTCTCCTATTTTCGTGAATGTCGTGAATGGAGGGAATTTGGTAGTAGCGAGTATGCCAATTGGTAACGACGGAACCTATTCCTTCAACGACTTGAATCCTGCAACATACAGTGTTCGTTTGAGCAATAGTATTGGTGTAGTAGATCAAATGGCACCAACATTTACACTTCCCGCTGATTGGGTTATTGTAGGCGAGAATGTGGGCTCAGCGGCTGGAAATGATGGAACACCAGATGGTATTTTAAGTGGAGTTATTGTTAGCTTAGGTGCCACTACTTTGGATGTTAATTTCGGCCTTAAGCAAAATGCTACAGGTTTGAGTGGAAATGTGTTTAATGATGCCAATGGACTATCGGATAACATAATTAATGGAAACGGCATTCAAATAGTTGATTTGACTCAACTTCACCTAAACCTTACAGATGCAACTAACTTAGTCGTTGCTACCATGCCAGTAGGTGCAGATGGCTCATATTCCTTTACAGGTTTAGTTGCAGGAAGTTATACAGTTCATTTAGCTCTTAGTGCTGGTATCATTGGCCAAGCCAGTGCAGCCCTCACTTTACCAGGAAATTGGGTAATTGTAGGTGAGAATGTTGGGAATGCAGCAGGAAACGATGGAACACCTGATGGTAAATTAAACGCAACAGTAAGTTTAGGTTCTGTTACAACAGAAGTTAACTTCGGTTTGCGTGAAGAGTCATCGGGTTTGAGTGGAAATGTTTACAATGATGCTAATGCCCTAACAGACAATTTAATAAACGGAGTGGGCATTTCTAATCCATCCACTACACAGTTATATGTAAACATTGCCAATGGAAGCAATCTTACGGTTGCAGTTGCGACTGTTTTAAATGATGGAACTTGGTCTGTTAGCGGGTTAAGCGCAGGTAGTTATACAGCTATATTGAGCGCCGTAGCCGGTACTTTAGGACAAGCTGTGCCATCTGCATCCCTTCCGAGCAACTGGGTGAATACCGGCGAACGTGTAGGTGTAAATCCTGGTCACGATGGTAATGTAGATGGAGGGTTATCGGCCACGGTAGCCATAAATTCTGTGACAACCAATGTTAATTTTGGAATTCAAGAATTGCCTTTTGCTGGAACTGCAGCAGCGGCTGTTCAGCCCAATCCCGGTGGCACCATCAGTGTTTCTGTTCCTGCGACCCTTTTCAGTGGAACCGATAACGACGGTACGGTTACATCAATTAGATTGAGTGGATTTCCGACCAATGCGAATACTGTAAATATCGGTGGAACACCTTATAACAGTGGAAATTGGCCAGTTAACGGTATAACCTTGAGTACTGATGCTTCGGGTCAACCATTAAGTTTAATTGAAGTGGATCCAATCGATGGTACGGTAATGGTGGTTTTCCCTTACTACTCAATTGATAATGGTATAGGTGAAAGTGTACTTCCCGGTTCCGCTACATTGCCTTTTGATGCCAGTGGCGGAGACATTGTGAATTACTTCCCTGCTATAGGCTTTAACAGCTTTGTAGCCGAAGATATGTGGCCATATCAGGGAGATTATGATGTGAATGACTTAGTAATTGATTACCAATTCAAAATCACGACAAATGCTTCGAACAGTTTAAAAGAGGTAGAAGCTACCTTTATTCTCCGGGCAGTAGGTGCTGAATTCAAAAATGGTTTTGGTTTCCAATTTAATACAGATGTAATTGATCAAGCTGATGTTGTAAGTGCAACTGGTTCTAACCTAACAGCGGGTTATGTAACATTGGCACCAAATGGTTTAGAAGCGGGCCAAAGCAAACCCACTTTCATTTTGTACGACAACAGTTTCGATGTGATGCCATTTCCAGGCGGGGTAGGTGTTGGAATCAATACAAATCCTGAAAATCCGGTTGTGGCACCTGTTACAATGGTGGCTACCTTCACGTTCACTCCTGGCAAATACACTATGTTCGACTTGAATATTCAGAACTTCAATCCCTTCTTGATTTCTAATCAAACGCGCGGTCGTGAAGTGCATTTGCCATTCTATTCTCCAACTGATTTGGCAGATGTTGGAATGCTTGGTGAAACAGCAGATCCTTCGAGTGCTCGATTCCAACGTTGGTATGTTAATAACAAAAACCATCCTTGGGCATTAAACATTCCGGGCACTTTTGATTATCCAAAAGAGCAAGTGAACATTATAGATGCCTATCCAAAGTTCAAAGATTGGGCTGAAAGTGGTGGCTCATTGTTCCCAGATTGGTATACAGATTTGCCTGGTTATAGAGCAGGTGGCAATATTTACAATGTTGTTGTTACCGGAGGAGGAAATGGAACAGGGAATAATGGTAAAATGGGTAGAATAAACTTGGAAACTGAAACAAAACAATCCAAGCCGATAACGAAATAGGGTCTTTTGGTATTATTTGAATAAAGGCCGTCTCCAAGTTTGGAGGCGGCTTTTTTTTGAGATAGTCTGTTTAGCGTTATGAATTTTATTTTAGAAAGATGAAATCACCACCTTCAATAGGT
>CAMCXO010000010.1 GCA_945883565.1 Chryseobacterium gleum
ATACCTCGAACTCACTTACAACATACCTCGAACTCACCTACCACATACCTCGAACTCACCTACCACATACCTCGAACTCACTTACCACATACCTCGAACTCACCTTCGCAGACCTCGAACTCACTTACAACATACCTCGAACTCACTTACAACATACCTCGAACTCACTTACAACATACCTCGAACTCACCTACCACATACCTCGAACTCACCTTCGCAGAGTCAATCCACACCTTCAGGGTTAATTTTTGATCGCCTCAATCGCCGACGTGGGGCTAATTTAAATGTATTTGGTGTAAATGAATTTTTCTTTTGGCCTGCGGCTATTGAATTTCTTCAATTGGTTAATCTTCAGGGCACCTCAATTTGCGCAATCCGCGGGAAAAGGAAACCTCCCGCAGATGCCACCGATGTTCTCAAATATGTTTTTTCTGCGTCCTTCTGCGCAATCCGCGGGAAAAGGAAATCTCCCGCAGATGCCACCGATGTTCTCAAATATGTTTTTTCTGCGCCCATCTGCGCAATCCGCGGGAAAAAGAAATCTCCCGCAGATGCCGCTGATTGGGCTGTATACCAACCGCCATGCTGAAAGGGCCGGGGTTTATTTTTAAATTGTAATTTGGTGTTAGGATTGATTTCTTCTTGGCCTGCGGCTATGGCATTTTTTCATTCTTACTCACCGCATTTTGAAATTTTAGTACTTATATGCTTCGTGAATGATTCTCAAGTGAGGAAAATAGAACTATGCGTAATGGTGCTTTGATTGGTTTATTAATGCTTTGTGATTGATTAAATAGCTTTGAGATTACATATTGCTTAAATGTGCGGTCGTATTATCGAAGTAGGTTTGAGCAAGAAGACTTAAATTTGTGAGGTAGGATATTTTGATTATATAAGAAATAAAACTTTTTTTGAATCGATATGAGAACTACTTTAAAATGCAGAAATGTTTTTATGGCGAGTCTGGTTAATGCAAAAACTGAGTAATCAATGATTCATGCGATTAAAGCAAGTCGAAGCCTAAAGGCTAAGTTTAAATTGAATGAGGATGCCTTGACCGCTTCAGTTTTTGAGCGTCTAATGTATTTACCCAAAGAGTTAATTCAGCATATTTTTTCGAAGGCGCTTTCACACTACAATATTCCAGATCTTGACTTATATCAGATTGAAAGCATTGAGTTTTGGCCCCATTGGAGCGCCAAGGAAACTTCGAATGTCTATTTTGTTGAGCCAGATGTATTTATTTCGACAAAGTTGAAGCACATTATAATTGAAGCTAAACGGTATGATGAAAACCAACAATCAAAAGACCAATGGCAAAAGCAAATAACAGCTTACAACAACGAATTTGAATCGAAAGACAATGAACAAAAGCTTATCTTTATTGCATTGGGCGGGTTGTCAAATAAGGAATTAGAAGAATTAATTATAAATGAAAACAAGTATTTAATTTATAAATGTCATTGGCGATGGATTTTACGAAGTGTGTTAAGCCTTAAAGACGAGATTGGTAGAAGCAAAATTTATATTAACTCGAATTGGTCAATTTCAAATGTTCTAGAAGATATTATACTGATCTTTCGATTGTTCGGTTATTCAACCGCACCTTGGTTTGATTATTTTATGAAACCAGTTGGCTTTGATAGCAAAATCCTTTCAAACCTAAATTTTGTGCCATTATGCAAGAAATGAATAAAGATGAATTTTCAGGAATTCTCCAAGATATTAGAATAGCGTATCGATTACTGGCTCTATATCAAACCAGAATAAAGGACATAATCGTTTTTGTTATGGATAAGTACTCTTTAGGATTTGAAGCAGGTTATTCCAAGTTTTCAAATCTTACTTCAGACGGCAAGAAAGTCGTTTTAACGAATTGGTCATGGGATTGGTTACCAATGTATTTATATCAGTTTTCAGCTAAAATGTTTGAAAAGAATGGTGATAAATACTTTTTTCATATTTTTCATCAAGCCGATACGGGTTTTTATGATAAATTTGGTGAAAGTCGTGATGAGACCCGATTAAAAATTACTGAGTTTGGAAGCGCAGAAGAAGCTAGAACAAGGTTGTTTTTTGTTCTAGGTAAGAACAATGGAGATTCGCCTTATACAAACCTTCTAGCAGATAACTTAGGCAAAAGTACGCACGATTTAATTAAAAACGATACTTGGTTAGCTATGCCTTATGGTTTGGCAGAATTCTACGACGAAGAATGCACAATTGAGGTCATTAAAGATTTTAGTGATAAATGCCTAGAGCACTTTAAGTTCAAAATGTTATAGGTAAATACGGCAGTGGTTGTTTAAGCCATATAAATAGTAAGCCAATCGTACACTTTTATAGTGGTGAAATTTGAACGGTAAAAGTGTTCTACATGTGGTCGACTGTTATGTTAATGCTTACCATTTTACAATCCTGTTAACTTGGCTTTAAAACACAGAGCGCCAGGGATTGCAGCAGAAAGCCCACAGCCGCCTTTACCGTAGCCTTTTGAATTCATCATGCCCATCCTTAAATCCAGAAAATCATGCCTCAGACGATCGCGGCGAGGACAAGGCATACCATACAGCAATCCAAGAAAATAAAATCATTTAAACAAAAAAAATGGCTTTAACCCCATACCCGCATACACAACCAAAAACCCTTAAAACACAAAACCCCAAACCTTTATTTTGAAAGGCTTAGGGTTATAAGATGCGGAGAGGGCGGGATTCGAACCCGCGATACCCTTTAGAGGTATACACACTTTCCAGGCGTGCGCCTTCGACCACTCGGCCACCTCTCCTTTATTTAGATGCTCAATATTAAAGGCCGCGTTTTGGGCCTGCGAAGGTAAGTCTAATCCAGCGACATTTCGCCCCGCATAGGCTGCGAAAAGGCGTAGGCCAAAGGGCTGCCGTTTAATCCGGCGCCCATTAAATGCATGAGTTTGGCAAGGGCCGCTTCCAGCAATATATCGGCCCCCGAAGCCACGCCGGCTTCTAACAAGGCTTCGCTGGCGGCATATTGGCCTTGCGATACTTTGCCGCTTCGGCACTGGCTTACGTTTACCAAACATTTGCCCTGTTTTATGGCCTGCTCGTAAAGGCCTCGGTAGGCTTTACCCGAAGGCGCATTGCCATTGCCAAAGGTGAGCAACACCAGTGCCTCGGTTTCGGTTTCTAACAGTTGATGCTCCAATTGCCGGGGCGAAATGCCCGGAAACAAATGCACCACACCCACTTTTGGAACAAGGCTGTGGTGGTATTTAAAAGGACGGTTGGTGTGCCGGGCTATGTGCGCATGGTTAAACTTGAGTTTTACACCGGCTTCGGCCAGTTTGGGGTAATTGGGCGATCGAAATGCCTCAAAATCTTCGGCATTGTCTTTATAAACCCGGTTTCCGCGGTACAAATCGTATTCAAAATACACAGCCACTTCCGGAACGGTGGCTTTGCCATCGGGTCGGGTAAAGAGGGCTATTTCGAGGGCGGTGAGCAGGTTTTCGCGGGCATCGGAGCGCAATACACCTATGGGCAGTTGAGAGCCGGTAAGCAAAACAGGCTTGCCTAAATTTTCGAACATAAAGCTAAGCGCGGCGGCGGTATAGGCCATGGTGTCGCTGCCATGCAAAACCAAAAACCCATCGTATTGCTCGTAGTCGTTGGCAATGCTTTGCCCCAGGCTTTGCCAGCGTTCGGGATTCATATCGCTTGAATCTACCGGCGATTCGAAGCTGCTGTAATCGAGCTGACAAGGCATTTTTTTAAGCTCGGGAATGGCCGCCAACAACAAATCGAGGCTATAGGGTTTAAGTCGGCCGTTTGCCACATCGGGTGCCATGCCTATGGTGCCCCCTGTATAAATAATCTTAATGTGGGCCTGCTGCATGTTTAAATAAGGTGTGGGCGTTTTGGGTGGTAATTTCGGCCATCTCGCTGGCGCTTACCCCCATTATTTGGGCAAGTTGGGCGTTTATAATGGGCAAATAGGCCGGTTGATTGCGCTTTCCGCGGTGAGGAACCGGGGCCAGGTAGGGGCTGTCGGTTTCAAGAAGCAAACGGTTGAGGGGTACATTTTGAAGACTTTGGGCAAGGCCTCCGTTTTTATAGGTCACCACGCCGCCAATGCCCAAATAATAGCCCAGTTCAATGGCTTTTTGTGCCTGTTGGGCGTTTCCGGTAAAGCAGTGCAATACCCCGCTTAGGTTTGGATGAGCTTGTTGTTCAAGTACATCCAATAGTTCGTGCCAGGCATCGCGGCAGTGTATGGCCACCGGCCAATGGCGGTTTTTGGCCCATTGAAGTTGTACCAGCAGGGCATCAATTTGAAAGTTGAGTGTGGTTTTGTCCCAGTATAAATCGAGGCCTATTTCGCCTATGGCCACATAATCGGCTTCGTTTTCCAGCAAAATGGCATAAATCTGTTCCAAAGTGCTTTCCCACTCGGCATCTACAGAACAGGGGTGAAGGCCCATCATGGGTTTATAGAACTGCCTGTTTCGGCGGTAAGTGGCTAAGAGTGCAGGGGCGGTTTCGAGGTCTACATTGGGCAAATACAGGGCGGTTACACCTGCTTCCCGGGCCAAATGCTCTGTGGTTTCTAAGTCGCCCTCAAACTGTTTTAAGTAAACGTGGCAGTGGGTATCGACCATTTAACCGTTTATTGCTTCAACATCGGCCACCAGGGTGGGCAACATTTTTTGAAGAAGGTTTTTAATGCCTTGTTTCAGGGTGGCGGTAGAAGAGGGGCAACCACTGCATGCGCCTTGCAGAAGCACTTTTACCACTTTGTTTTGGTCGTAACCCATAAACCGAATGTAGCCTCCATCGGCATTCACGGCCGGGGTTACGTACTCTTCAATAATGTCAACAATGCGCTTTTCTACCTCGCCCAGGGTTTCGAGATCGGGCAGTACGTGGGCGGCGGCCGATGGTTTTTGGCCCTCGGTTTCTTTGGCTTCGGCCAATGCGGGTTCGGGTCGAGATTCTAAAATGTTTCGGCCTTCGTGCACCCAGTTCCTTATAAACTCGCGCAATTCGGCGGTTACCTCAGACCAGTCTATAACATCAAATTTGGCAATGGCCACAAAGTTGCCGCTAATAAACACCTCGCGCACAAAAGGGAAATGAAAAAGCTGAAAGGCCAAGGGCGAATGCTTGGCTTCTTCAATGTTTTTAAATTCAATGGCATCGCCTTCCAGCAGAAGGCGGTTGGCCACAAATTTCATTACAGTTGGGTTTGGGGTGCTTTCGCTGTATATGGTTACGGGTACGCGTTGAACTTGCATAAGGGTGTTTTTGCAAAAGTACGCAGCGCCTTTGCCCTAGTGAATCCAAATTTTATACACCCCTAGGGTTTGCCTTTCATTTTGGTGATGTACCAAATACATGCCTTTCGGAAACGATTCGGTATCGATAACGGTTTTGCCGTTTAATCCCCGTTCCGATTGCCAGATGGTTTGGCCAAAGGCATTTTGAATAGTCAAGCTGCCTTGGTTAAGGCCGTTTATGTACAGGCGGTTGTGGCTAACCGGATTGGGGTAAATAAGGAGCGAATTTTCCGCGGTTTCGTTTACCGATACAGCCGGATTGTTTACCACGTTATGATAAAAGAAACGGGTGGTTTTGCTTATTACGGTATCTGTAGAGGCTTGGGTGGCAAAGAGGTTGTGAAAAAGGCCGGTAAAACCATTGAACTGCTGGATGGCTCCCAAAGTGTTTAATCGGTTGTGAATGATGCTGCTGCCGTGCATTTCTACAATAGGGGTTCCGCTAAAATACACAAAGCCATCGCCATAGGGCACTACATCGTCGTCGTTGCTGTGAAAGCTAATGGTGGCCACGTTAGGGTTATTAACCATTTGGGTATCTAAAATGGCCCCGGCCATATTCCAAAGGCCAATGGCTCTTGAAGGAAATCCGGTACTGCCGTTGTTGCCGCCCTGAAGTCCGCCCAATTGGTTGGCAAATTGGCGAACGTTTTGTGGGGCCGAATTAAGATCGTAAAACAACTGCGAGTGAATGGCGGCGAGACTGCCGGCCGAATAACCACCGGCAATAATGCGGTTGGTGTCTATGCCATAGGGGTTGCCCTCTTGGCGGGCGCTTTTATAAAAGTAGCGAATGGCGGCATTAAAGTCTTGAACGGCGCGCAAATTGGCCTTTACCAATTCGTCGCTTACCCCCGAAACATTGGCGAAATTAATGCCCAAGCGGTAGCCAATAGATACGGTAACATAGCCGCGTTTAGCGAAAGTTTGGCAGAGTTCTACCATATAGGCTTCGGTTTTTGAGCCTGCCACAAATGAACCACCATGGGCCAAAACCATTAAGGGTCTTTGGCTAAGCACATCGCCGGCTGGCTGGTAAATGTCTAATTTAAGGTCCACGTTAAAGCTTGTCCAGGCTGGGGCGCTTCCGTAAACCAAATCGCTGCTAACATTTACATTGGGGAAGACTTCGGTGAGGTAGCGTTGGCCAAAGGCTTGTGTGGCAAACAACAGGGCCAGTAAAAAGGGGTAAAGGTTCTTCATTAAAAAGGATTTAGAGCGAATTAACAACAAATGCCCATGCCATGAAAGTTTTGGGTGTAGAAATAAAAAAAGCTGCCCCCAATTACGGGAGCAGCTTGTAAGAAAGTGAAAAGAAAAGCCTTTAGGAAGGGCTTTGCATTTGCAGTTTAATGAGGTTAAGGGCCGAACCCGCCTTAAACCAATCTATTTGTTGCTGATTGTAGGTATGGTTACATACTATGGTATGGCTGCTTTGGTCGCTGTGGCGAACCAAGAGTTGTATGGGTTTGCCGGGCGCAAAGGCATTTAAGTCTAAGAAGTCGAAGCGATCGTCTTCGCGAATTAAATCGTAATCGGCTTCGTGGGCAAAGGTTAAGGCCAGCATACCTTGTTTTTTCAGGTTGGTTTCGTGTATACGCGCAAACGACTTAACCAAAACCACTTTAACCCCCAAATGGCGTGGTTGCATGGCGGCATGTTCGCGCGATGAGCCTTCGCCATAGTTGTGGTCGCCCACCACTATGCTGCCAATTCCGGCTGCCTTGTAGGTGCGCTGGGTGGCGGGTACTTCGCCATACTCTCCGTTAATTTGGCTTTTAACCGAATTGGTTTTTTGGTTAAAGGCGTTAACGGCTCCGGTAAGGGTGTTGTTGGCAATGTTGTCCAGGTGGCCTCTAAAGCGCAACCAAGGGCCTGCCATAGAAATATGGTCGGTGGTACACTTTCCGAATGCTTTTATTAAAAGCACCAAATCGCTAAAGTTTTCGCCATTCCAGGGTTGAAAGGCATCGAGCAATTGCAGACGCTCAGAATTGGGGGCCACTTTTACTTCCACCCCGCTTCCGTCGGCGGCTGGTTCGTGGTAACCGCGGTTCACCACATCAAAGCCCGATGGAGGCAATTCAATGCCCACTGGTTCAGAAAGCATTACCGCCTCGTCGTTTTTGTTGGTTAGGGTATCGGTAAGCGGATTAAAAGTTAAATCGCCGGCAATGGCCAAAGCGGTAACAATTTCAGGCGAAGCCACAAACGAGTGGGTATGGGGATTGCCATCGTTGCGCTTGGCAAAATTTCGGTTAAAGCTGGTGATAATGGAATTGGGGCGGTTGGGGTCGTTGGTATGACGCGCCCACTGACCAATGCATGGGCCGCAGGCATTGGCCAAAACCACACCTCCAATTTGATCGAAGGCTTCGAGTAAGCCATCACGCTCAGCGGTATAGCGTACCTGTTCAGAGCCAGGGGTAATGGTAAACTCGGCCTTTACTTCCAGGTTTTTGCTTGAAGCCTGACGAGCTACCGAGGCGGCGCGGGTAAGGTCTTCGTAAGAGGAGTTTGTGCAAGAACCTATTAAGCCAACCTCTAAGGTTTTGGGCCAGTTGTTTTGACGAACGGCTTCGGCAAACTGGCTGATGGGTGTGGCCAAATCGGGGGTAAATGGTCCGTTGATATGCGGTTCCAAGCTAGAAAGATCGAGTTCTATAACCTGATCGAAATACTTTTCGGGATGTGCATAAACTTCGGCATCGGCTGTAAGGTGTTCGGCATATTGATTGGCCAATTCGGCCACATCGGCACGTCCGGTACCAATTAAATAATCGGCCATTTTGGGGTCGTATCCAAAGGTAGAGGTGGTGGCTCCAATTTCGGCTCCCATATTGCAAATGGTGCCTTTGCCGGTACAGCTCAGGCTTTGGGCGCCTTCGCCAAAATACTCAAGTATATAGCCTGTTCCGCCTTTCACGGTTAAAATGCCGGCCACTTTTAAAATAACGTCTTTGGCCGAAGCCCAGCCGCTTAGTTTTCCAGTAAGCTTAACGCCAATTAGTTTGGGAAATTTAAGTTCCCAGGCCATGCCGGCCATTACATCTACCGCATCGGCCCCGCCTACGCCTATGGCCACCATGCCCAAGCCGCCTGCATTTACCGTATGGCTGTCGGTGCCAATCATCATGCCACCCGGAAACGCATAGTTTTCGAGAACAACCTGGTGAATAATGCCTGCTCCGGGCTCCCAAAAACCAATGCCGTATTTATTGGAAACACTTTGAAGGAAGTTAAAAACTTCGGAGCTTTTGTTTAGTGCATTCTGCAAATCGGCTTCGGCCCCGTGTTGCGCCTGAATAAGGTGATCGCAATGCACGGTAGAGGGTACAGCTGCCTGGCTTCTGCCGGCCTGCATAAATTGTAAAAGAGCCATTTGGGCGGTGGCATCTTGCATGGCCACGCGATCGGGGGCAAAATCTACATAGTCGTTGCCACGTTCAAAAGCTTGGGTTGGCGTGTCTTCCCAAAGGTGGGTATACAGAATTTTTTCTGTGAGGGTGAGGGGGCGATTCAATATTTGGCGCGCAGCGTTCACCCTTTCCGGAAAGCGTGCATACACCTTTTGAATCATGTCGAAATCGAAAGCCATGTTTTAGAAGGGTTGGTTTAGTTCAGGCGCGAATTTAGCACCTGAAGGCCTGCTTTCCTAGAGCTTGCGGAAATTCGCTGAAATGAAACCATTCACAAAGAAGGTGCTCCAAATGACCATCCATATCTTTTATGAACTTGACTGAATGTACCTTTAAACTTAGCGCTGTATTAAGAAAAAATAAACATCATAGAATGGTTTGCTAATTTGCTATCAAAAACCGCACCTTTGCCTAACCACTTATGGTGAGTGAAAAAATTCTTACATGAGCAAGTACTACAGCATTGCAGAAATATTCTCGAAATCGCCCATAGGCCACGATGTAGAGGTGAAGGGTTGGATTAGAACTTTTCGCAACGACCGTTTCATAAGCTTGAGCGATGGCAGTTGTGTGGCAACCCTACAGGCTGTTATAGAAGCCGGGCATTTTGCTGAAGAGGTAGTTAAAAAGCTAAATACAGGGGCGTGCATAAGCATTCAAGGCAGTGTTGAAAGCTCCCCGGCCAAGGGTCAGGCTTTAGAGGTGCATGTAAAAAGTTTGGAGATATTGGGAGAGGCTGAAGCCGATAAGTTTCCGCTTCAACCCAAAAAACACAGCCTCGAATATTTGCGGGAAATGGCGCATTTGCGCCCGCGAACCCAAACCTTTGGAGCGGTTTTCCGCTTGCGTCACCATTTGGCTTTTGCCGTGCATAAGTTTTTCCACGAGCGTGGTTTCTTCTATGTAAATACCCCAATTATTACGGCCTCTGATGCCGAAGGGGCGGGCGAGATGTTTTCGGTTAGCACGCTGCCGCTTAACAAGGTGCCCAAAACAGATGAGGGTTTGGTTGATTTTAAGCAAGATTTTTTTGAACGTCCTACCAATTTAACCGTTTCGGGTCAGCTCGAAGCCGAGCTGTTTGCCATGGGGCTATCGAAGGTGTATACTTTTGGTCCCACCTTTCGTGCCGAAAACTCAAACACATCGAGGCATTTGGCCGAATTCTGGATGATTGAGCCGGAGGTGGCCTTCAACGAATTGGACCAAAACATGGATTTGGCCGAAGAGTTTGTGAAATATGTAATTCAACAGGCGGTTCAGCATTGTGCCGACGAACTGGAATTGCTCGAAAACAGACTTTTGGAAGAGGAAAAACAAAAGCCCGCAGACCAGCGATCGCCCATGCCTTTGCGCGAAAAATTGCAGTTTGTTCTCAACAATCCTTTCATACGGTTGAGCTATACGGAGGCCATCGACATTTTGCGCGAAAGCAAACCGAATAAAAAGAAAAAGTTTAAATACCTCATTGAAGATTGGGGAGCCGATTTGCAATCGGAACATGAGCGCTATTTGGTTGAACAACATTTTAATTGTCCGGTTATTCTTTTCGATTATCCGGCCAACATCAAGGCGTTTTATATGCGCCAAAACAGCGACGGAAAAACCGTAAGGGCCATGGATGTGTTGTTTCCCGGAATTGGTGAAATTATTGGCGGTAGCCAAAGGGAAGAGCGTTTGGATGTTTTGAAAGCCAAAATGGCAGCCTTTAACATTTCGGAAGAAGAACTTTGGTGGTACCTCGATACGCGGCGCTTTGGAAGTTGTAAGCACAGTGGCTTTGGCCTGGGCTTTGAACGCTTGGTTCTGTTTGTAAGTGGTATGACCAACATCAGAGATGTGATTCCATTCCCCAGAACGCCCGGAAACGCCGAATTTTAAGAGCTCATGCTAAAACAGAGGCTAAGTCAGAAGCTTTCGCAGAAACTGAGTCCTCAGCAAATTCAGCTGATGAAGCTCATACAATTGCCTATTCAGGCGTTGGAAGAGCGTATTCAGGAAGAATTGGAAGAAAACCCGGCCCTGGAAGAGGGAGACAACGTGGTAGATGACGAGGTGCATTTGGAGATGGATGCAGGCGAAGACGATAGCCAAAAAATTGATGCCGACGACATCGACATCGATGCCTATTTGAGCGACGATGAAATTCCGGAGTATCGACTGCAGGCCAATAACTACAGCGCCGACGATGAAGAACCAAGGATGCAATCGGCAGGGGTATCGGATTTTTACGAGCAGCTTCGCGAGCAATTGAGTTTGGTGGGAATAGAAGAATCGATAAAAAATCTGGCGGTTTACTTAATTGGTTGCATAGAAGACGATGGATATATTCGCAGGCCTTTGGATCGCATTTTAGACGATTTGGCCTTTAGCGAAAACATTTTTGTTGAATTATCGGATCTTGAAAAAGCGCTGACTGCGGTTCAAAGTTTAGAACCTGCCGGTATTGGGGCCCGGGATTTAAAAGAGTGTTTGCTTTTGCAGCTGGAACGCAAACGCCCAACGGCCTACACTTCTATGGCCATCGAAATTTTAGAAAGCCATTTTGAGGAATTTACCAACAAGCGCTACAACCGCATTTTGCAACGCCTCGAAATTGATGAAGAAAACCTAAAACTGGTTATCCGCGAAATCACCCAGCTAAATCCAAAACCCGGCAACAGCATGGCGCAGGGTGGAAACACCATTGGCCAGGCCTTAACCCCCGATTTTTCTATTCAAATTCGCGATGGAGATTTGGAACTCCAGCTTAATGGACGAAATTTACCTGAGTTAAATGTGAGCCGCGAATACCGCGATATGCTTCAAACCTATAAAGAACAGCGAAACCCAAACAAACAAACCAAAGAGGCGGTGTTGTTTGTGAAACAAAAAATAGATTCCGCCAAATGGTTTGTAGATGCTGTTCGTCAGCGGCAGCAAACCATGATGCTGGTAATGGGCGCCATTATGGAAAAGCAAGAGGCGTATTTTTTATCGGGCGATGAGCGCGATCTAAAACCCATGATTCTAAAAGACATCGCCGAAATGACCGGAATGGACATCAGCACCATTTCGAGGGTGGCCAGCAATAAGTATGTTCAAACGCCCTATGGAACATTTTTAATAAAGACGTTGTTCTCGGAGTCAATGACCAATGACCAAGGGGAGGAGGTAAGTACCCGCGAAATCAAGAAAATATTGGAAGAGTTGATAGCCCAGGAAGACAAACGCCAGCCTCTGGCCGATGAATTATTGGCCATTGCCCTCAAGGAACATGGCTATCCAATTGCCCGTAGAACCATAGCCAAGTACCGAGAGCAACTAAACATACCAACGGCGCGTTTGCGTAAAGAGCTGTAATGCCTAACCTTTTAGCCCGATTTCTCTCTTATCTTTTTCATCCTGCTTTAATGCCATTGGCAGGTTTTGGATTGTTAATGTATTTGCATCCTTACCCCATAGAAAGCGGGGTTTTGGTTTATACCCTTAGTTTTTTGGTTTTAGGTACCTATATAATGCCGGGCTTTATATCGGTTTTGTTTGTAAAAATGGGACTTATAGACAGTTTGCACATGCGCGATGCCGAATCGAGGCGTTGGCCTTTTTTGGTGGCTGTGGTGTTTTATGTGTTTACAGCCTTGTATTTAAAAGTATTCCCAATTCCGCAAGAAACCCCTCGTTATTTACTGGGTGCCGCAGCAGGTATTGGAACCCTCATCATTTTATTGCCTATTTTAAAAGCCAGTGCCCATATGGCCGGGATTGGGGGCTTTTTGGCATTGGTATATTACCTCGGAGAAGCCTATCAAGTGGATTTGTACACCGTGTTTCTGGCCGCTGTGCTTTGCAGTGGTGTGGTGGCATCCGCCCGCTTGGCTTTGGGAGCCCATGATATGAACGAGTTGATTATTGGCTTTTTGTGCGGTTTTTCAGGGGTGTTAAGCGTTATGATGTGGTTTCAGTTTTAAGCAAATGAATTGGAACGATGATTGCATAATGGAATCAAAACAATTCGCATCTTTGAAATGCGATCTTTAAAAGCATCAAGCAAACAAAATGAAACAGAAAACAGCAACTTTAAGCATTTGGATTTTAGCCATTGCCTTGATGGCGGTGTATGGTTTTAAAAGCCGTGAAGGTTTTAAATCCAATAAAGAAAATCAGGTAGCGGTTTTAAACGTAGGCGACAAAGCCCCTGAGTTGGCTTTTCAAGATCCAAGCGGAAAAATTAGAAAGCTCAGCGAATTAAGAGGCAAAGTGGTCCTTATTGATTTTTGGGCTTCTTGGTGCAGGCCTTGTCGCGACGAAAACCCGAATGTGGTGCGTACCTACAACAAATACAAAAGCACGGCCTTTAAAAATGGAAAGGGGTTCGAAGTGTTTTCCGTAAGCCTCGACCAACGCAAAGAGCCTTGGGTGAAAGCCATAGAAACAGATGGTTTGGTTTGGCCGAGCCATGTGAGCGATTTAAAGTTTTGGAACAGCGAAGGGGCCCGTCTGTACAACGTAAACAGCATTCCGGCTACTTTTTTAATTGATGGCGAGGGTGTAATCATTGCCAAAAATTTAAGAGGTGCAGCCTTAGAGGGCACTTTAGAAAAATTGGCCAAGTAATTAGCCTGAAGCCATGGGGCCCGAAGATTATTTGGCGGCTTTAGATGAAAGTAGGCGCACGCCTATGAGCAAGCTGCGCAAAACCATTTTGGAAAATTTACCCAAAGGTTTTGTTGAAACCATAAACTATGGCATGATAGGTTATGTGGTTCCGCACGAACTTTATCCGGCCGGGTATCATTGCGATCCCAAATTGCCATTGCCTTTTGTTTCTATTGCTTCACAAAAAAGCCATATGGCCTTTTACCACAGTGGGATTTATGCCGATGAACAATTGCATAATTGGTTCGTGGAGTCTTATGTTTCGGCAATAGGCAAAAAACCCGATATGGGGAAGAGCTGTGTGCGGTTTAAAAAAGCCGAACACATTCCTTTCGAACTGATTGGGCAGTTGATGCAGAAAATCACCCCTCAGGATTGGATAAACCAATACGAGTCTGCCCTCAAACCTAAAGGCCGTTGATGTGAAAGTCCGTCGATTAGAAACAGTTGACGGATTTTTTTTGAATGGATATTTGAAAAACCTTTTAAATATCTGAATTCGATATCCGGATTTACAACAGGTTTTTAGACCTTAAAAAATTCTCTACCGATTGATATAAGGCATCGGGTTGCTCAGCATGAACCCAATGGCCTGCTTGATTAATAGAGTCGAGTTGCATAAAAGGAAAATGTCGATGGGCCACCGGCAAATCCTCATCGGTTAAATAGCCCGATTTGGAACCCCTAATAAACAGCGTTGGACCTTCGAAAAGGGCATCGGCATTTAATGGCTTGCCAACTTCTTCTATTTGGTTTGCAATGGTTTGAAGGTTAAAGCGCCAATCAAATCCCGAGTCAGTTCTGTAAAGGCTTTTCAATAAGAATTGCCTAATGCCCCATTCTGAAATATGTGGCGCCAAAGATAATTCGGCTTCTTGACGGCTTTGGATGGCATTCAAAGGAACAGACAATAGGGCGTTTATAATGCTTCGGTGATGAACAGGATAGGCGTGTGGGCCTATGTCTATTACCACCAAAGCCGACAATTTATTGGCGTGTTGAACAGCCAGCTCCATGGCCGTTTTCCCGCCCATGCTGTGGCCCAAAACCACCACATCGCGAAACAGGTTTCTGTCATCCAGATATTCTGCTACGTCATTGGCCATGGCCTCGTAGTTCCAAACCGTACTATGTGGAGACCTTCCGTGGTTGCGAAGGTCCAAGGTGTGAACTTCAAAATGCTTGGCCCAGCGCTTGCTCAATGCGGCCCAATTATCGCCCAATCCAAACAAGCCATGCAGAATAACCAAAGGCTTACCACTGCCTTCTATTCTTGAAAACAATTTCATAGGGCGGAATGATGAGAAGCCAGTTCTAATTGTCGCAAATACATCCTCACCGTATTTTCCAAACCAAAGTAAAGCGCATCTGCAATAAGCGCATGCCCAATGCTCACTTCCAGCAAGCCCTCTAAATTTTGAGCAAAAAAACGAAGGTTGTCGAGATTTAAATCGTGCCCGGCATTAACCCCCAAGCCCAATTCTAAAGCATGTCTGGAAGCTACTTTATAGGGGTAAACCGCTTCGTTTGGGTTTAAAGAAAAGCCGGAAGCATAGGCTTCGGTATACAGCTCTATTCGGTTTGTGCCACATTTTTTGGCGGCATCCACCTGCTTTAATTCAGGGTCTAAAAACAAACTAACCCGCATGCCTCCGGATTGAAGCCTGCCAATGGTATCAATTAAAAAAGCCTGGTTTTCTATGGCGTTCCAACCCGCATTAGAAGTTAGCACATGAGGTGGATCGGGCACCAGGGTAACTTGATCGGGTTTGATGTCTTCTACCAATTTCAAAAACCCTTCGTCGGGATAGCCTTCTATGTTGAATTCGGTTTTAACCACCTTTTTCAATTCGTAAACATCAGAATATCGAATGTGGCGTTGGTCGGGTCGGGGATGAACCGTTATACCTTGCGCCCCATACAACTCGATGTTTTGGGCAGCCAATATTGGGTCGGGAATTTGCCCCCCTCTGGCGTTGCGCAGAGTGGCAATTTTGTTGATGTTAACGCTGAGTTTTACCAAGGTGTTGCGAAGATAATTCTGTTAAGTTTGTTGCCAGCATGATTGTAGAACGATTCATAGAAAGAGAGCATCTTCCATTGCAATGGACCGATAAAGTAGGATTTGCTTTGGGAAGCATGGATGCCGCGCATTTGGCCCACCTGCCAGTTTTAGATGGCGATATTTTTCTGGGGCTCATCTCTGAAGAGCAGTTGCACGATGTTGACGATGAAAACATAAAGTTATGCGATGCGCGAATTTTACCGTTGAGGTATTTTGTTTCAAAGGAACGCAGCGTTTTTGAACTTTTGAAGATGTTTCATTTGGGGCAACTAACTGCTATTCCCGTTTTAGAAAACAACGGCTTGTATGCCGGATATGTTTCGGCGACAAATGTAGTTTGGAAAATTTCGGAAATGCTTTCGGCCAATAAACCCGGAGGCGTTATCATTTTAGAAATGGCAACAGAAGATTATCACCTTTCCGAAATTGCACAAATTTTAGAATCGAATGATTTAAAAGCCTGGAGCATCATTACCGAAAACAAACCGGATAGCACACTTCTGGAAGTGGCTGTTAAGTTAGATAAGCGCGATTTAAGCCGAGCCATTCAAACGTTTAGTAGATACGAATACACCCTTCTGAGTGCTGAATACGAAGATGTACACGATTTAAAACTAAACGATAGGTACGACTTGCTGATGCGCCTACTCGATATATAAAAGATGAGAATCGCCATTTTTGCCAAAGCCCTCCCCGAAGAGGCCAAGGTGCATGTAGAGAATTTACTTAGACTGCTTTATTCTGAACAAATAGAGCCTGTTCTATATGAAGAAGTTTATAAGTTCATGCAGCACTTACCCGAGCTTAAAAAATGTTTACACTTCAACAAACCTCTTGAGCTCATTGAAATGTTGCCCGGCTTACTTATTACACTAGGTGGAGATGGCACCATTTTGGAAGCCGCAACCTGGGTGCGCGATTCCAGAATTCCGGTTCTGGGTATTAATTTAGGTCGATTGGGCTTTTTGGCTGATGTGGCCAAGTCGGATATAAAAAGCAGTTTGAGGCAATTTTTTGATGGCAATTACAGGATTATTGAGAGAAGCTTATTGGCGATAGAAACCGATGTAGACTTAAAAATAGATTTTCCTTATGCCCTTAACGAAATAACGGCAAGTAGGAAAGACTCCACGGCCATGGTAACGGTTTATGCCTATATAAACGGTATTTTTTTAAACGCCTATTGGGCCGATGGATTGATTGTTTCTACACCAACAGGAAGCACCGGATATTCGCTGAGTTGCGGAGGGCCCATCATTATGCCCGAAGCTCAGAATTTTGTGTTAACACCTATAGCCCCTCACAATCTAAATGTGAGGCCTTTCGTTATACCCGACGATAAGCCCATTTTGTTAAAGGTGGAAAGCCGCGAAAAACGCTTCTTGGTTTCTTTGGATTCGCGAATTTACAATGCACCTAAAGGCTGTCAAATTAGTTTGAGAAAAGCCCATTTTGCCTTGCATTCTGTTCAATTAGACCAACAGCCATTTGCCAGCACTTTACGAAACAAACTTTATTGGGGTTTAGACCGAAGAAATGTTTAACCCTAAATAAAAGACTTGAACAATTATATTTGCGCACTTTGCCGAAAACCTTAGAAATCCTTCCATTGAACATTAAAGCGGCTTGGCTTTTAGTCGGCGTCGTTCTATCGTTTTTTGGCCATGCCCAAAACGCGGAAATTGGCTTGAGCGGTGGCGGCAGCAATTTTGTGGGAGATGTAGGCCATTATGGCATTCATGCGCCTACTGGTTATTATTATGGAGGATTTTTTAGGTATACTTTCCAACAATACTATGCTTTGAGGGTAGGTGGCCATGCTGGGGTATTAGAAAACAGAGACGAATGGAGCCAAATTGAGGAAAGGAAAAGACGAAATTTGAGTTTTAGAAGCGATATCTGGGATGCCTATGCAGTGGTAGAATTCAATTTCTTCGAGTTCAATCCGCGTTCGAAAGAACACAATAAAACCTTCTTTATTTTTGGTGGCATTGGCATTATGGGTTACAACCCTAAGGCTTTTTACGAAGACGAGTGGGTTGATTTAAGGCCACTTGGAACCGAAGGGCAGGGCACACCCTTAAGCCAAGAGGCGGTTTACAGCAAGGTAGATCTTATGATGCCTTTTGGTATGGGTTTTAAATGGGCTTTTAACGAACATTGGCAAATTAGCTTAGACTTTACCGCCCATTCTACCGCCACCGATTATTTAGACGATGCAAGTGGTAAATATGTTAATGCCCAGGATTTGTCCTTATACAATGGTGAGTTGGCCGGTATTCTATCAGACAGGTCGGGAACAGACCTGGATAAAAGCCAATACTACAGAGGCAACCCTGATAATAACGATTGGTATTTCTACAGCGGATTGAGCCTTATTTGGCGTTTCACCAGCAACTATGAAAAGTGCGATAAATTTTGGGGTCGGTAACATGGATGGTGAATTGGATTTGTCTCGTATCCCCACCCATATTGCTGTTATAATGGATGGCAATGGCCGTTGGGCCAAAAACAGGGGCTTTTTGAGAAGCCTCGGACACGAAAATGGGGTGGAAGCTTTGCGAAGAACGGCCACCAGGTCGGCCGAATTGGGGGTGAAGTTTTTAACCGTTTATGCCTTTTCAACAGAAAACTGGAACAGGCCTAAAGCTGAAGTGGATGCACTAATGGGCATCTTAGTTAGTGCTCTGCGAAAAGAACTAGACACTTTGCAGAATAACAATATAAAACTAGAGGCCATTGGCGACTTAAAAAGCCTTCCGGGAAAATGCTTGAGAGAATTGGAAGAGGTGAGACAAGCCACCGCAAATAACCAAAGTATGACCTTGACGCTTGCCTTGAGTTACAGCTCTAAATCGGAAATGGTGGAGGCAACAAAATCCATAGCACAGGCTTACAAAGAGGGGAGAATAGAATTGAACGATATAAACGACACACTTATATCCAACCATTTGTACACCTCGAGTATGCCCGACCCTGATTTGCTTATCAGAACCAGTGGAGAATATCGAATAAGCAATTATTTACTTTGGCAAATAGCATATTCGGAACTGTATTTTTGCCCGAAATTGTGGCCCGATTTTCGAGAAGACGATTTGAACGAGGCCATAGCAGAATATCAAAGACGTGAACGTCGTTATGGCAAAACGAGTGAACAGTTAAAAAGCTAATATTATTTTGAACTACTTGCGTTTTTTTTCGGCTTTTTCGCTGTTTTTCTTAAGTTTTTTCGCATCAGCTCAGTCCGATATCAACTTGGTACCGGGTGTAGATTATGAAATTGGTGAAATACAGGTAACGGGAAATGGTCAGCTCGACCCCAATGTTATTGTTCTTCTTTCCGGTTTACAGGTGGGAGATAAAATAACCATTCCGGGCGAGCAAATACAAAAAGCAATTCAAAAACTTTGGGAACAAAATCTCTTTGATGACATAAGCATATTGGTTACCCGGAAAATTGGCAGCATTGTATTTCTCGAAATCAGGCTACAGGAACTTCCAAAATTGAGCAAATACGGCATATTCGGAGTGAAGAAATCGCGTCGCGATAATTTGCGTGAAGAAATTAAACTGAGTAGGGGCATAGTGGTAACCGATAATTTAAAGAGAAATACCCAAAGAAAAATAAAAAGCTATTACCGAGACAAAGGCTACATTGAAACGGAGGTGAGAATAGAACAAGTAAGAGATACCACCCTCAACAATGCCGTTATTCTCAACATTTTTATTGAGGAAGGCGAACGCATTAAAATCAAAGACATTCACTTTAACGGCAACCAAAGTCTAGCCGACAGGAAACTCCGCAAGGCCATGAAAAACACGAAGCGCAAAAGACCTTGGACCATTTTCAAAAGCAGTAAGTTTATTAAAGACGATTATATCACCGACAAAAAAGCCATTATAGAAAGCTATAACCAGGCAGGCTACAGAGACGCTCGTATTGTCCGCGACAGCGTATACATGGTGTCTTCAAAACGACTGGCAATTGATTTGGAAATTGAAGAAGGAAGGAAATACTACTTTGGCAACATAAGCTGGTTGGGCAATACCAAGTATCCCAATGAAGTGCTGGATCGAATTTTAAGAATAAGAAAGGGGGATGTTTACGATTCAAAGCTTTTACAGGAACGATTGTTTGCCGATCAAGGCGGAAACGACATTACTTCGCTTTATCTAGACAATGGCTATTTGTTTTTCAATTTAAATCCGGTTGAAATTCGGGTAGAAAACGATACCATACATTACGAAATGCGAATGCGCGAAGGCCGGCAGGCTACCATTAACAAGGTAACCGTTAGCGGAAACGACCGCACCAACGATCATGTTATTATGCGTGAATTGCGCACTAGGCCTGGTCAGCTGTTTAGCCGCTCCGATATACAAAGAACCATGCGCGAACTTGCCCAGCTTGGTTTTTTTGATCCTCAGGAATTGGATGTAAGCCCGATGCCTAACCCCGAAACCGGAATGGTGGACATTGAGTATAAGGTGGTCGAAAAATCGACTTCTCAGCTTGAACTGCAAGGAGGATGGGGAGGTAACAGAATTGTGGGTACCCTGGGTTTAAATTTCAATAATTTTTCGGCAAAGGGCATTTTAGATAAGAAAAGTTGGAAGCCCTTGCCTTCTGGCGATGGTCAAACCATAAGCTTAAGGGCCCAAACCAATGGAAGCTTTTTTCAGTCGTACAGTTTTTCGTTTACCGAGCCTTGGCTGGGAGGAAAAAAGCCAAACTCCTTAACATTTAGTGTTTTTCATAACATTCAAACCAATGGTTTGTCTAGAAGCGATTCCAGACGCCAGAGTTTACAGATTACATCGTTTAACCTTGGTTTAGGAAAGCGTTTGCGTTGGCCCGACGATTATTTTACTTTATATACAGGCGCTGAGTATCAAATTTTCAATTTGAATAAATACCAAACCGGGTTTTTACAGTTTTCTGATGGATACAGCCGATCATTCAACTTCAAATTTGTTTTAGGCAGAAACAATACAGATGTTCCCATTTTCCCGACAAAGGGTTCCATTTTCAACTTAACTTTAGAAGCCACACCGCCTTTTTCGGTATTAAGTGGCAAACAATTCGCAGGAGAGCCTGAATCGGTAAAGTTCGAGTGGATAGAGTACCACAAATGGAAGTTTAGCGGCAGCTGGTTCAGCGAAATAGCTAAAAATTTTGTTCTAAGATCACATATGGAATTCGGACTTCTTGGATTTTATAATTCCGATATTGGTTTACCTCCTTTTGAGCGCTTTTTCGTTGGAGGCGATGGTCTTCAAAACTTCGTAATTGACGGGCGTGAAATCATTGGTTTAAGAGGGTATCCAAACAACTCATTGTCAACCCAGGCAGGCGATCCATTATACAATAAGTTTATTTTTGAATTGCGCTATTTGATTTCACCCAATCCTCAGGCTCAGGTATTTGCTTTGGCCTTTGCCGAAGGCGGAAACAGCTACCGCAACTTTGAGAATTATAACCCGTTTTTGGTAAAGCGTTCGTTGGGTTTAGGGGTTAGAATTTTTATGCCCATGTTTGGTTTGCTAGGCATTGATTTTGCACATGGATTCGACAACATTCCGGGCGCCATTGGAAAAAGCGGCTGGAATACCCACTTTATAATCGGACAACAATTTTAAATATGCGTGCTAAACTAATTCTCTCCATTTTCTTGGCATTGTTTATGCTAGGTGCATCTGGAATAAAAGCCCAAAGGCTAGCTTACATCGACAGCCAAATTATTTTGAAAAAAATACCTGAATATGCACAAGCTCAGGCTCAGATAGACAATTCTTCTAAGCAGTGGGAGTCTGAAGTGTCAAAGCTTAGAAAGGAAATAGACGAAATGGAAAAAAGCTATCAGTCTGAGAAAGTTTTGTTAACCCCAAAACTGCAGGAAGAAAAAGAAAGTGAAATAGCAAAAAAGCATCAGGAAGCCATCGAGTTACAGAGGAAGTATTTTGGTCCGGAAGGCGAATTGTTTAAAAAGAGGCAAACCCTCATTCAACCTATTCAAGACCAAATTTTTAATGCGGTTCAAGACGTGGCTCAACGGAAACGTTACGACATGGTTTTTGATAAAGCGGGTGCCATAACTTTGCTGTATGCCAGCAAAGCCATGGACATTAGCGAAGAGGTATTGCAGAAAATGGGCTATTAACAACAAAAGAAAACAAACCAAAAATGAAAATCAAACATCTTGTATTTGCAGTGCTTTTTATGGCGGGAAGCCAAATGGCAGCACAAAACAAATTAGCTCATGTTGACCTTGAGGCATTGGTTCAATCCATGCCCGAAACCCAAGCCGCTCAGGCCAGTTTAGAAGAATATGGAAAGCAATTGCAGAAAGATTTGGAAGATATGTACACCGAATATCAAAACCGTGCACAGGCTTTCAAAACCGCAGAGCCCAATATGACCAATTTAAACAAAGAAACCAAGCTGAAAGAAATTCAGGAATTAGAGAGGCGTATTGAAGAGTACCAGCAAAGAATGAACGTGGATTTTCAAACCAGACAAGGTGAATTGTTGAAACCCATCATCGAAAAGGTTGAGCAAGCCATTAATGAAGTAACCATTGCGGAAGGCATCAATTACGTAATCGATAGTTCGGCCAGCAAACGCACCTTACTGTCCATTAACAACGGTACCGATCTTACCCCTGTAGTTAAAAAGAAACTGGGCCTTAATTAAGGCCCTTTTTTATGAATGGCCCTATTGGTATTTTCGACTCAGGCATAGGGGGCCTAACGGTAGCGTCGGCCTTAAAAAACCAATTGCCAAATGAGTCGTTGTTGTATTTCGGCGATACCGCTCACATGCCTTATGGCGATAAATCTGAAGATGCCATACGGTATTACAGCATTAGAATTGCGCAATTCTTGCTTAAAAACCAGGCTAAAGCCATAGTTATAGCTTGCAACAGTGCCTCGGCCGCTGCCGCCCGTGTGGTTGAAGATTTTGTAGATGGTAAAGTTCCGGTGATTAATGTAATAGATCCATTAATTGCCTACTTAGGGGAACACCACGGCAGCGATCGTATTGGGGTTATTGGAACCAAGGCCACCATTGGAAGTGAGGTTTATAAAAACCGAATTGAAGCCTTATTAAACGATTGCAAAGTTCAAAGCCTAGCCACCCCTTTATTGGCACCTATGATAGAAGAGGGGTTTTTCAACAATAAAATTAGTCAAACAATAGTTGAGTCGTATTTGAATAATCGAAAACTTAAAGGCATTCAAACTTTGGTTCTAGCGTGTACCCATTATCCTTTAATACGCACAGAAATAGAGCGGTTTTATGCCGGCAAAGTGCATGCGATAGACTCGGCACAGCCGGTGGCTATGTATACCAAGCAAAAATTAGAATCGTTAAATCTTTTGACTCAGAATACAAAAGCCAGATATCAATTTTATGTGAGCGATTATACCCAGTCTTTTGAAAAAAGCGCTAAACTGTTTTTTGGAAACAAAGTAGTATTGCAAGAGGCCAATTTTTGGTAGAATTCTTTAGTTTATTCAGCCAAAAAAATTATACATTAAAACGGAAATGCATCACATCACCGTCTTGAACCAAATATTCTTTGCCTTCTACACGCAGTTTACCTGCATCTCGTACTGCCGATTCTGAACCAAACTTCACATAATCATCGAAGGAAATAACTTCAGCACGAATAAAACCTTTTTCAAAATCGCTATGAATAACACCAGCCGCTTGAGGCGCTTTAAAGCCTTGGTGAATGGTCCATGCACGCACTTCTTTTACCCCGGCCGTGAAATACGTTTGCAAACGAAGCAACTGATAAGCAGATCGAATCAAACGGTTAACCCCGGCTTCTTCCAAACCAATTTCTTCTAAAAACATTTGCTTTTCTTCAAAAGTCTCTAAATCGGCTATGTCGGCTTCGGTGGCAATCGCCAGCATTAACAAGCCGGCATTTTCGTTTGCTATGGATTTTTTAACCGCTTCCACATGTTGATTTCCCGAAACAGCTGAGGCTTCATCTACATTACAAACATATAAAACGGGTTTTGCCGTAAGCAATTGTAATTCTTCAATAAGTTCGGCTTCGGTGTCGGTCATTGGCAAAGCCCGCATATTGCTACCGGTTTCAAGGTGCTGTTTGCAACGGTCGAGAAATTCTACTTCTTTAATGGCCTCTTTGGCACCCACTTTAGCGGCCTTTCTGCTTTTATCGAGGCGCTTTTCGAGGGTTTCTAGGTCTTTAATCTGTAATTCTGTATCAATGGTTTCTTTGTCACGTACCGGATTTATTGTTCCATCTACGTGGGTAATGTTTTCGTTTTCAAAACACCTTAGTACGTGCAAAATGGCATTGGTTTCGCGGATATTTCCTAGAAACTGATTGCCTAGGCCTTCGCCTTTGCTGGCGCCCTTTACAAGTCCGGCGATGTCAACAATTTCTACGGTGGCCGGTACCACCCGTTCTGGCTTAACCAGCTTCTCTAAAGCATATAAACGAGGGTCCGGAACATTAACAGTTCCTACATTGGGTTCGATGGTGCAAAATGGAAAATTTGCTGCTTGAGCCTTAGCACTTGACAAGCAATTAAACAAGGTTGATTTTCCAACATTTGGGAGGCCTACAATTCCGCATTTCATGGGCGCGAATATAAAACCCAATGCAGCGCCATAAAGCGAAACATTTAGGTTGAAAATCTATGGTAGAACAGCAAATGAATAAAACACGAGAGTGGAACCTTCTCCCTGAACAGCCAGTTGAACGCGACCATTTTGCTTAAAATCACCTGCTGCAAACTGGCCTTCACAATAAATTGGAAATCCTTCTAAAGGCGCTCCGTTTTCATCAAAAATCCATAGCTCATTTCTGCTACCAACCACTCCGGCTACCCAAACCCGTTGTTTAACATTCAATGTTTTGGCATGGGTAAATGGGGCTTTCAGTTGTTCGATTTTTAAAACCCCCTTTGGTAATTCTATTTCTATATCGCCATTTAAAATTCTTAGGCCTTTTTGGTTCGATATTTCGAGGTAGTCGGCTTTGGTATTGGCAACATCTAAATTGCCGTTAGTGAAGAGATAAACCATATCTCCTTTTTCATTTAAACCAACAAAACCATCGAGTTTTGCATTATTTTGATTGCTTGGCCACCAAACGCTGCCCTCTTTTATGGTTATTTGCAAATCTTTTTGAAGCCGTTTGATGCCTGTTCGATCCAAAAAACGCAGAGTGCCATCAGATGAAGTGACCAAAATAAAATCCTTTCCTCCTGAAAATAGGTATTTTGCTTCTTGATTTATTTCTTTAGGAAATTTTTCAGCCTTCCAACCTTGTATTGGTTTACCTTCTATATTGTAGTTGGCCATACGTGTGCCCATTGGAATTAGAATTCGATAATTTCTGTTTTGGTCGTAATCTAAAACGCTAACTGGGGCAGTAGCCGCCTCAGGTAATGAAATGGGATATCCTGGTAAAGGATTTCCATTACGGTCAAAAGCGTATAGGCTTGCACTGGTATTCGCTACATATTGAATTTTATTGTTTTTGAAAGCATCAACTTCTTTAATACCCCCTATAAGAGGGCCATCAAGAGTTTTTTTCCAAAGCAGTTTACCGGAAGCGTCTAAATGGTATAAAGTGAAATTAACATCTTGTACCATCAATTCCATTTGTTTTCCTGAATGGGTTTTAACACCAAACGGCCCTTTTAAGATACTTCCTTCCAAAGTATAAGCCCAATCGGTTTTTACCAATTCTGTAGGAATCTCCCCCTTTGTTAATTCGAACTTTAGATACAACCTCTCGCCTCTTTTTTGCAAACTCCCTCCGCCCATTAAAAAAGGTTGAAGGCGCTCTTCTGATGTCTTTAGTGCGGGCATGCCTTTGCCATTTACAGCATCCATAAGTAAGTTTGCTAAGCCGGGATTTTTGCCTCCGAAATGTATTTGTCCTTTTCCCCCAGGTTGCTTATCCAGTTTGGTCTTTTGTAAATAGTTTTTAAGAAGCAAACCATTTTGAAAATCATTAATCATTGACTTTAACAAATCGATAGACTGCGAAGCGTATAATTGTTTGTCAACAATCGCGAAGTGGCTAAAGGTTAATGCCGAGTTCCAAGGCAGAAATCCTTTTGAGGCTTCAGGGTTCTCTAGACTGTAAATTTTAGTTTCTCTATAATCTTGGGTTTGAAGATCAGAATTTGCAGAAAGCGAGTCGAGCCATAATTCGGGAGTTTGACTTCCGAGGCTTCTGAAATACACGGGTTTCAAATAATCTATAGGGCCTTCTTGGGTATAATTAAACCAACCGCATGGAGTAGATTTATCCCAAGTTTCAGAGTTTGATTGTTTGGAACCTCTATAGGAGGTATTGAATACCCACCACGACTCGGCAGAAAAAGGGATGAGCTGTTCAGCTTTGAATTCGTCTCCATCATTTTCACTCAAAACCAATTTGTTGGCTTCGCTGTCTTCATGCAGCAATCCGGCTAGAACGAGCGCATTTTTTTCATATTGAAGGTCTAGCGTTATCCAGTTCTGGTTTCCTTTTAGTTTGGGGAGTTTTTGTCGTTCGAATAAATGTTTCCAAAAAACATCTATTTCTTCAGTTTTAATATAAATATGAGCCAAGGCATTTTGGCCTTGTAAGTTGCTTATTTGCTCTAATTCGTTGGTTTCTTGAGGGGTTTTTAGAAGCTCGTGTTTTCTTAAGGCTTCCTCTATGAGAAGAGAAGAGGTGGCGGTTAACAATCGATTATCCAGTACACAAGTAAACCACTGTTGTTCGCCATCGCTGAAAACTTGAATTTTATGGCTGGTATAAAGACGTTCATCGGTTAGTTTCCATTTTGAAAGACCGTCATGCCAGTTTAACCCATTGTTTGAAGGGGTAATGATTAATAATACATCGAAAATATTGGCTCCTGTTTGAGCAAAGGATATCAAAACAGACTCAGAATCGGGCAGTTTTTTAAGTGAATTGAATGAATAGCTCAAACGTTTTCCGGCTGGGAAAATGTCGAAAACTTGAGGTGTTAAATCGTTTTGCAAAAACGCATTAAAATCTGCCGAATTGGGTATATGCACCACCACAGCGGCTCTTCCTGGCAAAAGCTGCCAGGGCGTTGTGCTCGTGACTTTGTTCTGCTTGCACGAAATACTCGATAAAAAGGCAATAAACCAAAGTAGGAGGTGGCTTTTGTTCATGCCACAAAATTAAGATTCCCCGAACAGCAAGGGGGCTTTTAGGTTTTTATTAATAATTTGAAAAGTTTGACGGTGGTATTTGCACGCGCCTTTAGTCATAACCATGGTGCGATGTGATGGGGTTGGATAGCCTTTATTGTCTTTCCAACCATAAATAGGAAATTCCTCGTGCAAGGCATCCATTAAAGCATCGCGATGTACTTTGGCCAAAATAGAAGCGGCAGCAATAGATTGGTACTTACCATCGCCACGAATGATGGCTGAGTGTTCTATATTGGGGTATGGCTTGAATCGATTTCCGTCAACCAGTAAAAAATCGGGCTTAACAGAGAGCAAGTCAACACATTTGTGCATGGCTATAAATGTAGCCTGTAGAATATTAACTTGATCAATTACGTCGCTTCCAACTTCAGATACAGCCCAAGCCAGTGCATTGGTTTTAATGATTTCGGCTAAAGAACTTCTTTCTTCTGGACTTAATTTTTTAGAATCGTTTAAGCCTTCTATGGGCTTTAAGGGATTTAAAATAACCGCAGCGGCCACTACAGGACCTGCCAAACAACCTCTGCCGGCTTCATCTAAACCGGCTTCTTTCTTGTCTGCGTTTAAAAAAGGCAAAAGCTCCATATTACGCTTGTGTTTTTGTGCATTCAATTAGTCCATCCCAAATATTTCGGGCGCTTTTGTCCCAAGAAAAATAGGCAAGTCGGTTTTTCCCTTTTTCGATGAGACTATTCCGCCATTCTGGTTTCAAAACCATATTTTTCATTTCAGCCGCCCATTGCTGAGGTTCGTTTGGGTCAATACAAACAGCGGCATTACCCGCTACTTCAGGCAATGCTGTTCTATTTGAAGTTAAAACCGCCGTTTGGGCCGCCCAAGCCTCAAGAATGGGGATGCCAAATCCTTCAAAAAAACTTGGATAAACCAAGGCCAAAGCATTTGATAGTAGAGCGTGCTTTTGAGGCTCACTGATGCGGCCCAACACTAAAATATCGTTTTTATTAGGATGGTTGTTAACTAGGGCGTTCCATTCATCTTTATAGAACCGTACACACTTTCCGGCAATGGCCAATTGATGAGACCCCGGATGGGTGTTTTTAAATATGTGAAAGGCTTCCAGTAAAGTTTCGAGGTTTTTCCGTGGGTGAATAGCACCTACGTACACAAAATAGGGTTCACTTTCTTGCTTCTTTTTGTATATCAAGTTCCAACGTTCTAATTCTCCATCTTCAAAAAACAAGGAGGGTAAAGCATTGTAAGAAAGCCCTATGTTTTTCATATCGAGTTGGTACTGAAAAGCCAAATCCTGCCGAGAAAATTCAGATACTGTAAACAGTTTACAAGCTTTGTTGGCATAAAGTCTGAAATTTCTATTGTAGAATTTTTGAACCAATACCGGCAAATCGAAAGGACGATGAATAAAATTTAAATCGTGAATCACCAAAACCTGAGGGATTTTTAAATGCATACTGCCCATACCATCGAGCGATAAGAACACATCACATTTAAGTTTTTTAGCTACTCGAGGTAGACCATATTCCAACCACCACCACCATAAAAAAGGGTGGCGAGTGGGTGGGTTTATTACATGCGGAAAAACATTCGAACTGAAAACAAAACCGGTGTCGAATGAACGGTCGAATATAAAATGAAAGTCAATTTCTGGATGTTCAATGCACAGCCGTTTGAGAATTTCGTACTTAAATACGCCCAAACCTTCCAAACGGTTGTTTAGAAGCAGACGGGCATTTACCAAAACGCTCAATTTTTTCATTCAATGTCCAAATGTATAGTTTAATTGTAAAAAAATAGCGTTGTATTCAGAATGCTATTTGCGGTTATTTTCTCTAAATTATTTATAAATCAACATAATAGCAATTTTTATATTAGCTACAATAGAATGTAATTTGTGTTAAATATTAAATATGTGGCGATAAAGTGAAAAAAAGATTTTAAACGGGTTTACGTTAAACCAATGCAGCTACTCATAAACTCATACTTGCAAATGTTGTGCTAACAGCCGCACATTGCGCACATGTTTCAAATTGGCAAAACCTTGGTTTCTGAAGAGCTTTTTTCAGAACAGTTTCATTGTAATCTGGAGGCTTGTAAAGGGGCCTGTTGTGTTGAAGGCGATTCGGGGGCACCCTTGCTTGAACATGAAGCAAAAATTCTCAACGAAATATTGCCCAAAATAAAGCCGTTTTTATCTGAAACAGGTTGGCAGGCTATTGAGGAACAAGGCAGCAGTGTGGTAGACCGTGATGGAGATTTGGTAACCCCACTTAATCAAGGAGCCGAATGTGCTTATGTCGTATTTGAGAATGGTAAAGCACTTTGTGGAATAGAAAAAGCATGGAAAGCAGGCGTGATTGACTTTCAAAAACCGGTGAGTTGCCATTTATACCCCATTAGAATTGGAGAGTATGTGAGCTTTGATGCCGTTAATTACAACCGTTGGGAAATTTGCAGTCCGGCTTGCGAATTGGGTAAAGCCTTAAAAATGCCGGTTTTTAGATTTGTGCGCGAAGCTTTAATCCGTCGATATGGACTGCCTTGGTTTCAAGAACTTGAATCAACCTACGAGTATTGGTTGCGCAGTAGGGAACTCTAAGCTTTATACCGTTCCTTTTATTTTTTCAACTTTATTGTCTCTAAACATATAATCAGTATGTTATGTGGTTTTTAAATGTGTTTTTTGATGTCTATATTTTTTATTTCACGCAAAAGCAGTAAAGAAATAGAAAGTGTATATTCGACACCATTCACTTAATGAATGTATGAAGATTTTACACCTTAGTATGGAATGTTATCCGGCTGCCAAAGCCGGTGGGCTCGGAGATGTGGTGGGTGCCTTACCAAAGTACCAAAACCGTTTGGGAAACGAGGCTATGGTTTTAATGCCTAAATACCTTAGCACTTGGATATCAAAGGTAAAAACGGAGTTGGTTTTTGAAGGCCAATTTGTCCAATATGGGCAGTGGAAATCTTTTTCAGTAGAGAAGGTATTAAATGAAGGCCTTGGTTTCGATTTGTTTCTTCTCGATTTACGAGGCTATTTCGACCGAGAAGGCATTTATATCCATCCACAAACTGGCCTCGGATTTGAAGATGAGCCAGAGCGAAATGTGGCGTTTCAAAAGGCCGCTTTGCGCTGGGTTTCATCTTGGGAAACATTACCTGATTTGATGCATTGCCACGACCACCATACGTCTTTGGTACCTTTCTTTATGAATGAAACCCACGAATATGGGCATTTAAGAAGAATACCCACGGTATTGACCATCCACAATGGTATGTACCAAGGCGGAATAGGATGGGAAAAAATTGGAGTTATGCCTGCCTTTCATCCTGATAGAGCCGGGTTGCTTGAGTGGAATCAGCACATTAACTCTTTGGCATGTGGCGTAAAATGTGCATGGCGGGTAACCACTGTTTCGCCTGGTTATATGAACGAACTGGCTCAGGAATCGCGTGGAATGGAAATGCTGTATAGAATGGAATGGCGCAAATGCATTGGCTTACTTAACGGAATAGACAACGAAGTTTGGAATCCAGAAACCGATACTCATTTGGTGGTAAATTACAGCGGCGATATAGAATATTATAAGGAAGCGAACAAAAGATATATTGCAAGCACTTATGGTTTAAATGGAGATCTTCCGCTTTTTGCCTTCATAGGTCGATTTGCCCATGAAAAAGGGGCTGATCTCTTGCCCCAAATCATTTCGTTGGCTTTAGAATCGAAAATGGCGGCCAGCTTTTTTGTTTTGGGTAGTGGAGATGTAAGCGTTCAAAACGAAATTGCTGAATTGTCGGCCAAATACCCGGGCCGATTTGCTTACGAATTTGCCTATAACGAGCCGTTGTCAAGAAAAATATATGCTGGAAGTGACTTCCTATTGATGCCATCACGTGTAGAACCTTGTGGGCTTAATCAACTTTATGCCTTTAGATACGGCACTTTGCCAATGGTACACGCGGTTGGGGGATTGAGAGATACGGTGTTGGATATAAGAAGCAACCCTTCTTCGGGAAATGGTTTCTGGTTTAAGCAGTTAAGTTCCGAAGAAATACTGGCTTCTTTACAAGCAGCCATCGATCTATATAAAAACCATTCTGCTTATATTGAGCGCATTCAACAAAATCAATTGCTCGACCACTCTTGGGAAACTGCCACAGAAGCCTACACCAAACTGTATAAAGAAATAACGCTACAAAAAGACGCAATCCATGCATGAACACAATGCCTTAGCCCTCATTTTAGGAGGTGGTGCCGGAACCCGTTTGTATCCATTAACCGGCCAAAGAAGCAAACCTGCTGTACCCATTGCCGGTAAATACCGATTAATTGATATTCCCATTTCAAATTGCATCAATTCGGGCATTCGGCGTATGTATGTTTTAACCCAGTTCAACTCGGCTTCGTTAAACCAGCACATCAAGAATACTTACAATTTCGACTTTTTCTCAAATGGCTTTGTTGACATTTTAGCGGCCGAACAAACACCCGGAAACGATAAATGGTTTCAGGGAACGGCCGATGCTGTGCGTCAAAGCCAGCATCATGTTGACCGCCACGACTATGAGCAAATTCTAATTCTATCCGGCGATCAGCTCTATCAGATGGATTTATCGGCTATGCTCACCTATCACAAAGAAAAAGGTGCCGATTTAACCATTGCAACCATTCCGGTGGTGGCCCACGATGCCACCAGTTTTGGAATTATGAAGGTGGATAACAATGGCATGATAGAGCGGTTTATAGAAAAACCAAAGGCCGATGTTTTGGAAGATTGGAAAAGCAAAGTAACCCCTGAAAATAGTCGTAAGCGCAAGTATTTTCTGGCCTCGATGGGAATTTACATATTCAACCGTGAAACCATGCACAGCTTGCTGAGCCAATACCCTGCTGCTACCGACTTTGGAAAAGAAATCATTCCAATGGCCATAGAAAGTGGATTGAAAGTAGCAAGTTACAGTTATGAAGGATATTGGACAGACATCGGAAATATTCCGTCTTTCTTTGAAGCCAATATTGAATTAACCGATCCGCTCCCAAAATTCAATTTGTTTGACGAGAGCAACCGCATATTTACAAGGGCGCGCTTACTTTCGCCCTCTAAGTTTTATGGCACACGAATTAACCGGGCCATAATTGCCGAAGGCGCTATAATTAGGGCCAATCGAATTACCCGTTCGGTTATTGGTATCAGAAGCCGAATTGGAGATAGGGTCGTTATAGAAAATTGTATAATGATGGGTTCTGATTATTACGAAACCCTCGAGCAAATTTTAGAACCCGGCCATACACCCATCGGCATTGGGGAAGGCAGTAAATTAATGAATGTCATTATTGATAAAAACGCTGCCATTGGCAAAAATGTGACCATTATCGGGAGTTCCAAACTGCCCGATATGGAGGCAGAAAGCTATGTGGTTCAGGGTGGTATTGTGGTGATTAAAAAAGGTGCCATTATTCCAGATGGAACGACAATTGCGTAAATAGCGCTCTGAATACAAAGTGTTTGACCCCCTTTTAGAAATTGCCTGCTTTAATGGCCGCGACTTGATGGTGGCGGCCCAGGCAGGAGCGGAAAGGCTAGAATTTTGCAGCCACTATTATTTAGGTGGTTTAAGCCCCGATTATTTAGAGCTTCAAACCTTGCGAGCCGAAATAGAACAGCCCATATGGTGCATGCTTCGGTTAAAACCAGATTCTTTTGTGGTGCACGAAAATGAATGGCCTAAATACATTGCATACGCCGAAAAGTTAACCCAAGCTGGTGCTAACGGTTTAGTGTTTGGCTGTTTAACAATACAAAACGAAATAGATACCGAAATACTAAGCAGACTATGCGATGCTACCCATTTACCTTTTGCGTTTCACAGGGCTTTTGATAAAGTAGGTAATTATAATCAGGCCATAGAAATCTTATCTAATTATCGAATATCGCACATTTTAAGTTCAGGTGGAGGAGAAGTGGCTGCAGAAAATGCCGATGTCCTGTTTGAGCTGCAAGAATTTGCCGGAAATGCCATCAAAATAGTAGCAGGCGGCGGGGTTAGAGCCCATAATGCTCAAATGCTTTTGCCTCTTCAAATACACAGCTCCGCACTAAATTTAAATGCAAACGCCGTAGATGTCTCAGAAATAGCCACTTTAAAGCAAATGGTAGAGGCTTCCAAAGCCGCCCAATAAGCTGGAAATTCGCAATAAGCCGGCTTTGAGTGCTATAAAAAATTGCTTTCCTTCGCGTTCCAAATTTAATTCCCTACTCGAAACTTATGAAGCGTAGTATCTTATTGCTGTTTGCAGCTGTTATGACCCTTTCGTGCAATTCACAAAACAAACTCAAAGTGAATGGCGAGAAAGTTGAACTCCAGGATGGTCTTTATGCCATGATGTCGACTTCTGAAGGCGACATTCTGATTCGTTTAGAACATACTTTGGCACCTATGACGGTAGGTAATTTTGTGGCTTTGGCCGAAGGTAAAATGCCGAATAAAGCCCGCAAAGCCGGTGAGCCTTTTTACGATAATACCATTTTTCATCGTGTAATTCCAAACTTCATGATTCAAGGTGGAGACCCCGATGGAACCGGACAGGGTGGACCGGGTTACAGCTTCGCCGACGAATTTGACCCTAGTCTTAAACACAGTGGCCCCGGTATTTTAAGTATGGCCAATGCAGGTCCTGGCACCAATGGAAGCCAGTTTTTTATCACCCATACGGCTACTCCTCACTTAGACAATCGCCATTCGGTTTTTGGTAAAGTGATTAATGGACAGGATATTGTGGTTAAAATTGGCAATGTGGCCAAAGGACAGGCCGACAAACCAAATGTTGACGTGGTTTTGAAAAAACTCAGTATTGTAAGAGTGGGGAAAGAAGCCAAAGCGTTTGATGGTTTGGCAGCCTTTGAAGCCGGTAAAGTAAAAGCAGCTGAAGCCCAAGCCAAAGCGGATATCGAAAAAGCCAAAAAAGCGGAAGAAGCTAAAAAGGAAATTGAAAAGCTTATGGGAGAAGCCGAGATTACAGCCAGCGGTTTGGGGGTTATCATCAAAGAAAAAGGAAATGGCCCTAAACCAAATGAAGGTCAAATGGTAAACGTGCATTATGCCGGTTACTTGGCAGATGGTACTTTGTTCGATAGTTCAATTAAAGAAATTGCCCAAAAAGCAGGCATTTACAATGCTCAACGCGAGCCATATGCACCCTTTCAATTGCCTTATGGCAATAAAGCTCAAGTAATTGAGGGATGGAAAGAAGGCATTCAAATGCTTTCTGTGGGCGATAAGGCACGATTAATAATTCCACCACATTTGGGCTATGGTGAGCGCGGCGCAGGAGGGGTTATTCCGCCTAATGCTGTCCTCATTTTTGATGTTGAAATTGTGAGCATTGCCGAATGAGTGAACCATTAGCCCAGGGCCTTTACAGTCGCTTTTCGACGAGCAAAGGCCAAATCACCGTTAAGCTAGAAATGGACAAAGCACCTTTAACTGTTTCAAATTTTGTTGGACTTATTGAAGGCTCTCTCCCCAATTCATTTAGAAAATCGGGTGAACCCTATTACGACGGGTTGAAGTTTCATCGCGTTATTGCCGATTTTATGATTCAAGGGGGAGACCCAACGGGCAATGGCTCCGGTGGCCCAGGTTATAAATTTGCAGATGAATTTCATCCCGACTTAAAACACGATAGTCCCGGGGTTTTAAGCATGGCCAACGCGGGTCCAGGCACCAATGGAAGCCAGTTTTTTATAACCCATCTCGAAACACCCTGGCTAGACAACAAGCACACTGTTTTTGGCAAGGTGGTAGAAGGCTTGGAAGTGGTGAACAACATCCGCCAAAACGACATCATGCAGAAAGTGGAGGTCATTCGTGTCGGCGAAAGCGCTCTAAACTTCGATGCCGTGACCGTTTTTAAAGAACACCTTCAAAATGCCGAAAAGGCGGTAAAGGAAGTTAAGGCCAAATTAGAAGCCGCTTGGAATGCCCTCACCGAAAACAGCCAAGAAACCCTTAGTGGACTTCGATACAAAATGCATACAGAAGGCAAAGGGAAGAAACCACTTAAAGGCAGTAGGGTAGCGGTACACTATGCCGGTAAACTTATGGATGGAAAAGTATTCGACAGCTCGTTACAGCGCAATCAGCCACTTGATTTTAAGGTGGGTATTGGTCAAGTAATTGAGGGCTGGGATGAAGGCATTCTATTGCTAAACGAAGGAAGCAAAGCCACTTTTTACATTCCAAGTAATTTAGCTTATGGTGCCCAAGGTGCCGGAGGGGTTATCCCGCCTCATGCCAATCTTATCTTTGAAGTAGAATTGGTTAAGGTGTATTAACCTAAAAAAAAGCGAGAAATTTGTTTTAATAAAAAAGGCCCATTGGGCCTTTTTTTGTTTTAACATTAAGGGTAAAGCAAATATTTCAATCGCTTTAATTTAAAGGATGCTAATTCCTTTTCATACAATTTGGGTAAATCATCGGCAGACATGCCACCTATTATGGCTTTTCTAATTTTATCGGTACCCGCCAGTTTGTCAAAAAATGGATTAAAAAACCCTTTTTTATTAGGTGCCGACTTATACATTTCAACCAGCCACAGCCAATATATTTTTTGGAGGGTTGGCATATAATGTTCTCCAAAGTTGCTTAATAAAATACCCGTACATGCCTCATTTAAAAAAGGAGGATTGGGTGCAGCTCTTCTTGCTTCGGGCTTAAAATAAAAACTGCCTTCCAAGAACCATGGGGCACCAATAAGTTGGAAAGGATAGTCGGTGCCTCGGCCCACACTAATGGGTGTTCCTTCAAAAAAGCATAAACTTGGATACAAGGCAACAGCCGCCAAGTTGGGTAAATTAGGAGAGGGTGCTATGGGCAGCTCTACCACCATATTGTGGGCATACCCTTCACATTTAACAACCCGCAAATCGGCTTTCAGCCCATTTTTCAACCAACCTTCGCCATTAACCATATGCGCGTATTCGCCAACCGTGAGGCCATGCACAACGGGCACAGGATGAAGCCCTACAAAAGATTCAAAACCTTTTTCTAAAACAGGGCCATCTACGTAGTAGCCATTGGGATTGGGCCGGTCAAGTACCAAGAAAGGTTTTCCGTATTCGGCACAAGCTTCCATGGCATAGCTCATGGTAGAGATATAGGTATAGAAACGTGCGCCTACATCTTGAATATCGAAAACCACCAAATCCACATAGTCGAGGTGTTCTGCCAATGGCTTTTTGTTTTTTCCGTAAAGTGAAACCACAGGTAAGCCACTTTTAGCATCGCGACCATCGTTTTGGGCTTCTCCGGCAGCAGCTTCGCCTCTAAAGCCATGCTCTGGTGCCCAAATTATTCGAATGTCTATGCCTTTTTCAATTAAGAAATCAACCAAATGGGTGTCGTGTACCCTTGAAGTGTGGTTGGCTATAATGCCCACCCTTTTTCCTTTAAGCCAATCTTCATAGGCATCAAAACGTTCGGCGCCTACCGTTATTTGACCCCATGCGAATTGGCTCCATAAGGTCGAAACAACTAACACAAGCCAGCTATATTTACGCCCAATGCCCAAATTACAAAAAAACCCAAGTTTTGCATGGCTGGTAGCCCAACGGTGGTCGCTCGCACAGGCCGGCAAGATTTCTAAAAGAGTGGTGAAAATTGGCATAACCGCCATGGCATTAAGTGTTTTTGTTATGATAGTTTCCATTGCCACTGGCCTTGGACTTCAAAAGCGAATTACCGAAAAAGTTACAAGCTTTACAGGCCATTTTCAAATTTTACCTTATCCACCCGACGACAATTTGGAAAACGTTCTGGAAGATGCCGATAGCCTGCTTACCTTTTTAAGGCACCAACCTGGTATTTTGCATGTTCAAAAAATAAGCGAAAAACGTGCCCTTCTTAAAACCGAAAACGATTTTGAAGGGGTTGTTTTAAAAGGAATAGATTCTACTTTCGATTGGAACAGCTTCGATGCGTTTATACGCGCGGGTAAGCGTCCCGATTTTAGTACAGCCGATTTCAACGACAGTCTGGTGGTGAGCGAAACTTTAATGCAAAAATTAAATCTGAACCTGGGCGATGAAGTAGCGCTATTTTTTGTTCGCGATCAAGGTCGCCCTCCTTTGGTAAGGCGGTTAACAGTAGGAGGAACCTTTACCACCGGCATGGAGATTTTCGATTCTCAATACATCCTTGGTCATCATAAACACCTTCAACAAATAATGAAATGGCCAACCAACGCCGCTCAGCGTCTGGAAGTTTTTGTGCGTAAGCCAAAAGATGCCGAAAAGCTAGCCGACTATTTTACCGCCCGTTTGCCTATGAGTGCCGATACTTGGTTAGCCCAGAACCGCTTTCCGGAAATCTTTAAATGGATAGAACTTTTCGACATCAATATCTACCTCATACTTATTATCATGTTGGCCGTTGGCTTGGTTAATACCATTGTGGCCTTACTCACCCTAATTCTCGAAAGCAAACGCCATATTGGGTTGTTTAAGGCCATCGGCGCCAGCAATGCGCAGCTTCGAAGTCTTTATCGTTACAGAAGCTTATACATAATGGGGTATGGCCTTTTTTGGGGAAATGTTTTGGGATTGGGTTTTTGCATATTGCAATCAACCACCGGGTTTTTAAAGCTCGATCCTGAAGTTTATTTTGTTGACAAAGTACCTATTGCAATTGAGATTTGGCACATAGTGGCCTTAAACGCTTTGGTGGTGGTTAGCGGTTACTTAAGCATGAATCTTCCTGTACGTATTATTTCGAGAATAGACCCGACCGAGAGTATGAAGGCTTTTTAAGAAGTTGTTATTGACCCGTTTTCCAAAGATGTTCGAGGCTCTTGGCTTTCTCATTTATCCATTGCTCGCCTACCTTTAACCGCAGATCGATATAATGTGCGGTAATATTTTCTATTTCTACCAATTCCAAGCTGTCAAGATTAGAATAATCGCGACTTAAAACATCTCTATAGAAAACAAAAAGGGAATCCTGACGCTCCCATTTCGTGTTTATATCATCCTCAACAAGGCTTTGGCTCTCTTTCAACAAAAGCCTTAGTTCTGCAATAACCTGTTTTTTGTTTTCAGCCCGATGCGAACACGAAAAGGCCCAAAAAACTATACAGCACATCAATGAGCTACTTTTAAAACAGTTTCCCATGTCAGTTTAGGGTGTCTTATTTAAAAAGGATTGGTGGCCCAAACACCTAGCTCCGGAATGAAGCCTCTGTCGTCCATTTCAAGCGCCGATACAATGGCATAGGCCAAATCGGATGCACGAAGTTTATTCGCCTGCTCCAGCCGTTCGTCGCGATCAGGTCGATTAAAAGCAGTAGGAACCTCGCTTGGGTTTACCTGAATAACACGCACATTGTAAGGTCTTAATTCAGTTCTCCAACATTCGCTTAATGCCCTTAAAGCAAATTTTGATGCCGAATACACACTGCCATTGGCAAAACCTTTAAGGGAGGCCGAGCTCCCAATATTCACAATATTGCCATGTCGTTGTTGCATAAAAATTTTAGCGGCTATGGCGCCAGCTATGGCTGCACCAAAAACATTGGTTTCAAATACCCGCCTAAAAGTTTCGCGGTTAACAGATTCCATAGGGCCAAATTCGCCAATGCCGGCATTGTTAATTAGGGCATCCAAGCGGCCATGGTTATTCACTATTTGGGCCATCCCAGCTTCAAGGGCAGCATCATCTTCCATAGGCGCTTCTATTGTATGAGCGCCTATTAAAGCAGCTACCGAACGCAACTTGGCTACATCTCTACCACTAATATAAACTTTGGCGCCTTTCTCGGCCAAAAGGGCAGCAGTGGCCTTGCCTATACCTGAACTTCCACCCGTTATCAGTACCACACTGTTTTTAATTTGCATGAGCTTTTATTTAGGCGAAAAGTATGAAACCTTAAGAGGTTAATGCCCAAAAATGTTTTCGTTGCTGCCGATTAGTTTCGGTTTTTCCGGAAACTCATCGTAATTTGAGCCATGATAATAATTTAGAATGTTCGACCAATTTTACGGCTTTGATTTCGCCTTGCAGGTGTTTTGGGGCACCGCCGCCATAGCCTCCGTTATTTTTGTCATTCAGGCCATTATGACTTTCATGGGGGGAGATGCCGGCGATGGTTTATCGGCCGATTTCGAAAGTCTGGAAGGAGCCGATGGTCCTTTTCAATTGCTGTCTCTTCGAAGCCTTATAAACTTTGCCATGGGTTTTGGCTGGACAGGAGTGAGTTTTTATTACCACATCCCCAATATGTGGTGGCTTATTGTCCTCAGCACCTTGGTTGGCGTTGCCTTTGTAGCCGTTTTTGTTTTTGTTATGGCCAAATTGAGCCAATTGGCCGAAGACAATACCTTCAAAACCGAAGAAACTTTAGGTCAAATAGCCGATGTTTATTTGCGCATTCCGGGCCATATGCAAGGCAAAGGCAAGGTAATGCTAAGCATTAAAGGTTCTTACAAAGAAATAGATGCCATGACCGAATTCGAAACCCAAGCCAGCGGCAGCGCCGTGCGCATTGTTAAAGTAGAAAACCCCGGCTTGGTTATAATCGAGCCTTTAAACAAACCTTGAAACCTTAAATTCATACCTATATGCTTAGTCCTGCTATTTTGGTGGTGGTAGCTATTGCCGTCATTTTTATTACCATTTCAGCCATTGTTTCACGCTATAAACGATGCCCCAGCGATAAAATCTTAGTGGTTTACGGCCGAACCGGGGGGAGTTCAGCCAAATGTATTCACGGTGGTGGCGCCTTTATTTGGCCCGTTATTCAAGACTATGCGTATTTAGACCTCAAACCCATTTCTATTGAGGCGAATCTCACCAATGCCTTGAGCAGACAAAACATTAGGGTGGATGTTCCGTGCAGGTTTACCATTGCCATCTCTACCGAGTCTGACAGCATGAACAATGCAGCCGAACGTTTATTGGGGCTATTGAATGACCAAATTCAAGAGCTCTCTAAAGACATCTTGTTTGGTCAGTTGCGTTTGGTAATTGCCACCATGACCATAGAAGAAATTAACTCAGACCGCGATAAGTTTCTGGACAGTATTTCCAAAAACGTTGATACCGAATTAAAGAAAATCGGCTTAAAGCTTATCAACGTAAACGTTACCGACATCAAAGATGAATCGGGTTACATTGAGGCTTTGGGTAAAGAAGCTGCGGCCAAAGCCATTAACGACGCCAAAATCAGCGTGGCCGAGCAAGAAAAAATTGGTGAAACAGGCAAAGCCATGGCCGATCGGGAACGCGATGTACAAATTGCCGAAACCCACCGCGATCGCGACGTTAAAATTGCCAACACCGTTAAAGACCGCGAGGTAAGCATTGCGGTGGCCCACAAAGAAGAAGCCATCGGTAAGGCCGAAGCACAGCGCGATACCCGTATCAAAACGGCTGAAGCCAATGCCTTGGCTATTCAAGGCGAAAACAACTCTAAAATAGATGTGGCCGATAGCGATTCTACCCGCCGCGAACGAGAAGCCGAAGCCTTGCGCAAAGCCATTACGGCCGAAAAAATAACCCAGGCCAAAGCCCTCGAAGAAGCCTATGTGGCCGAGCGAGAGGCCGAAAAGGCCCGTTCTGAACGCGAGCGTGCCACACAACAAGCCAATATTGTGGTTCCTGCCGAAATTGCCAAGCAAAAGGCCATTATTGAAGCTGAAGCAGAAGCCGAACGTCTTAGGGTAAGTGCCAAAGGCGAAGCCGATGCCATTTTTGCCAAAATGGAAGCCGAAGCCCGTGGATTGTATGAAATCTTAACCAAACAAGCCGAAGGCTATGAAAAAGTCGTTAGTGCAGCCGGGGGCAGTACCAACAGCGCATTTCAGTTGCTTATTCTTGAAAAATTACCCGACTTGGTTAAAACCCAGGTGGAAGCCATCAAAAACATTAAAATTGATAAAATCACGGTTTGGGATAATGGACAGGGCGGGCAAACAGGTAGTGGCTCTACAGCCGATTTTGTGAGTGGGTTAATGAAATCTATCCCACCTCTCAATGATTTATTTGGTATGGCTGGTATGGATTTACCTAAATACCTGGGCGAAAGCCAAAAAGAAGCTCCTAATTCAAACAGCGAAAGCCCAAAATCTTGAAGGTAGCCCTTTTTCAAAATCGGGTACAAGGCGGTGGTCGGTTTCAGGTAAGCGCCGAAATGGTGCGGGTATTGAACCAACAAGGCATTGTGCCCGATTTTTTATGCTTCCAGAACCGCATTACGCTCGAAGAAATAAAAAAACACTACGGGGCAGAATTGCAATTGCGTTTCGTGAATATTCCCGAGCCTAAATTGCCTTTCGAGTGGAATATTGTAGCTTTTAATATCCTGGTATCTAAATACCTTAAGGCATATAATTGGGCTATTAATTCTAATAATACAGCTTTTGGTCTAAAAAGTCCGGTGCCCGTTTTAAATTATGTCCACTTTCCCCGTAAATACCGCATGCGGCAGCTCTTGCGCTCGGTGCATTTTCCGGAAGGGCCCTCAAAAAGCCTGAGCGACTGGGCCAACGACCCGTTTAAACTTCTTCACTTTCTTTATCGTTTCAACCAATACATTCCCAAAAATGGAACCACGTGGGCCAACAGCCAATTCACCGCTGACTGTCAGGAAGAGTCCTATGGCATAAAGCCGCATCAAGTGGTGTATCCACCTGTTAACGAGGCCGAGTTTCCAAAATCATGGCAAATGGGAAGGGCCTTGAACACAGTTATCAGTTTGGGTAGATTTTCGCCCGATAAACGGCAACTCGAGCAAATTGAATTGGCCAAACTTTGCCCCGAATTCCAATTCAATTTGGTGGGATTTGTAAACAATAAAGCCTACTTTGATCGCTGCAAACACGCAGCCGAACAAACTTCCAATGTGGTTTTGCATCCCAATTGTGAAGCCCAAAAACGAAACGAATTGTTGCAAGCGGCAGGAATCTTTTTGCATAGTTTGCGCAACGAGCCCTTCGGTATTACCACTGCCCAGGCTTTGGCAGAAGGCTGTTTGCCTTTGGTGCACAACAGCGGAGGTCAAAAGGAAGTGGTCGCATTAAATAATCACCGATATGAGAATTTGGAAGAAGCCCGAATCAAATTGCAAGAAATCAGTAAACTGAATCATTCCGAAGCAGCCAAAAGGCTTGAAATTTTACAAAAAGACTTAAAAAGCTATAGCCCGACCCAATTTCATGGGCATTTTTTGCGTGAACTAAAGCGTATAACCGAATTAAGTCATCGTGAAGTTTAAAGAAATATTGGGTCTTTGGTGGGAACAGCAAAAGCGCTTTTTACCCGAACTAAAGGCACAAGCCCGTCGTTATGGTCCTATTTCAGACGCCACCCATTTACCCGAACGCATTCAGGCTCAGGCATCGCCTATATTTGTGCTAAGCACCGGCCGCGCAGGTACACAATTTATAAGCCGATTAATGGCCTCTGTAGATGGACTTCATTGCGAGCACGAAGCCCAACCCGAATTGCTGTATACCAGCCGCTGGGCCTACGAGCATTATGGTCAAGACGATTTGTTGGCCGCAGCCTTTTTGGCAGCCCGATACGAACATATCCGCAACGCTTACTTCGAAAAAAAACGTTATCTCGAAACCAATAACCGCATGAGTTTCATAGCCTCGGGTATCGCCAAAAGCTTTCCACGGGCGGTTTTTATTCATGTTATGCGACACCCAAAAGCCTTTGTTAAAAGCGGTATGTTACGGGCTTGGTATACCGGAGAGCATCTTACCGATGCGGGTAGAATTCATCCACAAAATGCCGACAACTGGTTGAGAGAAGAAAAAATAGCCTGGCTTTGGAACGAAACCAACCAGAAAATTCTCGATTTCGGCAAAAAAATTGGCCCTGAGCGCTTTATTAGTTTTAAATCGGAAGCCCTGTTTAGCGAGCCCGAAAGCGTAAAACGCTTGTTTAACTTCCTCAAGATTCCGTATCCCGGCAATGAGTATGTATTAAGCCAGCAAGCCAAACCCGCTAACATCAGCAAACAGAAACCCGAAAGCGTAAACCTCGATCCGCTTTGGAAAACCCATTGCCCCTTGGCCACCAAAATGGGGTATAAGCTTTAAGGGCGAAATTCGGCCAAATTGTCAGTAAAATCGCTTTGGCATACCGCTTGACCATCCGCGCCTCATAAACAAACCGCAGCTTATGGGACGCATACAAGTAACCGCAGAGAACATTTTCCCAATTATTAAAAAGTTTCTGTATTCAGACCACGAAATTTTTCTTCGCGAACTTATCAGCAATGCCGTTGACGCCACCCTCAAATTAAAAACACTCTCGAGACTAGGCGAAATACCCGGCGAATTGGGCGAACTTAAAATTGAAGTAAAGCTCGATAAAAATGCCAAAACCCTCACCATCTCCGACCGTGGTATTGGCATGACCCAAGATGAAGTAAACCGATACATCAACGAAGTGGCCTTTAGTGGGGCCGAAGAATTCTTAAAACAATACAAAGACAAAGCACCCGATACAGGCATCATTGGGCATTTTGGACTCGGGTTTTACTCGGCCTTTATGGTTGCCGAAAAGGTTGAAATTATTAGCCGCTCGTGGACCAGCCAGGAACCAACCAACGCGGTACACTGGAGCTGCAAAGGCGACCCGGAATTTGAAATGGGCAATGGGGAACGCGAATTTAGAGGCACAGACATCGTGCTGCACATCAATGCCGAAAGCGAAGAGTTCTTAGAAGAATACCGCATTCGCGAACTACTTAAAAAATACTGCCGCTTTTTGCCCATTCCCATCCAATTCGGCACCAAAGAAGAAACCATTAAAACCGGTGAAGGCGATGAGGCAAAAGAAGAAAAGAGCACCATCCCCGATATAATAAACAACGCTTTGCCCGCCTGGACCAAAGCCCCGGCCGATTTAAGCACCGAAGACTACGACAACTTCTACCGCGAGTTGTACCCCATGAGCTTCGAAAAACCTCTGTTTTACATCCACCTCAATGTAGACTACCCTTTTAATCTAAACGGTATACTCTACTTCCCTCGCATAAAGCCCAATATGGAGCTTCAGCGCAACAAAATACAACTCTACCAAAACCAGGTATATGTAACCGATAGCGTAGAAGGTATAGTGCCCGATTTTCTCACCATGCTGCATGGGGTTATTGATTCGAAAGACATTCCGCTTAACGTTAGCCGTTCGTATTTGCAAGCCGATGGAAACGTGAAAAAAATATCGGGACACATCACCAAAAAAGTGGCCGATAAACTCGAAGAGATGTTCAAAAACGACCGCGAAGCCTTCGAGAAAAACTGGGACGACACCAAGATTATTGTAGAATACGGAATGCTTACCGAAGAGAAATTCTTCGATAAAGCCAAGAAATTTTATCTGCTTAAAGACACTACAGGCCGTTTTTACACCCTCGACGAATACCAAACCGAACATGGTAAGCTGCACGAAGACAAGGATGGAAATCAAATTTGGTTGTACGCTTCCGATGTCACCGCCCAGCATACAGGCATCGAACAAGCTCAGGAACGAGGCTACAAAGTGCTGGAAATGAAGTCGCCTTTGGCCTCCCACTTACTCGATAAGTTTGAACGCGACCTTAAAAACACCCGTTTTGCACGAGTAGACAGCGATGCCATAGACCAGCTCATTAAAAAAGACGATCAAATGCCTGCCTTGCTAACAGAAGAGCAAGAAAAGGACCTTAAAACCTGGACCGAAGCAGAACTCGAAACATCTAAGTTTCAGGTAAAAGTAGAGCGCCTCAGCAGCCAAGACGGCCCAATACAAATATTTGTACCCGAATTTATGCGCCGAATGAAAGAAATGAGCGCAACCGGTGGCGGTTTCATGGGCATGGGCGATTTCCCCGAAACCTACGAACTAAGCGTAAACGCCAACCACCATTTGTGTGGCAAGCTGTTTGGCTTAAGCCCCGAAGCCCGAACCGAAAGCTTGCGCGAACTCATCGATTTGGCAAAACTCCAGCAAAACCTGTTACACGGAGCCGAACTCAGCGCCTTTATAAAACGCACAAGAACCCAACTCGAAGACAAACTCGCCCAGCAATAGGCAAGTATAGTTTAATAAACAGGGCGCCCCCACTTGGGTGTTAAATCCAAGCTTTGTTTATAAAAGTCCGGTCCCCAAGCGGGCCGGGCTTTACGCTCCAAGTCCTCGCCGCATTAAAAAGCCCACAACCAAACCCAAACCCGGGCGCGGCTGTGGGCTTTCCTCTTCAATCCCTGGCGCGGCTTCAAACGTTAAACTACCCACGTCAAACATTCAACTGCCCGCTTCAAACGTTCAACTGCCCGCTTCAAACGTTCAACTGCCGACTTCAAACGTTCAACTGCCCGCTTCAAACGTTCAACTGCCCGCTTCAAACGTTCAACTGCCGACTTCAAACGTTCAACTGCCGACTTCAAACGTTCAACTGCCCGCTTCAAACGTTCAACTGCCGACTTCAAACGTTCAACTGCCGACTTCAAACGTTCAACTGCCGACTTCAAACGTTCAACTGCCGACTTCAAACGTTCAACTGCCGACTTCAAACGTTCAACTGCCCGCTTCAAACGTTCAACTGCCCGCTTCAAACGTTCAACTGCCCGCTTCAAACGTTCAACTGCCGACTTCAAACGTTCAACTGCCCGCTTCAAACGTTAAACTGCCCGCTTCAAACGTTCAACTGCCGACTTCAAACGTTCAACTGCCCGCTTCAAACGTTCAACTGCCGACTTCAAACGTTCAACTGCCCGCTTCAAACGTTCAACTGCCGACTTCAAACGTTAAACTACCCACGTCAAACATTCAACCGCCGGCTTCTCCAATTTTTTTACCGACGTTTTCAAATTATCAATAGACTTCAAACCTTCCCGCGCCGGCATCAAACACTCATTATTTGGCTTCGAGTATTCATCAATAGGCATTTTCAATTTTTTTACCGGCGTTTTCAAATTATTTACAGCCTTCGAATGTTCAACGGCCCACACGGACAACGTAGAGACAGGGCATGCCCTGTCTCTACAATCGTTCATACAATCGCCCAAAAGACCAACCAATTGAAGAAATTAAATAGCCGCAGGCTTAGAAAAAATCCATCCTAACACCCAAATCACTATAAAAAAAATAAATCCCGGCCCTTTCAGCATGGCGGCAGGTAAACAGCCGAAGAGGCTTAGTAAGACCACACGAAGGAGCTCGCCCGGCCGCACTTAGCCTCTTCAATGGAGACCAGCCGACATGATGAACAGGCCTTGACCTTTTGCCTACTTTTGGGTCAAGCCAAAAGTAGGAAGCCCCCGCGCCGGCGATTGAGGCGCCCAGAAGATCAACCAATTGAAGGAATTCAATGGCCGCAGGCTTAGAAAAAATCCATCCTAACACCCACCAGCGTTTTCAAATTATTTACAGCCTTCGAATGTTCAACGGCCCACACGGACGATTGTAGAGACAGGGCATGCCCTGTCTCTACAATCGTTCATACAATCGCCCAGAAGATCAACCAATTGAAGGAATTCAATGGCCGCAGGCTTAGAGAAAAAATCATTTAAACAAAACAAAATCACACCAGCCCTGCGCCGTCGATTGAGACAACAAAACACCCTTCCGTACCCTAAATCATAAGTTGTTCAGCACAAATTGCGTCATGCTTTTGTAAAGATGTAAACGAGTATTCCCACCATAAATGCCATGGTTTTTATCAGGATAAATAAATTGCGTAAAAGGAACATTCGCTTGCACAAGAGCCTCAGTCATACGCATCGTATTTTGCACATGAACATTGTCATCAGCGCTTCCGTGCACCAACAAATACTGCCCTTTTATCTTGTTAGCGTGTTGCAAAGGCGAATTTTCATCATATCCATTGCCGTTTTGCTCAGGAAGACCCATATAACGTTCAGTGTAAATGTTGTCGTAAAAGCGCCAATTGGTTACCGGGGCTACCGCCATAGCCATTTTAAACACATCGGCGCCTTTGGCAAGGCATAGGCTCGACATATAACCCCCATAACTCCAACCCCAAATACCAAGGCGATTCGGATCGGCTATTTTTTGATCAATAAGGTATTTGGCAAAGGCAATTTGGTCTTCACTTTCCAGTTTTCCCATTTGGCCGTAGGTACTTTTTCTAAAATCGCGGCCCATAGCACCAGTGCCTCGGTTGTCTATAGAAGCCACTACATAGCCTTTAGCAAGCAAATGTTCGTACCACATATGGTTAAAACCGTCGTATTCGTCTTTAACGGTTTGAGAACCCGGCCCCCCGTAAACGAAGAGCAAAACAGGGTAGGTCTTGTTAGCATCGTACTCAGCGGGTTTCATAATCCAGGCACTCATGCTTTGCCCATTTAACTCAACTTGCATAAAGGACTTTTGGCCCATTTCAAATGTTTGCAAACGCTGTTTTAGGTCGTCGTTGTTTTGCAATACCCTGAGGAGTTTATCAGTTTTGGCGCTATATAATGTGTAGGAAGGGGGCGTTTGGCTGTTTTCGTGCGTAAGGATGTAATAGGTCATCTGTTTGTTGAATTCAAGCGCATTCCAACCGTTGAGCTTTGAAAGTTTTTGGCTTTTGCCCGAAAGGTTGCAGCGGTAAACATGACGTTGATGAGGGGCGCCTGCCTCAGCGGCTTGGTAGTAAAAGCTTTTGGTTTTAGAATCGAAACCATAAACGGTTTCTACATCGAAGGCGCCTTTGGTAAGTTGGGTAGCTTTTTGGCTATGGGTGTTGTGCAGATAAACATGCATAAAGCCGTCGCGGTCAGAAGAGATGAGCAGGTTCTTATCGTCGATAAAGTTCAAAATGCCGGGAACTTCGAGATAGGCATTATCAGACTCTTGGTAAATGGTTTTGGTTTCCAGACTTATAGGGTCAATTTGCACCAAACGCATGTTGTTTTGGAGGCGATTCATAAGCATGGCCACCAGCTTACCGCCCGGTGTCCAGTAAATTCTGGGGATGTATTCAAAATCTTCACCCAAGTTGATGGCTTTGCTTACACCGTTTAGGGTATAAATCCATAAGCTAACCTTCGAATTGGGTTCGCCGGCCTTAGGGTATTTGAAACGGTTTTGAGCAGGATACAGGTTTTGGCCGTAAACGTCCATCGAAAACTCGGGCACCTGGCTTTCGTCGAAGCGCACATAGGCAATGTATTGGCCATTTGGCGACCATTCGTAAGCTTGGTCGGTGCTAAATTCTTCCTCATACACCCAGTCGGGTGTGCCATTAATGATGGAGTTAAAAGTGCCATCTTGGGTAATAGGGGTAATTTGGTCGCTTTTAAGGTCTTTTACATAAAGGTTGTTTTGATGCGAGAACGCCACTTTATCGTCTACTGGCGAGAAGTTGACGTTTCGAATGGGCTGGTTGTATACCGGATACAACTTATTGTTGGGTCGGTGGAGAATGTAATAAAGACCTTGTGAAGAATGGCGGTAAATGCCTTCAGTTTGGGTGGCAACCAACAAACCTTCTTCGTCGGGACTAAAGCGGTAGCTGTCTATGCCGGCCCGCAGTTCGGGAAATTGGCTGGGGTCAAGTACCACTTCGAGAGGGCTCCCATCGGCAAAGGCGAATCGTTGTAGCTTTTGGTTGTTGCCTCTTTCGCTAAAAGCAGTATAGCTAATGCCATCATCAAGACCTGTAAACCCATTTATTCCGGCTGCATAAAACTGGTAACGTTGCCATACATCTTCAACTTCTATGGCTTTCTTTTGTGCGATAGAAAAAATAGGGAGAAAGAAGGCCGCGAACAGCGTCCATTTCAACTTGTTTAGGGTCATAAGCGAATAAAATTTTGGTAAACCTAGTACACAGCTGCCGAAGCTAAAAACAATTTACGATGCAACACACCTATGCCCGCTTAAATGCCGAAAAAATAACAGAATTGAAGTCGCTTTTACCTAATTGTTGGATGAGCGATTTGCCGGAGGTTTTAGAAGACCACAGCCATGATTACACCGAAGATCTTCGATTTTTGCCGGAAATTGTGGTGAAGCCAAAAGAAGTCGAAGAAATTTCGACCTTGTTAAAGTGGGCAAACAAGCACATAGTACCCATCACGGCCCGAGGGGCAGGTACCGGTTTAAGTGGGGCCGCTTTGGCGGTTAAAGGCGGTATATGCTTGAGCATGGAGCATTTTAACCGCATTTTACAAATCGATACGCAGAATTTGCAGGCTACGGCCGAACCCGGGGTTATTAATCAGGTGTTTCATGAAGCCTGTAAAGCAGAGGGCTTGTTTTATCCGCCCGATCCATCCAGTTGGGGAAGTTCGTTTTTAGGCGGCAATCTGGCTTTAAATGCTGGAGGTCCGAAAGCGGTGAAGTATGGGGTTACCAATGCCTACGTGCTTAATTTGGAAGTGGTATTGCCAAACGGGGAGATTATATGGACAGGGGCCAACACTTTGAAAAACAGCACCGGCTACAATTTAACCCAATTGATGGTAGGTAGCGAGGGCACTTTAGGCATCATAACCAAGGCGGTTTTTAGGTTAATACCCTACCCTAAGCACAAAATGCTTATGCTGGCAGCGTTTCCCTCGGCCAAGAAAGCCTGTGAGTGTGTTTCGGCCATTTTTAGAGCCGGCATAACCCCCAGTGCTATGGAGTTTATGGAGCGCGATGCCATTGTGTACACCTTAAAGTTTGTTCCAGAGGCACCTATTCCTTTAAAACCAAACACAGAGGCCCATTTGTTGGTAGAAGTAGATGGAAATGCCACCGAAGTTTTAATGGCCGATTGCGAACAAATTCATAGCATTTTAGAAGCTTTTGGGGCCGACGAGGTGCTGTTTGCCGAAAGCGAAAAAGACCAACAGCTGCTTTGGAAGCTTCGCAGAAGAGTGGGTGAGGCCGTTAAATCGCATTCTATTTATAAGGAGGAGGATACCGTGGTGCCCCGTGCCTTTTTACCTGAATTGTTGGAAGGAGTGAAGGAAATTGGCCGTCGTTATGGTTTTGAAAGTGTGTGCTATGGGCATGCCGGCGATGGAAACTTGCATGTTAACATCTTAAAAGGAGAAATGAGTGAGCACGACTGGCAAGTAAAACTGCCTGAAGGCATTCGCGAGATATTTCATTTGTGCAAAAAGTTAGGGGGCACCATAAGTGGCGAACATGGAATAGGTTGGGTGCAAAAAGACTATATGGACATAGCGTTTTCGCCGGCTGCATTAAACATACAAATGGCCATAAAAAACACCTTCGATCCAAATGGAATTTTGAATCCCGGTAAGATGTTTCCGGCCACTTGATGAACTTTTTCATATAAGCTTAAAAACTAGAGTGGCCGTTATGGGGAAGACTCTATATTTGCCAACTCACAAAATTTTCGGAGTTAATACGTAAGTGATGCAGAATAAGGGAGTTATATGGCTTTTCGCCATAGTGTTCGCGCTGGCATGTATATTTCAATTGTCGTATACCTGGGTAACCCGTTCGGTAGAAAAGGATGCGAAAGCGTACGCCCAAGGCGATGTGGCCAAAGAAAAGGCCTATCTCGACAGCATGTCGAACCAAGTGGTTTATAATATTTTAATCGACAAGCTGAGCTATGCCGATGTAAAAGAAAAGGAAATCAATTTGGGGCTCGACTTGCGCGGGGGGATGAACGTTATCTTGGAAGTTTCGGTTAAAGACATTTTGCGTTCTTTGGCCGGGAATTCCAATAATCCGGTTTTCACCCAAGCGCTTAGCAATACCGATAAAGCCCAAGGCAACAGCCAAAACGATTACTTAACCACTTTTTTTGAAGAATTTGGCAAGCTTAATTCGCAAGGCTTGAAATTAAGCGACCCGGCTTTGTTTGGCACCAAAGCCATGAACGATGTGGTGGGCTTTAATGCAAGCGATGAAGCGGTTAAAGAGGAGCTGGTAAAGCAAGTAGAGGCTTCTGTTAGCAATGTGTACACCGTACTTCGCGCCCGTATAGACCAGTTCGGAGTGGTTCAGCCCAATATACAGCGCTTGGAAAACAGTGGTCGTATATTAATTGAATTGCCGGGGGTTAAAGATCCTGATAGGGTTAAAAAGCTGTTGCAAAGCACGGCTCAGCTCGAGTTTTGGAAACTTTACGAGGGTTACGAAATGCTTGGCTTTTTTAACGATGCCAATGAGAAACTCAAAACCATTGTTCCGCGCAAAACACCAATACAAGAAGAGGACAGCTTAGTTAATGAGGCTCCCCAACTGGATGTAGAGCCGGTGGCGGTAGAAAATGACGTGGATTCCAATGGCGTTGCTTTGAATTCAGACAGTACAGCAGTTTCGGGCGACAGTTCGCTTGCCACCGATGCCGATTCCACGGCTTTGAAGGCAGGCGATGACCACAATCCTCTTTTCGAGGTGTTTTTGCCAAACTACGATTTTGAAGCCAACCGTCCGGGCGAAGGCGCTTTGTTAGGATACGCTTTGGTGAAAGACACCAATAAGGTAAACAGCTATTTGCGTATGGCGCAGATAAAGGCTTTGTTGAGCGGAAACGCCCGTTTCGCAAAGTTTTTATGGACCGCAAAACCCGATGAAAGGGGATTACTGTATTTATTAGCCATTAAAGGCAATCGCGATAACACACCCGATTTAGGAGGAGATGTGGTGGTAGATGCCTCTCAGGATTTTGACGAAAACAACCGTTCCATTGTACGCATGCAGATGAATGCCATTGGCGCTCAAAAATGGCAGACCATTACCCGTGAAGCCGCTCAGGAAAACCCTAAGCGCAGTGTGGCGGTGGTATTAGATGGTTATGTGTATTCATTTCCACAGGTACAAGGCGAGATTTCGGGCGGAAATACCCAAATTTCGGGCAATTTTAGCATAGAGGAGGCTCAAGATTTGGCCAATATTTTGAAAGCCGGCAAAATGCCTGCGCCGGCACGCATTATTCAAGCCGATATAGTGGGGCCTTCGTTGGGTAAAGAGGCCATTCAAGCTGGAATGTACTCCTTTATAGTGGCCATGATGGTGGTATTGCTCTATATGTTTATGTACTACGGTCAAGCTGGTTTGGTAGCAAATATTGCCTTGGTGGTAAACATCTTCTTCATTTTTGGGGTGTTGGCTTCATTGGGTGCCGTGCTTACCCTTCCGGGTATGGCCGGTATAGTGCTTACCATAGGCATGGCGGTTGACGCCAATGTGTTGATTTTTGAACGCATACGCGAAGAAGTAAGGCAGGGCAAAGGATTGCGTCTGGCCATTTCAGATGGTTATCGACACGCACTCAGTTCAATAACCGATGCCAACGTAACCACTTTGTTAACGGCCATTATTTTATACGCATTTGGAACCGGACCTATTAGAGGTTTTGCGACTACTTTGATAATAGGAATTCTCACCTCTCTTTTCTCAGCTCTATTTATCACCAGATTGGTCTTTGAGGCCTTGTTGGATAAGAAAAAGAACGTTTCGTTTTCAACCAAGTTTACCGAAAATTGGTTCAAGAATGTAAACATCGACTTTTTGGCTAAGCGCAAAATGGCTTATACCATTTCTTCTGTGGTTATATTAATTGGCATAGTGTCTCTGTTTACCAGAGGTTTGAACTACGGGGTCGATTTTGTGGGTGGACGTACCTATCAGGTTCGTTTTGACCAGCCCGTAAATACTCAGGATTTGCGCAACAATTTGGGCAATTTGTTTATAAATGAAGCAGGCAATTCTGTGGCTCCCGAAGTTAAAACCATAGGCAGCGCCAATCAGGTGGTTATTACATCGAAGTTCAAGATTGATGAAACCGGAATCGAAGTAGAAGAAGAAATCAAAGATTTGCTTTACCAAGGCTGTAACGATTTCTTTGCCGAAAAGCTTTCTAAAGAAGCGTTTTTAGCTGACAACCAAATTGGCTTGCTGTCTGAACGTCAGGTAGGACCAACCATAGCCGACGACATTAAGAAATCGGCCGTATGGGCAGTGGTATTTTCGCTCATCGTCATATTCCTCTATCTCCTTATCCGTTTCAGCCGTTGGCAGTTTAGTTTGGGGGCTGTAGTGGCCACCACACACGACGTCTTGGTGGTTTTGGCTTTGTTTTCTTTAGGATATGGCTTCTTGCCTTTTAGCCTCGAAATTGACCAAGCTTTTATAGCGGCCATTCTCACCGTAATAGGTTATTCACTTAACGACACTGTGGTGGTGTTCGACCGCATTCGTGAGTATTTTCAAACCCATACGAAACGGAAAGACCTAAAGCCCTTGGTTAACGATGCTTTAAATCAAACCTTAAGCCGTACTCTGAATACCTCGTTTACCACGCTTATAGTTATCGTCATTATTTTCATTTGGGGAGGCGACAGCATTAGAGGCTTCATGTTCGCTCTGTTGGTGGGCATATTGGTAGGTACTTATTCTTCTCTTTTTGTGGCAGCACCTGTAATGGTCGATACGCTTAAAGACAAAAAGTCTAAACCCGATAGCGAATAAAAAATTGGGCTCTTTTTTAACGAAACCGTCTCCTAAAAGAGACGGTTTTTTTGTTTTATAGGTCTTTTCCACCAAAAGCAAAAAAGCAATCTTCCATATTTTAAGTCTAATAGGCTCTATAACTTTCTAATTTGTACTCTATTTTGGTCGCTACAAAGACCTTATTAGATTCCAATATTGGCCTAGAAGGCACCAACGGTGGGCTATTGTAAGTACGCATGTAACCTTGATTTTCTAAAGTTATCAAAGTGCGCACTTTTGACCATTTCGATTTAAGCCAGTGCGCAATATTTTATTCTTTAACATAAGAACCAGAAACTAAAATTATCGTTCTTTAGAGTATGAGAACAGCCCATTCTGGTTTTAGGTTTACTAAGTTTAGTGGTAAACCTAAAACCCTGTTTGAAGAGCTCTTAGAGCTTTTTAGAGAATTATTGCTGCACACATCGGGCGATGTAGATGAAGCTATTTCATGGTTACGTGAAATAGACGCCGAACACAAAATAAGCAAGCCCGATTACACCATCGACGATTTTATTGAAGAACTAAAGCGAAAAGGCTGGTTGAGGGAAGAAATTAAAGCCAACGGGCAATTGGGAAGTGTGCCCAGTGCCAAAATGGAGCAGTTTATAAGGCAATCCGCACTTGAACAAGTGTTCGGAACGCTCAAGCGAAGCAGCAACAGTGGCAACCACAACACCCGAAAATTAGGTTCAGGCGATGAACCCCTCGACGCTTTACGTCCCTATGAGTTTGGCGATGCCTTTGAACAGGTCTCTATGACCGATAGCTTAAGAAATGCCTTGATTAGGAATGGCATGGAAGACTTCAATTTAGAAGAGAGCGATTTGTTGGTGAATGAAAAAATTTTCAAAGCCCAAATGGCAACCGTCTTGATGATCGACCTTTCGCATTCTATGATTCTTTATGGTGAAGACCGCATTACCCCGGCCAAACGGGTGGCTTTAGCTCTGGCCGAACTTATAAAAACACGCTATCCCAAAGATACCCTCGACATAATAGCCTTTGGAAACGATGCCTGGCCAATAGAACTGGCCGACTTGCCATATTTGCAAGTAGGTCCATATCACACAAATACAGTTGCAGGTCTCGATTTGGCTGCCGAAATTTTGCGTAAAAAGCGGCACCCCAACAAACAAATCTTTATGATTACCGATGGCAAACCGTCTTGCTTACGCGAAGCGGATGGAAGCTATTATCAAAACAGTGTGGGCTTAGACGATTATATAGTGGGCAAATGTTTGAATAGAGCAGCAGCCTTGCGCAAAGCCAATATTCCGGTTACCACATTTATGATTGCCAGCGACCCTTGGTTGCAAAAATTTGTGGCCGATTTTACCTCTGCCAATAAAGGAAAAGCCTTTTATACTGGCCTAAAAGGTCTAGGAGAGGTGGTGTTTCAAGATTATGAGAAAAACAGAAGAAAAAAACTTTAATGGGTACAACCATCAATAAACCACAGATTTCAACTTTAGGAGAGCTTAGAGCACAGGGCTATCAGCCGAAATCCATTCGCGAAGAACTCAGAGACAATTTGCTTCTGTTTTTGGCGAAAGGCGAAAACGTGTTTAAAGGCATTTATGGATACGAACACAGCGTAATTCCAGATCTGGAAAGGGCCATTTTGTCTAGGCACCACATTAATCTGCTGGGTTTACGCGGACAAGCAAAAACGCGATTGGCTCGTCAAATGGTGGATTTGCTAGACCCATGGATTCCGTTTTTACCGGTTACCGATCTAAACGAAGATCCTCTGTCACCTATAAGTGGTTTGGCCAAGGCTTATGTAGAAGAAATGGGCGATAAGGCCGAAGTAAGATGGCTTCACCGCAGCGAGCGCTATTTTGAGAAGCTGGCCACTCCCGATGTAAGTGTAGCCGACCTTATTGGCGATTTAGATCCAATTAAGGCGGCAAATCTTAAAATTCCCTATTCGGATGTAAGGGCCATTCATTTTGGTATGATTCCACGGGCCAACCGCAGCCTATTTGTCATAAACGAGCTGCCCGATTTGCAGGCCAGAATACAAGTGGCCCTATTTAATATTTTACAAGAAGGCGATATTCAAATTAGGGGGTTCAATTTGCGCTTGCCTATCGACATTCAATTTGTGTTTACGGCCAATCCGGAAGACTATACCAACCGTGGTTCTATTGTAACCCCATTGAAAGACCGAATTGGCTCCCAAATAATTACCCACTATCCGCCCGATATTCAAACAGCCTCGCAGATTACCGCCCAAGAGGCCCGTTTAACAAACAGCCAAAAATCGAAAATAGAATTGCCCGGCTTGGCAGGCGAGCTCTTAGAACAAATTGGCTTTGAGGCACGAAAAAGCGAGTTGGTGGATTCTAAAAGTGGGGTGAGCGCCCGTTTAAGTGTAAGCGCATTTGAAAACCTTTACAGCACAGCCGAAAGACGTTTGGTGAAGAATGGAGAAAAACAAACCACTATTCGTTTAAGCGATTTTATGGGCACATTGCCAAGTATTGTAGGCAAGGTAGAATTGGTATATGAGGGTGAACAAGAAGGGGCGGCTGGTGTAGCAGAAGCCCTGTTAGGCGCAGCCATCAAAGCTTTGGTGGCCAAATACCTGCCAAGCATGGAAAAATTAAAAAACACCTCGGTTAACCATCCTTATCATGGCATATTGAACTGGTTTTCGGAAGGAAATGAAATCAATTTGGCTTTTGATGCCTCAAACACCCAATACGAGAACGCATTTAAAACCTGCAAGCCTCTGCTCGATTTTATCAAAAACCTAAAAAATCAGAGCTTTAGCGATCATAAGTTCTTTATTATGGAGCTCGTGCTCTGGGCTTTATCAGAACACGCTAAACTGAATAGAGACAAACTTATCGACGGATTTCAATTTGGCGATCTCTTTGGCGCTTACTTACAAGGCTTAGGCAAAGAAGATTAAATGGTGGATATTTTGGTGGTCATCCATTTACCGTGTTGACCACCACATACACAATGCCCCCCATGATAATCATGAAATAAGTGAAAATAGAAAGGGCCAAAGACAAAATGGCCTTTATAAATTTCCTGCTCCATTTGCCGTTAAACAAACTGTGGTAAACCCAAATGGCGTACGCAAAGTAGGCCAATGTGTAAACCGTTGCCCAAACACCGGGGTTTCCGGGAAGAAACAGGGTAATAAAAAACACCACATAGCTGTGAACGAAAACGTAGGTGTTTATAACGGTATGTTCTATAAAATTGAATCCACTTTTTCGAAAAAATAAAAAAGAAAAAAGCGCATTGGTCACTATGGTAATAATAGACCAAACGTTTTGGTATTGAATAAAATAATTGTTGTAGGCATCCTTAAAAGCCTGCATCACTTTTTCACCCTCTATTTTCTTTTCGTTTCCCTCTCCATCCTCTACATTGCCTTCTATTTTTATGGCCTCATCAAAATCAATGAGGTTTTGAAAATAGCCGGTCGCGTTTGCCGCGTAAAGGGCTAAACCAACAATAAGCAAAAAGTATTTTACCGGACTGGTAATCAAATCGCGCTCTAGGCCTAAATAGGCTTTAATGATATGAGCGGGTTGGTAACTTAAGCCAACAAAGGTTCGAACAAAGCCTTTGTTAATGTTGAATGCCTCGCTCACTTCGGCAGCCAGGTTCGGAATCGATAGTCTTCTGATGTTGCGGTGCCGAACTACTTCTACTTGATTGTTTGTCCATAACTCAAGCAATGGGTCGGTTTTCTCCAAATTCTCTTTTAACATCGTTTAGGCTAAAATTTGTTGCCGAATGTATAAAAACGTCTTTCATAAAACTTCGGCATCACGGAAAACCGTGATTTACAAAATCACAGAATAAAGGGACTTTGATGTTGCAGAAACCCATGACTTTCGTCTACATCAACATCACCCTAAATTCCAATCGCCATGAATAACAAACCCCACATCAACGAAGGCCTGTCAAAAAATTTACCCCAGCGCCCAAAAGAAGTTAAATGGATTCGGTTAACGGCCGCTTTTCAATTGCTGCTGTGCCTTCTGGGAATTTTGGCTTTGAGTCAGGCACAGGCTCAAATACCCATTCACTTGCCAAATCACTTTAGTGCAACAGACCGTATAAATGCGTTTGCCGAAAAAGGCGATACCTTGTTTTTGGCCGGGGCTTTCGAGAGTTTAGCGCCTGTTCATCCTTTTGGCGCCATCAGCAACTTGGCCATGGATCAAATAAACTACCAGGCAGCTACTCCAAACAACGAAGTTTTTGATGCCATTGCCGATGGACAAGGTGGTTTTTATGTGGGGGGCAGTTTTACGCAGGTAGGCGGCCTAGTCCAGAACCGCGTGGCCCACTATGATGCCAATGGACAATTACTACCGCTCTCTGTTTCGGTTGACGATGGCCACGTTGAGTCTTTGGCTTTATCGGGGAATATTTTGTTTTTGGGCGGGTCGTTTACTTCGGTTGATGGACAAGCCAGAACCGGTTTGGCCGCCTATGATTTACAATCGGCCAGCTTATTGCCTTGGAATCCAGTGTTTACAAGTGTATTCTTAACACCTTGGGTAGGTAAGTTACTTATTCACAATCAAACCCTTTATGTAGGAGGGTTTTTTAATCAGGTAAATGCACAACCCCGAACTTTATTGGCGGCTTTCGACCTCAATACTTTGAATTTAAATGCCTTTGCACCCAGTATCTCGGGTTTTACGGTAGAAGATATGTTGGTGCACAACGACCATTTATATTTTTGCGGTGATTTTACCAGTGTTCAGGCCACATCCAGAAAAAGCGTAGCGGCTATAAATCTTTCCAATAATCAGTTAAGCAATTATGCCCCTATTATCACGGGTACTGTAAGTTCAATGGTTTTTCACAATGCTGCTATTTATTTAGGAGGATCATTTAATGCCTCAGGCTCTTTGTTCCGCGGACTTTTGTCGAGTAACCCAAATACCGGCAGCTTCAACCTTAACTGGGTTCCAGGTTTTAATACTGCGGTTATTGAAAAAATGGCAGTTATAAACAACACATTATGGGTAGGTGCAAGCCAAATCTCGTACAGCAGTGGAAGTCCATCTAAGCGGTTTGTGGCTCTGGACTTAAATACCGCACAAAGATTGCCCAGTTCTTTAGCTAGCGATGCGAATATCAATACCTTTTGCCAATCAAACAACCAGGTTTTTGTTGGTGGAAAGTTTAAAACCATTGGTACAGGAAACAAGAATTACTTGGCAGCCATTTCCAAAAGCACAGGAGCGGTATTGGCATGGGCTCCCTTTGTAAACAAAGAGGTAGATGCCCTTTTGGTAGATGGTAATACCTTGTATGTTGGCGGCCGATTTACCGAAATAAATGGAAACGCTGCCGGCTATTTAGCTGCCTTCGATTTTAATGCCGCCGGCAATTTGTTGCCATGGAACCCAAATATGAGCCATGCGGTATACAGCCTTGCCCAATCCAATCAAGTGCTTTATGCAGGTGGCAATTTTACCCAAGCAAATGGACAAGCCCGGAACCGTTTGGCCGCATTCGATAAACTGAATGGGGCTTTATTGCCATGGAATCCCGGCGCCAATGCTTGGGTTTTGGATTTGAAAGTGCATAACAACACTTTGTATGTAGGCGGGCAATTCACCCAATTGTCAGGCATTCAAAGAAATTATGCCGGAGGCTTTGATTTAACCACTGGGTTATTGGCCAATTGGAATCCCAACGCCAATGGCATAATAAGAAGTATTGCGCCCGATGGACTAAATATTTACATAGCCGGAGACTTTACCAATTTGGGAGGACATCCAAATGCCGGTGGGTTTTTACGACTTCGATTGGCTGAAGTAGATGCCCTTAATGGGGTTCCTACGTCTTGGGAGGCTGCAGACAATACGTTTTTAAGTCCCGACATTCAGTCGGTTAACAGTTTAGCCATTTTAGATTCAACCTTGGTTGTGGTGGGTGAGTTTACCAAAATAGGAGTAGGGGGCGCATTGCGCTTAAATGCAGCTTTGCTAAGCAAACAAACCGGAATGGCCCTTAACTGGAATCCATTTGATGCCTCAGCATCGCTTTCGAAGGTGTATTATTCCGATAATAAAATTTACATAAGCGGAAACATGGATCAAGTGGATGGGCAACTACGAAGAAATTTAGCCGTATTCCAAATCAATCCGGCTCCGGTTTGCCCTACGCATCAATTAAACGCCATGGTACAGCCAACTTATTCGGTGGCTTTAACCTGGAATGCCATAGCCCCACAGCACCGTTTACAATGGCGTACGCTAAACGAAGCAAACTGGTCATCGGCACTGGTTGCCGGCACCCAACGCTTTATTCAGAATTTAGCCCCGGGCGATTACGAAGCCCGCGTTTATGGAGTGGGTTTAGGCGATACGTCTTGCCTTGTAACCTTTAATATTGGCTGTGCCAACAACATAAGCTATGCTTCCAATGTATTTCAAGCCGGTTACCTCGATGCTTTGCCCGGCAACAGCGCCCGGGTAAGTGTATTTAATGTAAGCGGCGGAAAAAGCCTTTACAGCTTCGAACTTGAAAACCTATCTAACAACGGCATTCAAAGAGCAGACAACAGGCGCAATTACACCTTCAATCAACTGGCCGGCGGCAACTATGTGCTGAGGGTATATGACGCCTTTAACTGCCAAGCCGATTCTGTTACCCCCATCGCCATAAACGCCCTCGATACGGCCTATATACCTAACTTAATTAGCGCAGTAAACAGCAGTCCCAATGGTTTCAGACCCATTTGGAACCATCCGCGCCAAAATGGCGCTTTAATGCCGGGTATTTTGAGCTACCAACTGCGGGTGCGCAACGAAACCGACAACCAATTGGTGGATTTGTACACAGGCATAGCCGATACTTTCTTCCACGTAAACAACCTCACCCCCGGCAAATTGTACCGCTTTAACGTTAGGAGTCGCTACAATCCGGGCGATGGGGCCCGCAATTCGGCCTTTTCTGTACGCCGCGACCGAAACCTGGGCTTAGGCGGCAATAAAACAGAGGGTGCAACAGGAGTTGAAGAATACATTCGCATCTTCCCCAACCCCGCAACCGATGCGGTGTATGTAGAATGCCCAATAGGCAGCCACATAAAACTCCTCGACCTCCAAGGCCGGTTGTTGAAAAGCTTAACCACTGATAAGCCTGTAATTAGTCTAGATTTGGGTGCCTGTTCAAGAGGCACTTATATACTTGAAATCGATAACCAAGGCCAACTTAACCGCCAAAAAGTGGTGAAACCATAATCAACCATAAAACCAAATCGAAATGAATTTTCAAATCATACTTTTTCTTTTTTGCGCGGGTCTTTTCACGCTTAACGCCCAACAACCCGGCAGTTTGGATGTGTCGTTCAATCCGGGAACGGGCGCGAATAATGTTGTTAATTGTATACGTATTCAGCAAAATGGCAAAATCTTAATTGGAGGTGATTTCACTTCTTATCAAGGCATTACCCGAAACAGAATAGCCCGTTTAAATGCTGATGGCAGTTTAGACCCTACGTTTAATCCCGGTAGTGGGGTGAATGGTGAGGTAAAGTGTATAGTAATCCAGCCCGATGGCAAAATCCTAATCGGAGGCAATTTTACCGTGTGCAATGGTAACCCTCGCAATAGAATAGCTCGGTTAAATTCGAATGGCAGTTTGGATGCTAGCTTTAACCCTTCGTCGGGGTCCAATAATGAAGTTCTCGATATGGCCCTTAATTCTACATCCGGAAAAATTACGGTAGTAGGAAGTTTCACCGAATTTAATGGAATTGCCACAGGCAGAATAGTCCGCCTAAATTCTAATGGCAGCATAGACCCGAGCTTTAACAGCGGAATAGGTTCAAACAACGCCATTACTTCGATTATTTTACAAACAAATGGAAAACTTATAATAGGGGGCAATTTCGATACGTACAATGGTATTTCTCGCAGCCGAATTGCACGCCTTAATGTAAATGGTGGTTTAGATTTTACGTTCAATCCCGGCACGGCAGCAAACACATTGTCTATAGTGAATGCCATCATTCATCAGCCCGATGGTAAAATTATAATAGGAGGCGATTTCGGTACATTTAATGGTGTTACGCTCAACAGAGTAGCCCGCTTGAATACCGATGGTAGCCTCGATAACACCTTTAATCCAGGGGTGGGTGCCAACCTTGATGTTTACACCATGGCCCTTCAACCCGATGGTAAAATTTTAATTGGAGGCAACTTTACTACATATAACGGCAACGTTCTTAATAGAATGGCTCGACTTAATGCCAACGGAAGCTTAGATACCACTTTCAATACGGGCTTAGGTTTTACAACCGGGGCAAATTTTGTTTTTGTGTCGGAAATTGCCATTCTAAACGATGGTCAGGCCCTTGTAGCAGGTTCGTTTACCCGTTACAACGGAATCAGCCGTAAGCGCATGGCTAAACTTCATGCTTATAGAAACATTTATACCGATTCGGCCATTGTTACCGGACCAAGTTCGGCGGCGGTGCACGCTACCGTTGTTTCAGGAGGCGGGGCTCCAATAACGGCGCGAGGCTTTTGTTTCAATACTTCAGGTAATCCCAACTTGTCCGATAGCACCACTTTAAATGGAATGGGGCTTGGTAGTTTTGGTCAAGTTTTAAACAACCTTGCACCGGGCACTACCTATTATGTAAAAGCTTATGGCACAAATAGTATAGGCACAAGTTATGGCAACGAATTGAGCTTCATAACCCAGTATTCAGCCCCAAGTTTAATTACCGACAGCGTTACTGATATGGCATTTTTTACAGCCAAGGTTTATGGAAATGTTCTCTCTAATGGGGGATCAGCCATTTCATCGCGTGGTTTTTGTTACAATACCACCGGCAGTCCGAGTTTGTCCGACAGCATCAAAACAGCAAACGGCAGTTTAGGCAATTATAGCCGTCAGCTCAATGCTTTAGCTTCCAACACCACCTATTACGTAAAGGCCTATGCCACCAACAGTGTGGGCACGGCTTATGGCAACGAGTTGAGCTTTTCAACTTTAAGCTACCTGGCGCCAGATTTAAGCACCGATAGCATTTCCAACATTAGCCGCACTGCTGCCAAGGTTTATGGAAATGTTTTTTCTAATGGGGGTTCAGCCATTTCATCGCGTGGCTTTTGTTACAACACCACCGGCAGTCCCAGTTTGTCCGACAGCATCAAAACAGCAAACGGCAGTTTAGGCAATTATAGCCGTCAGCTCAATGCTTTAGCTTCCAACACCACCTATTACGTAAAGGCCTATGCTACCAACAATGTGGGCACGGCTTATGGCAACGAACTTAGTTTTACCACAGCCGGATTAGGCTTAAACAGCCCGAATATCCCTAAGTTAAGGGTATTCCCCAACCCCGCAACCGATGTGGTGTATGTAGAATGCCCAATAGGCAGCCACATAAAACTCCTCGACCTCCAAGGCCGGTTGTTGCAAAGCTTCATCACAGAGAGCATTCAAGCCGGTTTAAACCTGGCCGCTTATGCCAAAGGCAGTTATGTGCTTCAAATAGAGCATCAATCTTTTGTAAGTCGACAAAAAGTGGTGAAACATTAAAGTTCGACAGCAAAACGAAAAGCCGCCTTCGGGCGGTTTTTTTATGCTTTAAGCCAAAAGCTTTGGGGTAAACCGCCATAACACCAACACCAAAAGCCAATGCCAAGTCTATAAAATGGCAATGGTTTTAGGGCCATAACGCCAACCCCCAAAAAGCCCAAAGGTCTTAACAAAGCCATAATACGGCCTTGACAATGCCTCGGCAGTCCCCTTCTACTTTTGAAGGGTTCTGAACCAAGGGAAGCGTATTCCCTTGATTCGGCCATCAAACACCATTCGTATGTTGAGCCAATTTCTAAAACAGAAGTACTTTCCGGTTTGGGTAATGCTATTTTCTTTAGGCCTTAGTCTTTTAAGCCTCAGAACATCTTCTACCCAAATGGCCCATGCGGCCTACGAATCATGGTTCTTAAATACCGATGCCCTCCTCCGCAGCAAAGCCGAAGCAGCCATTGAATCGGCTAACTTATACCTCAATCAACCCAACCTTCAAGCTCAGGTTCAATACGATGTGGCCCAGCTTCGATTGGCCTATAAAGCCATAGAGTGGTGGGCAGCTTTCCATTTTCCGGAGTATTGTGAAGAATACCTAAACGGCGCACCGGTTATGCAAAGCGCCCGACTCGATAACCGAAGTTTCGCCAAATTGCCCGAAGGCTTGCAAGTAATAGACGAAGCTGTTTGGGAACCATCTTTAGACGATGAACTCAAAAGCAAAACGGCTCAAGACATCTTGCAATTCAGAAACCGTTATTTCATTTTAAGAAACCATCTTAAAGACCTTAGTCCAAAACCCAAAGAAGCCTCTACCGCCATGCGGCTCGGAATTGTGCGCTTGTTTAGTTTGGGCTTAAGTGGTTTCGATACGCCTGGCTCGCAAAATGCCTTGGCCGAAAGCGCCGCAAGTCTTCGTTCCATGCAAGAATGCTTGCCATGGTTGCATTTTGAACCCGGGCAATTACAAAAACTCGATTCGCTGTTTCATTTAGGTATTATAACCCTTAACCAAGCCCAATCATTCGAATCGTTCGACCGCCTGCATTTTCTCAAGCAGGTTGTAAATCCGCTTTATGCCGCTTTGTACGAACCCGGACAGCAACCGAATAACCGTGGTTGGAACCCAGAGAGTAAATCGCTATTCGACCCACATTTTCTAAATCCATACTTCTTTACCGAACTAACGCTTGAAGAGGATTCAAAGGAGCTAAGGGCCCTCGGACAACAACTGTTTAACGATGTAACCCTAAGCAAATACCAAAACCTGAGTTGCGCTACCTGTCATCCTTCCCATTTGGCATTTCAAGATGGATTGCCAAAATCTGAATCTAACCAAAATGGCACCCAATTAGAGCGAAATACACCGGGCTTGATTAACTCGGTATTTGCCGACCGCTATTTTTACGACCTTCGGGCCTATACCCTCGAGCAACAAGCCGAACACGTTATTTTCAACGCTTCTGAATTTGCCACCAATTACAACGAAATCATAGAGCGTCTCAATGCCCAAAAGGCCTACCGAAAAGCCTTTAAAAAAGCATTGGGTAAAAAGCAGATAGAAAGAGCCGACGTACAAGCGGCTTTGGCTTCTTACGTTTTATCGCTTACAGCCTTTAACAGTCCGTTCGATCGCTATGTAAGGAACGAATCCGAATCGCTGAACCCCGATGCCATTAGGGGCTTTAACCTGTTTATGGGGAAGGCCGCTTGCGGAACTTGCCATTTCGCCCCATTGTTCTCAGGTTTGCTGCCTCCCGAATTTAGAAAAAGCGAAAGCGAAGTAATTGGCGTTTTGTCTAAACCCATCGAAATGGAAAACAACCCCCAAAACGCAGGATTAGACGCTGACCTTGGGCGCTATAACAATGGGGTGCCCAGCGAACAACTTCAAGCCCACAAGCATGCTTTCAAAACCACCGGATTGCGAAATGCCCAAAAAACAGCGCCTTATTTTCACAATGGAGCCTATCCAAGTATGAAATCGGTTTTAAACTTTTACAACCACGGAGGCGCCGCCGGTTTGGGATTAGACCTGCCAATACAAACCTTGGCGGCCGATTCTCTGCACTTAACCACCGGCGAGATTCAAGACTTAGAAGCCTTTATCAACAGCTTGACCGATGTTCCACCATACTAAATTTCGTTTCACTTGGCTGACTGCTTTCGTGTGTATTTTGATTTTACCCATACCACTAAAAGCCCAGTTTGCCGATCCTACTGCCATTGTTCACACCAGCATGCAATCGGCATTGGCCGATACTTCTAAACGGGTTCACCTCAACCTTCGCGATCAAAAACTGTTGTTGGTAAGTCCTCAATTGGCCGAAATTCAACACTTGGTGTTTCTTAATTTAATGAAAAACCAATTGGAAGATTGGCCAATGGCTTTAAACTCAGCCAAAGCGCTTGAAGTGCTCAATTTGCGCGAAAACCGCTTGGTTGTTATTCCGGCCAGCATTAACGAATTAAAGCAGCTGCGCACCCTCGATTTAATTCAAAATGAAATCAAAGCCTTACCAAGCCAAATAGGCGACTTGCAAAACCTGGAGTACGCTTATTTCAACCTCAATCGGCTTACCAGATTGCCCGAATCTTTGGGCCAATGCAGTAGGCTAAAAGTTCTTGAACTTCAGGTGAACCAACTAAGCAGTCTTCCCGCAGGCATTCAAAATTTGAGTAACCTAAAAGTATTGCGCCTTTCCGACAACCATTTTTACGACTTGGGCGAACATTTGAAAGGACTAAAAAGCTTAGAAGAACTCCATCTCGACAAAAACCGTTTGCAAAAGTTGCCGAATGAGATAGGGGGACTTAAAAACCTCAAAGTTTTGATGCTAACCAACAACCAGCTAAGCCAGCTGCCCGAATCGCTTTGCCAACTCGAAAAGTTAGAAATGCTCCTGCTTTCTGATAATCCACTGAAACAATTGCCCCAAAACATTCATCGCCTTAAAGCTCTAAGAACACTGAGTCTTTTAAATTGCCCCATTGGCGAAGACGAAAAAGCCCGAATTGTGAAAGCCCTCCCCAATTGCAGGGTGGTGTTTTAAGATGATTAGGGTTTTTTCTGTGTCATGAATTTGTGAATAGATTGTTAATGTATTAAAACCTATAATAGTTTGTAATGCTGAGGATTATAAGATTTATGACTTAAAGACTTTACAGTATAGTAAAGATAAAATCACATTTCGCTGCTGCTAAGTTCATGTAAGAGTTGGTGCTTCGCTGCAAACCTAAATCCCTTATATGAAGAAATTTACCTTCACACTTTTGGGCTTGTGTTGGCTCGCCATTTCGGCAAGCGCACAGGTACAAACCTTCGAGAAGCGCATTGCAGCTTCTACCGACGATGCTGAAGAACGTGGCGCCAATGCTACCTCTTCGGTTGGTGCTATGGACATAACCAGCTCCGACCTCGAGCTTACGCGCGACGGAAGCAGCACCGGCAACCAATTTATTGGCATGCGCTTTATTGGGGTTAACATTCCTCAAGGCGCCATCATCCAAAACGCCTACATTCAGTTTGAAGTAGATGAAACTCCGAACGAAAGCGGAACCCTCACCTTCGAAGTGCAAGACGCCGACAATCCGAGCACTTTCGTTAGCACGGGTTTTAACATCTCATCTCGCCCACGTGTAGCCGGTGTTTCAGTAAACTGGAGCAACATTCCAACTTGGACAGTGGTTCAACAACAGGGCGTTAATCAGCGTACCCCCGATTTGAAAACCTTGGTACAAGCCTTGGTAAGCCGTTCGGGTTGGGCAAGTGGAAACGCTATGGTATTCATAGTAAGTGGAACAGGCAAACGCACGGCCGAAGCCTATGATGGCTCTACTTCAGGTGCTCCTAAATTGGTGGTTGAATACGTGGTTCCGGTAACGGCTACTTTCAATATTTTAAGTGGAAACGACGACGTAGAACAAGACGTTAATACTGGGGCAATGGATTTAAGCAGCTCTGATTTAGAGTTTACCGCCGATGGCAGCAGCATCCAACTTATTGGTTTGCGCTATGGAAACGTAAGCATTCCTCAAGGTTCTCAAATTTTAAGCGCCTATGTACAATTTACAGTAGACGAGGTTAACACCACAGGAACCGTTAACGTTTTAATAGCGGCCGAAAACGCAGCCAACAGCTCGCCCATTACCGCAGCCACCAACAACCTGGCTTCTCGCAGCTATACTTTTGGAGCAGTTCCAACCATTTGGACGCCCGGTGCTTTCTCTACCGTAGGCGAAAGCGGTCCTGCACAACGCACTCCCGATATTTCCGGTCTTATCCAATCATTGGTAAACAATGTGTCATGGAACAGCGGCAATGCCATTTTATTGGGCATGGTTGATCCGGCCATTGTAAGTGTTCCTGGCTTTAGCCCAAATACGGCTAAGCGCGTGGCCCAAACTTACGACCGCGACCCAAACAACGCCGCTAAATTGGTGGTAAGCTTTATTCCTCCGGCTACCTATCAAACCGGAACTTTCCCAATTGCTGCCGGTGCTTCATGGAAATACCTCGACGACGGAAGCGATTTGAGCGGAACCAACTGGACGGCTACCCAATACAACGACAGCAGCTGGGCTTTTGGCAATGCGCCTCTTGGCTATGGCGATCCGGTAACCACCACAGTAGGTTTCGGCCCAGATGCCAACAACAAATACATCACCACCTATCTGCGCAACACTTTCACCATGTCGAACACGGCTCAATTCGACAGCTTGCAATTCCGTGTGCGCCGCGACGACGGGGCAGTGGTTTACCTAAACGGTGTTGAAGTTTTCCGCCAAAACATGCCCAACGGTGCGGTTACGGCCGGTACATTGGCCTCTACAGCAGTAGGCGGAAGCGATGAAACCACTTTCTTCGTTAACATGACCGATAACCTGTTGGTAAACGGGCTTAACGTGGTAGCGGTTGAACTTCACCAAAGCGCTGCCAACAGCTCCGATATGGTATTCGATATGGCCATAAGCGGCAAAAAACCACCTTTGGCAGCAGCAAGCTTCCCATTCTTAGCCGGAAGCGAATGGCATTACCGCGACAATGGCGCTTGTTTCGATGGCATGCCATGGAACACCAACGCCATGAGCGACGACAACTGGGCCCAAGGCCGTGCACCACTTGGTTATGGCGATCCAATGGCCACCACCATTTCTTTTGGTCCAGATCCTAACAACAAATTCATTACCTATTATTTCCGCCGCGATATCGACATCGATCTAGCCCAATTGCCCGATACCATCGAATTTGGTCTTCGTCGCGACGATGGCGGGGTGGTTTATGTAAATGGTGTGGAGCTTTTCCGCAGCAATATGCCAAGTGGCGTATTTACTTGCGATTCTACCGCCCCTGCTACCATTGCCGGTGGAGACGAAACCGTTTACTACACCTACCTATTGCCTAAAACCGTTTTCAACCAAGGCATCAACGTTTTGGCCGTAGAAATTCACAACCGCGATATTTTCAGCTCAGACCTGGGATTCGATCTTTACATCAAAACCCCTCCTTTCTTTAACCCACCGGCTTTAGGTTGTTCTAATGGCAACGAGGCACATTTTGCTTGCTTCACCTCTTTGCAGCCATCGGCCCAAGGCCCCACAATGGTGATTCCTTCAAGCCACCGCTTCCAAATGTTGTGGAAACAAGGTCAAGCCTACAGCAAAGGCGGAGGCATTGCACCCGGTTTACACGACTTCACCGGCTATGTAGCCACGAACGGCAGCAGCGAACTAGGGCATCTTTCTATTAACCACGAAACCGCTCCTGGTGGTGTGTCTTTGCTCGATATGCACTACGACAACGCTTCTAACCTTTGGGTTATAGACACTTCAGAAGCAGTAGATTTCAGCCATCCGGCTTTGGTTCGCACCGAACGCAACTGTTCTGGCGGCATTACCCCTTGGGGAACGGTGGTAACAGCCGAAGAAACAGGATCTGCAGCCGATGCCAACAACGATGGTTATTTTGATGTGGGTTGGTTGGTAGAAATAGATCCGGTTTCGGCCAAAGTACGCGATTACGACAACGACGGAAATCCAGATAAAATTTGGGCTGCCGGCAATGCCAGCCACGAAAATGCTTGCTTCACCAACGATTCGGCCGTAATGTACTGGGGCGAAGATGGCGGTTCAAGCGCGGTATTCAAATACGTAATGACCAGCAAAGGCGATTTAACCAACGGCATGCTTTACGTATTAAAACTCGATCAGCCTTTGGCAGGTGGCGAGCCCACCGGCACCACCGCTACTTGGGTATTGGTTCCAAACACCACCCAAAGCGAACGCAACAATACCCGCAGCTTGGCTATTGGATTGGGCGCTACCAACTTTAATGGGGTAGAAGACGTAGAAATCGGTCCTTTAGATGGCAAAATCTATTTTACCGGAAAAGGCAACAACCGCACTTGGAGATTCACCGACAATGGTTCTACCATTTCTAACTTCGAAACTTTCGTGGGCGGAACCAGCTACAACATCACCTCTAACAACGGCAACTTTACCGAATCTTGGGGAAGTGGAAACGACAACCTTACCTTCGACGACCAAGGCAATTTGTATGTGCTGCAAGATGGAAGCCGCAACCACCTTTGGATGGTGCGTCCAGACCACACCCAAACCACGCCTAAGGTTGAGCTTTTCATCAAAACCCCAGCCGGTTCTGAACCTTGTGGCATGACCTTCACCCCCGATTTCCGTTTCGCTTTCTTGTCTATTCAGCACCCAAGCGGTTCTAATGCCGCCCAAATGGATGCCTCAGGCAATATGGTGGCTTTCAATGCATCGGCAGCTTTCGTTATAGCCCGCAGCGAGCACCTTGGCAGCCAAAAACCAAGCGTTCAAACCTTGGGTGTTAACCAAATCACCTCACAGTCGGCAGTGGTAGAAGCTCAGGTAACCGACAATGGCGGTATGGCCCTTACAGCCCGCGGTGTTGCTTACGATACTTTGACCAACCCAACCTTGGCCAATCAGTTCACCTCCGATACCACCATGGCCAACAACTACACCACCCAGTTAAGTGGATTAAATGGCAGCACTACCTATTATGTTCGCGCCTATGCCACCAACGCTTTGGGAACCTCTTATGGCAACGAAATGATGTTTACCACCAAGGCCGCTTGCCTTAACATTTTATCGGCTGCCCCCGGCATTAATGGAGATTACAACCAATCGTTCTCTTGGACGCCTATTAGCGGTGCCACCAATTACCGTTTACAATGGCGCTCAGTAGGAAGCATGAACTGGGCAGGCAATACCTTGTCGGCTACCCAAAGGCTTATTCAAAACCTGGCTCCCGGTAACTACGAAGCCCGTGTATTCGCTATAGGATTGGCCGATACATCTTGTACAGTAAACTTTAGCATAGCCTGCGCCACCAACATCAGCTATTCGGCCAATACTTTCCAGGCAGCTTACCTAAATCCATTGCCAAGCAGCAGCGCCCGTGTAAGCGTGTTCAACGTAAGCGGAGGAAAGAGCCTTTACACCTTCCAGTTGGAAGATCAGAATGGCAATATGCTACGCGCCGAAAACCGCCGCAATCACACCTTTAGCCAATTGGCCGGAGGCAATTATATGTTGAGCGTATTCGATGCCTTTAACTGTGAGGCCGATTCGGTAATGGCCATTCAGATCAACAGCCTCGATACAGCTTACATACCCAACCTTTTGGGTGCCACCAACAGCAGTCCAAACGGCTTTATGCCTTTCTGGAACCGCCCACGTCAAAATGGTATTTTGATGCCCGGTGTAGTGAGCTACCAGGTACGCGTGCGCAACGAAACCGACAACCAATTGGTGAATTTGTATACCGGAATCGCCGATACTTTCCACCACGTTAACAACCTTACCCCCGGTAAGTTGTACCGCTTTAACGTACGCAGCCGCTACAACGCCGGTGCCGGCGATCAAAACTCTGCCTTCTCGGTTCGCCGAGACCGCCAGTTGGGAGTTTCAGGCAATAAAAACGAAGAGAGCCGCCACGAGGTACGCGTTTACCCCAATCCAACCAGCGATTTGGTAAACATCGAAACCACCGAAGCTACTCAAATTGAATTGCTCGATTTACAGGGCCGTTTGTTGCAAAGCTTTACCGTTAATGGACTGTACACCCTACCATTAAGCGCTTACAGCCAAGGCACTTATGTGCTTAAGCTGAAAATGCAGGAGGGCACCCAAACCATTAAAGTGGTGAAACACTAAAAAGAAACGCCTTACCAAACCAAAAGGCCGCCTTCGGGCGGTCTTTTTTTTTGACTTAAAATAGGGCGCCCCCGCGCGGGGCAAAAGGTTTATGCAAGGCCAAAATACCATCAGCCCCTCGCGGGCCGGGCTTTCCGCTCCAAGTCCTCGCCGCCATTGTCTGAACCATGATTTTCTGGATTTAAGGATGGGCATGATTAATTCAGAAGGCTTTGGTCAAGGCGGCTGCGGGCTTTACGCTGCAATCGCTGGCGCGGACTGTCTGGTTTTTTTGTTGTTTGTTCTTGTAGAAACGTTATTTATTTTTGTTAAGACTTGGTTCAAATTACCTGCCTTGATGAGCGCATCTCTGCGAAGGTGACTTACGAGACTGCGAAGGTGAGTGACGAGACTGCGAAGGTGACTTACGAGTCTGCAGATGGTGACTTACGAGACTGCGAAGTAAGCCGACACTCATTGCCGACCTTGTGTTTTTTATTTTTTCCCACCCGCATTTTTTAAAAACAATTTTAGCCAAACCGCAAGTGGCACATTTGGCTTTAACCCCACCCGCAAGCCGACCCTTCGCAAAACCAAAAGAGCCATTCTTTGCCAACGCCATGACTAATTAATGTGACAACTGTTAATAATAAACACAAGTTAAACATGAGGGAAACTTTCGATTCCATAAATTTGTCAAAACCTGACAAGTCATATGAGAGAAACGATTGGACAATATATAAAAACCCTTAGAAATGACAAGGGTTGGACACTTACTCAACTTGCCGCAAAGCTTGATATTGATTCTGCCAATTTGAGTAAGATTGAAAACGGTAAGAGAGAACTTGATGAAAAAAAACTGACCAAGCTTTGTAAAATTTTCCAACTCGATAAATCTGAAATGGAAAAAGAGTTAGTAAGTGAAAAAATAGCGAGAGCTATTTGCGACAAAGAGCTAGACCAATCTATCCTAACTCTTGCAGAAGAAAAAATTAAATACATTAAATACGGTTCCATCTCACACCAAACTGATTATTCAATTGCAACTGAATCTGACTTGTTTGGTGAAAATGACTGGAGATTAAAAGAGTTTTCTAATCCTACGGCAGAAATAAGAATTGGAACTTTGTTTAGTGGCATTGGAGCCATTGAACATGCTTTTAGACGACTTAATTTAAATCATTCAATAACCTTTGCGGGAGACATTGATCCACACGTGAGACAAAGCTATTTCGCAAACTATGAAATATCAGCAAGTGACTGGCATAATGACGTTACAGAGTTTTCAGCCAAGAAATACAAAGGAAAACTTGACTTATTAGTTGGAGGCAGCCCTTGCCAAGCGTTCTCAATGGTTGGTAAACGATTAGGATTAGAAGACATTCGTGGAACTTTATTCTATGACTTTGCTCGTATTGTAAAAGAAACACAACCAAAGGTTTTTATCTATGAAAACGTGAAAGGTTTAACAAATCACGACAATGGAAGAACCTGGAAAGTAGTTCAAGATGTTTTTCACGACTTAGGTTATCAAATTAATACAAAAATACTAAATAGCAAAGATTACGGCATTCCACAGCATCGTGAAAGGATTTTTGTTGTTGGATTTAAGGATAAAGATGTTGAGTTTTCATTTCCTCAGAAAATCCAACTTGAAAGAACAATGCAGGACTTTCTTGAAGATTACACAGAATCTAAATACTATCTTAAAGAAAAAGGAGTTAAATTCGTAACAAGCTCTAAAAACAAAACAAAGCGATACACTCAAATAAACGGTGAAGTAATGCTTTGCCAAAAAGCAAATCAACAGTTTAACTGGCATGGTGATTTTATTTTTGAGTCAGCAGATGAAAATGATTTTGATGAGTTTATTTTTGATGTAAATAAAGTTGAAGAAAAATACTACTTATCTGACAGGGTTCGTGATTACGTGTTAGCAGGTGGAACAATGAATTTTAAGACTAGCACTAAAACTGATTTAGAAATTGCTCGACCACTTTTACAATCAATGCACAAAATGCACCGCGCTGGAGTTGATAATTATGTAACTCATAATAAAGGCAAGATTCGGAAATTAACACCAAGAGAATGTTTAAGGCTAATGGGCTTTAGAGATGATTTTAAAATTGCAGTTAGCAACACACAAATGTATCGCCAAGCAGGAAACAGCATAGTTGTGGATGTTTTAATTGCTTTACTGAAACAAATGGATATTACTCAATTCGCTAACTAGAGCAAATGGAAATACAAATTGGTAAAAACAATTACATAGTACTTGATGCAAAAGAGAAAATCACAATAGCTGATTCTTTTGTTGTACGCCAAAACAAAATTGGTGGTGGAAATGGTGAAGCAAAACTTTATGTTGGCAATGACAGTCCTGCAGTGAGAAGCTTTTTTGGTAATGCTGGTTTCACAATCCATTGTTTCCTATTAAAGAAAGACTTGTTGCAATACTTGGAAGAAACAAAGACGGAATATTTAAAACCTGAACAACCCTATGTAAATCTAGATCTTTTGCCTAACCTTTGGAATGAAAGGAAAAAGAAAATTGAAGCATTGCCTAATGTAATAGATTTTGAAGTCAGAGAACAAACTCAAATAGCAGGACCAAGAGTCTATGTAAATTCAACATCTCAATCATACAAACTTATCAGAGAATTATCACTACCAAACTTAACCTACATATCGGTTATTAAAATCGTTGACAACAAAGGGGAAATCTTTTACTATTTCCGGCTATTTGCGGATTATTTTGGCGAAGTTCAACACCCTTATATTATCAAGAAGGAAGAAGAAGCAATTGAGCAAATAGAAAACGAAACAGAAAAACTCACTTTATCGAAGGCAAGAGTTGGACAGGGTGAATACAGAAAGAAGCTTTTAGAACTTTGCCCCTTCTGCCCTATTACTTTAGTATCAGACGACAGACTTTTAATTGCAAGTCATATTAAACCTTGGGCAGCATCAAACAACTTTGAAAAAACCGATCCGAAAAACGGCTTTATGTTAACGCCAACTTTTGATTTCTTATTTGACCGGGGATTTTTATCATTTACAGACGACAGGAAGATCATTTTATCTCCTTTCCTTTCAAATATGACATATTCAAAACTCGGTATTTCTGACAATAAAATAATCCCACACTTGCCGACGGTTGGTAGAGAACTCTATTTGGATTATCACAGAACAACAATATTGAAAAAATAAGCCTTTGCACGCCAGCCACACACATTGCCAAGTCAATCAAGTTAATACACAGATCAAAACTTTACCCAAAAATTCTAAGAGAGAAAAATGTCCGCGTTCCTACAACAAGTTAGAATGGGTTGACTTCTAGGCAAAGACTTAGGTTTTCATTTCGGCTATGAACATTTTCATTTCCACCACGAACGTTTTCAATTCTAGCAACAAAAGCAGTCGCTAAACCCACAACACGTCTAAATGTAGATTTTTTATACATTTAAGGCTAACATAATAACAATTCAAATGGCTGTGGAACATTAGATTCAATTCCACTGCAATCCTTATTAACTACATCACGCCTAAATTTCATAATACACATTAGCATGAACAAATTAAAAGCCGTTAAAATAGACTATTCTAATGAACAATTAAGACCAAATGGCCAAAGAGCCAAAACGGCGATCATCTTAATTTGGATTGTCCTTGTTTTTCAACTACCATCATTAGTTTCAGCCTTCTCCCAATACCAAATACTCACATCTGCCTTAGAAAACGATCTTACATTGGAAATAGCATTGTCAGATCTTACACCACACGGCGTTCTTGATTTGGCTCTTGGCCTACTATTAATAATAACCGGTATTACTTTCATACAATGGTTTCGAAGAACCTATTTCAATTTACATACAAAAGTCAATTACTTAGCCCATGCTGTAGACTGGGCTGCAGGAAGCTGGTTTGTACCCATTATGAATTTATACAGGCCCTATCAGATTATGAAAGAAATTTACAACGAAACAAAGAAACTATTAACCAAA
>CAMCXO010000011.1 GCA_945883565.1 Chryseobacterium gleum
AAACGCCCACAGCCCTTCCTTTAAAAGCTCTATAATTATGGCGAATAAGGCATTAAGCAATAGTCCACGAATTGGTGCCGGAGAGAAGTTGGTTAATTTGCCCAGAACCTTTTTTGGCTACCGCGGTGTGAAATTGTTCTTCGAGCACATCCTCGTAACAAGGGCGCTGGGTTTGGTACAATACCCCAAACGGACGGGGTAGAGCAGACGGACCGTGGTGTTCGAATAGGCGACTAAGCAAATGGGCTTTGGTGAGGTTATGTGGGTCGTGTATCCAAAGCTCTTGAGGCTCACACTCTTCGAGAGGCTTGGCATAAACTTGCAAATCGCGAATAACCAAAGCGATTCTTTGGCTTTCAGGTCCGTAAATAAGAGGCTGCCCAGCTTCGAGCTGTAAGGTACTTAATTCACGTTCACTTTTATGGCTGTAGGCGTCGAAAGCCCCATCGTTAAACACATTGCAATTTTGGTATATTTCTACAAATGCACTGCCCTGATGTTGATGAGCGGCCAATAGCACTTCGCGCAAGCCTTTTGGATCGCGATCTAAAGCCCTCGCTACAAAAGTGGCATCGGCCCCTAAGGCCAATGCGGCAGGGTTAAATGGGTGGTCTATGGCGCCCCAAGGGCTGCTCTTGGTGTGTTTGCCTGTTTCGGAAGTTGGGCTGTATTGGCCTTTGGTAAGACCATAAATCTCGTTGTTAAACAGTAAGATGTTAACATTTAAATTTCGGCGCAAAAGATGAATAAGGTGATTTCCGCCAATCGACAAACTGTCGCCATCTCCGGTTATTATCCATACGCTTAATTCTTTGCGCATCATTTTTAGGCCCGAGGCCACAGCAGTAGCCCTACCGTGAATGCTGTGCATGCCATATGTATTCATGTAATACGGGAAGCGAGAAGAACAGCCAATGCCCGAAATGAAAACGATGTTTTCGCGGGGTATTCCAAGATCGGGCATAATGGTTTGCACCTGTTTAAGGATGCTGTAATCGCCGCAGCCTGGGCACCAACGCACATCTTGATCCGAGGCGAAATCTTTGGAAGTTAGGGTATGCATTTTAGAGTGCTTGGTCGGTTTGAGGTTGAAGAAATTCGAGCGCTTTTGATTCTATTTCGCTGCTAAGAAAGGGTAGGCCTTTTATTTTGGGAAGACTGTGGGCATTAACCAAAAAGGCATCGCGTACCAGATGAACGAGTTGGCCGTTGTTTAATTCAGGAATCAGTATATGGTTAAAGCCATTCAATAAACTGCCCAAATTAGCCGGGAAGGGAAAAATATGGCGTAGATGGGCATGGGCCACCGAGTGGCCTTGTTTCAGAAGGTTTTGCACGGCAGTGCGTATGGCACCATAAGTGCTGCCCCAGCCCAGGATTAACAACTCCCCTTGTTCGGGCCCGCATTCAATATGTACCGGATCGAAAACATGGGCCAAAGAATTCACCTTTTCGGCCCGCAACTGCACCATCAGTTGGTGGTTATCGGGTTCATAGCTTACCTCGCCGTCGGGGTGTTTTTTTTCCAGGCCGCCTAAACGGTGTTCGTGACCTGCAGTACCGGGAATGGCCCAGGGCCTTACATACTGTCCATTTCGCTCGTATGGCACATATGGTTCAGCTATGTTGGCGTAATAAGGTTGAATGCTCGGTAAATCGTCGCTTAGTGGAAACAGCCACGGTTCAGAGCCATTGGCAATATAGCCATCCGAAAGCAACATAACCGGGGTCATATGCTCGATGGCAATTTTGCAGGCTTCGTAGGCGGTAGCGAAACAATCTTTGGGCGAACGGGCAGCAAGAACCGGAATGGGAGCCTCGCCATTTCGGCCATGAACGGCCTGAAACAAATCTGATTGTTCGGTTTTAGTAGGCAACCCTGTAGAAGGGCCACCCCGTTGAACATTAACAACCACCAGTGGCAATTCGAGCATAAAGGCCAGTCCTAAACCTTCGGTTTTGAGCGCAATACCGGGTCCCGATGAAGCCGTAGCTGCCAAAGCCCCTCCAAACGAGGCACCAATGGCAGCCGTAATGGCTGCTATTTCGTCTTCTGCCTGAAAAGTGCGAACACCGAAATTTTTATGCTGAGCAAGTTCATGTAAAATATCGCTGGCCGGGGTAATGGGATAGCCGGCATAGTAAAGGTTTAAACCGGCTTTTTGAGAGGCAGCTACCAAGCCAATTGACAGGGCTTCGTTGCCCATGATGTTGCGGTATTGTCCGGGTGGGAGGTTAGCCGGGGCTACTTCGTACCGGTGCGAAAAAATTTCGGCGGTTTCTCCATAATGGTAGCCAGCTTTTAGCACACTGAGGTTGGCTTCCCCCACCACTTGGTCTTGGGCAAATCGTTTGCTAATAAAATCGATACTGGGCTGAAGGTTTCGGTTGTAAAGCCAATACACCAACCCCAGGGTGAACATATTTTTAGAGCGTTCTTGATCGCGGGTGCTAAGACCGCTGTCTTTGAGCGCTTCTTTGGTTAGGCGCGAAATTTCGACTTGAATCACTTCAAACCCTGCTTCTTTGGCTTCGCTTAAAAGGTCGCGGGTTTCATCCACTTTGGCCAGTCGAAGGTTTTTTTTATCGAAGCCGTTCACATTGGCCAATACAATACCTCTTGGTTTTAATTCGCTTTGGAATTTAATAAGGGCCGCCGCGTTCATGGCCACCAAAGTATCGGCTTTTCCGCCCGGAGTATAAATGTTTACGCTTCCGAAATTAATCTTAAAGCCAGAAACCCCCGAAACCGTGCCGGCCGGGGCTCTTATTTCGGCAGGGAAATCGGGGAAAGTGCTGAGGTCGTTTCCGTGAAGTGCCGAAGTATTGGAGAATTGAAATCCGGTAAGTTGCATACCATCGCCCGAATCGCCGGCAAACAAAACGGTGGCTTTTTCTACAGAGCTTGTCATGCGTTTAATCGTGATTGGGTACTTAATTCAACCACTTCCTGAATTTCGGGCGCGTGTTTGCGAATGGTCATGGCCACCCCATTTTTAAGCGTCATGAGATTTACACTGCAGCCAATGCAGGTGCCGTGCAGCTGAACGTTTACGGTGCTTCCTTCTATGCTCACCAACGAAATGTCGCCTCCGTCCGATTGAAGGAAAGGGCGTATTTCGTCGAGGGCGTTTTGAATTCGGGTTTTTAGATTGGCAGCTTTGCTCATGTGTGTTTTGGTTTTACGGCGGCACATCCGGCCATATTGGTAATTCTAACCGCCTCAGTGGGTGGCATGGTTTCGTGACGAAGAACGAGTTCTTCAACCATGCGCTTGGTCATTTGTATGAATGCTTCGGCCACTGGGGTATCGCCTTGTAAAACAGCAGGACGTCCTACATCGCCGGCTTCTCGTATGCTCTGTACCAAGGGCAATTCGCCTAAGAAGGGTACATCGAGTTCAGCCGCTAAATGTCTGGCTCCGTCTTGCCCAAAAATGTAATAGCGCTTGTCGGGTACATCAGGAGGAGAGAAGTACGACATATTCTCCACAATACCCAAAACAGGCACTTGGATGCTGTCCATTTTAAACATGCCTACCCCTTTTCGGGCATCGGCCAAAGCCACAGCCTGAGGGGTGCTTACCACTACGGCCCCTGTAACCGGAACCGCTTGAACAAGCGACAAGTGAATATCGCCAGTGCCGGGAGGGAGGTCGATAAGCAGAAAATCGAGTTCACCCCAATGCGAATCGCGAATCAATTGGTTGAGGGCTTTGGTGGCCATAGGGCCCCGCCAAACCACCGCTTGATTAGCACCGGCAAAAAAGCCAATGGAAAGCAGCCTTACCCCATAATTTTGAACAGGATCCATTTTTCGAACCCCGTCTACTTCTATACTGCCCGGTTTTTCGGTGGCCACGTCGAACATCATGGGCATGCTGGGGCCGTAAATATCGGCATCAACCAAGCCTACCTGAAAGCCCATTTCGGCCAATGCCACCGCCAAATTGGCGGTTACGGTCGATTTACCCACACCGCCTTTACCGCTGGCTATGGCAATGATGTTTTTTACCCCGGGCAATTCCGGTCCTTTTAACTGGGCATTGGGCGGGGTTTCAGGTTCGGCCACCCGAATGTTAACCTTGATTTTGGCCTTGGCATACACTTTTTCGTGTATGACTTTTAAAACGTCAACTTCCAGTTTTTTCTTAACGGCTAAGGCTGCGCTCTTGCTAAGAACGTCAATCTCCACTTCATCGCCAAAAATCTGGATGTTTTGAACGTGTCCGGCTTCTACAATGTTTTGATTACTGCCATGAACTGCAATGTGTTGCAGGGCTTCGAGAACTTCGTTTTTATGAATTCGCATAAAGGCAAATTTATCGGTTGTTAAGGGTGTTTACCATGATAAACTTCAGGCTATAACGAAGGTTCGATTTGGGCCACACACAACGTTTGAGTTGGAAAAGGGATGAAAGGTTGAAGTAGTTAAGTTGGATGAATTGAATTTTGTTAATCCATACCGTTTTCTTTTCGTTGGAAAGGAGATTATATTCCAACTTGAATGAGTTAAATGTGAAAATTAATATTAAAGTAAGTGAGTTGGATGCTAATTTTGCCTCCGATTTATAATTCACCAAATGCGCAACAAATACATAGACCTGATTAACCAAACCTTTGATTGGCCTCAGGAAGATTTTGAACTGGATGGGGATACGCTCACCTGGAATGGCATTTACTTGATGGATATCATCAAGCAGTATGGTACGCCTTTGAAATTGAGTTATTTACCTAGAATATCGCAGCAAATTCAAAAGGCCAAAATGCTGTTTAATGTGGCAATGGCTAAGGCCGACTACAAAGGGAAGTACAATTATTGCTACTGCACCAAGAGTTCGCATTTTCGTTTTGTAATGGAAGAAGCGCTTAAAAACGACATCCACATCGAAACTTCAAGTGCATTCGACATCAACATTATCGAAACGCTTGTTGAAGAAGGAAGGATTGGGAAGAAGCATTACATTGTGTGCAATGGCTTTAAAAAACCACAGTACATAGAAAACATCGCCCGTTTGGTAAACGATGGTTACGATAATGTAATCCCGGTTTTAGACAATAAGGCCGAGTTTGAGGCCTACGATGAATTAATACCGGGCAAACTTAAACTGGGCATTAGAATAGCAGCTGAAGAAGAACCTAAGTTTGAATTTTACACCAGCCGATTGGGCATTGGTTACAAAGACATTGTGCCATTTTATGAAAGCAACATTCGTCATCACGAACGTTTCGAGCTTAAAATGCTCCACTTTTTCATTAATACAGGCATAAACGACACCGCTTATTACTGGAGTGAGCTTTTAAAGTGCGTAAACGTGTACTGCGACTTGAAGAAAATCTGTCCAAGCCTTGACTCCTTAAACATTGGTGGAGGGTTTCCAATCAAGAATTCATTGTCGTTTCAGTACGATTATGCCTATATGGCCGAAGAAATTATTGCCCAAATTAAAGGGCATTGCAACGAAAAAGGCGTGAAAGAACCTCATATTTTTACCGAATTCGGCAGCTATACTGTAGGCGAAAGCGGAGCGATGTTGTTTAGCATCATGGACCAAAAAAAGCAGAACGACCGCGAAAATTGGAATATGATTGATGGTTCTTTTATGACCACTTTGCCCGATGCCTGGGCCATAAACAAACGTTTCATCCTATTGGCCATTAACAATTGGGAGAAAGAATACGAAAGGGTTTTACTGGGTGGATTAACCTGCGACAGCGACGATTACTACAACTCGGAGCAGCATTCAAACGCCATTTATTTACCTAAAATGTCCGATAATGGTGGCAATCAGTACATAGGCTTTTTTAATACCGGCGCTTATCAAGATTCCTTGGCAGGTTATGGTGGTATACAACACTGTTTGTTGCCTGCCCCTAAACATGTGGTAATTGAGGAAGATGAAGATGGCGAAATTCGCACCCGTCTTTTTGCTAAAGAGCAGAGCTACAAGAGTATGTTGAAAATATTGGGATATTAATTTTTTAGAACATGTTGGAATCTATGAAAGGACCGGTTTCGAATTTTATTCAGCACCACTACAGGCATTTTAATGCAGCCGCTTTGGTAGATGCGGCCAAAGGCTATGAAACCCATTTGGCCGAAGGGGGTAAAATGATGGTAACCCTTGCAGGCGCTATGAGCACCGCCGAATTGGGCATTAGTTTGGCCGAAATGATTCGTCAAGGGAAAGTGGACATTATAAGCTGCACAGGGGCCAATTTAGAAGAAGATTTAATGAACTTGGTGGCCCACAACAGCTACAAAAGGGTACCCCACTACCGCGATTTAAGTCCAGCCGATGAACGGGCTTTGCTCGATGAAGGGTTTAACCGAGTAACCGATACCTGCATTCCGGAGGAAGAAGCCTTTCGCCGTTTACAAAAGCACATCCACCAATTGTGGTTACAAGCCCAAAACAAAGGCGAACGGTATTTTCCGCACGAGTATATGTATCAAATGCTCTTGTCGGGAGTATTGGGACAGTATTACGAAATAGATCCAAAAAACAGCTGGATGTTGGCAGCTGCCGAACGCAATTTACCCATCGTGGTACCCGGATGGGAAGATTCGACCATGGGCAACATATTTGCGTCGTATTGCATAAAAGGCCAATTACAGCCATCGGTAATGAAAAGTGGTATCGAATATATGGTATGGTTAGCCAATTGGTATGTGCAAAACAGCGCCGGAAAAGGGGTGGGGTTTTTCCAGATTGGAGGGGGTATTGCAGGCGATTTCCCTATTTGTGTGGTGCCTATGTTGTATCAAGACATGGAAATGGAGGACATTCCATTTTGGAGTTATTTTTGCCAAATTAGCGACAGCACAACGAGTTACGGTTCATATTCAGGGGCTGTACCCAACGAAAAAATCACCTGGGGGAAGCTCGATATCGACACACCGAAATTTGTGATAGAAAGCGATGCAACCATAGTGGCTCCGCTTATTTTTGCGTGGATACTCGGTTGGTAAAATCGCATTACATGGAGAAGAAACGTGTTATAGTTGATTACAAAAACATCACTCAGGAACTCCTGCAGTTGTTTACTTCAACTTACCCCTATGGCTACGACGATTTCGTGGTTCGTTTTAAAAATGCAAAAGGCGAATTGGTGAGCTCAGTTCCTTTAGAAACGGAAGACACTAAGTACTTGGTGAAAGTGGGTGTAGAGCTCGATAGGGTGGTAGAAGCGTATTTAGATGACGATGATAATGAAGATGCCAGCGGTCCGGACTTAAGCAACTTACCCGATGGTTTGGACGATGACAATGCCGACGATGACGATGATAAAGACGTGGATGAAGCAGACAATGCCGACGATGATGAAGAGGAGGATGACGAATAAACCGCTTATTATCAAGTTATTTTAAACCGGGCTTTGGTCCGGTTTTTTTTGGGGTTTGCCTTTCTTAATGGCTTTAGCTCAATGCTGGAAATAATTTGCACATTTGAGGCAAAGCCAATAGGTATGAAGCAGCTATTTTCAGTTTTTAAGTACGGTTTGTTGATTTTTGTTTTAGGGATCTCGAACGAAGCCGAAGCTCAAAAGAAAAAGCCCTTAAAAGTTCCCGAAAAAACCTCAAATGCCGATGTGTTTGGGGGTTTTAAGTTTAGAAGTCTGGGTCCGGCATTTATGTCGGGTCGAATTGCCGATATTGCCATTCATCCCGAAAACCAGCATATTTGGTATGTGGCGGTGGGTTCGGGTGGCTTATGGAAAACCGAAAACTCAGGCACCACCTGGCGGCCCATATTCGAAAATCAGGCGGTATACTCAACCGGCTGTGTGGGTTTGGATCCCAAACAACCTGAAGTGATTTGGCTAGGAACCGGCGAAAATGTTGGCGGACGGCATGTGGGCTACGGAGATGGAGTTTATAAAAGCGAAGATGGCGGCAACAGTTGGAAAAATATGGGCCTGAAGGCTTCTGAACATATTTCCAAAATCTGTGTACATCCGGAAAATTCCAATAAAATTTGGGTTGCCGCACAAGGCTCATTGTGGAAGGAAGGTGGTGATAGGGGGGTGTTTTTAAGCGAAGATGGTGGGCTTAGTTGGCAAAAAGTTCTTGGAGACGACAGCTGGATTGGGGCTACAGATTTGGTAATAGATCCAAAAAACCCCGATGTATTGTATGCAGCCACCTGGCAACGTCAAAGAACGGTTGCGGCTTATTTGGGTGGAGGCAAAGGCAGTGGCATTTATAAAAGCACCAATGGTGGTAAGCAATGGACAAAATTAGAAAACGGATTACCCACGGGCCATTTGGGGAAAATTGGACTGGCCATTTCGCCACAAAAAAGCGAGGTAATTTATGCGGCTATTGAAACTGACCGAAGAAATGGAAGTGTTTACAGAAGCGAAAATGGGGGCAGTTCCTGGACAAAAATGTCGGATGCTGTTTCAGGGGCCACCGGCCCACACTATTATCAGGAACTTTATGCGTCTCCCCATCAATTTGATCGCATTTATTTGGTAGACTACATGATGCAGATTTCAGATGATGGTGGAAAATCATTTCGATTGATGAATGAGAAAAACAAGCACGTTGATAACCACGCCATAGCATTTAGACCGAACGACCCCAACTATTTATTGGTAGGCACAGATGGCGGGCTTTACGAAACTTTCGATCAAACCGCACATTGGCGATTTGTAGCGAATTTGCCGGTCACTCAATTTTATAAATTGGCGGTTGACGATGCCCAACCTTTTTATAATATTTACGGAGGCACACAAGACAATAACACCCAGGGAGGGCCTTCTAGAACCACCAACAGCCATGGTATTTCCAACAGCAATTGGTTTGTGATATTAGGCGGCGACGGGCATCAACCGGCCACAGAACCAGGTAATCCCAATATTGTATATGCCCAATGGCAGCAAGGTAACCTTAACCGACACGACAGAACTACAGGTGAGAATGTTTATATAAAACCTCTTGCCAAGCCCGATGAACCTGCCGAGCGCTACAACTGGGATGCTCCTGTTTTGGTTAGCCCTCATAATCCGAAAAGGCTGTATTTCGCCTCACAGCGTGTTTGGAAATCAGAGGATAGAGGCGATAGCTGGACCACTGTTTCGGGCGATTTGACCCAAAACATTGACAGAATAACCACCCCTATGTTTGGCGGGCCACAGAGTTGGGACAATGCCTGGGATCTATATGCGATGAGCAGTTTTAGCACAATTACGTCTATTTCAGAATCGCCTGTAAAAGAAGGATTGCTTTACGTAGGAACCGACGATGGCAAAATGCATTGCAGCGAAAATGCTGGTTTAAGTTGGCGCGAAATACCTTTTGGCGTTTTTCCCGGACTGCCTGCTTCGGCCTTTGTTAACGACATTAAAGCGGATAAATTCGACGAAAAAACGGTTTACGCTGCATTCGATCACCACAAAGCCGGCGATTTTTCGCCCTATTTATACAAGAGCGTCAATGCAGGGATTTCATGGGTGCGTTTGAAAGACGGATTGCCTGATAAAACCTTGTGCTGGAGATTGGTTCAAGACCATATTCAAAAAGACCTATGGTTTTTGGGTACAGAATTCGGAGTATTTGTCAGTCAGAATGCTGGGCTTAAATGGCAGCCCCTGAAAGGGCAATTGCCTTGCATTCCGGTAAGAGATTTAACCATTCAAAAAGGTGAAAACGATTTGGTATTGGCCACATTTGGAAGAGGTATTTTTATTTTAGACGATATAAGCGCTTTACGGCAACCTCACGATAAGGTAGAATTGGCCAAAGTGGTTCTGTTTGAACCCCGCAAAGCCTGGTTGTACGAGCCGGAACATGACCTGGGGCATGGTAAAAAAGCATCTCAAGGCGATTCATATTTTATGGCTGATAATCCGCCTTTTGGAGCTGAATTTACCTATTACCTGCAAGAGGTTCAAAAAACCAAAAAAACCATAAGGCAGGAAGCAGAGAAAGAAAAACAAGCAGCTGCTTTTCCGGGTTGGGATTCGGTAGAAATAGAAATTCGGGAACAAGCACCTAAACTATACCTTACCATATTCGACAAACAAGGCGTTATGGTTAACCGCATAGAAGCACCTTACTCAAAAGGCTATCAGCGTGTGGTGTGGGATTTAAATGCTCAGTCAGCCGATTTTATTCATCAGTCCAATATGGGCTCAAAAGGCATGCGGTTTAAAGTTGAACCAGGTTCGTATGTAGCGGTACTTCAGATTTATAAAAATGGTCATTATGAGAATTTAGGAAATACAACCGAGCTGCAGGTCGAGAGGCTTCGTTCAGGAAGTTTATTGCCAAGTAAAGAAAGTTTGGTTCTGTTTAAAGATGATTTGGGCAAAACAATGGCAGAATCGGAAGCCTTGGAACATAAGCTGAACGATGCGAATAAATCGCTGCAATTATTGGCTAAAGTGTACGAACGTGCTAAACACCAAAGCGCAGATTGGGAAAAAGACTATGAAAAGGCTTTGGAATTGTATCAAGGCTTAGACTTGAATTTTAGAGGATCAAAAGCGCGTGCGGAGGTGGGGGAAGAACCTTCTAAACACAATGTGAATGATTATTTGAGTCATGCTTATCAGTCTGGCACTTCTACCTATGGACCAAGTCAACTTTCCATTGAAATGCTGTCTTATGCGAAGGCATTGATTATGAAGTACCAGCCCGAAGTAGAGCGCTTAAGTTACATTATAGAAGAATTGGAGCGCTCTTTAGAAAGTCTTGGAGTTCCGAAATTCGAAAAGCATTAAAAAAACATGCGGGTATTCCGGTTTAACCGAAATACCCGCATCTAATTTTAAATTCGATCGTTTATTTGAGTTTGAAACCTTCCATAAACTTAGTGGTATAATTTCCACTTAAGTAATCCGGATGGTCCATGAGCTGTCGGTGAAAAGGAATGGTGGTTTGAATGCCTTCAATAACAAACTCATCCAAGGCCCTTCTCATTTTATCGATTGCTTCTTCACGTGTTTGAGCTGTGGTAATGAGTTTGGCAATCATGCTGTCGTAATTGGGCGGAATGGCATAGCCTGCATAAACATGCGTATCCAGCCTTACCCCATGCCCACCAGGAGCATGAAATGTAGTAATTCGTCCGGGCGACGGTCTAAAATCGTTATAGGGGTCTTCAGCATTTATTCTGCATTCTATAGAATGCAGTTGAGGTTCGTAGTTTTTTCCGGAGATGGGTACCCCGGCAGCGACTTTAATTTGCTCTCTAATTAGGTCGTAGTCTATAACTTGTTCAGTTATGGGGTGTTCTACCTGAATTCGGGTATTCATTTCCATGAAGTAGAAATTCCGGTCCTTGTCTACCAAAAATTCAACGGTACCGGCCCCTTCGTAATTAATGCTTTTGGCCGCTTTGATGGCCGCAGCGCCCATGGCTTGCCGCAATTCGGCAGTCATAAAAGGGCTAGGCGTTTCTTCAGTTAGCTTTTGGTGGCGTCGCTGAACAGAGCAGTCGCGTTCGCTGAGGTGGCAAACCTTCCCATATTGATCGCCAACTATTTGGATTTCGATATGACGAGGTTCTAGAATAAGTTTTTCCATGTACATGCCGTCGTTTCCGAAAGCTGCACCGGCTTCTGTTTTGGCTGTTTCGAACGCTTTTTGAAGCTCTTCGGGTTTAAAAACAGCGCGCATTCCCTTCCCGCCGCCCCCGGCAGTGGCCTTTAGCATTACGGGATAGCCCATTTCATGAGCGAGTATAGAGGCCTGCTCGAGACTTTCCAACAAACCTTCGCTGCCCGGAATACAAGGAACTCCAGCCAACTTCATGGTTTCTTTGGCTGTGCTTTTGTCTCCCATTTTCTCAATTTGCTCGGGAGTAGCTCCTATAAACTTAATGCCATTTTCTTGACAAATTCGAGAAAACCTGGCGTTTTCGCTTAAAAAACCATAGCCTGGATGGATGGCATCGGCATTGGTAATTTCGGCGGCCGCTATAATGTTTGGAATATTTAAATAAGAATCTTTAGATGGAGGCGGTCCAACACAAACGGCCTCGTCGGCAAAACGAACATGAAGGCTTTCGCGGTCTGCTGTTGAATAAATCGCTACGGTTTTGATGCCCATTTCGCGACAGGTTCGAATAACCCTAAGGGCTATTTCTCCCCGATTGGCGATTAGTATTTTTTTAAACATAAGGATTTGCTTTTGGGCTATTAAGAGGCTTAAGCCGGGTCCACCAAGAAGAGAGGCTGGTCGTATTCAACCGGGGTTTGATCGTCGACCAAGATTTTTACGATTTTACCACTTACTTCAGACTCTATTTCGTTGAAAAGCTTCATGGCTTCAATAACACAAACCACATCTCCAGTCTTCACCATTGAACCAACGCTTACAAAAGGTTCTTTATCGGGTGAAGGGCGGCGGTACATGGTACCAATCATAGGCGATTTTATGGTAACGTAGCGGCTGTGGTCTTCCTCGTTCTTCGGTTTTTCTGTTTCTAATGTTGCTTGGGGAGCGGCAGTAGTTAAAACAGCTGCATTTGTAGCTTGAACGGGTGGAAGTTGTGCTTGCGCAGGAGCTTCTGCATAAACCATTTGACCGGAAGTCTTAATGGTGATTTTAAATTCTTCGGTTTCGAGATTAACTTCTGTGGCTCCGGAACGTGCCACGAATTTTATTAGACTTTGAATCTCTTTTAGGTCCATCATAGCTTAATGGTAGGTTAGGTTAAAGCAAATCTACAGATCAATTTGGATTATAGGCCCAAGTGAGGTAAGCTGAACCCCAAGTAAAGCCTCCGCCAAAAGCAGCGAATATAAGCTTATCGCCCTTTTTAAGTTGTTTTTCGTAATCCCATAAACAAAGTGGTAAAGTTCCATTGGTGGTATTCCCATAACGTTGAATATTAACCATCACTTTGTTTTCGTCTAAACCCATTCTTTGGGCTGTGGCATCTATAATGCGTTTATTGGCTTGATGGGGCACCAACCAATTTACATCATCGCCGCTTAAACCATTGCGCTTCATGATGTCTTCGCTTACTTGGGCCATATTTGTTACCGCGAATTTGAAGACTGGTTGTCCATCTTGATGAACATAATGTTCTTTGGCATCTACACTTCTTTGAGTTGGCGGGTACATAGAGCCACCTCCTTTTATGTAGAGATATTGCCTGCCTGACCCATCGCTTTTTAGAATGGCATCTTGCAAACCGAAGCCTTCCTCGTTAGGTTCAATAATAACCGCACCGGCCCCATCGCCAAAAATCACGCAGGTGGTACGGTCGGAATAATCGAGAATGCTCGACATTTTATCGCCGGCTACAATGAGTACTTTTTTGTACATGCCGGCTTTAACAAATTGAGAAGCTGTTACCAAGCCATATATAAAGCCAGTGCAAGCCGCCTGAAGGTCGAAGGCAGCCGCTTTTTTAGTGCCCAGAATATCGGACACTTTAGCAGCGGTGGAAGCCACTAAAATATCTGGAGTAACGGTACAGGCAATTACAAGATCAATGTCTTCAGCGCTTATACCGCGTTTTTCAAGAGCTTCTTTGGCGGCATAAACCATCATTTCGGAAGTACCGCGACCTTCTCCCTTTAGAATTCTGCGCTCTTTTATGCCGGTTCGGCTTGTAATCCACTCGTCAGAGGTTTCAACTATGCCCTCTAAAACGGCATTTGATAGAACATAATCGGGTACATAGCCACCTAAGGCGGTTATGGCAGGTGTAATTTGATTCATAGGCCATTAAGGAGGGGTTAAAGTACAGCGTTTCTATGTAAATGGGCAAGCCATTCACACAGAAACACTTCTTTATATACCTTCCTTTTGGTTAATTTTCGTCAGCTCCGGCTTTTTCCATTACCACGCGGCCTTTGTAATAAAGTTTGCCTTCATACCAATAGGCTCTGTGGTACAAATGGGCTTCGCCAGTGGTAGGGCAGGTGGCAATGGTTGGCATTGTGGCCTTGTAATGGGTGCGACGCTTGTCGCGGCGGGTCGACGATTGCCGTCTCTTAGGATGTGCCATTTTAGATGTGCTTCAGTTGCGGTTGTTAAATAGTTTTTTGAGTTCGTTCCAGCGAGGATCCGGCTCTTTGTTTTCTTGAGGTTCAGGCTCGGGGCCAGAACTTAATAATAAGGCGTCTTCTGCTTCTACAATTTTCTGCCATTCTGGGTGAATGCGCCTCAAAGGAATAGCCAAAGCAGAGGTTTCGTATAGTATTTGGGCAATATTTAAGCTGTGGGCGTTGTGTTCAAGAAACAGGATTTCGTCGTCGTCGTTGTTGTATTCATCGGCGAACTTAACCAGCAATTTTCTTTCGGCTTCTATTGGCATTCTGAAGCTTTGAAGACTACGGTCACAATCTACTTCAACACTTCCGAAAAACCGGAAATCGAGTTCCATGCTCAAATTGGCCTTTTTATCTAAAGTTAAATCAACCTGAATAGCAGGATTTCTAAAATCTTGTTCCGGAAAGTCGGCAAAAAAGACTTCTCCCAATTCAAAATGGTAAGTGTGCATACCTACCGATAACCCATAAAAAGGTAAAACATATTCGGTATTGCGGATTGCCAAAACGTTCTCGAGATTTTTTTAGAGGGCCGCAAATATAGTTAATAACCTTATAGTTGCGAACTACAACCAAATGATTTCAATAATGGCAATAAACAATATGTACAATAAGATTAGCCGTTTACTCCATTTTTTTTTGTACCTTTCTATTCGTCCGCTTAATAAAATACCTGAACTCAAAGCCAGAAAAGTTACCCAGGTTTGGCCATTTTGAGGAAGAAAAAGCCATAATAGCAAAAAGTAAAGTAACCCTGCCATCAAAGCGTTTAGAATTTTTCTTCGCCAAGCGGTACTTCCTCGTGCAGCTCTCTCCAAATAGTCGCGAACAATGGGTGGTAAAAGGGGAACAAACAGAATAAGTCTAATCAAACTGGTTTGATTATTAAAAAAAATATTCTTGTTTATGTACGGCTTTTCAAATGCCAAAATCCATTTATCGAGGCTGGTGGTGCCCCAAAACTGACCAACAGCCAATTGTACCCAAAAAACAAAAATCAAACCCAAAAAAGGAATGCTTAAATGCCGCCAATGTGTATTTCCTAAAAAAATACTCACAGCCATTATCCAGGGAAATACCCATAAATAATGCAGGCTAATTAAAGCCGCTAATCCCAATAAAAGTCCCGCATCGAATAGCCGATAAAAGTTTCGGCTGTTGTCTATAGACTGGAAGACGCTTCTTACCGCAAACAATGCTGGTATAATGGCAAGCTGTGAAGGCATCAATAAGAAGGGGGGCGATAACGCAAAAATGAGCGCAATAGACAAAAAACTCGGCATGAAATTTCTGAAACGCTCATCTTTTTGTCCAAAGCCTTCGGCCCACAATAACGCCAGTAAAAGGGCGTAAAAGGCCAATACCAAAGCCATCCAAACCGGATAAGTTAATTGTGCATCCGGCCCAAAGACCATAGTGTTTTTCGAGTTCTTCCACCATTCAACAAGGGCTAAACAAAAAGCCAGTAAAATAGAGGCAACTAATGAACCCAGACTCTTGCTTAAAATGCGTTCTAACATAAACTGTGTACTACCTTTGGCAAAATTTTGAGCACATGACCGAGTTCATTTATCAGTTAGGTGAGTTTTTTACCTGGACTTTTGGCCTTCTGCCCACCCTTGGCAATTTGCCTAATTTATTTTTTGGCCTAATCATAAGTGGATATTTTGTGTACTGGTTGGGTCAAATGTTCAAACACCATCGCGCCGGCGAACTTTAAGCTTTAGATATCACATCTAATCCAATGTCTTGTCGGCAGTATTTGCCTTCATATTGTATTTTATTGACCTGTTGATATGCTACTTCAAGGGCTGATTTTAAGTCAGGTCCTATACCACATGCCGACATAACCCGGCCTCCGGCAGTTAGCAATTCTCCTTTTTCATTTTTAATCGTTCCTGCCTGAAATACCATGGCATTTTCAATGTTTTCCCAAGTTTCAATTAGCTTTCCTTTTTCATAATGGTTCGGATAACCTTGTGAAGCCAGAACAACATTTACCACAGTTTGTGATGAAAAGTTGTAAGGGGGAAGGGGTTTATTGTCTGTAAGGGCTAAAAGGATTTCCAATAAATCGCCATCAAGGCGCATTAATACAGATTGGGTTTCAGGATCTCCCATACGCACATTGTATTCAATTACCTGGGCTTTTTCGTCTTTTACCATGAGACCAAAGAACACAAATCCTGTATATTGAATGCCTTCATTTTGAAGACCGGTTATGGTGGGTTGTACAATGCGTTCTTCAACAAAGCGCGCCAATGCTGGAGTATAAAAAGGAAGAGGAGAAACGCTGCCCATGCCGCCTGTATTGAGGCCGGTATCTTCTTCTCCTATTCGTTTATAGTCTTTGGCTTCGGGCAATAAAACATAACGGTTGTCTTTTACCAAGGCAAAAACGCTCATTTCAATGCCCTCCAAAAATGCTTCAATAACTACGTTATCTGAGGCATGACCAAACTTTCCTCCAAACAACTCCATCAATTCATCTTGAGCTTCTTTTTTGGTGGAACAAATTAACACGCCCTTGCCTGCTGCTAGTCCATCGGCTTTGAGCACAAAGGGGGGGTCAAGCTCATCTAAATAAGCTATGGCCTCTTGGGCTTGGTTGGCATGAAACGCCTTATAAGCTGCCGTTGGAATTTGATGTTTTAGCATGAAGGCTTTGGCAAACGATTTACTGCCTTCTAATCGGGCGCCATTGGCTCCTGGCCCAAAAAATCTGCAATTTTGTAAGTACCCTCCTTGTAACAATTGGTCGTAAAGGCCATCTACCAAAGGTTGCTCTGGGCCAACTACCACCAAACCAATTTTATTTTGCTCAATAAAGCTTCCTATTTGAAAGGCTTGAGTTACATCTAAGGACACATTGGTACCGCAAAGTGCTGTACCCGGATTGCCGGGTGCTGTATAAAGTTGTTCGCATAAAGCACTTGAGCTTATTTTATTGGCCATCGCGTGTTCGCGACCACCGTTTCCAATTAACAATACACGCATACAGGATTTTTGGCAAAGGAAAGCATCACGCGCTATATGCCCTTTACCTTTGTTTGCCATGACAAACGAGCATATTTCTCAACTATTGAAATCGCTTCCCGAAAAACCGGGTGTTTATCAGCATTTAGATAAAGACGGCCGTATTTTATACATTGGGAAAGCTAAAAATTTAAAAAAAAGGGTATCATCATACTTTACTAAAAACCAAACCAACGGGCGTTTGTACACCTTGGTAAAGAAGGTGGTTGACATTCGAACCATCATTACCGAAACCGAGTTAGACGCCTTGCTCCTCGAAAATAGCCTAATTAAAGAGCATCAGCCGCGATATAATGTAAGTCTCAAAGACGACAAAACCTATCCATGGATTGTGATAAAAAAGGAAACTTTTCCCCGAATATTTTATACCCGGCGCAAAATTGAAGACGGATCGGAATATTTCGGTCCTTACCCTTCCGTAAAAGTGATGAAAGCTGTTTTGGAATTGGTAAGACAAATTCATCCTTTGAGAACCTGCAAGCTCAGTATGAAAGCTGAATTAATTGCGGCCGGAAAATTTCAAAAGTGCCTCGAGTATCACATGGGAAATTGTTTAGGGCCTTGTGAAGGCCTTCAAACAGAAGCCGAGTACTTGCAGGAAGTTCATTTAGCGCGAGAGCTTATTACCGGGAAATTGAGCAAAGTGAAGCGCATGTTAATGGATAAAATGCGTGAAGCTGCGGAAGAATTGCGATTCGAAGAAGCCCAAAAGATAAAAGAAAAGGTTGAACTGATAGAGAAATACCGAAGTAAAAGCACTGTTGTAAGCGAAAGCATAACTGAAGTAGATGTATTTAGCGCAGTAATAGATGCACAATTCGGTTACGTAAACTACTTTCAAATTATTGATGGGGCCATACTTTATGCGCATACTCTTGAAATGAAGCGCAAGTTGGATGAAGATGAAGCCGAACTTTTACGTCTTGCCATTCCTGAAATCAGGCTTAGATTTAACAGCCAGTCAAAAGAAATACTATTGAGCCATCCTTGTGAATTAGAAATTCAAGGTATTCAAATTCAAGTGCCGCAAAGGGGCGATAAAAAGCGTTTGGTAGAGCTTAGCGAAAAGAATGCCCGCTATTTCCGCCTTGAAAAACTTAAAAACATTCAAATTGCCGATCCGGAACGCCATACTCAGCGGATCATGGAACAAATGAAGCAGGACCTGCGCTTAAACGAATGGCCAGTGCATATGGAATGTTTCGACAACTCCAATTTTCAGGGCGATGAAGCGGTTTCGGCTTGTGTGGTTTTTAAAAATGGCAAACCATCAAAAAGCGATTATCGACACTTTAACGTAAAAACGGTTCAAGGGCCCGATGATTTTGCCACAATGGAAGAAGTGGTTTACAGACGTTATAAAAGATTGATAGAAGAACAATTGCCTCTTCCTCAATTGGTGCTAATCGACGGTGGGAAAGGCCAGCTTTCGGCTGCAATGAAAAGCATTGAAAAGCTTGGACTTCGAAATAAAATTGCGGTTTTGGGTATTGCCAAAAGGTTGGAAGAACTGTTTTTCCCGGGAGATCCTTTGCCTTTATATCTCGATAAACGTTCGGAGACCTTAAAAGTACTTCAGCAAATGCGAAATGAGGCCCACCGATTCGGTATATCCCACCATCGAAACAAGCGTTCAAAGTCGAGTTTGAGCAGTAGCTTGGAAAAAATACCTGGAGTAGGAGACGCAACTGTTGAAAGACTATTGACTACTTTTAAAAGCATTCAACAGCTAAAATTGGCCAGTCTAAGCGAAATTGGCAATTGTATTGGACCTGCTAAAGCCGGAATTGTTTATAACCATTTGCACCAAGATGCAGAGGTATAAATTTAATTTTTTTCTTATAGCGTGTTTCCTATTGCGTTCAATACTATGGGCACAAAGTCACGACAATGATTTAAAAATCGGATTGGTGTTAAGTGGTGGAGGTGCCAAAGCATTGGCGCATGTTGGACTTCTTGAGGTAATGGATGAAGAAGGTTTAAGGCCCGATTTTATTTCAGGAACCAGCATGGGGGCTGTGGTAGGGGCATTATATGCCATGGGCTATTCCGGTAAAGCCATTCGGAAGGAAATGTATAAAGTGCATTGGGATGCGATTTTAACCAATGACAGACCGCGTTTGAGTTTGCCTTTCTCTGATCGAAGTACGGAGCAGCGGTACATATTGAGCTTTGAAATTCAAAACAAACGCTTACAAATTCCGGATGGCATTAATTATGGACAACAAATTTTAAATGAACTCGACCGTTTAACCATAGGTGCCCATCATATTCGCGATTTTAGTCAATTGCCAATACCATTTGCTTGCATAGCTACCGATTTAGAAACAGGGGCAAGGACGGTTTTAGATACTGGTTATTTGCCCGATGCCATGAGGGCCACGAGCTCGTTTCCTACTTTATATAGCCCTTATGAATTTGGCGAGGCGCTTTTGGTAGATGGTGGTATTATAGAGAATTTGCCCATTCAGTTGGCTTTAGATAAGGGTATGAATGTTATTATTGGAAGCGATGTCCAAAATATTTTAAGGAAAAAAGAAGATTTGGGTTCCGTTTTTCGTGTTTTAGAGCAAATAAGCAGCTTTACAAACGCTGCCAATTTTATACGCGATTCTTGTCAGGCGCTTTTTTTAGTTGAGCCAAATATTCCTGGGGCGGGTGTTACTACCTTTGATATGCTTGATTCTATTTTTAGAAGTGGCTATAGAGAAGCAGCCAAATACCGCGAAACCATTCGGGAGTTAGCCAAAAGCAATAGGCAGGGGGGGCAAAAAAAGCAACTCACAGCTTTTCAGGATAGCGTTTTTATTGAGTCTATTTTATTACCCAATTTAGAAGTTTCGAATAACAGTTACATTCTAAGTAAACTTGGACTTAGAAGCTCTATGAAATTGTCGACCAGACAGATTGTTGAAGGAACCAATCGGATATGGGGAAGCCAATTGTTTAAAACAGCCGATTTCAAATTATGGCCAGTGCCGGATAAGTCTTCTTACGATCTTAAATTGAGATTAAAACCGGTAAAATCTCTTTCAAAGATTCGCTTGGGCTTACACTACGACGACGATTTTCAAACGGCTGTTTTGCTCAATTATACTCAGCGAAATTTCATTTTCCAGGGTTCACGGCTTTCTACCGATTTGGCTCTAGGTACCAATCCCAGACTTTGGGTCGATTATACCCTCGATAGACAGTATATTCCAAGTATTAGGCTCAATCTGCGCTCACACCGTTTTGGAAGTGCTATTTATGCCGATAGAGAGCTGGCACAGGCTTTTACATATCTGGATGTTTCGTTTACTTCTACAATTCAATCGATATTATTTGATAGAATGCTGCTAGGGTTTGGAGCCCAAGCCGAGAATTTAATTGTATCGGCAAATAGAGGTGAGTTTTTGCCTAAAGATTACAACGAGTTTTACATTAATTATTTGGCAACTTTACAATTGGACTTGCTTGAAAATGAATATTTTCCTAAGAAGGGATTTAAACTTGACGCCCTTTATAGAATTCATACCAAACCCGAAAACTATTCTCAACAATTTGAACCAAGTTCTGTGTTACAAGCGCGTTTTTTAGAGGTTTTGGCTTTGAATAGAAAAGGCAGTCTACATTTTAAAGGTAGTTTAATCACTACATTAGGGCCAAGCCTAGATTATCCGTATTCGATATTTTTAGGTGGATTGGGTCAAAATTACATTCAATATATGAACCCTTTTGTGGGTTATAGATTTATGGAATTGTCAGGACGAAATGCCGTTACCGCTGGTGTTGATTATCAATACAATTTAACTGGAAATCACTATATTATTGCCAAGGCCAATTGGGGGGCAATAGAAAGCGAATTTAATAACCTATTTAACTCAGAGGTTTTGTTGGATGGCTATGGATTTTCTTACGCCTACAACAGTCCGTTGGGCCCATTACAATTTACCATAATGGGAAGCAGCAACCATACCAATATTTATACTTACGTTAATTTGGGCTTTTGGTTTTAAGCTTTGCCTCCGTCAACATAATAATCGGCCCAAATAGCATCTTGTTCAATTATTGTGTATTCGTTGTGTTGGCGATTATTATAAATGGTTTCGATTTCTTCTTCGCTTAAACCTTTCCACAAAAACAAATTTTTTATTCTCAATTTTCGCAACGATTCTTCGCAATAAACAAAAACCTTGTGCTGTAGGAAGTTCCGGATCTTTTCACTGCTTAAAGTCACGACGCCTTCTATTACCACCACATCGGCATTTAATGTGTGATAAGTTTTGGAGCTAAGAGCACGATTGGGGTGGGCTGAATAGGCCATTAGGCTTACAGACTCCCCATTCAAAATGCGTTCAATGTCGTCTTCCAATTCGTGAATTCTAAAGTTCTCCATAACGCCAAAATGGGGAAGTCGTTGGTTTTTTGGAACAATCCAATCGTCTAAGTCTATTCTGAATACATTCAAACCGTCGCTTTGCAATTCTTTTATCAATCTGGAAGTAAAAACCGACTTCCCGCTTCTGCTGTTTCCGGCTATACCTATTACTGAGGGTTTTTGTATAAGGTTGGCCAAATGAATGGCATCTGATTGAAAGGGGTCGTTTAAAACATATTCAACAGCTTCTAAAACATTTTCGAAAAAATAATCGGGTTGTAAGAAGCTATTTTTTAATCCATGCCCAGTTCTAACACCTATTGTGGTTAACCCGGCAGCTTGGCCCGCGCCAATATCTCGTTCTGAATCGCCAATAATGAAGGACGAAGATAGTTTTATGTTGAAGGTTTTAGCTGCATCCAGAATCATTCCCGGTTTGGGTTTACGGCACTCGCAATCAACTTTGAACGCCGCATTCTCGCCCGCAAATCCGCCATGAGGATGATGTGGGCAAAAATAAACGGCATCTAACCAAGCCCCTTGTTTACCTAAATCGGCGTGCATTTTAGCATGAATACGTTCTAACCCTTCTAAAGTGGTGAGGTTTCGGGCCACCACACTTTGGTTTGTAACCACAATGCTTAAATACTCTGAACGGTTTAATAGTTTTAAAGCTGCAGCAGTAAATGGAAAGAGTTCGAGGTCTTCAGGCTTGTGAATGAGATCGGTATCAAAATTCAAAACCCCATCCCTATCTAAGAAAATGGCTTTTTGGGCGGTGTTTAGGTTTCTTCGAGCTACTTTTCCGCTCAACACGTCTTGCTCTACTTGAATTCTGCGCTCTGGCGTGCCCATGTCTTTCAAATATTCAGGGCTTGAATAGGCAAAAATTCGATGTTTTTTTGCCCAGCTTGGAAACAGGTCTCTGCCAAAATCGCAATAGGTCGGCGATATGTTTTGACATATGTTTCGGTCTAGTATATAGAGTGCGGCGTTGACACTGTTAGGTAAATCTATTTCATTAGAATGAGGCTTCGATAAAAATTCCAGAATTCTTCCGGAAGCATCGGCTTTTACCAAGTCGCTATCGTAAGGATGATCATTCGGGTGAACCACCAAAGTGGCCTCAGCCTGATGCCTCAAGTGAAAGTTAAACATACGGTTTAAATCGATATTGAAAATGACATCGCCATAAATTAATAAAAAGTGAGGGTGTAATTTGCTGATTATAAGAGGTAAAATTCCGGCAGTACCTAGGCTTTCAGGTTCTGAAATACATTCAATATGAAGTTCACTAAAATGTTTCTGGTTTTGACTAACAAATGTTTCGATCAAAGAACCTAAGTGTCCAACCACAATGATAACTTCATGAATGCCATTGGCTTCACACCATTCGAGTTGATGATAAAGCACGGGTTTACCGGCAACTTCAATCATGGGTTTAGGCATCCGCTCACTTAAAGAACCCATTCGGGTTCCTTTGCCACCTGCTTGAATAACGGCTTGAGAAAGCATTGTGGTCATTTTTATTTATTAAACAGGACGCCAAACAGCTTTTCGGCGTAAACTCAATAATATGAAAATGCCTAAAACGAAGAATACGCTAAGAGCCAATGCACCTAAGCGCATATTTCCCATTTGGGTTACCAATCCAAACAAGGAGGTTCCTATAACTATAGAAAGCTTTTCGGTAACGTCCATAAATGAGAAATAGGCCGTGTGTTCGGGTTCATCTTCTGGCAAAAGCTTTGAAAATGTTGAGCGGCTTAGTGATTGTGTTCCGCCTAAAACCAATCCCACCAAAGCAGCGGTTATAAAAAACTTAATATACACTTGAGGGTCATTGGGGCTTAACAAGTACGCCATTAAACACACAACAACCCAAACGAGCAGCGAAAGCATTAACGCTTGAATGTTACCTAGCTTCCGGCTTAAAAAACTGAAAATTTGGGCACCTGCTATGGCCACAAATTGAATAATTAATATAGTAAATATGAGTTGAGTTCGCTCTAGTTTGAGCTCACTGGCGCCATATAATCCGGCAATTAAAATGATGGTTTGAACCCCTATACTGAAAAAGAAATACGAAAGAAGAAAGCGCAAAGAGCCGTCTAGTTTTTGCAATTGCTTATAAGTTTGCTGAAGACGTTCAAATCCTAGTTTCCAAAGGTGGGCATAATTAAATTTGACTTTCGCAGAATCGGAAGGCAGCTTTTTCAGGGTTATCTGAGCAAATCCAAACCACCAAACCGCTACCAAGGCAAAACTTATTCTAAAGGCCATTTGTTTGGCTTCATCTGTAGCCTGAAGTTGGATGAAAATGAGGCAGATAATGAGTAAAATAGACGACCCTAAATAGCCAAGCGAATACCCATAGGCACTTACAGCATCTTGCTTTTCTCGTTCGGCAATTTCAGGTAAGTATGCATTATAAAAAACAAGACTTCCCCAAAATCCTACACTGGCCATATAGCTCATGAGCAGTCCCCATGCTGTATTGTTAGTGGTAAAAAAGAATAGTCCTGTACAACTTAATGTGCCCAAAATTAAAAAGGCTTGCATAAATACCTTTTTGTTTTGCATTTTATCGGCAATGCCGCCCAGTATAGGCAAAAGGAAGGCCACGGTTAAAAATGAGGCCGAAAGAACATAGCTGTACACCACAGTTGAACTCAGAGGCTTGCTGTTATCACCAAATATTTTAAGGGTTTCGGGTGCCACCCACTCAAAATATAAAGGAAAAACCGCAGTTGAAATTACTAGCGGATAGGCCGAGTTTGCCCAGTCGTAAAAGGCCCAGGCGCGTTGTTGTTTATTCACCGTCGAAAAGTAATGTAAATCAGGTTTGGCGTACCAATTAGATACGTATTTTGCCGAAACTTTAGAGAAAGGGTTGAAAACGCATTTAGTTGTAAAAATTTTGATGCTTTTTACGTTTTTAAACGTTCAAGCTCAAAATATTATTAAATCAAAGCCTAAGAATTTAGGCGTTGAAGCTGAGTGGGATTGGTATAAAAATACCAGTCGGGAACTGCTTTTTACCGACAGTTCTGCCGCATTTAATCTGCTTAGGCACTATATTGACTCCAATTCCAATTCCAATTCATTAACTATTGCCCATGCTTGGGCACATTGGGGAAGTTTGCTGGCACAGAAGGCAAACTACAGCCTGTCTATGCCTAAATTTCGACGCGCTCTAAATCTCTATAAACCCACAAATGACAGTTTATTATTGGGTTATACCTATAGAAATTTAGGTTATGCACATTTTCAAAATAATGCCTTGGATTCGGCATTAGACCATTTTTATCCTAGTTTATTGTATTTAGACAGCAATAGGTTTGCTTTTTTCTACGCTTTAACCGCGCGCGATTTGGGCAAGGCCCTTTTTGTTTTGCACAACTACAATTTTAGTCAACGCTATTTGCAATCGGCTTTAAAACATTTTTTGCAAGATGGCCGAATGAATGAAGCGGCCGCGGCGTTAAATGACTTAGGTTATGTTTTAGCAGTTCAAGGGTCTGATAAGTACAATCAAGTATTTGAACAGGGAATCAGGCTCTCTGTACAGTTAGGTGATTCGGCCTTAATTGGTCGAATTTGTGGTATTAAAGCCTGGCAATTGTTGAGCGAATGGCAAACCGATGCTGCCTGGAAATACCTTAACAGAGCTCAGAATATTTACCGAAATAAAATAGGCGATGATTTTTTATTGGTTTTAGACCAGTTAATGGCCGAATACTATCTCCAAAATAAACAATTGGAATTAGCGGAATTTAGAGCCACTGAAGCCTTAAAGGCACTCAATGCTAAATCCTTTAATGCCTTCGACTTCGGCCACTTAAGAGAGCGATTGTACAATACTTTATATTCTGTTTATTATGAAATAGGCGATTATAAAAAAGCCATTTTCTACGCCGATTTGTACAAAAGAAATGCACAACAATTGTTAGAGGAAAGCTATAACAATAAGGTTCGGTTTATTGACCGCGAAATGCAAAATGCCTTGAAGTCGCAACAACTAGACAGAGAGCGCATTCAAAATTTGTTTAATCAAGAGCGTATTGCTTACGAAGAAAAGCGGAATAGATTGTTTTTAATGGCCACAGCGGGATTAAGTGTCTTTTTGTTACTGGTATTATGGTTGTTTAGCCGTGTTCAGCGTTCCAGAAAGCAATTGCGATTGCAAAATGAATTTATACACAAACAGCGGGAAGAATTAAAACTACTCAATCAAAACAAAGATCGTTTATTCAGTATTATTGGTCATGATTTGCGGGGACCGATTGGCAATTTGAGTAATCTATTAAGCTTTATTCCAAATGAAGGCGATGTTATAGGCGATGAAAGTAGAGAAATCTTGGATTTGACCCATCAAGGTCTATTAGAAAGCTTAAATCTTTTGGAAAATTTATTAATTTGGGCAAAGGAGCAGAAAGACGAAATAAAACTCACGCCTAAGTACCAAACTTTAGAGCCTTTGGTTACCCATATTCGTCAATTGTATTCGCCTTTGATTACTCAGAAAGGCATAAACCTTCAAAATCATTTATCGCCTGATTTTCACGCTTTCTTTGATGCCAATACCATTGAAACCGTATTGAGAAACATTATATCTAATGCCATTAAGTATTGCCCTAATGGAAGTATGATTAGGGTAGTTGCCCATTCAGAAGATGAAATGGTGGTATTAAAAGTGGAAGATAATGGGCCAGGAGTGCCTGCACACGTATTGAAACAGTTAAATGTAGATCGAGAAAGAGGGCAAGGTTTGAAAGAACGCCTGGAAGGCAATTTAGGTCTGGGTCTTCGTATGAGCCGAGATTTTGTTGAGGCGAATGGAGGCTCGTTTACTATTGAGGCAGAACTTGGAAAAGGTTCCAAGTTTATTATTACCCTTCCTGCCAAGAAAACACTTTGAGTATTATAGAAAAACCTAATCTATTTTTTATTTTTACAATTTATTTATACTTAGAAATTTCTTCTAAAACACGTAAAACATAATCATCCTGATTAAGCCAATAGTTTTCGTAGGATTCTTCAACTATTAGGTCAGGCTCAATTCCCATATTTGGTTTTCCTTCATTAATTGAACAAATTATGGGAATGTCGATTTCAATTCTGGAATTAGGAAGTCTTAAGAACATCATAATACCGCCATTCATACTTTGTTGACTTCCACCGGTTCTTTTTCCTACTAATGTGGCCAGTTTATTAAACTTGACCAGTTCTGCCAAATAAAAAGTAGCAGAACTATTTGCCCCATTTATTAAAATATACACATCACCTTGGAAAGCCGTTTTAGATTTTGAAATTGAGGTCACATCATCATCAATGTAACGATACAAACCATTTTCTTTGGTTTTGACTTTTTTACTTAGGTCGTAGAAGGTAGTATCCCAAGTGTAAACATAAGGTCGTAACGATTTTTCAATGGTTTTGTATGAAACATAGTTTTTTCTACTAACGGTTTTTATATCTGATTTAGCTAAAAAATAAGCCAAATAGCTTAGTACTTCATCTTGCCCTCCTTCATTCCAACGAATATCAACAATTAGATTTTTGCATTTATTTTTTTTAATCTCTTTAAAAGCGTTTTTAAGAAACCCTCTCCAATCCATTTCCAACTGGAATACGTCGAAAGTTCCCAGTTTTAAGTAGGCTGTTTGCTCGTTAATTAATTTAAACGACCAAAGTTCATCTGCATTTCGTATCTGATCTATGTATAGGGCTTGAAGCCTTCGGGTTCTTGTGCTGAGGCTCATGCCCTTTACTTCAAGAATATCCTTTGCAGAATTTGGTTTCTGTACTTCTAGTTTTAATGATTGATTTTGAGGTGGAAACAACAAGTGAAACAGGGCATCAAAATATTCAAAATGACCATATCCAAATACATTGAGTTCAGCATCTTTTTTGCCATCAAAAAAAGCATCAGCTCTTATATATTTTTTTAGCTCGTTTAAAATATTGTCTATAGGTTGGCCATTAATAGAAAGTATTTCCGTTCCTTGAGGCAAAAAGCTCGAAGTATCTGCCGATTTATTTATAAAGAGTCTTCCCTCAAAATGCCTAAAAGTGTAGGGTAGCAAATGGTTTTGTTCAAAAAGTATCTGTTTTATCAGTCCGTCTTGATTGTAAAAGTTAGGAAACGTATGCCCACAACCGAATGCAGCCGTAAGATTGGAGTAGTTTAAAAAAACTTCACCGTACGACATGTCTTTTGAAAAAATACTTTTATATAAGGTCCAAATTGAGTCGAGTTTTTCTTTGCTTAAGTTATTGAGCAATCCAGGGTGTAAGCTTTCCAAAGCCTCTTTGGCGATTTTAAAATCCTCTAACAACAACACAGAGCTAAGCACTGGCAAGTCAGTTAAATTGTGATTTTCATTCATATTCCAATTAAAACTTATCGTTGTTTCGGGTTCATTTAAGACAACGATTCTGTTCTGTCCGGGCAGTTCATATACCAACTTTTTTTGCCCATAAACACATTTAAATTCCAGAACCGAATGGGGAGTAGTGTTGAATTCTAAACTGGTTTCATAAATACCATCACCATCGGGATCTTGAAGGATTAGTGTTTCATTCCAACTCAAAGGTGAAATGCTGCCTCTTAACCCAAAATCTTGACGGTTTTGAAAAGCTCTAGCATCTATTTTTAAATGTAGTTTATAAAACTGCTGAGCGAACGCATACTGAAAACATAGACCTATAAAGCAGATGACAAGGCAGATTTTCTTCATGGCTGAATAAATTATTTTGATGCAACAGTTGCCAAAGTTCAGATTTCACAAAATAAAGAAGACAATAAAAAGATTTACTTCAAAAGTCTCGGCATAAGAAATTATTTTTCCGACATCCATTTGGTTTAACGTGTTTCTGAAATTCAAAATTGGTTAGAATCTCAATTCTAATAAAGGTCAGTAAAAAATATGTGCCTGTGTATTAGATTAGCGGCAACCAAACCCCTGCCAATTATGAGTCTTCCACAAACCTTAGGAGAATTTATTATAGAAAATCAACGCGATTTTCCTTATGCTTCCGGCGAGCTTTCTCAGCTTTTGAGTTCTATTCGAATAGCCGCAAAAGTGGTAAATCACCAAATTAATAAAGCAGGGCTGGTTGATATTTCGGGTGTTGCAGGTGGCCAGAATGTTCAAGGCGAAGCCCAGATGAAACTCGATGTTTTTGCAGATGAGGTTTTTATTAGGGCCTTGCGGGCTAGAGGAGAGGTTTGTGGTGTGGCTTCGGAAGAGAACGAAGAATTCATAGCTTTTAACGATAGCATTCACAGTACATCCAAATATGTGGTGTTAATCGATCCTCTTGACGGCTCATCGAACATTGATGTAAACGTGTCGGTAGGCACCATTTTTAGTATTTACCGTCGAGTTACTGATCCAGGTAGTCCAGTTACATTGGCGGATTTCCTTCAACCTGGGCAACGACAAGTGGCAGCTGGTTATGTGGTTTATGGTTCCAGTACTATGTTGGTTTATACCACAGGTAGAGGTGTAAATGGTTTTACCTACGATCCGGGTATCGGAAGTTTTTATTTATCTCATCCTAATTTACGAATACCCGAAAGTGGTAAGATTTATTCGGTAAATGAAGGTAATTATTGGCTTTTTCCGGATGGTGTAAAAAAATACATAAAATACTGCCAAGAAGAAGATGCCGCCAGCAGCAGGCCTTATAGTTCGCGCTACATTGGTTCATTGGTGAGCGATTTTCACCGAAATATGCTCAAAGGCGGTATTTATATTTACCCAAGAGGTACAAAATCGCCAAACGGCAAATTGCGTTTGCTTTATGAATGCAATCCACTGGCTTTTATAGCCGAACAAGCAGGAGGTAAGGCCAGTGATGGGTACAAACGAATCTTAGATATTCAGCCAGAAACCTTGCATCAGAGGGTACCATATTTTATTGGCTCAAAAGAAATGGTAGAAGTGGCCGAAAGATTTATGAGCGAATACCCAGATAGGGCCTGATTTCGGACAAAAGGCCGTTAAAATGAATTAGCTTTGCGGCTGTTTTTTAGGGGATGTCTGGAACAAAATACATATTCGTTACAGGAGGGGTTACGTCTTCTCTTGGTAAAGGCATAATTGCCGCTTCTTTAGCTAAATTGCTTCAGGCCAGAGGGTACTCCGTTACCATTCAAAAACTTGACCCTTATATTAATATTGATCCGGGAACGCTTAATCCTTACGAACATGGTGAGTGTTTTGTAACCAACGATGGGGCTGAAACTGATTTGGATTTGGGTCATTATGAGCGATTTTTAAATAGACCCACCAGCCAAGCCAATAATGTTACCACAGGAAGAATTTATCAAAATGTTATAGAACGGGAACGTAGAGGGGAATATTTAGGAAAAACGGTTCAGGTTATACCACACATAACCGATGAAATTAAGCGACGCATTAAGCTTTTGGGCGATACCGGCGAATTTGAAGTGGTGATTACAGAAATTGGTGGAACAGTTGGCGATATTGAAGCGCTTCCTTATATCGAAAGTGTTAGGCAATTGCGCTGGGAATTGGCCGATGATTGCTGTGTTATTCACTTGACTTTATTGCCCCATTTAGCCGCTACTGGAGAGCTTAAAACCAAGCCAACTCAACACAGCGTAAAGTTGTTGTTAGAGTCAGGTATCCAACCAGATATATTGGTTTGTAGAAGCGAGCAGCCTATTCCGGCCGATATGAAGCGTAAGTTGGCGCTTTTTTGTAATGTAAAGCAAGATGCTGTTATAGAAGCTTTAGACGCCGAAACCATATATGCCGTGCCCATTTTAATGAGTAAAGAGAAATTGGATGAGGTGGTGCTAAAACGTTTGGGTTTGCCTATTAAAGGTGAAGCTGAATTAAGCAACTGGAAAGAGTTTCTTTATAAATGGAAATATCCGAAACAAGAGGTAAGTATTGGGCTGATAGGTAAATACGTAGAACTGAAAGATTCGTATAAATCAATTGCTGAATCTTTTTTGCATGCAGGTGCATATAAAGAATGTAGGGTAAACATAAAGTGGATACACAGTGAAAGCATTACCCACGAAAATGTTTCTAAAATACTTGAAGGCCTTCAGGGCATTTTGGTTGCACCAGGTTTTGGGGAACGAGGATTTGAAGGCAAAATTGCAACCGTTAAGTATGCCCGCGAAAATCAAGTTCCGTTTCTAGGTATTTGTTTAGGAATGCAAACAGCCGTTATTGAGTTTGCTCGCGATGTACTAGGATTAGATGGTGCCAATAGTACCGAGATAGACCCGAATACTTTGCACCCTGTAATCGATATGATGGCCGAACAAAAACGTGTGGTTAACAAAGGGGGAACAATGAGACTTGGAGCCTGCGATTGTGCCGTTGAGGAAGATTCATTGGCTTACAATATCTATAAAAGGAAGCTTATTTCAGAACGACATAGGCATAGATTTGAGTTTAATAATGCCTATTTAAAGGAATTCGAAGCGGCAGGCATGAAAGTTAGTGGTAAAAATCCTGAAACCGGTTTGGCTGAAATAGTAGAACTGCCTTCCCACCCTTGGTTTGTTGGTGTTCAATTTCACCCTGAATACAAAAGTACGGTAATCAACCCCCATCCTCTTTTTGTGCATTTTGTGCAAGCGGCTATGGTAAATTCGAGCAAGCAATAAAACTATTTTAAGTGAAGAAAGCAGATCTTAACACCATTATAGGCTTTACGCTTATTGGCCTTATTCTCATTTATTTCAGCTATACCAGTCAACAAGAGTTAAGTAAACTGCCAAGTACTGATTCTAAAGTTGTTGATACAGTATCGGCGAAAGTGCCCGAAATGGTCAAAAATACGCCGGTTATGGTAGCCGACTCATTACTTAGCGACTCTATTGTTTTAAGCGCTGCTGCCCAAAAGTTTGGTGTATTTGGTACAAAGCTTCAAGCCAATGCCAAATCAGAAGTTTTTGTCTTAGAAAATTCTGATCTACTAATAGAAGTAGATGCTTTAGGTGCTCAAATAGTGAAGGTTGAGTTAAAAGATTATAAGTCCTACGATTCGTTGCCTCTTCAATTGGTGAATGGCAAAAATCAAGTTTGGAGTCTCATTATGGAAGGCAAGCAAGAGTATTTGAGCAGTGGCCTTATGTTTGAAGGGCAACTCAATGGAAGAGAGCTGAAGCTATCGGCACCTACCACTTCTGGTGAAGTTCTTTCGATAAGCTACAATTTGGCCAAAGAAGGCTTTTTATTGGATATGGATGTTCAGTTTCCGGGTATCGAAATTAAGCCCAAAGCAATTCAATGGCAGCAAGATGCCATAAGGCACGAATTGAACCGCGAACTCGAAGATCAGCAAACCACTTTAAGTTATATGTTGGCAGAAAAGCAAAAAGTAAAAAGCCTTTCGGCCGGAAAAAGCGATGAGAAGGAAAAACCGCAAGTCGTCTGGGTGGCATCTAAACAACAGTTTTTTTCGAGTGTTTTAAGAAATAGTGAGCCATTCAGCCAATCTAAATTGGCCTCATATGCTTTAGAAGATGAGGCGCATACCAAACGTTTTGCTTTTAAAGGAGATTTAAATCCTGACGACAAAAACCTGAAATTACAGTGGTTTTTTGTTCCTAATCATTACAAAACCTTAAAGGATTATGGCCACGAATTAGATGAACTCATACCAATGGGTTGGGGCATTTTTGGATGGATTAACAGAGGGGTCGTGGTGAATCTATTTCATTGGCTAGAAAGCTACCATTTAAACTATGGCATCATAATTTTAATTATGGCCATTTTAATTAAACTGGTTTTATTTCCGCTTACTTACCGGTCTTACCTTTCTATGGCCAAAATGCGGGTTTTGAAGCCTGAAATGGACGAATTGAACGAACAATTCAAAGACAAAGATCCAATGAAAAAACAGCAGGCTTTATTGGATTTATACAAAAAAGCCGGGGTGAATCCCTTGGGCGGTTGTGTACCGGTTTTGCTGCAGTTCCCTATTTTGATTGCCATTTTCCGTTTTTTTCCAGCTTCTATCGAACTTCGTCATCAACCTTTTTTGTGGGCCAATGACTTAAGCACCTATGATAGTATTTACACTTTGCCTTTTAATATCCCTTTTTACGGAGAACATGTGAGCTTGTTTACACTTTTGATGACGGTATCGACTTTGCTTTACACTTATTTTAATAACCAGTTGACGCAGCAAAACAATCAATACCCGCAATTGAAGTATATGATGTATTTGATGCCGATAGTTTTCCTCGGGGTATTTAATAATTATTCTGCTGGATTGAGTTATTATTATTTTGTGGCTAATATGTTAACTTTCGGGCAACAGTTTGCGATCAGAAGTTTTGTGGATGACAATGCTATCCATGCAAAAATTCAAGAAAACAAAAAGAAGCCAAAGAAAGAGAGTGGTTTTCAGAAAAAAATAGAAGAAATGGCAAAGCAACAACAACTGGGCAGTAACCGCAGAATGCGTAGATCATGAAAAAGTGGACCATAGCTATTTGTTTTGTGGCCTTGATACCTATGGCTTGTGGACCTAATGTTTATAAAGAGTTATTGAAGCCTGGTTTCATGAATTCTATAAGCTGGGAAAGAACCGCATGTTTTGGTACATGTCCTATGTACTTTGCCGACATCGATTTGGTAAGTGGTGCGGGTACATTTATTGGCAAACGGTTTACGGAATTGGAAGGAAAACACACCTTTGTTTTAAGTGCCGAAGAGTGTATGGCTATTAGAAGCAAACTAAAAGATATTGGCTACCTCGATTTGGAGAATGAATACGATAGTCCAATAACCGATTTGCCATCTTGTATTACCACACTCAAGCACAAAGGAGTAGTGGTTAAAACCGTTCGAAATCGAGTTAACGGACCAAATGAATTGATTGAATTAGAATTGATTTTAGACGGCTATTTGAAGAAGTATTTAGGAATAGTTTTTTAAAAGCTTCTTTGTATTATAACGCTTATTTAGTTTCAGAAGGTTTTTTTATTTCCCGATTAAAATTATACTGGCCAGTTCAGCCAAATAGGCTTTGAATCCAAAGCTTGTTGTAGATCTTTTTCTAATTTTAGGTTTTTCTGACATATAACTTTGGCTTGGTATTGCCAACGCATTCGATTACCAATGTATTCTTGTTCAGGTTGTCCTGGGGTAGGAACCCAAAGCACACGTTTCCGCATTTTTATCAAATCCATAACCGAAGTATAACCACATCTACTTAAAACTAGTTTAGCTCCTGCAATCAGTACTTCTAATTCAGTGCTTCCCACCATTTCAAGAACCGAAATGTTAGATGCTGATGGCAAAGAATTTTGGGTATTTGTGCCTCTTACCCAAATAAATTGCCAATCGGGCATATTTTTAGCTGCACTCCAAAGTTCTTTTTCCCACAAACTGCGCATAGGTTCCGGACCAGAAAGAAGTACCAACACATAATTTCCGTCTAAAGAGTGTGTTGAGTTTTTCGAGAAACGACTGATTAAACCGAGGTAACTGACTTTGGAAATCAAGTTTTTTGATACTTTTCCCATTTTACCGCTTAATTGTAAATCAGAGAAATCAGGAATCAGGATGTGGGTAAATCTTTTGTAAAACCGTTCGTGAACAAAAGAAGCCAATGCCCCAAGAAAATTAAGTGGAAGACGTAATTGATGACTGATATAATAGCTTTCAATTTTAGAGTGCCAGAAAGCAAGTCGATTATCTGAATAAATTTGATGGTAATGGTGAGTTTTCAGATGTTTTTTAACCCAAATAGCTTCTTTCCAAATGGCTATCCCCATAACGGGTAAACGTAAAAGTAAATTGAATAGTAAGAATTTGGCCTTGTAAACCACTTGATATGAGGGGAGTTCGTAAAACCGACATTCTGGGAAGCGGTTTTTTAAATAGGCTAAGGCTGCACCATCCGATGCAATATCAACGGTATGACCCTCGTTTAAAAGGTTTTGTATTAAATATTCACTACGGGTAGCATGACCAAGCCCCCAGTTTAGAATCCCAAACAAAATCTGCTTCGACATTCTAAAACCTGATTTGAATCATAATTCACTTTAAAGCCAAAAACCATATTTGCACGAACAAAAGGGGCTATATATTTGTCCATACTTAGAATTAGTCTAATTAAAAACAAAAAATACCAACTCATGAAGCGGTTTCTACTGTCTAATGTCTTACTGTTATTAACCTGGACATCTAACGCCCAACAACAGGTCAATGTTTCCATGGGAGCAAGCTACGGTAACGAAGTGTACTATTCATTCCAAAATGGCTTAGCCAAAATTGAGCCTATTAATAATTGGGATTTAGCCTTTACGGTTCGTGCTTTGGACGCTAGTATTCGAATAAATGATATGCGAGGTATAAGGGCTTTCTTGGCTTCAAACAACTCAAACGATTGGAATAACTTGGATACTAACGGCATGAGGGCTTTTGAATTAAACAACAGCACTGAAAGCTGGGAATTCGGTGCTTTGGCAAATTTAGGCACGAATCATCCTGATTATGGTTGGGGTGTTTACAACATGGTTACCCATGACGTAAATGGAAGTCGAATTTTTGTTCTCCAACTCGCAGATGGCTCTTTTAAAAAGTTCTTTGTGGAAAGTATGACGGCCAACCAGATTTTTACCTTTCGTTTGGCCAATCTTGATGGTTCTAATGTAGTAACCAAAACGGTTAACAAAACAGATTATACCGGTAAGAACTTTTTCTACTACGATATCGCCACGGATTCTTTTTTGGATAGAGAGCCTGTTTCGTCTAATTGGGACATGGTTTTCAAAAGGTATTTAAGTCCAATACAGGCTGGTCCTGCTGTGGTTTGGTACCCGGTTATGGGCGTTCAAACCAATATTGATGTTTCTAGTGCGCGCGTAGAGGGTATGGTGCCTAATGTGGTCGACAGCGCAACTTACGTTCGCAATACCAATGACATTTCAAGAATTGGTTCAAATTGGAAGAGCTTCAACAACGCCACTTTTCAATGGACTGTGTATGATACGTTATCGTATTTTGTAAGCAGCCGTTTAGGTGGTGTTTATCAGTTGGTGTTTAATGGTTTTGGTGGAAGTTCTAATGGGGATATTGCTTTCATTCAAAGCCCAAACAATGGGGTTGGTTTAGATGAATCAAAGCGCTTTTGGATGAACATATTCCCAAATCCGGCAGAAGATTACTTATACATAAGTTTTAGACAAGATTTAACTTATGGAACAGTAGAGCTGGTTGATATTCAAGGAAAAGTTATGTTGAAAGAGATTGTTCATCAAGGTGAAATGCGTCGATTTGACCTCACTCAGCTAAAAAATGGGATGTACGTTTTACGACTTAGCAGCGAAGGCGATACCCATATTCAGAAGATTGTTGTTCAAAATTAAAACCGGTTTTCAATGGCCAAAAAATGGCTGTTCTGCGCATTAATTATTGTAAGCGGGTTGTCTCTTTGGGGACAAACCGCTTCGCTTGAAATTTTAGATTCTGATAATGCTGAGCCCATTGAGTTTGCGCATGTTTTGGTCAATAGTCTGAAAGGCAAAAAATTATTCGTAGCCGATGTAAATGGACGGGTCTTAATCCAAGAATCGCAAGCTGTGAAGGTTTTAGTGACTTTTGTTGGCTACGAAAGCCTGCAAGACAGTTTGCTTCCGGGTCAAAACAAAACAGTTCGATTAAAGCGAGGTGATTATAAGTTAAACGATGTGGTGGTAACAGCTCAGTATATGCCTACCACTGTCGGTGAATCGGTATTAAAGGTTGACGTTATTCAACGCGAACGTATTGAGGCCAAAGGCGCTTTTACTTTGAGTCAACTGCTTAACGATAGGCCAAATTTACGTCTTCAGACTGATGGGGTTTTAGGCACGAGTTTGCGAATGCAAGGTATTTCTGGTGAAAATGTCAAAGTATTAATTGATGGAGTACCTGTTATTGGTAGATTGAATGGTAATCTCGATTTGAATCAGCTCAATTTAAACGATGTCGAGCGAATTGAAGTGGTTGAAGGGCCGGTATCGGTCAATTACGGATCGAACGCTTTGGCAGGAGCCATTCAAATAATAACCAAAAAACCAGATCAGGATAAAATTCAAACAGCTGCCCAATTGTTTTATGAATCTGTTGGGGTGTACAATACCGATGCTTGGCTTAGTTTGCCAATTTCTAGAAAACAAGCATTGAAGCTTCAAGCTGGTCGAAATTTTTTTGATGGCTGGAGCGCTGTTGATACTGGGCAACGAAGACAGGAATGGAACCAAAAAGAACAGATTTTTGGCACTGCTAATTATTTTTGGAATGGCCTTAAATGGCAAAACGATTTGTACGTCAGGGGTTTTCAGGAAATTATAAAAGATAAAGGCGACAGAAGAAGTATTTTTTCAGATTTTGCTTTCGATAATTGGTTTACCACATATCGTTTGGATGCTAGGCATACAGCCAGTTATAAATGGAATGAAGAGAAGCGTTTCGATGTGGTAAACGCTTACAACCTTTTTAGGCGCGATAATGTGCAGTATAATCGAAACCTCGTAAATCGAACCCAGGAAATTAATCCAGATAAGGGAGCCCATGATACCACTTTGGCCACAACTGTTTTATCGCGCGGTACATACAGCGTTTCTCCGAAGTCGAAGAAAATTGGATACCAAATAGGGTATGAGTTTTTATACGAGACAGGAAGTGGGGGACGAATTGCCGGGAACTATCAAAGCCTTGGCGATTATGCGGTTTTTGGCAGCCTAAAGTATAAACCTTTTTCTCATTGGGTAATTCAACCGGCTTTAAGGGTAACATACAATACCGCTTTCGTGGCACAACCGGTTCCAAGCTTTCACTTCAATTACCATCCTGGTAATAGGTTCAACTTGAGGGGTTCATATGCTCGTGGTTTTAGAGCACCAAGTATAAAGGAATTATATCTCGAGTTTATTGATGCTAATCACAATATTGTTGGTAATCAAAGCCTTCAACCAGAATATGCCCATCACGCCGATTTAAGTCTGAAATACAAACTCATTCAAAACAAAAAAATGCATGAGTTAAGTTTAGAACCCTCTCTATTTTTTAATCGGCTGAATAATTTGATCGACTTAGCCATGGTAAGTGGTACTCAATTTAGCTATGTAAATGTTAACCAAATGCAATCGGCTGGAGGGAGGTTGGATTTAATTTATTCTATTCATCCCGATTTTAATTTCAGACTGGGTTATTCGGCCCTTCATCAAGTTTTTCAAACTGAAAATGCAGAAGCCGATTTTTTCAGTCCTGAATACACTTTTGGATTCGATTATTGGCGTCCAAGTAAACGATTTGGATTTATGGCCAGCTATAAATTTACAGGTGCCAGTCCTCAGGTTCAATTAAATAATGAGGAAGTTCGTATTGCTGAACTTGAATCATACCATTGGCTTGATGTTTCGTTTTCTCAAAAGCTTTGGAAGAATAGAATTATCTTGACAGCAGGTGCACGCAATTTATTTGACGTTACCCAATTATTAGGTTCGGGAAGTGGGGGTGTACATGGTGGGGGAGGTAGTATGCCACTTTCTTGGGGAAGAAGCTTTTTTACAGGTATTAAAATACAATGGCCATGAGGGTATTTTTTGGTTTTGTCATGTTTTGTGTTTTGTTGTCATGCGAAAAAGAAGAGCCGTTTTATTCACCGGCTAAAAAAGGTCAGGTTGTAGCCGGAATGGGCAAAGATTACAGATCCAGCTTGTATTATAATATTGAAAATGGCATTTTTGTTAGAACCCATGATTACGATATTTACTCATTGTCTTTCAGCTCAGAATCAAATGACTCAGCCATTTATTTGAATGGAGCCAATTTTATGTTCGTTAAATCCACTCTTGATACCAATTTTGCTGAGGTTAAAGACACCGTTTATCCTGGGAAATGGTTATACGATTATCCTTCGGGCGTAAGCCATAGAACTGCGCTAAAAGATTGTTTAACAAAAGAAGGCGTGCCAAGTAGGTTGGTTTATGTAGTGGATTTGGGTTTTGATGTACAAAAGCAAAAGCTGCCTTTTGTTAAGTTTCAATTGATTGATATTACAGAGAATTCGTATCTAATAAAATACGCCGAATTACCCAATGGGCCGGTTCATGTGGCGGTTATCAACCGAACGCCGTCCTATAGACGTGTGATGTATGACATGAGAACGCATCAACAACATTTGGTTGAACCACCAAGCAGTGAGTGGGATTTTCATTTTACTCAGTATACTGATTATGATATTATGGACAATGGCGATACTTTGGCGTATTTAGTGCGAGGGGTTTTGATGGATGGTAATAAATGGTCGGTTGCTAGAAGCAACGAGTTGGATTGGAATAGATTAGAATCAGACGATCTCGTAAATCTGCATTATTCTTCTAACCAAAATGCCATTGGTTACGATTGGAAGTATTACAGTTTTGAAACTGCTACATATCAAATAACCGCTGGTCGTATTTATTCATTGTATTCACCGCAATTTGGGTATTACGCTATTAGATTTGTAGATTATTACAATAGTTTAGGAGAAAGAGGTTATGCCGCTTTTGAAGTAAAGGGATTTTAAAAGTGAATTGAATTGGGGAAAAATAAACTCAAAAGGTTTGCAGAAAATCAAAGGTTTGAACACGTTGTTGAGCCCAAAAGGGAAGAATTACAATCTGATTTTGATTTAAAAGGGCATTGGAACGACAAGGTATTTAAGAACCCAAATCCTATAACACTGGAATTAGGTTGTGGAAACGGGGAATACACAGTTGGGTTGGCCCAACAATATCCTGAAAGAAATTTCATAGGAGTAGATATAAAAGGCGCTCGAATTTGGCGTGGAGCAAAAACCGTTGAAGAAAATGAAATAGGCAACGCAGCCTTTTTGAGATGCCAAATAGAGATGCTTCCGCAGGCTTTTGCGCCAAATGAAGTGAGTGAAATTTGGATTACTTTTCCAGACCCACAAATTAAGTTCCGAAGGCAAAAGCATCGGCTTACTCATCCGCATTTTTTACGCATTTACCAAAGTGTGCTCGGAAAAGAAGGATTGGTGCACCTTAAAACCGACAGTGAGTTTTTACACGGCTACACCCAAGGAATATTATATGCGTACGAACAGGAGATTTTAGAAGCTTATTTTGATATTGATTTTCAAGTTCAGCACGAAAATTCTCCGCTTAAAACCATACAAACCCACTACGAAAAACTATTCAGGAAGGAAGGCAAAGCCATTACATATATAAAGTTTAAACTTCCAAATGCCTTCTGATTTATACCGACGTATTTACGATGTGGTTAGGTGTATTCCGGCAGGTCGAGTGTGCACCTATGGGGCAATTGCCGAGTTTTTAGGGAGCAAGGGCGCTGCCAGAGTGGTTGGCTATGCCATGAATGCGGCCCATCAATATCGAGATGTTCCTGCACATCGGGTGGTAAATAGAAACGGAATTTTAACAGGTAAGCATCACTTTCAAGATGCATTCGCCATGCAGAGATATTTAGAAGAAGAAGGAATAGAAGTGCTTAACGATCGGGTGGTTGATTTTGAAAAGCACTTCTGGAACCCTTGTGAGTATTTGCGACGATCTGATTTTCTTTAATTTGAAAGGAGTTGGCTAAAAGAGATTGATGTTGTAAATGTTGTTCAGTCAAGTGCTAAATACCGTAATATTCATGCGCTTGACGTTGTAATTCTTCTCGGTTATTGGGATGTGAAATTCCAATAAGGGCTTGAATGCGTTGCCGAATGTTTTTGCCGTAAAGATCTACAATACCATATTCGGTACAGATGTAATGCACGTGGGCTCTGGTGGTAACAACGCCTGCACCGGGTTTCAAAACAGGAACAATTTTACTGAGTCCATTTTTGGTTGAAGAGGGCAAGGCTATTATGGGTTTACCGCCTTCGCTTAATGAGGCACCGCGAATAAAGTCCATTTGTCCACCTACTCCCGAATAAAAGCGTGTTCCAATTGAATCAGCACAAACCTGGCCTGTAAGGTCAACTTCGATAGCGCTGTTAATGGAAACGGCTTTGGGATTTCGGCGAATAACTGATATGTCGTTAACGTATGCAATATCGAGCATTGCAACTTGCGGATTATCGTCTACGAAATCGTATAGTTTTTTAGAGCCCATTAAAAAGCCAGAAACAAGTTTTCCAGGGTGAACGCGTTTATTTTCGCCTGTAATTATGCCTTTTTCTACCAATGGAATAACCCCATCAGAAAACATTTCGGTGTGAACTCCGAGTTTGCTGTGGTTGGTTAAACAACTTAAAACGGCATTTGGAATGGTACCAATACCCATTTGCAAAGTGCTACCGTTTTCGATTATCCCGGCTATGTGGTTGCCAATCAGCATTTCTACCTCGTCGGGTTCCGGCAAGATGTGTTCGTGAAGAGGGTAATTCACCTCAACCATTTCAGTAATTTCACTTACATGAATTAATCCATCGCCATGTGTTCTTGGCATATTGGGGTTTACTTCTGCCAAAATAATTTCGGCGCATTCAACGGCTGCTCTTGTTGCATCGACAGAAATACCCAAAGAACAAAAACCATGTTTATCGGGCGGAGACACCTGAATGAGCGCCATGTCGAGCCTCAGTTTTTTTCGGCGAAACAAAAGTGGAATTTCGCTCAAGAAAATTGGGATGAAGTTTACACGGCCTTCTTGTACGCCTTTTCGAACATTTGCCCCTATAAACAGGCTATTAACCTCAAAAATATCTTTATACTCGGCAGATGCATAAGGCGCTGCTCCTTCTGTATGCAAGTGATAAATAGACACGTCACGAACATCATTTGCCCTTTGGGTTAAGGCTTTAACCAATTCCTGAGGGGCTGCGGCGGCAGTGTGTATGTACACATGCATACCAGAGCGTAAGTGTTTCAAAGCCGATTCGGCTGAGGTAAAATGGTGCATTTTTAGAGTAAACGTTTAAATATGAACAGCAGAAAGAAAATGAGGAGCATGACCAAAAACACAATTGAGCTTCCTTGATAGTATATTTTGTGCATGTTGAGGTCCTTCAGGTAACTCCAAACTAAAAAGCCAATAAATGTTAGCGCAAAAACGCCTGCAAAAACCCAGTGTCCGGTGGTAATATTCTCCATACTGCAAAAGTAGGCTGTATAAGAGATTGAATTTTTTAGAACAAAATATTGGAGTTAATAAGGTAAATAATAAAAAAATCATGTTATTCAGAATAAGAAGGTTCGAGTAGGCGCATTTTATGGTTGTTTATATCTAAAATTCCGGATTCTTCCATTTTCTTGAGTGAACGGTAAACAGTGGTTCGCGTAGCTCCTATCATTTTGGAAATGAATATAGGGCTCAGCTCAAGGTTTATGTATCCGGCTTCATCCAGTCCGAATTTTTTAAGCAGAACTTTCAACATGGTTTCAATGCGCACGCTTACTTTTTGGGCACTTATGGCGGCGGCCCTGGTTTCGATGGCGGTGGCATCGCGGTCGAGTTGCTTCACAATTCGCATGCTCAATTTTGGGTGGCTTCCGATTATGCTTCTAAGATGCTGTGCATCAACAGAAAAAAGATCGGCCCAATCGCTATGCACAAAGGCTGTAAATCGATGAGGCGAATTTTTAATTACGCCAGTTAAGCCGAGCATATCGCCCGGTCTTAAAAACTGTACAATAACTTCCTGAGTACTGTTTCTACCTGGATTGTGCAACCGAATAACGCCCGAAAGAATAAAAAATAAACGATTAGAAGGTTCAAATGATCGAAAAACGACCTCGCCTCTTTGTATGCTAAGCCATTCTGACTTAGGTAACAAGTCGTGCAGCAAATCGAATGAGTCCTCTCCGAAAATTTCGAGGAATAAGGCCTTTTTTGGGTGAGAACTTTGCGGCGACATGGTTTTTAAATATGGCTCTAATGTATTTCAAGGCATTTTGGCTCAAAATGATATTAGTCAGCCCCAAAGATGACTTAGTAGTATGATACAAGTTTGGAAAAAAGTGAAATTCAAATGAGTAAATGAAAAATATGGTTTGATGTAGCTCATTAAAAAATAAAAACGGAGATGTGGTTTAATTGCCACAACTCCGTTTAACATTTGCCAGTTATAGATGGATTACTTCGCCGTAAGCATCGGCTGCGGCTTCCATTATGGCTTCACTCATAGTAGGGTGTGGATGGACTGATTTTACAATTTCCATTCCGGTAGTTTCCAGTTTTCGGGCCACAACGGCTTCTGCAATCATTTCGGTTACATTGGCACCAATCATGTGGCAGCCTAAGAATTCGCCATATTTGGCATCAAAAATCACTTTAACGAATCCATCTTTGTGTCCGGCTGCCGATGCTTTGCCTGATGCAGAGAAAGGGAATTTTCCAATTTTAATATCATAGCCAGCCTCTTTAGCCGCTTTTTCGGTCATTCCAACGGAAGCAATTTCAGGTGAGCAATAGGTACAACCAGGAATATTGCCGTAGTTTAAAGGTTCGGGGTGATGGCCAGCAATTTTTTCGACACAAATTATGCCTTCAGCGCTAGCCACATGCGCCAATGCAGGACCAGGCACACAATCGCCAATGGCATAGTAGCCTTTAACGTTTGTAGCGTAAAACGCATCTACCACTATTTTACCCTTATCAGTCTTAATTCCAACAGATTCTAGCCCAATGTTTTCAATATTGGCCTGAACCCCAACGGCAGACAATACAATGTCGCATTCTACCTTTTCTTCGCCTTTTTTGGTTTTAATGAGCACTTCACAGCCGGTTCCTTGCGTATTAACCGACACCACTTCGCTGGAAGTGAGTACCCGCATACCCATTTTTTTAAATGAGCGTTCTAATTGCTTGCCGATTTCTTCGTCTTCGACCGGTACAATTTGGGGTAGATATTCAACCAAGGTAACCTCAGTTCCCATTGCTGAGTAGAAATAGGCGAATTCTACACCTATAGCACCAGAACCCACGATTACCATTTTTTGTGGTTGGCTGGGCAAAGTCATGGCTTCGCGGTAGCCAATTATTTTTTTACCATCTTGAGGTAAATTTGGGAGAATACGAGAGCGTGCGCCAGTTGCCACAATGATATGATCGGCACTGATTTCGGAGTTCTTGCCATCGGCTGTTTGTACTGCGATGCGTTTTCCGGGCAAAAGTTTGCCTTCGCCCATTATCACCTCAATTTTGTTTTTCTTCATAAGGAAGCTTACGCCATTGCTCATGCCCGCTGCCACATCTCGGCTGCGCTTCACCACTTTTTCGAAATTTTTATCGGCGCTGCCCACTTCAATTCCGTAATCGGAAGCATGGTTCACGTATTCAAATACATTAGCACTTTTTAGAAGTGCTTTCGTGGGAATACATCCCCAATTCAAACAAACTCCTCCCAAGCTTTCTTTCTCAACAATAGCGGTTTTAAGCCCCAGTTGAGAAGCGCGAATGGCGGTAACATACCCTCCTGGGCCACTTCCCAGAACAATTAAATCGAATTTCATTAGGCTGCGAATTAAGTTGCGCGAATTTACCCCAAATGAAACAATACAGCCTTTAAAGCTTTAATTGTTTCGCCCAATTGAATTTAATTTCAATAGTGATACGCTAAGCAGCCCAATTTGGAGGCAGCTGACCGGAATTTATACCTTCATTGTCTGTAACTTTAGAAGCCTCCATTTCATCTTCTTGAAATTTTGGATCCTCGGATATAACTCCAGGGGCTTGTTCTTCCTTATCTGTTTGAAATAGGAAGTCTTTGCTAATTGGTGGTTTGTAATTGCTGCTTCCAAATAAAACCAAAAAGCGAGCTTTTACACTCTTATTAAACCATAGTTCGTAGCCCAATTGTAAAAATCCGCTAAACAGAATTCGGAGAGGATTCAGTTTAATGGGTTTAGAATTGGTTAGGCCAATTGGTGGCATTTCAGGCCCGGGTTTACGGTAGGTACCAAAAAGCCTATCCCATATTTGAAAAGGCCCTTCACTTAAATTAACCAATGTATCGTTAGGCCGTGAAGAGTGATGTAAAATATGATAAACACCTTTATCGCCATAAAGCCTTGACATATTTCGAATAAACCAATTTTTATAGGCTAATTGGTAGTGCACACCAGAATGGTTAAACACTTCTAAGCCATAACCGGTTATAATCCATAAACTTACTTCTAGAAACAAAGGCTCGGTGTAAATGATTTTTGATACAATGGCACTGAAAAGTGTCATGGGCACCATTATCAAAAATTCAAGAACATTTCCCGGTGTAATGGCCAATGGGTATAAAATGTTGGGCATATGATGAGGCCTATGAACTGTGAGCCAAAAAAAACGAGATACATGGCATAGCCTATGAATGAAGTAGCCCGGTAGTCCGATGGAAAGAATGGTAATGAGGAGGGCTAAATAGTAATTTTGAATGTTAAAAAAGGTTGGGACAAAACGGAAAATATAAGATTCAAGACCTTCTTTTATGCCAGTAATGATATGGTTGGAATGGGAGAGGGCATAACCACTTTTTACAGCAACTAACCCCAAAAAAGCAAAAATCGCTACACGGCTAATGGTGGACAAAATGGAGGCCCCAAAGAAGCCAAACAAATGATTTACAAACAGAGAATCTCCATGAAGCCTTTTGGTTTTAAAAAAACCATCAAAAAAAACAAACAAGCGAATGGACATGGCAAACAAGGCCGTAGCGGTCCAAAGACTTATGAAATGCTTATGAATGAACTTTGCTAAGGGATTATCTACTGATTGATTTGTTGCAACCTCGAACAGGCTATTGAAACCTACTTTATCTTGTCCAAAGATATTATCGGTAACAAATACATCAAAGTATAATTGGTAAACAGAAAATATTATTACCAAAGCCGAAAAAGCCCAGAAAAGCAGATTTTTGTGAGGAAAGTCCAAGTTGGCCAGATATTTCAAACCTTGCCTGATTTTGTATAAAATCGTCATACTTTAATCTGCTTATGGCTCAAAAGTAAAATAATCTATGAATAGAACTACAAAATCGAGGTTAAATTATAAATAAGTTCATTTGACTTTTATAATTATAAAGAGGAAAAAGTATTTGTTTTAAATAATTAAATCAAGATATTGAATTGAAATAACGATTTGGATTTAAAAATCATATTCCAATTGTTTGTAAATAAAATTACTACCATTTAACATGGAATAAAAAAAGCGCTCCGATTCAGGAGCGCTTTTTTATTAAAAACAAAAGCGTTGTTAATTTTTAGTAGAACCGATATCGTTCGTCTGCAACCTTTGCACTTTTTTCGAGCGCATCGAATAAGGCACTTGGAACACGAGTTCGCATGGGTTTTATGTTCCGGTCAACGAACTCGTCGTAAACCCCTTCACCGAGTTGAACTTTTTCTTCTACAACGGCAAGGAAAACGGCATTCTCACCGGTAAATGGTTTGGTCATTTTACCTATAGTCATTCCGCTTAATGTGGCAACAAACTCAGGTTCGGCTCCAAAACCTGAAACGTTGGCTTGGAAATAACCCAAGCGCTGATCGAACACCTGACTGCCAATAGCAGCCCCAATGTCTTCAAGCGACTTTCCTCCTTTAGCAGCTTCATCGAGTTTGGCGATAAGCATTTTTCTCTTTTTCTCGCGAATTACCAAGGGTTTAAGTGCTACTTCCAGCTCTTCTACCTTGGGTAAGCCAGCTGGACTAATAGCATCTAATTGGGCTACAACAAAATTACTCATACCGTTGGTAAATAGTTGTATGTCACCGCTTTTTCTTTGCTCTTCGAAGGCCCACTTTACCATTTGACGGTTATTGCCAACGCCAGAGATGTTTTCGTCGAAGATTTTCAAACCGGTAACAGGACGCGGGCTAAGCCCTTCTTTTTCGGCCATTTCGGCCAAATTGCCTTCGCTTACTTTGGAAGCGAATAAAGTGGCTTTGTTGTAAAGCTCATCAAACGTTTTTTCTGAGGTAAGTGCTTTACGTCCTATACGAGCCACTTGAATGGATGTTTGTCCCTTGCTTTGGCCTGTGATTTCGATGATATGGAAGCCGAAATTGGTTATAACCAATCCAACATCGCCTGTTTTATTTTGGAAGCAGAAGTCGCTGAATGGTTTGGCCATGGATTTGTCGTTAAACCAACCTAAATCACCTCCTTTAGATTTGGCCACAAAATCGTCGGAATACATGGAACTTAGTGATTCGAATTGCTTAGAATCATTTTTAACCAGAGTAAGCAAACTATCAGCCAGTTTCTTCGCTTCTTGCGGAGCGCGGGTAACGTTTTCACCGGCTCTTTCGGCGCCTTGAAATGCTATTAGGATATGTTTTGCTTTAACACTATCGGGTAATTCTTTTCGAGCTGTGAGTTTTGTGAGCTGCCAAAAGCCATCTTCCTCATAGGGGCCAAAAACAAATCCAACTGAGGCGTTCCATAAATTGGAGTCGAGTAAAGGTGATAAATTATCACGTTTGTAAAAAGCCTTATCGTAAGGAATTTCACTGTATCGGGCCACAAATGCCGAATCTTCTTTTGTAGTTTCAAATCCTTCTAAAGTATCCGTAGTACCGTTTTGGTTGGTTTCTAACCGAATGCTTTTTATAGCTTTTAACTCATTTACAATCTCATCTATGTCATCTTTGGAAGGTGCGATGGGAAAGCTTACATAGGTTAATGAACGGGTTTCTTCATCTCGGTTGTAAATCGATTTGTTTTTGCGCATATAGTCCATCATTTCGGCGGCGCTGGCATCTAGGGTGCTATCAGAAATTCCATCGTAGCGAAGGGCCACAAATCGGGTTCGGTAGCTGTCGTTTTGGAGAAGATAATCTACTTTACCCAAAGCTTTTGGATAAAAAATTCCTTTTTGCACGGCGGCATGAAGTTTATCTATTTCTGCCTGGCTTTTAGAACCTTCTTCAAAACGCAACCATTGGTTCCACATTTCATCAACTTGAGGGTCGGTGCCAAGATTTTCCCTCAAATTGGCTAATGCTTCGCGCAAACGGTCAGGATCGAATTGACCGGTATTGGGATTTTTAAACGAGGCATTGTCGCGAATTCCAGGGTTTTTGATGATGCGCTGAAAGAGTTCTTCGGCTGATACCATCAATCCATTTTTGGTTTGAATTTGGCCATATAATTTTTCACGTAGAATAATGTTCCAAACCTGGTCGGCAAATTGCTTTTCGGTTACATTGTTCATAGCGGCATCGCCAGTATTAATGAGGTAGTTTTCGCGCGCATCTTCCATGCGGCGGCTAAATTCGCGGAGATCAATTTTCTCTCCATCAATTTTGCCCACGCGGTCAGCATTTCCTCTAAGCAACGAATCGCCTGATGAAAACAGGTCGGTTAAAATAAAAGCGAACATTGCCAGACCTATAATTATTAACAATAGACTGGAACGTTTTCGGATTCTCTCCAAGTAAGCCATCGGTTTTTAGCTTTTTACAAACAGGCGGCGAATATACAACTTGCCAAATTGGGCGAAGGCCATTTGAACAGTAAATCGAATAAATTTTATTGTTGAGAAATAAAAAATAAGCAATTAAGTTTTATATGAGACCTACACGGATATCCCGAATGTCCGTTGGCACAGAATGAGATCCTAAATATTTGCCTTTGTAATTGAGTTTAATGCCAGTTAAACATCGGTTTAGCCACGCCCCTGTATCGATGTACCATGCCATTTCGGCCGTTTTGTAAAGAGGTTTTGCTTCATCAAGTATCATATGCCCCAATACTTGTACTTTGCCCAGATTTTTTAGAGCATTTCGATTGAAAAGTACACCATTTTGGTTTTCCTCTTCATATGGGTTGGTGGTATTTTTTGATACCCCTGCATGCGAAATGTGAACATAGGGTGTTTCCCATTTTATTGGTCTTTGCATGAGCCAATTGGCCATTTCGGCCACAGGAATATGGCTTTGTCTTAGCTGACTTCTGATTTCCAGAAGTTCAGGTTTTCCACTCGGTTGTTTGTAATACTTGAGAAAGAGAAATTCGTGGTTTCCTTTTAGAAAGTAAGTTTGATATGGGTATTCTTTTTTTAATTCCCAAACAAACTTCAGGCATTTAACCGAGTGAGGACCTTTGTGAATTAAGTCGCCCAGTTGAACCAGAATTTCTTTCTCTGGATTCCAGTGCTCTTCAATAAGGCGCCTAAAGGTGTAAAAACAGCCATGTACATCGCCCACCACAAATACATCCACAACTAAAAAGAGGGCTTTTAATAAGCAACCATAACCGGCATTACCAGCATTAAAACACTTTCACCTTCGTCTAGGGCTTCGGTTTGGTGAAGTAAGCCTGCGTGATTTGGTGAAGAAAGCATCATGGTAATGTTTTCGCCCTCTAAGTTGCTGAGCATTTCGGCCAGAAATTTAGAGCTGAAGCCAATTTCCATATCGCTTCCATCGTAATCGCAACTAAGGCGTTCAGAAGCGCTGTTGGCGAAGTCTAAATCTTCTGCCGACAGGTGCACTTCTGCACCGGCTAAGCTCATTTTTACTTGGGCTGTGGTTTTATTGGCAAACAAACCCACTCTTCGTAGCGACTGCATGAACAGTTCTCTTGATATCACCAATTTGGCTTTGTTGTTTTGAGGAATTACCGCCATGTAGTTTGGATATCGTCCATCTATCATGCGGCAAATTAAGGTAACGCCCTCAAAATCAAATTGACAATTTTTAGTGTTGTAGCTCACTTTTATTTCTTCAACCGAATTGGCCAGGATATTTTTTAGAATATTTAGAGGCTTTTTAGGTAGAATGAATTCGGCAGTTTCGGCACTGGTGATTTCGTTGTGTTTGTATTGCACCAATTTGTGGGCATCGGTTGCCACCACTGTAAGTCCATCGGATGTAAGTTGAAAGAACACCCCCGTCATGGTTGGGCGCATGTCGTCGACACCGGCAGCAAACAAGGTTTTTTGGATGGCAGTGGTAAGAATACCGGCCGGGATTAAAGTGTGGCTTTCGTCTGTAAGAGGTTCAATTTTTGGATATTCATCTGCCGATAGGAAAGAAAGTTCGTACCGACCATAGTCAGACACAATTTCGAGTTGGCCATCAGCTCCTGAAAAATCATCTCCAAAGTTTAGCGTAATGGGGTGGTCGGGCAAGGTTTTTAGAATATCCATTAACAAGCGCGAAGGCACACAGGCTTTTCCAAGGCCTTCGGCTTCAATGTTTAACTCTGAAATGAGCGTTGTTTCCATGTCGGTACCAGTAATAACCAGTTTACCTTCTTGAATGTCGAAATGGAAATTAACCACTATAGGTATCGCGTTGCTGGAACCAATAACAGAGCCTACCATTTGAAGTTGCTTCAATAATGCAGCGCTCGAAACTATAAATCGCATGGCCTAAGGTGTTTTAATTTTTGTGGGACGTCAAATATAAGCCGAGGGTTTTAGCGGTTAGCAAGCCACTCATGTTTTGGGCTTAGTTGTTCATAAAAAAACCGGGTTCAACCAGAACGGCTTGTAAGCCATAATACTGTAAAAGTACCATTTGGTTATGGTCTAAAATGCCATGTAAACGATCGGGGTCATATTTAAGAAGTTTACCTTGAGCATCCAGATGTTCATCGCCTGGTTTAATATGGTAAGCTTTTAAGCTTCTCGACACGCCTTTAGCTGTTTTTAGTTGTAAATGGAAGAAAGGAGTTGACGCCAACAAGCTGTCTTTGCGAAAGAAAATTTGGTCTTCGTCGGTTATGGCGCCCTCGTAATTCAAGGTTTTAAAAAGATTGGTATATAGTTTAATGGCTTCAGATTGCGCAGGTAATTCTCGCCAATCATCGCCTTCTTGTTTAAAGAATTTCCATGAAAGGTCATTTGATTTTTCGAGTTTGAAGCCCATGTTATTTCCTTCGTAAACCATTTTTATTTCCTGCAAATCAGATTCTTCATAGCCAAATAAAGTACGGTCGTGCCAAAGCACTTCTCGGGTTATAAACCTCCCACTTAAGTACCCATTAAAGCCGGGAATATGAACCGCATAAGGCAATTTACCTCCCATGAGCATCATATAGGTTCCAAGTTGTTCGGGGGTATCGGTACCCACCAAGAAGTGCTTCACTAAAGTGCCGTTGCTGTATACTTCAACTTCTTTACCGTATGTAGCCATTCGCCTAAGTACCGACTCCAAACTTTCGTTTGGAACAAAATTCCGCATTTCCATTCTGCGCAAAGTTTCCAGTAAGACTTCGATTGCATCGGGGCGTACTTTTTTATTTCCTATAAACCATTGACCCTTAGATCGTATAAGCTCTACTTTTTTTGGTGTTTTGTCTGAAATGACAATTTTGTCGACCGAAGCCGTATCTTCAACGGTAAAATGGTAATCGGCGGCTAATTCTTCTATGCTGCCGGTTTCTGAATTTTGATTCCACAACCATAAGCCCAGGGCAATAAATACAAGAGCGCTTAGGCCATAAATAAGGCTTTTGTTCATGGATTTTTGGCGTATTTATGCCTTCTCATTAAGGCAGTTAGGCTGCTTAAAAGCAAAATGGAAACCAGGGGCAAAGCCGTGTTTAAACCAACCCAAAACTGACGTTCGGTTTGAATTCTTTGCATGTCTAACAATCTTATTTTTAGCTCTCTCGATCTTAAAGCCATCATGCCTGATTTATCTAAAAGAAAATCGAATACATTGAGCATAAAGTCTTTGTTGCCGTATTGGGTATCGGTAAATTGGTCGTAACCGGTGGTTAAAGGAAGGCCTTTAGGCAGATTGGGGTTTACAATATTGAGTTGGTTTCGGGCCAAATCGCCATCGCCTATTACCACCATTTGGGTTGTTTTCCCTTTTTCGACCATTGGCAGTTCTTCACCATTCGTTGATCTGGGTTTTACCCGATTGGCAAAGGCTGAAGTAAAAGATCCTTCCATCAAAACGCCCAGAGTAATAGGGCCTTTTTGAAAATTTGCTGGATTGTGTTTTTCGTACAGCCGCGCTAAACTTACAACATGAGGTGTGCCGGCTGTGCGAGAATAAGGTGAGGTTTGAAGCAGAATGGTTTTTTTAATTCCGGGTGCTAAAATGGTGTCGATTGAAGAAGCGAAGTCGAGTCGTATTCCATTTAGGTCTTTGGTGATTGGGTGTTCGATGTAAGGCATCACCATGGGGGCATAAATCCATGGTTTGATGCTTCGCGAGTCGTTAAGGCCTGTGGCCATAATGTCTTGAACCAAATCGGTATTCACTCTTACGCCATATTTATATAGCATGTCGCGAAGGTTGAGTTTCTCGTCTAATGGAATGGCTAAAAACTCTGAACGCCTGCTCAAACTGTCCATTTCGGCAAGCACCATATCGACCAACCAAACTACTTTACCTCCTTGCATGATGTATTGGTCAATTAAGTACCTATCGAGGTCGGCAAAACCTTGTGTGGGTTTGGCAATTAATAGGGCATTGTAACTGTTTAAACGCCTCATTTGGGCGCTAATGGAGATGTTTTCGCTTGAATCTTGGGTGTCGAATTGACGAAGGTTAAAGCGTTCAACGCGATAGTATTCGCTTAGTGTTCGGCCTAAATCGGCCAAATAATTGGGTTTCAGCTGACCATGGCCTTCCAAAAAAGCTATGGTAGGCCTTGTTTTGGTGGTGATGCGTTTGATGGCATTGGCTAAATTGTACTCTAGTTTTTCTACAGAAGCATTCATTTGGCTCTCGGCCGATTGTCCCATAAGGCCTTGAAGAATTTGCACGCTTATTTCTTGTTCTCCTAGCGCTACAATGGCGCCGGGAAAAACCTGGATACTTCGGGAGCCCCCTTTCTCATTTACATCTATTTGATAAGAAATCAAGCCTTTGCTACGTAATTGTTGATAGAGTTCGTTTCGCGATTTTTCATCGGGTTGGTTAGAGGGATCAATGAAACGGTATTCTAAATAGGGCGAATAAGCCCTGAATTCGTTGAGCATTTGGCGTGTTTCGCGTTGTAGTTTTCTGAAACCACTTGGAAAATCGCCTTCAAGGTAAACAGTAACCAAAACACGTTCGTCTAGCGATTTGAGCAGTTCACGTGTACTTTCTGCTAAACTGTATCGTTTTTCTTCGGTTAAATCGAGTCGTGCTAGAACCCGATTAGAGGCCAAATTAAGAAGCCAAAGGGCTGCAAAAAAGGCCAAGAATCCCAGAATCTGATTTCTTTTATTCTGTTTTTTCACCAATTGCGGCTTTGAAGTTTTAAACGGGTTGCCGATAGAAAAATCAAACCAACCGACAAGAAGTAAAGCACATCTCTTAAATCTATAACTCCACGGCTTAAGCCTGTATAATGTTCGCTTATGCCTAAACTGCTTAACGTACTGCCTAATTGGCCGAGTATGGCTGATTGAGCCATTTGGTCGATTCCATAGAACATTAAAAAGCAAATTCCGGCTCCCAGCAGTAAAGAAACAATGGGGTTTTCGGTTAAAGATGAAGCAAATAATCCAATGCTTGCGTAGGTGCCACCTAATAGAAACAAACCAATGAAAGAGCCCCATGTGCCACCAATATCCAGACTGCCTTTAGGGGCTCCAAGTTCGTATAAAGTATAGAAATACAATAGGGTTGGCAGAAGAGAAAGCAGGACCAAGACCCAAGCAGCCAAGAACTTAGCGCTAACTATAGACCATTCGTTAATGGGTTTGGTGTATAACAGTTCGAGTGTACCGAAGCGCTTTTCGTCTGAAAACATACGCATGGTAATGGCTGGTAAAAGGAACATAAAAACCCAAGGTGATAGAATAAAAAGCCCATCCAGATTGGCCCAACCAGAGTCTAGAAGATTTAAATCACCGGGAAAAATCCAAAGGAAAGCACTGTTTATTAATAGGAAAATGGCGATAACCAAGGCCCCGGTAAAGGTGTTGAGAAAGGCTTTAATTTCCTTAAAAAATAGCGCCCTCATGGGTGTTGAACTTCCATGTTTACGCTCCAAGCTTCGGCTTTTTGGGCAAAGAGGGGTTTGGTTTTGGCCCAGGTTGAAACAAACAATTGGCTATTGCGGTAGGCATCAAGGTTGGAGGTTGAATTCCATAAACTGTAGGTAAAAAACACCTGAGGCTGCTGAATATCACGCCAAAGTTCGAGATGTAGGCAGCCTTCCATTTTCCGGATAAGAGGGCCACTTTCGGCGAAAATGGCTTCAAAAGACTGAACTTCTTCGGGTTTGAAGGTCATCTTTACAATGCGTTTAATCATGAGAAGTTTATATACAAAGGCGTCTCGTGCAAAGATATACCCAGCAGTTGACTAGCGCCGTTTTTATGGCTTTCGCTGCTTCCACAGATGGCTATTTCGATTAAATCCTGGGAGTTAATGAAAGCCAAAAGATCGCCCGCTTTTTTATTTCGGTAATGGTCACTTAGTTTTTCGATAGGGGGCTGACCGGGTATTTTAATGTTTATTTTTTTTCGATCGCCCATTATTTGTTTGAGATAAGATCCTTTGATGTTCGTAATTACATTTCCATAGTTGTCTATATAGATGCATTTACCTTCTATTCCGCTTTTATCGGGTTTGACTTTGATTTCATTTGGGTCTGTTGTAAATTCAACATGGTGAATTACTTTACCAATGGCTTCTATTGGCAAACCTTTGGCGATATGAATAGCGGCTGGAACATATATTTCCAAAGCAGGGAAGCGCCTAATTTTTGGGCCGTAATCTAAAGAATAATAGGTTCTGGCTTCTGCCGGGCGAATTAAGGGGAAAATGCTGTTGTTCGGGCCAATGAACCAATGGCCGCTTAAAAACATACAAATTCCCGGAATTCCATGGTCGTTGTATTCGTCTACACAAATCATATGAATGCTGCCGGTGGGGAAATGGCCAAAAGATTGATTTAGTACAAAAGCAGCTTCGGCAATATGAAATGCATTGATGACATGGTTAATGTCGACGATGTTGAGGTTAGGCAGGGCACTTAAAAGATTTCCCTTTAGCACGGCCAAGTGGTAATCGCGGGCGCCATAATCGGAGGTAAGCGTTAACAGTGGCATGGTTGAAGGATTGGCAAGTTATCGGAAGCCGACGGTATTTTGCTTTAATTTGCGTGTAAAAGTAAATCAAATCCAAGCCCATCATCCTCTGAAAACGCATTCAACCGAAGCCCTTGAAAGTCAAAGGGCTTATGAACTCGAAAATCTGTCGCCCCAAGAATTCTACGGTGCACATAACAAGTACTTTAACCTAATTAGAACCTACTTTCCCAAGCTCAAAATAAGCAGTCGGGGGCATACTATTACAGTAAATGGTGAGCAGGATCAGCTTGATTTGTTTTCTGAAAAGCTCGAGCAGCTTCTGTTGCACTTTCATAAGTTTAACAGCCTTTCGGAGCAAGCCATAGAAAGGATTATGATGGAAGGAATAGAAGGAGAGGCCAAGCATGGAGCCGATCTTTTGGTACATGGCGTAAATGGACAAAGCATTAGGGCCAAAACCCGAAACCAAAGACGAATGGTGGAAGCCATGGACCGTTCGGATATGGTTTTTGCCATTGGTCCGGCGGGTACTGGAAAAACCTATACAGGGGTTGCTTTAGCGGTTAGGGCCCTTAAGAATAAAGAAGTTAAGCGCATTGTTTTAACTAGGCCGGCGGTTGAAGCCGGTGAGAACCTTGGCTTTTTACCGGGTGATTTGAAGGAAAAACTGGATCCATATTTACAACCTCTCTACGATGCATTAAGGGATATGATTCCTCCTGAACGTTTAAATGCCTATATGGAGAACCAAACCATACAAATTGCTCCTTTGGCGTTTATGCGTGGGCGCACGCTCGACCATGCTTTTGTTATTTTAGACGAAGCTCAAAATACCACCCACAGCCAAATGAAAATGTTTTTAACCCGTATGGGTAAATCGGCCAAGTTTATGATTACAGGCGATTTAAGCCAAGTTGACCTTCCTAAAAATCAAAGCAGCGGGTTAAAAGAGGCAGTTAAACTTTTACAAGGGGTAAATGGAATTGAATTCATTGAGTTGGATGAGGTGGATGTAATTAGACACAGATTGGTAAGAGAGATAATTCGCGCTTACGACAAAGACCAAACCAAATGAAAACCCTTACCCATTCGGAATTTCATTTTCCGGGCCAAATTGGTCATTACAGAGGAAAGGTTCGCGATGTTTACCGATTTGAAGATGGTTTATTGGTCATGGTAGCCAGCGACCGTATATCGGCCTTTGACGTGGTTTTACCACGTGGAATACCTTTTAAAGGGCAGGTTTTAAATCAAATAGCCTCCTATTTTTTAAAAGCCACCCGGCATTTGGTGCCTAATTGGTTGCAAGACACCCCCGATCCGGTGGTTTCGGTTGGCCAACAGGCCGAGCCTTTTAAGGTAGAAATGGTGGTTAGGGGCCATTTAAGTGGTCATGCATATAGAACTTACCAAAGCGGCATAAGAACCCTTTGTGGGGTAAATATTCCGGAAGGTTTGCGAGAAAACGACCCCTTTAGTTCTCCAATAATTACCCCAACAACCAAGGCCGATTTGGGCTTACACGACGAAGACATAAGCCGGGAAGAGATTTTAAAAAGAGGCATTGTAAGTGAAAATGATTACGAAGTTCTCGAAACGTATTCACAAAGGTTGTTTAAGGCAGGTCAAGAAATGGCGAGGGAGCGTGGGTTGATATTGGTGGATACCAAGTACGAGTTTGGCAAGACCAATGCGGGTGATATTGTGTTAATTGACGAGGTTCACACCCCTGATAGCAGCCGCTACTTTTTTGCTGATGGCTTTGAAGAAAGACAGAATAGACAAGAAAAACAAGAGCAATTAAGCAAAGAATTTGTACGAGAATGGCTTATGGCCAATGGTTTTCAGGGTAAGGCTGGTCAAAGCGTGCCTTTGATGACAGATGCGTTTGTTAATAGTGTTAGTGAACGCTATATTCAATTGTATGAACATATTACGGGCATGGTTTTTAAAGCAGCAGATGTAACCGATCCGGAAAATCGAATAATGCAAAATATGGAGCGATATTTGACCAACAGATGAAAACTCAAAAACCATGAAGAACGTTTTTTTTGGCTTGGCTTTAGTGCTAAGCAGTACCGCATTTGCGCAGTTTGAAATAGGCGTTAGAGGCGGCTTGAATTTTACCGATATGCGGTTTAAGGATATCACCTTACCGAATATTGGCGATCGTATTGGCAATGAATCCGGAAGTTTGGGATACCATGCCGGTATATACGCCAAATTGTCGTTGTTAATTGTTGGCATCCAGCCGGAGCTATTATACACCCGGTTTAATGGCAAAATTTCGGGTGAATTAGATGGACAGGCCTTTACAGAGGATGTGGGTGTAAACCGTTTGGATATTCCGGTTTTGGGTATTACCAAATTTGGTCCATTGCGTTTGGGTGGAGGTCCAGTTTTCTCGTACCAGTTTAGTTCGGTAAACGATGTTATAGAAGAAGGGCTTAACAGTTCAACCTGGGGTATACAGCTTTTGGCGGGCCTTGAGTTTTGGAAGATTCAATTAGATACTCGTTACGAGTTCGGCTTAAGCAAAGGAACGGATGCTGTTTTTATTGATGGAACCGAGTATGGCATTGACAACCGTCCCTCTCAGTTTATAATTGCTTTGGCTTATAAGCTTAACTAAAACTTTATTTTCTTTTTTCAAAATGCGCCCCGAAAGGCGCATTTTTTATTTAAGATGGGTATAAATCTTGAACTGGATTAAATCCTCATCGTTTGATATTTTCAATTCGAGAAAACATGAGAAACCTTCGCTTTAATGATTTTCGGTGAGGGTTAAGATGTAATTGCTGAGAATAAAAAAAGGCCGCTGAAAGAGCGGCCTTTGATCTTTTAAGTTGATGCGTATTTATTGCAATTTGAAATTGATGGGCACCGTATAGCCCATTCGGCATGGACGACCACTTTGCTTTGCCGGCTTCATGGTTGGGAATTTTTTTACAACATCCAAGGCAGCTTTGTCAAGTGTTTGATCTACACTGCGCGCTACTTCTACGTTCGACACTTTACCGTCTTTTTCTATAACAAAGCTCACGAATACCTTGCCTTGAAGCCCCATTTGGCGCGCCATTTCTGGATAGTTAACGTTTTTGGCAATAAATTTCATAAGGCTTAATTGAAAGCATTGAAATTTGGCATCTTCGTTTGGTTCATTTTCACAACCTGGAAATACCGGTTTGTTTTCAACCACAGCGAAGTTTAAAACTTCATCGCTTTCTTCTGCTTCCACTTCTACCACTTCAACCACATCGCTTTGATCGGTTTCGGCGCTTACCACTTCAAGTTCTTCATCAAGCTCTACATCGTCGGATACCATTTGAATGATTTCTTGAGGTGGAGGGGGAGGAGGGGGCGGTGGTTTTAGCTCGCGTTCAGTGATGGGTATAACCTCATCGTCTAAAGCTACATCGAGGTTGCCCAAATCGATTGGGCCTTTAGCGTAGGTTCGGTATTCTATACTGCCTATTACTATGGCTAAAGATAAAATGGCGCCTACGAGGAAGAATATGCCGCGCGACTTTTCCAAATCGGCTTTAGGACTTTTCTTCAGTTGCATTCGAAATTAGTTTGGGTTAAAAGTACAAATGAAATTAGGAAGTTGGACGAAGAATTTGCTTTTTTACCAATAGCCGCATGGTGCTAATGGCCAATACGCAACCTGTTGAGTTGGCGACGAAATCGCTCCATTCGCCGGCGCGGTTATGAACAGCGAATTCTTGAATGAGCTCTAACATTCCGCCTAAGGCTATGCTTACAAAGGCAAAACCCAGTTCTAAATAAACCGACAGTTTGGGAAGATTTTTATACATCATCCAGCCATAATAAAGCAGTACGTAATTGATAAAATACATACCCGCGTGCAGCAGTAAGTCATTTATTTCCATAAGCAAACTGGGCACACTTTTACCCGGTAGAAGCGTAAAAAACAGCATGGTGAGCATCCATGCCAAAGCCGGAATGAGGTATAAAAATCTTTTGGTGTCCACGCCTTTAGTTAAGCGCCAATTAAAGCCTTGTAGGCATCGGCATCTAAAAGATTGTGGTATTGTTCGGCGTTTTCAACCTTAACTTTAATAATCCATCCTTGACCGTAGGGATCTGAATTAACAAGTTCAGGATTTTGTTCGATGCCTCTGTTAAATTCTACAATTTCTCCGCTCAAAGGCATAAATAAATCCGATACCGTTTTCACGGCTTCCACCGATCCAAACACAGAATCTTGAGCCAATTGATCGCCTTCGGTTTCTACTTCAACAAAAACGATATCGCCCAATTCGCTTTGCGCGAAGTCGGTAATGCCAATTATGGCCAAATCGCCATCCATTTTAACCCATTCGTGTTCTTTGGTGTAGCGAAGTTCGTTTGGAATGTTCATGATTGTTTTTTTAGAGGCCCAAAGGTGTTGAATTAATTTGTAAGTAAGAGTGACAAATGACAAGAAAATTACCGAGAAGTATGTAAAGCGAAAGTTTGGTTTATGTAACGCTTTTTCAATTATTTGGAAAAAGAATTCAGTTTATTCCGATGCAAATGCCCAAATTAAACCTCAACAGATTGGAGTCGGAACGTATTGGGTTGCCTGTTATTTCGATGTCTTCGCTGTTGATGTTATTGGGGTCCCAATTGTTGCCCGTAAATTGAACTTGCCATTGGCTGTTTTGGGATGTGTTGTAAAAATCTATTCTCCCCCCGTAGAAATAGTCGGTGCTGAAGTTTACATAAATCTGATTGGCCACTTTAAAGCGAAAACCCAATCCGGCCGAGAGGGTGCCTATCCAATCGCGGTTGTGGGTAATGACTTTTAATTCTCGATTTTCGGGATCGCTAAAAACCGGTTCATCGGTTTCGTCGGTTATTTTGGTTCTGGTTTGAAAGGTTCTAAATCCGAAACCAACTTGGACATAAGGTGTAAATGCGGTGTTTTCTGCCTCAAGCCTTAGGTTCCATTGATAGTCCATCGCCGTGCTTCGGGTTCTGAGGCCCACATCGGCCTGTAATTCGCCAACCAAGAAATCGCCATTGTAAACAGGAAAAGTTCTTGAGGTTTCTTGGTATTTTGAGCCATACCAGCTGTAGCCAATGCGCGGTCCCATTTTTAAAATGGGTAGGGCGGGATGAATACGAAACAAAATTTGCCCCTGCATGCCCAAGCCCGGGAAAGTTTGATTTTGGGCGAATTCGCCTTGAGGCCAATCGCCTAGCAAACCAAATTCCATAAGCACTTTGTGCTGCGCCTTCAAAGGGCCTGCCATGCTTAACAGCAGTACTAAAGCCGGGATGTGTTTAACAAACATATTAGGGTCTGTTTAATCAAAATTCCTAGGAATTGACAAAGCTAAGGTATTGGTTTTCATTATTGTTTTTCGAAACGCCCGCTCATCTCCTGTACTTCAATCCAGTAGCTTCCTTTGCCCATTTTGGAAGTATTGATATGCAGCCTATGGGCTTTTTTGTCGTAATCGTATTCCAGTATGGGTAAGCTTCTGCCTTGGGCATCGTAGAGCTTTAAGCCTTCTCCATTTTTAAATTTCATACGCTTGGGCAATTCAATATATAGACTTGATTGGGTTGGGTTTGGGTATATCAACAAACTGTCTTTAGGTTTAGAAGTGTTTTCGTTTGTTCCTAAAGTAGAGGTTCCGTTGGCAAAAGCGTAATCCCCCTGAAGAAGCTTGTTTAGCCTCATAATGCCGGTTTTATTCAAATTGCTGCCTTGCATGTCTTTAACATAATACGGGTATTCTTGCCAGACTGCCTTAGGATGGGGTCTGTAGATTAGCATTAAGCTGTCTTCTCCAAAAGCCAATAAATCGCCATCGAGCCCACCACTGTTGCTTCTTCCATCGAAAATAATATTGGCCTTTAAAACGTCGTTTACCGACCATGTGCCTTGAATTCGCCAAAAGTGGTTTTTGGACATTTTAAGGATGGTAGGGCTGGTTTGACCGGAGGCTGCTACCCAATTGTGCTCGGCTAAAATTTGAAAGGGAGCGTTTACTGCAGTGGCTTCAAATCGAATGTCGGCTTCTTTGAACTCTAAAATGCCGTTTTGGGTTACTGTTTTTCTTTCGGGACTGTGGGCCGTTAAATGCCTTCCATTTAAATCGATAACCGCAAAAGCCAGTTGTGGAAACTGACTTACTATGAGGTAGGTGGTATCTGAGCCTGAAGCTGAGCTTTTAACCTGATGAATTTCTTCTTGTCCGTTTAAGTCGAAAAAATGGATGAATAAAGGTTGGTTTCGCCAGGGTTGAAGGTTTCCTTTTCCGCTTTGTTTAATTTCGAGAAATACAGTAGCGTTGCCGTGGTGGAGGCTGTCGATGGAGAAATTTGGATAACCCGGCTGATTAACCCAGCCATCAAAAAAGTTTTGTAAATTGAGGCTTGAGTACTGTTCGAGAAGCTGCTGAAAGCGGTTAATGCCGGCATTTTGGAAAGCATGGTTCGCGAAAATTTGTTTTAAAGCGTAAAAAAACAGGCTATCGCCCATAAAAGCCCTCAGGTTATGGGCCACCATGGCACCTTTTTGGTAAGTGGTTTGGCCGTAGGTATAATCTTGAGGCATTTCGCTTAAGGCCCTGTGGCCTTGGTCGCGGAGGGCGGCAAAGCGCAAAACATAGTTTCGATTGTCGCGAACGGTTTTAAGATAATCGCTAGGACTGTAAACAAATTCGCGATACAAATGGCTAAGGTATTCTGCCCAGCCTTCGTTAATCCACATATCTTCTGCACGTTCGCAGGTGAGTAAATTTCCAAACCAATGGTGGGCCAATTCGTGGGCTATAATGTCTTCGCCATTTAAGCTCCCATCAACCAAATTTACCGGAAGGTGTATGGAAGTGGCATGTTCCATTGCCCCTATGGTGGTAAGGCAATAGCCTATGCGCTGCCAAACGTAGGCACCGAAGTAGTGTTCGAAGGCCAGGGCAATGGAGTCGAGGTTTTTAAAAGAGGCACGTGCATTGGCGGTGTCGGAAGCCAGGGCATAAATGTCAACACTTTTAGGGCCATTTTGAAGTTGGGCCGTATGGGTAAGTTTTTGGTAATTGGCCAAAGCCAGAGGGAAAAGATAAGAGGGTATGGGGCTAGTTAAGTTCCAGCCGGTGTAACGGTCGTTGCCATTAAGGGTATCGAACACCAAACTGCCGGCGCTAACAGCTCTTTTGTTGATGGCTGAGCAAATGGTTGTGGAAAAGGTTGATCGCTCCACAAAGTTGTCGAAACAGGGGAAGAGGCTTCGGCCAAATGCGTGTGGATTGGCTTGAAAGCCAACTCCCAAATTAAAGCTGTAAGACGGATTAACATGCCAACCGCCCCAACCTGAAGCGTCGACAGCGGCATTTCCACGATAAAAAATTTCAACTTGAAAAGTATCGCCAGCTTGAAAAGCCGTTTGTGGGATAATCCATAAAGCCGGATTTGCCCGGTTGTATGCTAAAAGGGGCAGCCCATGCAGTTTTACAGAGTCGATAAAGAAGTTAAGGAGTTCGAGGCGAAGACTTGGTGCGTTTTGCAAAGCCACTAAATCTAATTTGGCACGACCAATAATGGAGTTTTGATTTCTTAAATCGAAGTATAAATCGTTATGTAGAATGTTGAAAGTGTCGCTCCTTGGGTTGTAGTCTATAGAAGGCGTGGCCGTTTGGTGGAGTAGGGGTTTCCAATCTTGGCAACGGTACTGCGCCGAGGCCGAAAATGCCATAAATACTGCCAACAGGCTTAAGTAAAGAGCATGCTTCATGAGGATGCGAGAATTAATTGGCTGAAATTACTGAAGATTCAGGTCATTCTGTAGCCAAAGGGTATCTCCTTTTAAATGAAGGTGGCTTGGTAGGTTGTTGGTGTACAAAGAGCCCGTACCCAATCCCTGAGGCATTGTAGAATTTAAAGAGGCCGCGAACTGTGCTATGGCCATTAATCCAAAATTGCTTTCGAGGGCCGAGGTAACCCAGTACTTAATTTGAAAAACATTGGCTAAGTCAATCCAGTTGCTGCAAGCCATGAATCCTCCTAAGAGAGAGGGTTTTAGAACTATGTATTGCGGCTGAACGCTTTTAAGGAGTTCTAATTTTAAATTTGATGGGCAGTAAATAAGCTCCTCGTCGAGTGCAATGGCCACCGGACTGCCTTTAACCAGCTGAGCCATTTCGGACCATTGCCCCGGTTTGATGGGTTGTTCGATGCTGTGAACATTAAAATCGCCCAAGGCTTTAAGCACTTTTTCGGCTTCCTCGGGTAAAAACGCCCCATTGGCATCGGTTCTAATTTCTACTGTGTTCGATAAATTTCGAATATATCGGAGAATATCAATTCCATTTGACCAAAAGTCGGCGCCGATTTTGATTTTAATACATCCAAAATTTCTCTTCAACAAATCGTCGATTTGGCTTTTTTGAAATTCCAAATCCCCCATCCACACCAAGCCATTTATGGGGATCCCGCTTTCGGTGCGGCTAAAAGGCGAATCGAACCAAATTGGGTAAGGTTGCGATTGCTTTAGTTTGGCCAATTGTTCTAAACCAAACCTTATGCTTGGCCATTCGAGGTATTCATATAATAGTTCGAGAGGCGTTTCGAAATTGTTAAGCCTATCGCATAAATGGCTCAGCTGTTGTTCGTAATCGGGCTTATCGTCGGCACTCAATCCGGGAAGTAGAGGGCATTCGGCCATTTGAGGGCCAAAATTTTCGGTTTCGGCATAAAGAAAGTAGCTGGGCTTTTGAAGCATTATGCCCCTTGAAGTGCCAGCGGGCTGTTTAAAGTGCAGCAGATATTTGTTCCAACGGGCTTTCATTGCGACAAATAAACGCCAAGTCCTAAACTTAAACAGAACCATAAGGTGGTTAAGGCCAATTTTTTGAGCATTGGGTCGAATTGTTGCGCGTGATTGGCTTTAAATACACTGTTAAGATGCAATAGTAAAAAAGGCAACGCGCTTAAATAAAGGTGACGCCAGGTATTTCCACCCCGCATGGCCACATAGAAAAAAGCCAAATCAAAGGCAGCAATCATTAAAGCGATGTGGTAGGCTTTGGCCCATGCAGGACCGATACGAACCGGAATAGATTGTTTGCCTGCCCGTTTATCGCTTTCTATGTCGCGCATGTTGTTTAAATTAAGGACCCCTACCGATAACATTCCCACAGCTGTAGCTGGCATCCAAATGGCTGGGTTTAGGTTATGGGTTTGGATGTAATAGCTGCCCACCACACCTACCCATCCAAAAAAAACCAAAACGAATAAATCGCCAAAGCCCGAATAGCCATAGGCTTTATTGCCAACTGTGTAAAAAATGGCGGCTAAAATGGCCAGGCAGCCAAGGGCCATAAACAGTAAAACATAAGACCAACCCAAGCCGATAAGGGCTAAATAGCTTAGAGCCGAAGACGATAAAAAAGACAAAAGCCCGAAGAGGTAAACCGCTTTTTTCATTTGACCTTCGCTGATATGCCCACTGTTTACCATGCGTTTTTCTCCCAATCTGTTTTTATCGGTGCCTTTAACGCCATCGCCATAATCGTTAGCAAAATTGCTCAGCACCTGAAAGAACAGTGTTGTTAGCAAGCTCAAAAGCAAAATTCCAGTATTGAAGTGACCATCGGCTGCTGCCAAAAAATTGCCTAAGAAAATACAAGCGAAGGCCAGGGGCAAGGTTCTGAGGCGCGCGGCGGCCAACCAAAAGCGAAAAGCAGGGGTAGTGGGGTTCATAATTCGACAAAGAAAACAAGCCCGGGGAGTTTAAACCTAAAATTGGATTGTTTTTCTTTTTTACCAAGAACCATTCAACATTCAACTTTAACCATTCGGGGTTTTCATTTAACCATTGGGCAGTAGGGGGGATAAGCCCCTTGGAGGGGCCATATACTTTTACACCATCAAACAAAAAGAACACAAAATGAAAGCTTTAGTTTACCTTACAGCCACTGCCTTGATGGGGGTGTTTTTTGAAGCTTCTGCTCAACATACCCAACCCAGCGGTCAACATGTAAGCACCGAAAACGGATTTGTTTTGGAGGTTAAAAACCCCGAAGCTCAAAAGTTAAAAATGGTAATAAGAGGCCATTCAGGGGCTGCAGTTTACAAGAGGCATTTGGGTGAGCGCGTGCACTATACCGGTAAATACGAATTGAATGAATTGCCAGAAGGCGTTTATGAAATTGAAGTGTATGCAGCCGGAGCGAAAGTGTATTCGGCCGTTTACGAACAGGGCCAATATGTTGAGAACCGCAAGGCCAGAGGCGAGGCCGTTCAATTGGCAACACATTAATTTACGTTAGCATATATTTGGGCAAAGTCAAGCTTTTATTTCCGTGGTTATGGGGTTACGAAAACTGCTTTGGCTTTGCCTTTTAAGCCTTATTATTCCATTTATTTTTCAAGGGGTTTTGGTAACCCTTAGATTTTGGTTGAATACCCCTATGCCACCCGGTTTGCACTACACACAATTTGTGGTGGTGATGGGGTTTTTACTGGTTGATGGTTATTTAACATCGCGCTTAAAGTATAGTGCCAGCGAGTATAGATTGGCCCGAAGGTTTCAACAACAGTTTTTGTTGCTGATATTGATAAGTGCTCTTTTTCTGGTTTTTTGGGAATTTAGCCAATATTACTTGAATAAAAAGGTAGAGTTTATTACTCTTCAATCTTTTTGGATTAAATGGTGGATTTCGGTGGTCATGATTGCTTTTCACGTAGTGGTTCAAATAGGCCGAGAACTGCTTACCAAGTGGCGGGATTCGCTGGCTGAAAGCGAGCGCTTTCAGAAAGAAAATATGCAAAGTCGACTCGAAACCCTGAAGTCGCAAATAAATCCACACTTTTTATTCAATAGTTTAAATACCCTTTCCGGGTTGATTTATGAAAATCCCGATCAGGCTTCGGCCTTTTTAAGACGCATATCGGGGGTTTACCGGCATATTTTAGATGCCCGCGACAAGGACTTAATTGCCCTTTCGGAAGAAATGCTTATTGTGCGCGATTATATAGATCTGTTGCACATTCGCTTTCCGGAAATGGTTAAAGTTAGAACCGAAGTAGAAGGACAGTACCGGAATTGGCGCATTGCCCCATTGAGTTTGCAGATGTTAATGGAGAATGCTATTAAGCACAATATGGCCTCTTTGCAAAATCCGCTGGTAATTGAAATTAAAACCACAGCCAACGACGGTTTATCGGTAAAAAACAATTTGCAACTTAGAAGGAGTTTGGAATCGAGTACGCAAGTAGGACTTAAGAATATTAAAGCCCGTTATGCCCATTTTTGCGAACGCGAAGTGAAAATTTTGCCAACACAAACCCATTTTGAAGTTGTTATTCCTTTAATTCCACCAAAATGATTCGTGTACTTATTGTAGAAGACGAGCCGTATGCGCGCAAAGAAATGCGGAGGTTGTTGAATCAATGCATTCAAGAAGTGGAGGTTGTAGATGAACTGGATTCGGTAGAGGCCGTGGTGGATTTTTGCCGCAAAGATTTGCCTATAGATTTGGCTTTTCTCGATATTCAATTGGCCGATGGCTTGAGCTTTGAGATTTTTGAAAAGTGCCAATTCAATGTGCCAGTGGTGTTTACTACGGCATACGACCAATATACTTTAAGGGCATTTAAGGTTTTGAGTGTAGATTATTTGTTAAAGCCCATAGAGCCCGAGCTTCTTCAAAGCGCTTTAAATAAGTTTGAAACGGCTTTTGCGCCTGAAAGGAATTTAAACAATGAGTATAAAGAAATAGCCCAGAAAATACTAGAGCATAAATTACCGGAATTCAGACAGAGGTTTTTAGGGAAAGTGGGCAATAAAATACATGTTTTGCCTAGTGAAGAAGTGGCCTTTTTTTATACAGAAGACAAAGCCGTTTGGGCCCGCAATTTTAGCGGAAAAGACTTATTGCTCGATCATAGCTTAGATGCCATAGAAGAAGAAATTGACCCCACGGTGTTTTTTAGAATAAGCCGCCAAATGATTTTAAGTTTAAAAGCCATAGAGCGATTTGAACGGTATGGAGCAGCTCAATGGCTGGTGGTAACGATTCCTGCTTTTAAAGAGCGCATTTTGGTGAGCCGACAGAGGAGCCCTGAATTTTTAGCTTGGATGGACCGATGAAGTTTGCGATGAAGTTTTTGTATGTCGTAATGGGTTTAAGTCTCATGGCTTGCAACGAGGTTTACATTATAATAGAAGGCATACCTAAAAATACCCCGCCCAACGAGCCCATTTATATAGTAGGCAATTTTAACAATTGGGAGGTGAATGACGAGCGCTACCGTTTGGAAGATTTGGCCGACGGCAGAAAACGCGTGAAACTGCCCAAGATGATGGGGATGGTGGAGTTTAAGTTTACACGAGGCAATTGGCTGAACGTTGAAACCGATTCATGTGGTAAAGACATAGAAAACCGGCGCATACATTTGGATAAATCGGGCGAAATAGTGGTGGATATTATGAATTGGAAAGACCGCTCGGCCGTGCTTTGCGATTTTACCGAAGTGGTGGTGAATTGTGAAAATGCCGGCGTGGAGCCTTTTGACGAAGTGTTTTTGTCGGGTAACCACAACGATTGGAAGGCTTTTGACCCCATGTATAGACTAAAGCGTATTAATGCGCATACGTTTGTTGGTAAATTGCCTAAAATCAATCATGATTTAGAATTTAAAGTATTGCGTGGCGATTGGTCTACTGTGGAAGTTTTGCGCGACGGACGCCCCCGTGAAAACCGTGTATTGAACGAAAGCAGCCCAGACAGCATTTACTTAGAAGTAGATGAATGGAACGATAAGGTAGCAGAAGCCCATCCTGAGCTGGTTATTTTGGTGAATAAAATGCCAGTGATTCCAGAAACCGACACTTTGTTTTTGGCATCGAATATTAACAATTGGGATCCGGGTTCGCCAAAGTTTAAGTTTGAACGAAATACACAAGGCAAGCATTTCATTAGACTTCCACGAAAAACCGAGCGCTTGTTTTTTAAAATAACCCGTGGCGATTGGAAAATGGTGGAGGTGAAACCCGATGGTACCGATATAGATAACCGGGAGTGGCTTTTTTCTAAGCGCGATACCTTAATGGTGGAAATTGAGGCTTTTAAAGATTTATTTTGGTCTCAAACGCCCTAATTTTATTAGAGGAATGTTGGACTGAAACCGAATTAGATTTTGTTGATTAAAATGGTGGTTTTTTTTACTATTTAAACCCATTCGCACTACTTTGGGCCTGAAATAAATCAATTATGCCCAAGTTTGTTCCCATTGGTTCGTTCGTTGCCATAAATGGCGAAGCCCATCAATTAACCATTCAAGCCACTTTTGGCCAGTTGCATATTTCGTTGGTTAACCAACACAGTTTGTTTCTGAATTATAAATTCGAATCTCAAGAGGAAGCGCCAGATGTTATACCCATTACTCAGAGCGCTTTTGTTTGTCCGGAATGGAATGAAGGGGTTGAAGTGGTTTCGATAAAAGCCGGTGAAAATACCCTCTTGGTTGAGAAAAGCACATTGGCTTGGCGCTGGATGGATGTTAACCAAGCGGTTTATTTAGAAACAGATGCTTTAAATGTGGCAATGGAAGGGAGCAGTACTACAGCCCATTTTGTGTTGCGCCACGATGAGCGGTTTGTGGGTTTGGGCGAAAAAACGGGACCCATTAATAAAAGAGGCCGGCAATATGAAAATTGGAATACCGATAAATTCGCTTATCACGAAGAAGACGACCCCATGTATTGCTCGGTTCCTTTTTATATGGGCTCGAGCGGAGGGCTTTGGTATGGCGTTTTTGTGAACAATTCGGGAAGAACCCATTTTAACTTTGGGGCCTCTAACCACCGCTTTAGCTTTGTAAGAACCCAGAACGGACATTTGGGGTTTTACCTATTCGGGGCACCAAATCCTGCCGATATAATAGGCCGATATACGGCTTTAACCGGTAGAACCCCATTGCCGCCTTTGTGGAGCTTAGGCTATCAGCAATGTCGCTACAGTTATTATCCGGAAGCAGAATTTGAGCTTTTGGCCGATGGATTTAGGAAGAAGCAGATTCCCTGCGATGTGTTGTATTTCGACATTCACTATATGGATGCCTATAAGGTGTTTACTTGGGATAAAAATCGGTTTGAGAACCCTTTGGCATTGCATCGAAAACTGCATGATGCCGGTTTTAAAACGGTGGCCATTTTGGATCCCGGTTTAAAAGTGGAGTCGGGCTTTGAGGTGGATGAAGAAGCTTTGGAGCGGGATATGGTGTTGAAGTATCCTGATGGTGAGGTATATGTGGGCGAGGCTTGGCCTGGTGAATGCCATTTCCCTGATTTTGGCCGAAGTGATGTTCGCCGTTGGTGGGCCAAAAAGGTAGAGGCGTTTTCACAATGTGGGGTAGATGGGCTGTGGAATGATATGAACGAGCCAGCTGTTTGGGGCAAGCATTTTCCTGATGCTGTTCGTTTTGGAACCGATAGCGGCACTTTTGGACATGCGGATGTGCACAATGCTTATGGCGGTTGGATGGCACAGGCCACTTTTGAAGGCTTGAGCGATGCCAGGGCCTATAAGCGCCCCTTTGTTTTAACAAGGGCCGGTTATGCAGGGGTTCAAAAATATGCGGCTGTATGGACGGGGGATAATTCGGCTTCTCCCGGTCAATTGATGTTGTCGTGCCGAATGGTGGCTGGTATGGGGCTTTCGGGATTGCCATTTGCCGGGGCCGATGTTGGTGGATTTATTGGCGATACATGGTCGTGGCTTTTTAGTCGCTGGGTTCAAGTGGGGGCTTTTCACCCTTTGTTTAGGGGGCATAATATGGTGAATGCCCGCGATGCCGAGCCTTGGAGTTTTGGAGAAGAAACGGAAGAAATTTGCCGCAATTACATTGGGCTTCGTTACCGTTTGTTGCCTTTGATGTATACTTTGTTTTACGAACACACCTTAAATGGACTGGCTCCGGTAAGGCCTATGTGTTTGTTGTATCCCAATGATGGTAAGGCGTATGACCCGGCTTTTGACTCTCAGTTTTTTTTAGGTCGCGATGTATTGGTTTGTCCGGTGGCCCAGCATTCGGGTTTTGTGAAGGTGTATTTGCCTGAAGGGCGTTGGTACGATTTATTGACGGATAAGTTGTTTGATTCGGGTGAGCATATTTTGGAGGTATCGCCCAATTATTTACCCGTGTTTGTTCGCGAGGGTGGATTTTTAGCGGCTCAAACCTTGGTTCAGCATACCGGCGAGCGGGCTGAGTACGAAGAGTGGCATTTGTATTATGGAGAGGGTAAGGGTGAGCGGTATTTGGATGAGGGTGATGGATACGCCCATTTGGAAGGTCGTTTTAGTTTAAGGCGTTTGGAATGGAATGTAGATCGTATTCGAATATTTAAGAAGGAAGGTGTGGAGACCGAAGGCAAGTTAAGGTTGTACTTGCATGGCTGGAAGGGTGATTTGTTTTTGAAAACTTTTGAAAGGGAGACGTATAGATGGGTGAATCCGATTTCGAATTTTGATCCGTATTTCAGAGATGTTGACGATTCTTTGAAACTTGTGGGCTTGCCTTATGTGGATTTGGATCTTAATTCTTTGAATGAAGATTGGGTGTTGGTTTTGGGCTCTTGAGTTGAAGGGTTGTTTTTTTAGGGGTGATTTGGTTATGATTTTGGTGTGCGTTGTACGTTGAGTGGTTTTTCTGGGGAATATCTTCAATTGGTTGGTGTTCATCGCGCCTCAATGGCCGGCGCGGGGCTAAAGTGATTTTGTTTGGCTTAAAAGATTTTTTCTCTTGGCCTTCGGCTATTGAATTTCTTCAATTGGTTGATCTTCACGGCGCCTCAATCGCCGGCGCAGGGGCTTGTTCCTTTTGGCTTGACCCAAAAGGAACCACCCGAAACGCGAAGCGTTGAGAGCGCGAATACCGCTAAAAAAATAAACACAGCATTCGCAACGCAAGGCCTGTTCATCATGTCGGCTGGTCTCCATTGAAGAGGCTAAGTGCGGCCGGGCGAGCTCCTTCGTGTGGTCTTACTAAGCCTCTTCGGCTGTTTACCAGTCGCCATTGTCTGAACACGATTTTTAGGATTAATGGATGGGCATGATTAAGCTGGACGCTTTGGGGTAATGTTTTTGGAAAAAATTGTCTGGAATTATGTCGCCCCTTCGGGGCTTTAGGTTGTGGGTACGGTTATTCTATAATCATGTCGCCCCTTCGGGGCTTTGTTTTAGTTTATTTTTTTCTCTTGTTTTTCAAGTCAGCTTCCTGAAAGGGATGAGGATTTGA
>CAMCXO010000012.1 GCA_945883565.1 Chryseobacterium gleum
GTGCATAATAGGCAGGAGGCGGTGCATCTTTTTAGATGAATTTGGGTTTTTGGATGTTCAAGGCCTGGGGCTAAGGCGTTTTATCAATTGGTTCTTTTTTTTGGCGTCTCAATGGCCGGCGCGGGCTAATGTGATTTTGTTTTGATTAAATGATTTTTTTTCTTGGTCTGCGGCTATTGAGTTTTTTCAATTGGTTGGTCTTTTGGGCGCCTCAATTGCCGGCGCAGGGGCTAATGTGATTTTGTTTTATTAAATGATTTTTTCTCTTGGCCTTCGGCTATTAAATTCTTGCAATTAATTGATCTTCAGGGCGCCTCAATCGCCGGCGCGGGGGCTTCCTACTTTTGGCTTGACCCAAAAGTAGGCAAAAGGTCAAGGCCTGTTCAGCCTGTCGTCTGGTCTCCATTGAAGAGGCTAAGTGCGGCCGGGCGAGCTCCTCCGTCGCTTCCCGGTCTTACTAAGCCTCTTCGGCTGTTTACCTGCCGCCATGCTGAAAGGGCCGGGGTTTTTCTGTTGAATATTAATTTGGGTGTTAGGATTGATTTTTTCTAAGCCTGCGGCTATTGAATTCCTTCAATTGGTTGATCTTTTGAGCGATTGTAGAGACAGGGCATTCCCTGTCTCTACGTTATCGGTGTGGTCCGTTGAACATTCGAAGGCTGTAGATAATTTGAAAACGCTGGTAAAAAAATTGAAGATGCCTGTAAATGAATGCTCGAATCCGGATAATGGGTGTTTGTTGCCGGTGCGGGAGGGTTAGAAGTCTGTCGAAATTTTGAAAACGCTGGTAAAAAAATTGAAGATGCCTGTAAATGAATGCTCGAAGCCAAATAATGGGTGTTCGATGCCGACGCGGGAATGTTTGAAGTCTGTCGAAATTTTGAAAACGTTGGTAAAAAAATTGGAGAAGCCGACAGTTGAACGTTCGAAGCGAGCGGAGGAAAGCTTCAAGTCGTCAGATGAATGTTCTAAGTCTTTGGTAAAATTGAAAACGTCGGCAGAAGAATTGGAGAAGCCTATTAATGAAAGCTTGAAGCCGACTAATGACTGTTCGACTCTGGCGCGGGAATGTTTGAAGTCTGCGGTAGAATTGAAAGCGTTGGTAAAAAAATTGGAGAAGCCGACGGTTGAACGTTCGAAGCGAGCGGAGGAAAGCTTCAAGTCGTCAGATGAATGCTCGAAGTCTGCGGTAGAATTGAAAACGTCGGCAGAAGAATTGGAGAAGTCGATAGTTGTTGGCCCGAAGCGGTCGGTTTATCGATCGAAGTGGGTAGTGGAAGGCTTGGAAGTTATAATCAAGGTGTTTTATTGTCGCCACGGAGACGTCTATAATGGTTTCTGGCTTCCTCTAAATAGAAGCTATCGCCATGTTTTTCCAAAATGGTGGCATAATGTTGTTGGGCCTTGTCTATTCTGCCAAATTGTTCTTCTTCTAATTTGGCAAGTAACATTAAAGCATTATCCGCTAAAATGCCCTCTCCAAAATTTTCAATTAAGTTTTCTAAACTCATTAGAGCATTTTGGAAGTCTGATAAATCGACAAAAATTTTGGCTTTCATCCAAAGCAGCTCATCTTGAATGCTATGCTCATAAAAGGCAATTTCCATTTGATTTAAAACCACAAGTGCTTCCGAATACTTTTTGCGCGTTTGAAGCATTTCTGCTTTGGCGTAAAGCAGAAGTGCTTCCGTATTGGTATCGAGACCAATATTGTCGCGAATAAGCACAGAATATTCCATAGCGTTGTTCGCAATGGGTTTTGAAGTACTTTGTTTTAAGGCGTCGAATAAATTTCGGGCCCATTGAAAATCGCCTTGATAAAAAGCCACTTGTGCCCTTTTAAATTTTGCCAAATCGGCTAATTCGGTCCCGGTTCGTTCTTTTTCAACTTGGGCATAAGCTAAAATTGCCGCATAGAACCTACCAATAAATGTTAAAACATCGGCATATGCCAAACGGCTCAAATCTATTTCTTCGCGCCTTGGATCTACAATGTTCAACAATGAATCTAAAATATGGAGAGCGCCAATGGTATCATTTAGGTGAAAGGCTTTTAACAAAGCCCAATGTCTGAAACTGGATGAAGTGGTGGTATTGAATGGTAAATCTTTAAGTGTAGTATGATACGCGTTTGAAAGGGCCGTGGCTTGGTTTAAGGTAATGGGTAAACTTTCGTAAGCTTGTAGCCTTTGGGCATCTAACAAAGCCAAGCGTGCAGGTAGAAAAAACTGAAGATTTTTATTCTTTTCTTGGCTTAAGTAATTAAAGCACTCTGCAGCTGTTTCGTAATCGCCATTTCTTAAACACACATAGCCAAAATCAAAAATAGCATTCGCATACTGGGCTGTTTGTTTGTCGAGAGAAACTAACTGTTGAAAAGCGCCACTGAATTGACGTTCTTCAACAAAAACCCAAATAAGCAATTCGACTACTTGTGGAGTGCTTTTTTGCTGAATGTGTTTAACCAATTTTTCTTTCAACAACTGATTGGTTGGATTGTCGGCTTCGAGACTAATAGACTGGGATAAATAGGCCTTAATATTTTGCAAATAGCTTGGGGAGGTAGCAACCAATTCAATAAATGCGTCAAAAACGTCAGATAAACGCCCCAACTCCCCATAAATCTGTGCTTTTTGCCAATAAAAGTTGAGTTGAGGTGATTTTTGTTCCGCCCTTTCGTAGGCTGTTAGTGCCTGTTCAAATAATCGTGCCTCTTCAAACAACCTGGCACTTTGATAAACATAAGTAGGTTGAATGTCAATTCTTTGAAATAAAAAGTTGAAAGCTTCGTTAGCGCCTTTGACATCGCCAAGTTTTAATCTTAAACGGCCTAATTCAACGTAATAGAAGTCGCTTTGATTTCCTGCGGTTTTGATTTGATCTTCTGCTAAACGCTCGGCTCTTTTAAGTTGGCCTTGAATTTCATAAATACTACAGATCTTTTGGTAAATACCTTTCGATTTGTTTGTTTTAAAAATTTCGCGGTATTCGGATAAGGCTTTGTCCCACTCGGACTGTTCAAAATACGCCTCTGCCAAAGCCAAATTACCGGTTTGACCATGTGCATTTGAAGCGATTAATGCGCAAACAATGAAATATTTAAACCATTTCAAAATTCTTTCGAATAATGTGCCCGTGTGCTGTCGAGTTGTGGCTTTAAATCTTTCCATATAGCGGTGGCTAAACGCACATCTTCAATTTTGGCAAACAATTGTCCGCTTAAAAGAGAAACCTCATTTTCTTCATCAACCAAATAAGTGAAAAAGGCATTGCTGTCGAGCTCTTTTTTCACATAAGCTTCTTGCAAATTGTTTAGTTGTGAGCGGCTAAAATCTATGCTTTCTCTAAATTTTGATAATTCAGGCCTGCTTTTATCTATTCGGCGTTTTACGTATTGCAAATCGCTTAATTGTTTTATCCAAAAAGATCGGTTATTTGTGTCTTTATAATTGGTTTGAAACCAGGAATAATGGTCTGTTACCTCAGGTTCTAAATTTAGAATTTGTTCGAAACTACCTGATTTAAGTGCGGAATCGGCTTTTTCGAGCTGAGCCAATAAGGGGCTTATGTGGCTTTGGGCCGTTTGTTCGTGCTTATTTTGATTACAAGCTAATAGGCTTGAAAGCAACAGAACAATAAAAAACAGATGTTTCATGATAAAAGATTAAATCCGGTATAGGCTTGAAGTGCAGCAGGTATGCGAATACCCTCGTGCGTTTGATGGTTTTCGAGCATAGCCGCGACTATTCGGGGCAAAGCCAAAGCACTTCCATTTAAGGTGTGGCAAAGCTGAGGTTTGTTGTTATCATCTTTGTAACGCAATTTTAGCCTATTGGCTTGAAAACTCTCAAAATTAGAAGTTGAACTAACTTCGAGCCATCTTTTTTGCGCAGCTGAATAGACTTCAAAGTCGTAGGTTAAAGCCGAAGTAAAGCCCATATCGCCACCACAAAGTTTAAGAATTCGATAAGGCAATTCTAAAGCTTGAAGCAAGCTGCCTACATGGTTAACCATTTCTTCGAGTCGCTCATAGGATTTTTCGGGCCTTTCGATTACCACGATTTCCACTTTATCAAACTGATGCAGCCGATTTAATCCACGTACATCTTTACCATAGGAACCTGCTTCGCGTCTGAAACAAGGGGTATAAGCGGTATTCCTAATGGGTAACTTGGTGTGGTCAACAATTTCATTTCTGTAAATGTTTGTAACGGGCACTTCAGCGGTTGGAATGGCGTAGAGGTTATCGACAGGCATAAAATACATTTGACCTTCTTTGTCGGGCAACTGACCGGTTCCGTATGCCGAATCTTCATTAACAAAATGAGGAGGCATTACTTCCTCATAACCTGCTGCTGTGTTTTTGTCGAGGAAGAAATTGATTAAGGCCCTTTGAAGCCTTGCGCCTTTGCCTTTGTAAACCGGAAATCCGGCACCGGTAATTTTGACACCCAGTTCAAAGTCAATAATGTCATAGCGTTTGGCTAAATCCCAATGAGGTGAAGCATCTTCCGGTAAATCGGGAATATTGCCCCAATTAAAAACCTCCAAATTGTCGTCAGCACTTTTTCCGCTGGGCACCGATTCGTGAGGCACGTTAGGAATGGAACGCAAGCAATCTGTTAAAGCTTGTTCGGCCGATTGTAAAATGTCTGAGAGCGTTTTCTCTTTAAGTTTCAGCTCAGATGTGAAGGCTTTTTTGGCATCGGCTTGTTCGCGCTGACCAGATTTAAAGAGTTCACCAATTTCACGAGCTAAAGCATTTGAGGCTTGAAGTACGTCATCCAGTTCCTTTTGGGCTGCCTTACGGGCGTCGTCAAGTTTTATGGCTTCTTCAAGTAAGGGTTTGGCATTCAAGCCTCTTTTTTGCAAACCCGTGAGTACTTGATCGAAATTTTCTCGAATAAATTGAGGTTGTAACATGGTATTTTTTGAGCTGCGAATTTGGCGAATTGTCATCAATAAACACTCATTGATATGCATTTAAAAATGTACGGTAGGAAATAAATCCATTGATATTTATGAATATTAATTCGCGCCAATTTTGTGGATTTAACAAAATAATAGTCAACAATAGAACGTTGCAGATTGAGTAATTGTGAACTGTTCGATTAAAACCACTTGAAACCTTACCTTTGGAAACCATTTTTAAATGATTTGCATTCCAGCTTTGAAAAGGCAAGTTCCCTTAAATTCGATTAGTCATTTTTTTCGCTTTCTGGCGCAGCTATTTGTTTTGGTGGTGATTGTAGTTGGATTTTCGGGTTGTAAGCGAACCAAGGATACGTTTACAAGCCGAACATATCACCAAATGACGGCCAAATACAATCCGTTGTTTAATGGTGAAGAGGCCTATAAAGCCGGTGTTTTAAAAGTTGAGCAATCGTGGCAAGAGGATTTCACTAAAATTCTTCCTGTTTATAAATGGTCAAACGAATCGAATGCGGGTAGTTTGGCACCTGATATGGATCGCGCCATTGAAAAATCCATTAAGGTAATTCAAGAACACAGCATGTTTATTGGTAACAATCAACGCAATAAATACATAGACGACAGTTACTTGCTAATGGGTAAAGCCAGATTTTATAAACGCGATTTTTATCCGGCAGCCGAAACATTCAATTATATTCTACAACAGTTCGACAAATCGGAAATGGCGTATGAAGCCCGTTTGTGGTTGGCATTGTGTAAGTTAGAAATGGAGAACCCTGAGGGTGCACGTTTGGATTTAGAGCTTCTTTATAATAACCCAAGTCTTCCTAAAAACCTTAAGAGTCATGTTTTGGGGGCCATGGCCCAAATGAATATTCAGTTGAAAGATTGGCCTGCGGTAGCTGTAAATTTGAAAGAAGCGGTTAGGCAATCGAAAGTTAAAGGCGATAAAGTTCGTTTTGGCTTTATTCATGCCCAGGCATTGGTACTTGCAGGGAAGCCAGAAGAGGCGTCGGACGTTTTTGCTCAAGTAATTAAACTTCAACCATCGTATGATTTTTACTTTCAGGCTCAACTGAATAAGGCGCGAAATTTTGATGTGTATTTAAACGATCCCCGTCCGGTTTACAAAGAACTCGACAAAATGACCCGTGACGATAAGAATTTGGACACCCGTGATCAGATTTATTATGTAATGGCCGAATTGGCACTCAAAGAGGAACGGACCAGCCAAGCTGAGCGTTTTTTAGGCCAGTCGGTTAGATCCAGTACAACCAATACCACACAAAAAGGACTGTCGTACCTCAAATTGGGTGAGATGGCTTTTTCATTTCCGGATTATGTTTTGGCACAAGCTTATTACGACAGTGCTTCTACATCCTTGCCGGAAACGCATCCAAGGGCCAAGGAAATAGCTGCCAGGGCAGAAACATTGGGTAGATTGGTTCGAAATTTAACTATCATTAAGCAGCAGGACAGTCTTTTAAAAGTGGCTTCTTTACCTGAAGAAGAAAGACGAATAAGGGCTGAGCAATATGTTAATAAGTTGAAAAAAGAAGATGACAGGCGAAAAGAAAAGGAGGAAATGGAGGCCTTTAATAAAAGTTTAGCCGAGTCTTCAGAAATTGGGACGGGCGCTCCACAAGCAGGTAATGTGACCGGTGGGGCTTGGTATTTTTATAATCCCACTTTGCTTTCTAAAGGAAGAAGCGATTTTAACCGAATTTGGGGTGAACGACCGCTTGCTGACAACTGGAGGCAAAAATCAAGAATTAGAGGGTCTGGGCCGCAAAGCGAAAACCCGCTTGTTTCTGAAGAAAATGTGAATCCGAATGAGACAGAAAAGTCTGAAGGAGGACGTTACGACATTGAAACGTATTTGGCTTCGATACCTTTAAACGAACAAGCTGTTGAAAATAGTCACTCGGCAATTAGGGAGGCATTTGTTGATTTAGGATTGGTTTATAAAGATGGTTTAGAAGATATAAAAAAAGCCATCGAAACCTATGAGAGTCTTTTAAAGCGCTACAGTGTATTTAGCGAGAAACCCAGGGTTTTATATAGTTTATTTTTGATGTATCGAAAGGCAGAGCAGAAATTAATGGCCCAGCAGTGTAAAGACACCTTAATACAAAAATTTGCCAATACCGAGTTTGCCATTTTGGCCGCAAACGATGGGGTTCCTCAAGAATCGGTTCAAAGTATATGTGTACAGAAATACGAGTTGGCATACAGGGCATATGATCAAGGTGAACTGCAAAATGCCGTGAGTTTATGCCAATCATGCCTTTTAGATTGCAATGAAGACCAGTTGCTTCCATCAGTTAAATTATTAACGGCTTTGTGTTACGGAAGAATGGGGAGATCAAAAGAAATGAGGTTGGCTTTGGAGGATGTGTCGAAAACCCATACAGGCAGTTTGGCTGCTTCGAAAGCCGATGCCATATTAAGCCTTTTAAATCCGACTTTACCGAAAAAAGAAGAATCACAGGAGTTACAAGACGAAAAGAATTTGCCTTCTGAGGAAAGCAAAGAAACCGAAAGTAAAATTCAATATGTATTAAACGTAAACAGTCCGCACCGTTATGTTTTGATGTTGAAAGGAGGAGGATTTGGTGCCAACGAATTTCAAGTAGCATTGGTTGATCACAACAGCAAGTACAGCAGAATGGATAATTTAAAAGTCCAAATGATGCCATTAGGCAATGAATTTATGGCCATTGTGGTATCGGGGTTTAAGAATGCCGGTGAGGCCGGAAAATACCTCAACCAGTTAAAAAAGAACAGTGAATTTGAAATTCTAAAATCGGCCGAAGAATTTGATGAGTTTGTAATTTCGCAAGAAAATTATGCGCCTTTTTTTAAAGGAAAGGATTTAGATGGTTATTTAGCCTTTTATAACGCTAACTACAAGTAAAATGGGATTGATTACCAAAACGACTAGCCAAACAGTTGGTGAAACACAAATTAGTAATCGTATTTTAGCTGGAACTACTATAGAAGGCAATATAGTTTCTTCGGGTGACTTTAGAATTGACGGCAACGTAAAAGGTGCCATCCAATTAAAAGGTAAGCTTGTAATTGGAGAAAAAGGTAATATAGAAGGCGATGTGGAGTGTTCTAATGCCACAGTTGCAGGATACATAAAAGGGAAGTTGCAAATTTCCGAATTACTACAACTTCAAGCAAGTGCCAGGGTTGAAGGCGATATAATAACTACTCGATTATCGGTAGAGCCAGGAGCCGAATTTACGGGCAGTTGCAAAATGGGGGTTGTGCGCGAAATGAAAAAAGACAACCAAAGTAGCAGCAGTGAAAGAAAACGATCGGCCAGTTAACAAATCTATAAAATTTGTTCAATTAGGTTTCCAAATGGCTGCTGTTATAGGAGGAACTACTTGGGTTGGTGTTAAGGTAGATAAGTGGCTTGGATTGGTTACCCCTTGGTTTACTGTTTTTTTAGGGCTTTTTGGAGTGTTCGTAGCGTTGTATCAGGTATTTAAAGAAATTAATAAAGAGCCTTGAAAAATTGGTTTGTAGCATCTTTTTTTTGGCTATCCATTTGTTTTCTCGCCCAAATTATCCTGCAGCTTTTCTTACTCCATTCAACCTATAAAGTTGATGAAGCTTTGTTGGCATATCCATTTTTATGGGTTCTTAGCGTCATTCTTCATATCCTTTTGATCCTAATTGAAAGGACCAATAAGAATTTAGTGGGATTTGCATTTATGGGGTTCAGTTTAATCAAGATGTTTGCATCGGTCTTGTATTTATGGCCCTTTGTAACACAAAATGGACCAGCTTTTAAAGCGGTTGCATTGCTGTTCTTTTTACCATATTTCACTTTACTCGCACTTGATTCGGTATTTTGGTCAAAACGTTTATGGCAAATGTGAAGTGCTATGATGCGGCACAATTAGGATAGGAATATTGCCTGAAAGTACTATGTCATTGAAAATAAATCGCTTTAAATTCCTGTCTGTCAGCTTTCGCGAACCTTGTTGAACTACCAAGATAGCGTCTTCCAACGAGAACAAAAACGATTTGAATTCTTCGAGAGCATCAAATCCATCAAACAATTCAACTCTCGAATTAGGCAAACCAAATTCATTGGAAAGCTTTTTTAAATAGGCATGTGTTTTCAACACATCGTCGTTCTCTAAAACCAAGGATGAAATGACCAGTTTATCCTCCATTTTAAGAAATCTGTTAAGCGCAAATTTAAAAAACCGTTCATTTAAAGGAAACTTTGAACTTACTGCTAATACCATAGATTTTGGAATGTCAATGGCAACCTCTAAAGGTAAGATTAAATGCATAAATGGACATTCATCTAAAAGGCGCTGAGTAATTCCACCTAAAACGGTTTGGCGTTTGTGCGATGCGCCGTGCAGTCCGCTTATAATAACATAATAAAAATCATCTATACTCAAAAGGTTTAAGGCATCCATAACCGTTGGAGATGTTATGTATGTAATTTCTCCTTGAAACCCCATGTCCAGTTCAAAAATGGACTTAAAATATTGCTTGGAATATTGAATTTCTACTATGTCTAAAGCCTCTTGAGCCTTGTTTAATTGTCTTTCATTTCTACAATAAACAACAACAATATCGGCCCCAAAATTTTTGGCAATCATCAAAACAGATTGGGCCATTATGCGCATATATTCAAGCGGCTCCGCAAAAATCACGCAACGGACTTTTTTGGAGAATAAGCTATCGTTAGCCATGAAAGACTTCTCTTAGGTTGAGCGAATGTATGGTGAAATCCAATCGTTTTGCTAAGGGAGAAACATGAAGACAATGGGTTAAAGTTTTCTTAAAAAACACTAAATACTTGCGTATTTAATTAAATTCATAAATAAATGGTTATATCAGAAAATTTTCATTGCGTTAGAGCACAAGCCAACATTAAGCAGCTTCAAAATGCTCAACTTGTTCTGAGTGATTTTGAATTTTCTATCAAGAATTGCGCTATGTTGTTTCAATCCTTAGGCAATTAAATTCGGCCAAAAATCTTATACTTGCTTAGAAGCGAGGGTGAGTTATGTGTTTGTGATTTGAGTGATATTTTGGGTGTGACCATTCAAGTTGTTTCTCAACAGCTAAGAAAACTGAGAGAAAAAGAATTGATTATCTTTGAAGGGGAAAGCCAGACTCTTTATTATTGGCTCGGTTAAGCGCGTATAGAATTTTTAAGTCTTGCGTTAAACTTTAAAAATCAGAAGTTTTGAAAACCCAATTTGTCGTAATTTTTACTTTTTTACTAGCTGCGGTATGTTGTGTACAGCCCTTAAAAGCGCAGTCGAAAGTAGAAACGCGTTTTGCCGTTCGTGGCGTTTGTGAAATGTGTAAAAAGCGCATAGAAAATGCGACCGATGTAAAAGGCGTTGTTTTTAGTGAATGGAATGCCGAAAAGCAAGAGCTGTTTTTAGTTTACAAGCCTAAATTGATAACACTAGAAACTATTCACAAACGAATTCAGGCCGTTGGCCATGATACTGAATTAGGTCATGCAAGCGATTCAGCCTATTCTAAAATTCATAGTTGTTGTAGATATCGAACGGAAAAGGAATCCCACATATCGCATTAATTGAAAGTTTCTGTTTATTTAGTAGCACTAATTGCGCTCTTTCCCCTTTTCATTCATGCTCAAATTAAATTAGAGATTCTGGGCAAAGTAGGAGGTAAAATCGAAGCGCTTCCTAATGCCGGGGTTTTTTTGAATGGGAAATTGCTCGGTATAGCAGACGAACAAGGTCGTTTTTTAGTGAAAAGTTCCAATTTTGGCGATACAGTTACTGCCACATTCGCAGGCTATCAATCTGCGAATTTCATAGTAGGATCGGCTAAAATTGGGCAAATTATTCTGAATCCAATGCTTATTCAAGAGGTGGATGTTATTGAGGTTCAGGAGGCTATTAAGCTTTCAACCAAAAGTCTCTCACTCGAGTATCAAATTAACCGAAAAGAGCTTAGGCGGGCTGCGTGTTGTAATCTTTCCGAGAGTTTCGAGAATAACCCTTCTATCGACGTTGCCTTTGCGGATGCCATCACAGGTACTAAAACCATCGAAATGCTCGGGTTGTCGGGTAAGTACATTCAAACCCAAATAGAGCTTATTCCTTTTTTAAGAGGCATTCAAGTAAAAAGAGGATGGGCTTACATTCCGGGCACATGGGTAAACAGCCTTCAACTAACTAAAGGTATTGGCAGTGTAGCAAATGGACACGAGAGCATGAGCGGTCAGCTAAATATTGAGCTTATAAAACCCATGCGCGACTCTGGCACTGTTGTGAATGTTTATTTTAATCAAACCGGCCGTTCCGAGTTTAATGTCACCAATGTTTACCCTTTAAATCCCAATTGGAGTACGGCCACTTTGATTCATGCCTCAGGAAGTACACCAGAGATAGACAGGAATAATGACGGTTTTCTGGATATGTCTGCCGGCCATCTTTACTCAGTTTTAAACCGTTGGCAATGGCTAGGCAAAAATGGTTGGGAGGGACAATTTGGGGGGCGATGGGTAGAAGATTTTCAATCGGGTGGGCAATTGTCGAATACCGAAATTCCAAATCCTTGGAGATTACGTCGCGACAGTCGTGGTGGTAACTTCTTTGCCAAATTAGGCCTCATTTGGCCAAGCAAACCTAACAATAGCCTTGGTTTTATTGCCAATGTTAACTATCAAGAAATGTTTGCCAATTATGGTTCGCGTTATGTAAATGCGTTTCAAAATGGCGCAAATGTTCAGGCTATTTTCGATTATTTAAGCCAAAAAGGAGGGGGCGTAAAGGTTGGTGCACAAATTTATTACGACCAATACCGTTTATTGGCGAATCCGCAATATCAAGATTTGGCCGGTGACCAACTTGAAATTAATCGGGCACTTTTCGCCGAGTACAATTGGCAGCCTAATGAAAGATTCAATCTTTTAATGGGCTTACGGCAAGATTTTCATAACCTTTTTGGGAGTCGCCTAAGCCCTCGGCTCCATCTTCGGTATGCTATTTTACCCCAAACTATACTTAGGGCAAGCACTGGGAGTGGTTTTCGCTCGCCTCAAGCATGGCTGGAAAATACAGAACTCCTAGCTTCTGCTCGCCAAATTAATCTCAACCAACTTTTGCCGTTCTTTCATTATCGGCCTAATGCAGAGGAAGCATGGAATCACGGCTTCTCAGTTCAACACCAGTTTAAATGGAATTACCGTCCGGCGACGCTGGTTTTAGATTACTTCTATACATATTTTAACAATAGACAAATCGTGGATATGGATGTTAATTCTTATGAGTTTCAGATATTCAGCCGTGAAAAACAATCTTTTAGCCATAGTGCCATGGTGCAACTAGATTACGAGCTTAAACGTAGAATGAGCCTCCGAGTGGCTTATAAATTCACCAACGCCATTACCGATTTTAGCATTTCGAGGCTTCAAGATTCCTTTGTATCAAAACACCGCGGATTTATAGCTTGGTTTTACGAAACCCGAAATCAATGGGGCTTCGATTTGAGTTTAAATTGGCAAGGACCTAAACGATTGCCAATCAACGATAGGGGTGATAATCAAAACACCAGCCCATCTTTTGCCTTGATTAACACTCAAATCAAGAAGCAATGGGCGAAAAAACTTGAAACTTACATTGGCGTGGAAAATCTTCTCAATTTCATGCAGCCGAACCCAATTATTAACCCCAGCCATCCCTTCGAACAAGGCTTTGATGCCACCCAAATTTGGGGCCCTATAATGGGAGCAATTATTTTTGTTGGATGCAATTATCAATTTTAATTCAGCGAATCGCTATTTAAATAAAAATTCATAACCGTTTTTTGCAGACATTATTTAGGGCTTTGCGTGTTGACATACGCATTGGGCTTTTCACGTGAATATTTTTCGTAATTGTATCAAGGCAAATAAGAACTGTGTTATTAAACGGAAAAGGATTTCTGCTTCAATCCTCACGCATAATTAAGTTAAGCATATAACCAAATGTTGTAGGTGCTATCTAAATGAAGTTTTTGCGCACCTAGTTTTAGAGTTAGATTTATCTAACATTATATTTGTACCCATGAAAATAAGAAGAAGAATTACTCTGTTTCTATCCGTATTTGGTATTTCGTATCTCTCGGCTCAGTCACTAAGCCTCGAAATTCAGGTTACACATAAAGGTGCCCCCGTTCCATTTGCACAACTGGAATTAAGTCCATCTGGCTTGACTGGCCTGAGTAACAGTCAAGGACGGTATGTATTTAACGGGCTAGTTGATCAAAGCTACCGATTAACTATTTCTGCCTATGGTTTGAAATCGCAGCAAATGGATGTAGATCTTTCACAAATTAAGGCGCCTTTATTGGTGCAGCTCGAATTAGAAAACAGCAGTTTACAAGAAGTAGTAGTAAGTGCTGGTCGAAGTCCAATACTTCGTCAACAAGCTCCAATTATTGTAAGCCGCCTGAATACTCGCATTTTTGAGGCTACTCAGGCCCTTAGTATGGCCGAAGGGCTAAATTTTTCACCCGGTTTGCGCTTGGAAGTAAATTGCCAAAATTGTGGTTTCACCCAAGTAAGGATGAATGGATTGGATGGGGCCTATACACAAGTTTTATTAAACAGTCGCCCAATATTTTCTTCATTAGCAGCTGTTTATGGTTTAGAGTTAATTCCGACGGCTATGATTGATAGAGTTGAGGTGATTAGAGGAGCTGGTTCGGTGTTATACGGCGGTAGTGCCATTGCCGGTACCCTCAACGTAATAACGAAAGAACCCAAAAATGATCATTTTGAAGCAAGCTTAAATCAGTCGTTTACGAATTTAGAAGCTTCAGACCGCAGCTTTAATGTATATAGTGCCACTTCGGGTCACGAGCAAAAAAGCGGTTTTGGAGTTTATGCTTTCCGTCGAGATCGTGAGTCATGGGATGCCAACAACGATAACCTTACCGAAATTACCGAACTAGCCAATACAACTTTAGGCTTGGATGCATTTTTTGATTTGGGAAAGTATAAGAAAATAAAATCGGGAGTTCATTTTATAAACGAGTATCGAAGGGGAGGTGCACGTCTGGATTTGCCTCCGCACCAAAGTCCATTGGCTGAGCAATTGGTTCATGAGATATTAGGAGGGCATTTATCGTTTGAACAGGTAAGTGAAGATTTAAGAAACAAGTTTTCGGGTTATTTGGCGTTTCAGTCGGTAAATCGAAACAGCTATTATGGGGCAGGAGGGAGGGTTTTAGAGTTAGGCGATACTCTCAAATCATCAGATTTTATTGCTCAGAACGCTTATGGTTATACAAACGACCTATCGTTCACTGCCGGCATGCAATTTAGCCGTGAAATCACTTCAAGAACCAATTTACTAATGGGAAGCGAGTTTCAGCATGGTAAGCTAAGCGATCAAATGTTGGCTTACAATCGAAACAGTCATCAATCTATGCAAACTTTAGGTAATTTTTTTCAAGTTGATTTTAAATCAAGTGAAAAATGGCAATTTCTTGGTGGTATTCGCTGGGATTTCAACCATTTAAATAGTCAATACAACGAGCTTCGGAATGATTTTTTTAAACCTCGAGTTATTCACGCTGTGATGCCAAGATTTAGCATTATGTATACACAATCCAAGAATTGGAGATACAGAGCCGGTTATGCTCAGGGATACAGGACGCCTCAAATATTCAATGAAGACCTGCACATAGAAACTGTGGGAGGGGCGGCCAGAATCATTCAGCTCGATGTCAATTTGCAAGTTGAACAATCAAATAGTTATACTGCCTCTGTTCAGTACGACAAAGCGACTGAAATTGGGCAATTAACGGCCAATATGGAGTTTTTTTTCACCGATTTGAGAAATCCGTTTATTCTTTCAGAACCTATTGAATTGGAAAATGGAGTGGCCATAATTCAAAAGCGAAATGGTAAAGGGGCTTATGTTGCGGGCTTTAATGTTGAAAGTCAAATGGCATTTAAAAAATTGTATGTACAGATTGGCTTCACCCTTCAAAACGCTAGTTATCGAACTTTCGAACGGCTTTGGACCAACCCGGACCAAAGTTCATTAGAGCATGTCGAAACAAATCGCATTTTAAGAACACCTTTTGCTTACGGTTCTTCGGTTTTATCATATAAGCTAAAACATGGGTTTTCGGTCGATTATTCAACGGTTTTTACTGGAAGCATGCTACTTGCCCATACAGTTAACCCAGAAACCGAGTTTGTTGAACTTAAGAACAGCTCAGTATTTTGGGAGCATAATTTTAAGGCAAGCAAAGTATGGATTTTGAAATCAGGACAAGAAATCGATGTGTCTATTAGTTTGCAAAACATTTTCGACGCATTTCAAAACGACTTCGATTTTGGTCTCGAACGAGATGCCAGTTATGTTTATGGGCCCTTTAGGCCAAGGACAGTTGGAGTGAAGATAAATTATTGTTTCTCTAAATAGCCCCTTATTGTTTAGGGGGGGGGTATTTGTTTAATTTGTTAATAATTTCATTTTAGCAATAAAAGAAAAGGGGGGGTATTCCATTTTTATTATTTTTGCCAAACATTCAGTGCTTATGCAAAACAAAAATAAATCACAAAAATGGGGTGCGGTTTTCTTTGCCGGCCTGTTGGTTGTTGCTGTATTTGCTGGGTTAGTACCGGTTAAACATCCTACTGGTTCACTTGAGTCAAATGGCGACTTGGCTTGGATGCTTACAGCTACAGCTTTAGTTTTATTAATGACTCCAGGATTGAGTTATTTCTATGGTGGAATGGTGAGCAAAAAGAACATAATCTCAACCCTTTTGCAGAGTTTTATTGCATTGGGAGTAATAAGCGTTATTTGGTTTGCGGTAGGTTTCAGTTTGGCTTTTGGAGAAAGTTTAGGGGGATTGATTGGAAATCCATTGTCTTTTATGTTTTTTAATGATGTAGGAACAGAGCCGAATCCAAAGATTGGAAATGGCATTCCATTTATTTTGTTTGCGGCTTTCCAACTCAAGTTCGCCATAATAACACCAGCATTAATTACAGGAAGCATGGCCGAGCGAATTCGCTTTTATGCTTACATAATTTTCATGATTTTGTTTAGTTTAATGATATATAGTCCATTAGCTCATTGGACTTGGCACCCTGAGGGCTTCATATTTAAAATGGGGGTTTTGGATTTTGCCGGTGGAAGCGTTGTTCACATCTCAGCCGGCATAGCAGCCCTTGTGGGTGCCATCATATTGGGTCCTCGCAAAGTGCGGGGTTTGGAATCTGAGAATGTAAATGTGCCATATGTGTTGTTGGGCACAGGCTTGCTTTGGTTTGGATGGTTTGGCTTTAATGCGGGCTCTGCTTTAGGCGCCAATTCAATGGCAGTTCTGGCATTTTTTAACACTAATTTGGCCTCTGCAGGTAGTATGATGAGTTGGATATTGTTAGATGCCTATCGCGGTAAAAAACCAAGTGCTTTAGGAGCTTGCATGGGCGCTGTTGTGGGCTTAGTTGCTATTACGCCAGCTGCTGGTTATGTTGATCCGGGTCCAAGTCTTTTTATTGGGGTTGTGGCAGCAATTATTTCCAATTATGTTGTTAGTCGAAAAGAAAAATTGGCTTTGGATGATACCCTCGATGTATTTGCTTGTCATGGTTTAGGTGGAATAAGTGGGATGTTACTAACAGGTATTTTTGCCAAAGAAGGTGGGTGGTACATTGATGGCAATCCACACCTTTTTGTAATGCATATGTTGGCTTTATTAATCGTGTTAATTTTCGTGGGTATTGGATCTTTTATTCTCTTTAAAATAACCCAAGCGCTAATACCGCTAAGGGTAAGTACAGAACAAGAAGCCATTGGTTTAGACCTTTCACAACATGGTGAAGGTGCGCCCTGAGTCAAAACATTTTACTAAAGAGTCTTACATTCACGCAGAAAAGAACTACAAATCCCAAACTGAGGTTTTTCGTTCATACACATAATCTTTAATCTTAATTAAAAAAGCCATGGCCATATACACTATAAGTGGAGAGCCTAGTGCTAGAAAGGAGGTGTATACAAAAAACAAGCGAACTCTGTAGGCGGGAATTCCCATGCGTTCGCCTAAATGTGAACACACTTCGAAGCCTTGACGTTCAAATTCATGCTTTATTTGCAAGACTATGTTGCTCATGCTTCTAATTGGTAAACGGGGTGGTGATTTTTTCGAAGGTACAAAGATAAATATTATAAAAAAGTATAGATTTTTAAATTATAAAATGGCATGAATGCTATAGTCAAAGACGTTTTTCCTTAAAAAAAGCTTGCATTAAAGCAGTAGACTCGGTTTCTAAAACCCCACCAAGCACTTCAGTTTTTGGATGAAGTTCGAGATTCTTCCAAGATTGAAATCCGCGTTTTTTGTCGTAAGCACCAAAAACAACTCTATCTATTTGTGACCAAAACAATGCACCTGCGCACATTACACAAGGTTCTAAACTCACATAAAGGGTACAGCCTATTAAATATTTGCTTCCTAAATAATGAGCTGCTGCCGTAATAGCTTGCATTTCGGCATGGGCTGTAACATCTGTTAACAGTTGAGTTAAATTAAAAGCACGGGCAATTATTCTGTTTTTCGCCACTATTACTGCTCCAACAGGCACTTCATCGGCGTCAAATGCCTTTTTTGCTTCGCGAATAGCTTCTCGCATAAAATGCAAATCATGGTTTACTTCCATTTTTGGCTGCGTACTTTCGCGCCAAGTTAAACAGCATTATGGCTTACCGTACACACAACTGTGGTGAATTAACAATTGAGCATCTTGGTCAGAAAGTGGTTTTGGCTGGTTGGGTTCAAAGAGTTAGAGAATTAGGTGGGATGACTTTCTTAGATTTAAGAGACAGATATGGAATAACCCAATTGGCCTTTAATGATGGTTGGGATGAGTTGCTTATGGCAAATGCGCGTAAGTTTGGTAGAGAAGATGTTATACAGGCTAAAGGCGTTGTAATTGAAAGAAGCAATAAAAACGCATTGCTTTCAACAGGTGAAATTGAAATCCAAGTACAGGAGCTTCATTTGCTCAATAAAGCGAAACTACCCCCATTTACTATTGAAGATGAAACTGATGGTGGCGATGAACTTCGTATGCAGTATCGCTATTTAGATATTAGAAGAAAGCCTGTTCGTGATAATTTATTGCTGCGCCATAAAGTAGGAATGGAAGTTAGATATTGGCTTAGCAACCATGGTTTTGTAGATGTAGAAACCCCATTTCTAATAAAATCAACACCCGAAGGCGCGCGCGATTTTGTGGTACCCTCTCGAATGAATCCTGGTGAGTTTTATGCTCTTCCTCAATCGCCTCAAACCTTTAAACAATTATTAATGGTGGCTGGGATGGATCGCTATTACCAAATTGTTCGTTGTTTTAGGGATGAAGACTTGCGAGCTGATCGACAACCCGAATTTACACAAATTGATTGTGAGATGGCTTTTGTAGAACAGGAGGATATATTAGAAACATTTGAGGGTCTATTTAAGCACATATTGAAGCAAATTAAAGGGCAAGAGTTCGGGAATTTCCCGCGAATGACCTATGAAGAAGCCATGACATTATATGGAAATGATAAACCAGATATTCGCTTTGGGATGACTTTTGTCGAATTAAGTGCCTTGGTTCGGAATAGAGGGTTTAAGGTTTTTGATGAGGCGGAATTAATAATTGGAATTAATGTAGAAGGTAAGGCTGATTTTTCGCGTAAAGAGTTAGATGCTCTTACCGATTTTATAAAGCGCCCTCAACTTGGAATGAGTGGTTTGATATGGGTGAAATATCAGTTAGATGGTGTTATTTCGTCTTCAGTAAACAAATTTTTTAACGAAGACTCACTTTTTGAATGGGCTAAAATGTTCAATGCAAAGCCTGGTGATTTAATGCTGATTTTAGCCGGCACTAAAGCCAAAACGCGCAAGGCTCTTAGTGAACTGCGATTACATCTTGGCAATAGTTTAGGGCTTCGTAAACCCGATGAATTTGCGCCACTTTGGGTGGTTGATTTCCCTTTGCTTGAGTGGGATGAAGATAGTCAACGTTGGCATGCTATGCATCATCCTTTTACAGCACCTAAGCCCGAAGATATGCATTGGCTCGAAAACGATCCGGCTAAAGTGAGAGCAAATGCCTACGACATGGTTCTAAATGGCAATGAAATTGGAGGAGGTTCAATTAGAATTCACGATAGTTCACTACAAGAAAGAATGTTTAAAATTCTTGGGTTTTCGGCCGAAGAAGCAAAAAAACAGTTTGGATTCTTGATGACGGCATTCGAATTTGGCGCCCCACCACATGGAGGAATAGCTTTTGGTTTTGACCGTTTGGTTTCTATAATTGGAGGCCAAGAGAGCATACGAGATTTTATTGCATTTCCTAAGAATAATTCAGGCCGGGACACTATGATAGATGCCCCGTCTGAATTGGAAGTTGATCAGCTAAAAGAATTGCAATTGAAGTCAGAATATTTTAACACAAAAAAATGATAATCAAATAATTGCTGTAATATTTTTAGCTGGAAAATCACAAAATTTTATCAGCCTTTTTTGTGGCAATTTTCAGTATCTTGCTGCGGCTTTAAAAACCACATAAATTAAACTTCTTGTTCTTAGTAAAAGGAACGAAAAGAACTCTAATATGGCATACTACATCAATTTACTCACCCCAGAAACTTACGAAGCAATGTCGAAAACGGCTTTGAAAGTAGCTGGCTTCCGCGAACGCCAAAGGCCTATTGCGGAAGAAATAAATCCTGGTGATGTGCTTGTGTGTTATGTGCTAAAAACATCAAAGCTTGTAGGCATAATGCGTGTTAATAGTCAGGTATACAAAGATGATAAACCGCTATTTGCCGAGGGAATTGATCCATATACTGCCCGCTTAGATGTCGAAACAACCGTTTGGTTAGACTTAAAAGAAGCTGTTGCCGATGATGACGATATGGTTTGGAATCACTTAAGTTTTACCAAATCGATACCGAAAAGTAGTTTAATTTGGACAGGAATGTTTAGAGGCAGTCTCCGCAAACTTGAAGTGGCTGATGGGAAACACCTCGAATGGGTATTGCAAGAACGAAAAGCTGGTGTTCCAACTAATTTAATGAAATTAGGTCAAAGCCATTTCAACTCAAAGGAATTGAGCACGACTTCAAGCCATGAATCTGAATCTTTAATTTCGTCCGCCAATGCTAATGGGACAGATGTGCTAGACTCAGAAAACTCAGATTATGGCCAATCTACCAATCAAGAAACTCAACATCTTATAAGCGTTGAGTCAGATTTAGAGTCTAAATATCAACAAACAGCGGATATGAATTATTCTGATACAAAAACCCCTGCATCATCAAACGAAAACCGCCCTTACTGGGAAGGAAGAAGTGATTACAAAGAAGAAGGTTTAGGTTTTATTCCTATGTCGAGGCATTCGTCAGGTAAAAAAGAGAATCAAATGCAGTCCGAAACCAACTCAACCATGCACATAACGGTACCAGCCAACGATGCCGGAAAAAGCCACATTGAAGAAGACACTAAAAATATTGCGCGAATTCAAGCTTTATTAGCTAGAATTGGAGAGAGAATGAATTTTAAAATATGGATTCCAATGGAGTATAGAAGTCAAGTGCTTCAATATTGGAACCCAACAGGCAATAGCTTGCTGAATAATTTACCTCTTAATCTCGATTATTTAACGTTGCGTACTGTTGAAAACATTGATTTGCTATGGGTTCGTGATCGAAATATTGCACGCGCATTTGAGATTGAGGATCCTGGTTTTTTTTACAAAGGGGTTATGCGCCTCGCAGATTTGGTTACCCTGCAGTCAGGCATGGTGCTCAATGGATATATAGTTGGACCAGAGAAGCTCCAGAATGCGGTACTCGGTCAGATTACTCGGCCAATTTTTAGTTTGATGTCGAATAGCTCCCTCGCCAATTCGGTGAGCTTCTTATCCAATGAATCAGTTGAAGAATTGAGTAAACAAAAGCACCTCGAGTACATGAATGATCTGGTTTTAGATGAATATTCTATTCACGCACCGACGGTTGCACATTAAATATTTTTGCTCTGTAAGGGCAAACAAATGCTTAGGATTTTTAATAAGTGGTTAGGTAAGTTTTTAATTTGGCGCGTGAGGAATATATCTCAGCGCCAATTTATTTTAATGCTATCAGTTTTGGTAGGGCTAATAAGTGGTACTGTGGCAGTATTACTCAAGAATACTGTTCATTTCGTACAAAGTCTTTTCGATACACCTTGGCTTAGTGCTTATCATCAAGTTTTCTATTTTATTTTCCCGCTAATAGGCATTTTCCTTACTGTTATAGTTGTGAAATTTGTTATTAAGCGACCGGTTGGCGAAGGTATTCCCGGGACCCTTTATGCCATTTCCAAGCAAAATGGACTAATACCCGCTTTTAAAATGTATGCGGCTATTTTGACTTCTAGTATCACAGTAGGTTTTGGGGGTTCAGTTGGATTGGAGGGCCCTACGGTAAGTACAGGTTCTGCCATCGGCTCGAACTTGGCTAGGTTAATGCACCTAAATTATAAATCACGTATTTTACTAATAAGTTGTGCCGTTTCCGGTGCTGTTAGCAGCATAATGCAAACACCAATTGCCGCTGTTGTGTTTGCAATTGAGATTTTAAGCCTCGATTTAACCTTAAGTTCATTAGTACCCTTGTTACTTAGTTCAGCAAGCGGTGCAGTTATGAGTATATTTTTTCTTGGTGAAGGCCATTTATTTCCGGTTCAATTGAAAGAAGGATTTTCGGTTTCTCACTTGCCGTTTTATGCCTTGTTAGCTGCTTTGGCAGCAGGTTTCTCCATTTATTTCAATAAGGTTTATTTCGGCATATTGGCTGGATTGCATCAAATTCGAAACGAGTATTTACGCTTATTGGGCGGGGGACTGATTTTAGGTAGCCTTATTTTTTTAGTTCCGCCATTATATGGAGAGGGTTACGAAATAATAAACCACCTGCTTAATGGGAAAGCAGAAGAGGTAATTAGCGAAAGTCCATTCAAACAAATGGTTTCTCATGAACTGCTTATTTTACTTTTGGTTTTAGGCCTCGTATTGTTTAAAGTTTTTGCAACGTCTTTAACCATACATTCTGGAGGAGTAGGGGGTATTTTTGCCCCTGCTTTGTTTATGGGAAGTGCTCTGGGTTATACTCTTGCTAGATTCGTCAACTATTTTAAAATTGATGTATTACCAGAAACCCATTTTGCTTTGGTTGGGATGGCGGCACTACTGGCTGGGGTATTGCATGCTCCTTTAACTGCGGTTTTTTTAATTGCCGAAATTAGCGGAGGTTATGCTTTGTTCTTACCACTTATGCTGGTAAGTGCTTTATCATTTGCCCTTGTTAAGGCTTTTGTACCACATTCGGTTTATGCGGTGCAGTTGGCTCGCAAGGGTGAACTTATTACGCACGATAAAGACCAAGCTGTTCTTACACTTATGAAACTAGAAAGTGTTATAGAACATAATTTTGCTGAAGTTAGGCCTGATCAAAATTTAGGCGAATTGGTGGATGTTGTCGCCAAAAGCAGCCGCAACATTTTCCCGGTTTTAGACGAGGACCAAATGCTTGTTGGTATTTTGACCTTAGATGATTTTCGGCACATTATGTTTCAACAGAATTTGTATGAAAACACCTTTGTCCGCGATTTGATGTCAAGCGCGCCAGCAATAATTGACACCGAAGAAAGAATGGAATTGGTTATTAAAAAGTTTCAAGATACAGGTGCTTGGAACCTGCCCGTGGTTAAAAACAACAAGTATGAGGGCTTTGTAAGTAAAAGTAAACTTTTTAATGTTTATAGACGTAAATTGATTGAATTTACAGGCGAGTAAACTGCGTTAGATTTTTAAAGTTTGAATCAGGCTATTCTTGTTTGCTAATTGTCCACAAGCCGCATCTATATCTATTCCTCGGCTTTTTCTTATTTTAACTACAGTACCATCATCTTCCAAAATTGAACGATACCGCTCTACTACCTCGTTATCAGCCTGTATAAAGCGTTCATCACCTATGGAATTGTATTGAATCAAATTGACTTTGCTAGGCACTTTTCTACAATACAATTTAAGAGCTTGAATATCTTCTTCTTGATCGTTAAAGCCCTTCCAAACTACATACTCAAACGTTACTTGGCTTTTGGTTTTTTCGTACCAATACCTAAGCGATTCCATTAGCAATTCTAAGGGATTGCTAATATTAATTGGCATAATGGAGCTTCTTTTGGAATTGACAGCCGAATGCAAGCTAAGTGCCAGTTTAAATTTCGGTTGTTCATCGGCAAGTTTAGCAATCATCTTGGCAATTCCAGAAGTTGAAATGGTGATTCGACGGGCTGCCATACCTAAACCGGCATCTTTTTGTGTAATTTTTTCTACCGCTTCAATTACCGACTGATAATTCAATAGAGGCTCGCCCATTCCCATGAAAACAATATTACTTAGGGGCCTTCCAAAAAGTGTCTGCGCTTGTTTATCTATTAGTACAACCTGATCAAAAATTTCATCCGCTTTAAGATTTCGCATTCGCTTTAAGCGGGCAGTTGCGCAAAAATGACAATCTAAACTGCAACCCACCTGACTTGAAACGCAAGCTGTTATTCTTTTGGAGGTTGGAATAAGAACACTTTCAACGACTTGTCCATCATAGAGTTTAACTGCATTTTTAATGGTACCATCTGAGCTTTTTTGAAACTCATATATTTGACCATGTCGAATTTCAAAGTGCAAATGGAGTGCTTGGCGAAGAGAAATGGGCAAGTTGGTCATCTCATTAAAGCCATGCGCTCCTTTTTGCCAAAGCCATTCTTTTATTTGATTTAATCTAAAATTCGGTTGCTGCAGGGAAGCAAGAAATTCATCTAGCTCACTTTCTGGAATATTTCGTATGTCTCTCTTTTGCTCTTCCATATTGGCTTAAGCCACATGACCGAGTTGCTTTAAAGTACGAAAATGATCAATCAATGCTTCAAGAAAATGTTCTTTCTCATTATATGGAACTCCGAATTCTAGAGCAGATTGCTTTACCAGAGGGGCAATTTTCGGATAGTGGGCATGACTTATATTTGGGAATAGATGATGCTCAATTTGATAATTTAATCCGCCTGTATACCAGGTCACAAACGCGCTTTTTCTTGAAAAATTACAGGTGGTTCTCATCTGGTGTTCCATCCACACTGCTTCTACTTGTTTACCTTCCCATGACGGTTGATCGGTACTGCTTACAATATGCGCCAATTGAAAGACCAATGAAAGTACTTGCCCAGCAATGACATGCATTAAAATCCACCCAAGAACAATCCACCATGACGCATAAGGTGCATATACTAGAGGAAGCACTAAGAAAATACCAAAATATATGGTTTTACCTAGGATTAACGACAGCCAGGCCGAACGCTCATTGGTTTTAAAACGTTTTAAAAGTCCAGTTTTGCCATAACGGTACATTTGGGTAAAATCTTTGGTAAGTGCCCAATTTAATGTGAGTAAGCTATAGAAAAATGGTGCATACCAATGTTGGTGTTTGTGCATGGGCCTGAGTGGATCTTCTCTGTGCAATCTGATTAGGCCTCTAACCTCAACATCTTCATCAAGGCCAGCTAAATTGGTATATTGATGGTGTAAAAAATTGTGTTGGACTTTCCATGTAAGAGGGTGTCCACAGAGCAAATAGATGCTTCCGCCAAAAAATTTATTAACCCACGATTTCTGGCTCCAGCTCCCATGAATGGCATCGTGCATTACGTTCATACCAATTCCTGCCATGGCAAGACCCATAAGGGCCCATATCGAAAAAAATAAAATCCAGTTAAGACCGGAAATAAAAAGCAACCCGAATGGAACAAAATATAATGTAAACAAAACCAAGGCTTTCCACTTTAATTGTGGGTTGGCATTTGGTGTTACGTTGACATTTTGAAAGTAATCTTCGATTCGCTGATGTAGCGCCTTTTGAAACCCAGCAGGATCGCGGCGCAAGAAAGAGGGGAATTCACGCATATACTATGCAAAGTTAGCACTAAGAATGCCTTAGTTTTGAGGTCAAATATTTTTTAATGAACAATTATTCTTCCCCCATAAGAACAAAGGCATGGAAACAGCTTGTCGCATTATCTCAAAAGATGGATTTAAAGAGCTGGAAATCGATAACTTTAAATGAGAACCGAGCCTTGCAATTTCAAGTCGAAATGCCCGATTTCGTTTTGAACTACGCTCGAAATCCTATTAATATGGAGATTATGCAAGCTTTAGAGAATTTGTTTGACGAGACTGGAGTGAAAGAGGGGCGAAATCAAATGTTTTCTGGGGCCTTTATAAATGAAACAGAAAATAGAGCTGTGCTTCATACCGCCCTTCGAAACCCATTAAGAAAAGGACTTGAAGTTGCTGGTATTGATGTTTTACAACAAATTCACAGCGTATTAGACAGAATGGAGCGCTTTTCTAATGAAATTATTAGTGGATTGCATTTGGGTTTCGATGGGCGATCAATTTCAGATATTATAAACATAGGTATTGGAGGTTCGGATTTGGGCCCCTATATGGTATATGAAGCCCTTTATGCATATCGCAAACGGGGTCTAAAGGCCCATTTCGTTTCAAACGTTGACGCAGCTCATTTAGGTCGTGTATTAATGGACTTGAACCCGGCAACCACTTTGTTTATCATTGCCTCTAAAACATTTACTACACAAGAAACTATGGCCAATGCCAAGTCGGCAAGAAAATGGTTTTTGACGCATGGTGGGAGTGAATCGGATATAGCAAAGCATTTTGTTGCATTGTCTACCAATATTTCGGCTGCGCGTGAATTTGGAATAGAAGAAGAGAATATTTTTGGATTTTGGGACTGGGTAGGAGGTCGTTATAGTTTATGGTCGGCTATAGGTTTGTCCGTTTGCTGTACTTTGGGTTTCGATGTGTTTAAGGAGTTACTTGCTGGAGGGCATGAAATGGATAACCACTTTTTATCAGAGCCGTTTCAACAAAATATGCCTATGATTTTGGCAGCTTTGGGAATTTGGAACTCGAATTTCTTAGGATATACATCACATGCAATACTGCCTTACGATCAAAACCTGCACCGTTTACCGGCTTTTTTACAGCAAGCGGATATGGAAAGCAACGGCAAATCGGTTGACCGAAATGGTTGTAAAGTAGAATATTCAACCGGCCCAATAATTTGGGGTGAACCTGGAACGAATGGGCAACATGCTTTTTATCAACTTATCCACCAAGGCACTCATATTATTCCATGCGATTTCTTAGCTTCAGCAAAAACGCACTACCAATTAGATAACCAACACGAACTCTTGTTATCTAATTTTTTAGCTCAGCCACAGGCATTAATGAATGGACTTGCAGAACTGGATGTTTTGGAGAACTTGAAGAAAGAAGACTTAAGTGAGGAAAGAATTCAGAAACTGCTCCCATTCAGGGTTTTTGAAGGCAATAGACCATCAAATATATTGTTTTATAAGCTGTTGACGCCGCAACAATTGGGTAGGTTAATTGCCATGTACGAACATAAGATATTTGTTCAAGGGTGGGTGTGGAACATTTTTAGCTTCGATCAATGGGGTGTGGAGCTTGGAAAGAAAATTGCAAATCAAGTTTTAAAAGGCTTAAACAACCATACACAAATTGGTATTGATCCGATAAGTTCACAAATAATTTCTTTGTATCGGAAATGGAAGTAAATAGTATCAAAGCTAAAATTTCCCTTGAAAAGGTTAGTGCTTGCAGAACTAGGGCGTATTAACTTTGCAAAGTTCAAAAAAGGGAAGTTTAATTTTTATTTTAGTACAAGAATTGACTTCCATATTGGATAAAAACTGAATTGATGAAAGAAGAACAAAGGTTTGTCACCGTAGACAATCGCAAAACATTTTCTGTTTTGAGATGGGTAGTGGTGATTTTGTTCGTATTTATTGCTGCCGATTTTCTACTTAGTCGTCTAAATGGTTCGATTGCAGATATGTTCGGTAATCATTATTTAGCTATTACATCAGGCGTTATTTTATTGTTGCTTGCAAGTGTTCGTATAAATTATTTCCATTACGATGATAGTTACGAAATTCTCCATATTAAATCGAAATCTCTTTTCGAATTAGGAAATGGTTTTAATGGAAACAAACGATACGACTTCCCAAAACGAAAGGTAGTTGATTTTGAGATTAGAGAGCGTTGGGTATATAGAACTTTAATTTTACACCTCGAAAACTACGCTTCAGAAACAAAAAAGATAAGAAGCGTTGACATGACATTTATTCCGAAGGAAGAAGTTGTTAAAATAAATGCAAGTTTAAAGAAAATAACAACAAAAAATAAAAATTTGGGAAACGCGCAGCTTGGTTAAATTGCGGGTTAAAATTTGTTTATGTACACAGGAATTTTACATCTTCATCATTGGTTTGCAGTATTGCTGCTTTTGTCGTTGCCTGTTTGTTTAGTGGCAGTTTTTGCCAAAGTTCGGTGGGCAAAGCCAATTTTTATGACTAGCCTGGTCCTATCTCACATTCAGTTTTTAGCTGGAATGTATTTGTACTTGTTTGGAGAAAATGGTATAAGATTATTTCAAAATGAGGGATTTATGAAAAATTCCTCTATGCGATTTTATGCTGTTGAGCATATTTTAACTATGCTTTTAGGAATTATACTCATTACATTAGCCTATAAAAGGTTTAAGGCAAATCAGAATACCAACATTTTGATAAAAAAGGTCGTGCCATTTTTAATTACGGCTGTACTTTTAATATTTAGCAGAGTACCATGGGACCGACTTTTTTAACTATCTACTCTTTTGATTGAGAAAAAAAGCCACGAATTAATTCGCGAGAGGGCAGTTTTAATTGGCACCTATAGGAAACGTGAAGATGAAGAACGCTGCCTTGAGTATTTGAACGAATTGGCGTTCTTGGCAGATACAGCTGGTGCAGAGGTGTTGAAGCAGTTTAATCAAAGAATGGATATTCCAAACCCTAAAACTTATGTTGGGACTGGTAAAACTGAGGAAATCCGTCAGTATATAAAAGAATACAATGTAGAGATTGCCATTTTTGATGATGAGCTTTCGCCATCACAACTGAAAAACCTAGAGACCTTTTTGGCATGTAAAGTTATAGATAGAACAAATTTAATTTTAGACATTTTTGCAAAACGAGCTCGCACAAGTTATGCTAGAACCCAAGTGGAATTAGCACAATATCAGTACTTGTTGCCGAGGTTAACAAGAATGTGGACCCATCTTCAAAAACAAAAAGGAGGTATTGGGATGAAGGGCCCTGGTGAAACAGAAATAGAAACTGACCGCAGAATTGTTCGCGACCGGATTAGTTTACTTAAAAAGGATCTAGAAAAAATAGATAAACAAATGGCCACCCAGAGAGGCAATAGAGGTGCCTTGGTAAGAGTAGCATTGGTTGGCTATACAAATGTGGGCAAATCGACCCTTATGAATCTTCTCGGAAAAGCTGATGTTTTTGCTGAGGATAAGCTTTTCGCAACTCTTGATACTACGGTGCGTAAAGTTGTAATAGGTGAATTGCCTTTTTTGTTAAGTGACACAGTTGGTTTTATTCGAAAGCTTCCAACCCAATTAATAGAATCGTTTAAAAGCACTTTAGATGAGGTTCGCGAAGCAGACCTATTGCTTCATGTAGTTGACGTGTCTCATCCTTTGTTCGAAGAACATTATGATACAGTTAATCGAACTTTATCGGAATTAAGTAGCAATGAAAAGCCTATTTTTTTGATATTTAACAAAATAGATAGATTTAAACCCGAGTTACACCCAAATCCGGATTTATCGCCCTTGGAACGTGATGCATGGACTTTAGATGACTTGAAGAAAACTTGGATGTCTAAAACACATAACCAAGCTGTTTTCATTTCGGCAGTAAATAAAAGCAATATTGATGAGCTAAAACAAACATTGCATTATATGGTAAAGGCCATTGACCAAGAAAGATATCCAAAAAAATCACCGAATCCAAAGCCCGAATCACCTTCTATGTTTGCCTAAAACTAGAATTTATTGGCTTTAGAAGGGAAAATAACCTGCCAAATGGTATAGAATAAAATTTTTAAATCAAGCATAAGTGACCAGTTGCTTAAATAATGAACGTCTGCATTAACTCTGTCTTTCATTTCAGTTACATTATCTATCCCACCTCTTAATCCTTGAATTTGGGCAAGACCCGTTATTCCGGGTTTTATTAAGTGTCTAACCATAAAAGCATCTATTTGTTGTTTGTACAAATTGGTGTGTTCAGGCATGTGAGGGCGAGGCCCAATGATTGACATTTGGCCTTTCAGAACATTAATAAATTGAGGTAATTCATCTAAACTGTGACGTCTCAACCAATGCCCAAAAATGGTTGGTGTGCCATCATTATTTAGTGTTCTGAGTTTGTATATTACGAACGACCGCCCCCTTAAACCACTTCTTAACTGCTTGAAAAATAATATTTTCTGTCCACTTAGCTTCATCATAATTAATAGAATTAAAATAGTTATGGGTAGAAGGCTAATTCCGAAAGAAATAGTAAAGACCAAGTCGAAACTTCGCTTTATAATTCGATTGAAATTGTTTTCGAGCGGTTCTTTTCTCGGAAATATTATTGGAATGTTGCCAATAAATTCAACTTTGAACGGCAAGTGGAAGGGGAGGTGTACTTCTGGAACCAACCGAATGGTTATCATATTTTCATCACCAAACCTTTGCCAGTCTAAAATGGTTTTAAAATTGTTAAATGCTATGTAAATCATTTGAATTTCAGGGTTTTTTAGAATGAATGATTTAGCTTCTTGTATTTCAAAATATGGCCCATTCCAGTCTGAAACAATCTCTTTGCTGCCAAAGCAGGCAGCTAGTTCTAAACCTTCTTTTCGTAATGCTAAGTGTTGTTCAATGACAAATTCAAACATTCTTCCCTCTCCAATCAGAACAATTTTTTGCAAGCCCTTGCCGCTCAACCAACTTTGCCTGTAGAGGTTAAGACTTATAATATCCCAAGTAAACTGCAACCCAATCCACAAAACATAATAATATAGACCGAAAAGCCTGGAAAAAAAAGTGCCTTTTAAAATAAGAAGGAGTAAAGCCAATGAAAAGGCATGAGTTGTAATAAGCCGAATACTCCCATTTAACCGCATTCTTATTCCATCGTATAAGCGCAAGTTTTTACTATTGAGACTTTGATTTTTCAGAATGAGGTAAACCAGATTGCAAAAAATCCATAATTGAACATAGTAATTGTAATATGTTGGATTTTCGACTTTTAAATCGTTAAAGCGAAGGGCTACAGCCACAATGAAACCTGAATTTAGAGCTAGCCATCCAAACAGTAAGTCTGCCAAATAAAGTTTTTGTAACCCTTTACTAAGCATTAATTCCCGGTCATTTTGTTAAAATCTTGCCATTGTTGAGAATTCCAATTTGGCTTGAGTTCTTCTAACCATGGTTGCCAAACCTCTTGTTTGTTTTTTTTATGTACCCAGTGGTTTATGTATTGCCGTGCCGGTGCAGCAACGCGATTATTTGGGTGAAAATAGTCTTTCAATGCATCAGAAAACACCTTTTTGCTTAAGTGGTTAAGAAGTATTAAGTATTGAATAGCCATTTCTCGGCCAACAAACTCATTGTTCCCACTTGCTAAAACTTCGAGAGATAATAGTGCTTTCTCATCGTTTAAGATTAAAAATCGGTAAAGTTGGTTTTTAGCTGTTAGCTTTTGAATGGCAGGTTCTTGAATTTCTAAAAGTTGATTAGAGAATTCTTCAAATTTTGTGGGGTGGTATTTTACAAACCATTCCAATACCGCCAACTGGGATACATAGGTTTTATGCTTCAGAAGTGCTTCAATTGCATTTTCACTAATTTCAGGCAATTGTAAAATATCGGGGGCCAAATACTCAGTTAAGTGAAAAAACCTAGGATTTTCCAACCAATTTTCAAATAGTTTAGATTTCAAAAGTGTATCTGTTTCTGAGTTTTGCCATAGAGCAAGAGCTAATTCAATGTTTTTGGTAGTTATGTTGGTCAAAATGTGCAAATCTTTAAAAGTATAATCTTCTTTACTTTGCTTCAACCAATGTTTCCAGGCAATAGTAGTTTTAATGTTGTTGAAATTTGTTAATAAATTGTCGGGAATTGGATAGTTCCAACGTACTAACAAACGCTTTTGAGGGTCTGGTATAACGCCAAGAAGTTTGTGGCCTTTTCGTATTTTGACAGGCAGTTTCATTTCTTTTCCTAGCCAATCAAAAGTTTGAATTTCTGTTTGGCCATCATCCCAAATAAAAAGTAAACTCAATTGCGCAGCGAAAGTCACATTTGATTTTAAGCAGATCGAATTCGTAGTTCCTTTAGTTTCAACATAGATATTCACTTCAGGCTCACCGCCACTTCTTACCCAGAAATCGAAAAAGGGCTTAAGATCTTTATTTGTATAGAGTTGTAAACTTTGTTGAAGTTGAGAATCATCAGAAATACCTTGTGAATACGTTCGAAGCCAATGGTCAATACCAAGTGTCCACGCATGGTTTCCTATGTAATCTCTTAACATTGAAACAACCCAACCACCTTTGTCATAGAATCCGATAGAACCAACATTTGGGTCTCTAATGGATGTGGGTTTATTTACACTTTGATTAAATATTCTTTCAGCAGCCTGATTACGCGCCAATTGGAAGCTGAATGTATCTTCAAAGGCTAGCTTACTTTGCCATTGCCAAAAGGTAGCAAATCCTTCATGTAGCCAATGATTTTCGGTGCTTGATGCCGTTACCCAATTCCCAAACCAATGATGTGCTAGTTCGTGGGCTTGAATTTCGATGGCAGTTCGCTCAGTCCATGGTATAAGTGAGTCTTGTAAAAAAATATCTCCTATCAAAACAGCACAAGTATTTTCCATAGCACCATGCTTGAAATTACTTACAACCACCTGCTTATAAGGGGCTTTCCAGGGAAATGTTGAGCCTATTTCTGCTTCCATCCATTGAAGAAGAGAGGGCATTCTTTTAAAATTATATTTATATGTATGCTTTTGTTTATGTGATAAGTAAGTTACATAGGATCTCTCAGTAGAGTCTTTTTCCAAAAAGGACTGAAACCGTCCAGCCGCCAGCATTATAAGGTAGGACGAATGGGCTTGAGGCATGCTATAGAGCCATGTAATGGAGTTGAATTTTTCTTCTTTTCGAATTAAATTACCATTAGAAACAGCCATCCAGTTTTTGGGCGTAGTTAATCGGATTGTATGGGTGAGTTTATCTCTTTGGTCGTCTTGGTGGGGAATCCAATGTCGGTGGTCAATTCCCTGGCCTTGAGACCATATTTGTTTATGTCCATTATTTTGATTAAAGCCATGAAAATAAAGGCCTTTCCGAGGCTTACAAGAATAAACTAAATGTAGTTTTTGTTTTATTGAAGTATCGCAAATTGCATTATGAATCCACAATCCTTGATCAGTTTGTTTAAACTTGGCAATTGAATGGTTAAGTAAGATTGTATCAATTTGGAGCCTAATGCCATCAATCCAAAAGCTGTCACATACAGTAGGTAGCACCTTGAAAAACAATGTTACTTTGCCTCTTATAGCCGATTGAATCGTATCGAGTTCTAAAGATAAATTGATATGTTCTTGGTTGATGTGTAATTTGCGAAGATCTTGGGCCAAAAGTGAATGTTGAAAAACACCGATCAACACGAACAACTTTAATGAGCGTTTCATAATTCAAAGAAACTAAACCATGACTCTATTTTTGAAAAATGACAGAAAGTTTTTTAGATAAGAATATCGAATTCCTAAAGGGAGTAGGACCGCAAAGGGCACAACTACTGAACCAAGAGATTGGTGTTAAGTCATTTGGTGATTTACTAAGACACTTTCCTTTTAGATATGTAGATAGATCTAAGTTTTATAAATTAAATGAATGCCGTGGTTTGGGTGAAGGCGATTATCAAACAGTTGTCAAAATATTGGACATTAAAGAGATAGGGGGTTCAAAGCAAAAACGCTTGGTAGTTAGGGTAAGTGATTCAAGCGATTTGGCAGATTTAATTTGGTTCAGGGGGTTAAATTGGGTCAAGTCTGGGCTCAAAGTTGGCAGTAATTACTTGGTTTTTGGTAAAATGAATTTTTTTAATGGGACAATAAACTTCGTTCATCCTGAAATTGAATTTTTAGCGCCAAACCGTGAAGCTTCTATTAGAGGTTTGCAACCCATATATCGAACTACCGAGAAACTTAGTAATAGAGGATTAGGCAGTTTGGGACTTTTACGTTTGGTTAAAGAAATACTAGAACATAAAGAATTCAATATAAGGGAATGTTTTCCAGATGATTGGATTTCAAGTTATGCTTGGCCAATTAAAGCGATAGCATTTTATCAAATCCATTTTCCGAATAACGAATTAGAACAAAGAAAAGCAAGAGAGAGATTGGTATTTGAAGAGTTTTTCTTTTTAGAGTTACACATTCTTCTAAATAAAAAAGAAAGGCAACAGCAACATAGAGGCTTTGTATTTGATAAAGTGGGAAAAGCCTTTAATAACTTTTACAAATCTTCATTGCCCTTTGATTTAACCGCTGCACAAAAAAAAGTGATAAAGGAGATTCGTGCTGATTTAGGAAGTGGGAAGCAAATGAATCGATTGCTACAAGGAGACGTTGGGAGTGGAAAAACCATTGTAGCACTTATGTGTATGTTGCTTGCCATTGACAATGGATTTCAGGCTTGTTTGATGGCACCGACAGAAATTTTAGCCAATCAGCACTTCAGAAGTTTAAGTGAGTTGCTCGGACGATTGCCTTATCCGATACAAATCCTAAGTGGTAACACAAAAAAAAGTGCTAGAACTAAAATGTTTCAAGACTTGAAAGATGGCGAACTTCCATTAATAGTTGGCACACATGCTTTGTTAGAAGATAAAGTGGAATTTAACAATCTCGGATTAGCAGTGATAGATGAGCAGCATCGATTTGGAGTTGAACAGAGGGCAAAGCTTTGGAGAAAAAATAGACAACCGCCGCATATTTTGGTAATGACAGCAACACCAATTCCAAGAACACTGGCTATGACTGTGCATGGGGACTTGGATTTAAGTGTTATTGATGAATTACCACCAGGTAGAAAGCCTATAGAAACATGGCATAGGTATGAAAACAGACGTCTCGAAGTTTTTGGACTAATGAAAAACCAAATTACCTTAGGACGTCAGGTATATGTGGTTTATCCTCTTATTCAGGAATCAGAGGCAAATGATTATAAAAATTTGATGGAAGGGTTTGAACATCTTCAAGTTATTTTTCCTCGACCTGCTTACGAAATTGCCATCGTACATGGGAAGATGAAGCCAGAAGAGAAAGAATTTGAAATGAATCGATTTGTTAACGGAATTTGTCAAATTTTAGTGGCAACCACTGTTATTGAGGTAGGAGTAAATGTTCCTAATGCCACTGTAATGGTTGTTGAAAGCGCTGAGCGTTTTGGACTTTCTCAATTGCATCAATTACGAGGCAGGGTTGGTCGAGGCTTGGATAAAAGTTATTGTGTTTTGGTTACAGGACATAAACTGAGCAAAGATGCTCTGAAGCGTATGGAGGTAATGGTAGAAACCAACGATGGATTTAAGATTTCTGAGGTGGATTTGCAAATTAGAGGCCCTGGTGATTTGCTCGGAACTCAGCAAAGTGGCGCTTTTAATTTAAAATTGGCAAGCCTCCTTTATGATGGAAATTGGCTAACTGAGGCTAAAAGTAAAGCAGAAGAAGTGATACTCGGAAAAGGGCATTCATTTGATTTTAGCGAAATGAGATTGGAATATGTTCGGATTTACGGGCGGAAATCAGGATGGTCGCGTATTTCTTGAATTAACAGAGTGTATTTTCGCAAACATCTATCAACAAACAATGGCAATTATTAAAGGCACATGGTTACGCAATGGCCGTGCATATTTTCGCCGTTTCGAGCGTAAAGGGGGTGTGGCCTTTATGAAGTCGAGTTTATGGAAAATGATGTTGTTCTTAATTGCTTTCTCAGTTTTTTTTACATTGGTAGACAGGCTGTTACTTACGGAAGAATTAGCTCAAAGAATAGAAAATGACTTTTCACCAATTTGGTTATTGGTCACACTTTTTGTTAGCGAGAGTTTTTCAGGAATTCTGCCACCAGATCTTTATATTTGGGCGGTTAAATCGTACAATTATCCGTATTTTTGGGTTTTCTTGCTGGCTTGTAGTTCTTATTCTGGCGGCGTTTTATCTTATTGTATAGGAACACGGCTCTATTTATTGCCAAAAGTTAAAACTTGGGTTGAAGAACGTTATTTGGAACATTTCCAGCAATTTAGGCGTTATGGTGGAGTTTTAATTACTATAGCAGCTATGACGCCTTTGCCATATAGTCCTGTTAGTGTAATCGCGGGTGTAGCCCATTATCCTGTTAAAAAGTACCTAATAGCTGGAACCACGAGATTTATAAGATTTTTCTTATACGCATGGTTTATTTACAATTTTTCAAATTAATGAAAGACATTCTCGTTTTTAAATTTGGAGGCGCCTCAGTAAAAAATGCTGAAGGAGTGAAAAATCTTTGGGGTATATTAAAAAGTTATGAGGCCAGAAAATACGTTGTGGTGGTTTCAGCTATGGATAAAACCACAAATGAACTTGAAGTTATTTTAAAATTACACCAGAATAAAGCAAAGGATCAAGCATTAATTAGGTGGCGTGAACTAGAAAATCGGCATATTTCCATCTTGAATGAACTAAATATAGGAAGGAAAGAATCTATTCATGTTTTTGAATTATTCGACTACGGGCGAAGCATTTTATCATCAGAACCGACAATTCCTTCAGTTGATTATGACCGTATTGTGAGTATTGGCGAGCTTTTAAGTACCAGAATTATTGAGTGTTTTATTTCAAATTTCGAGCAAATTAAATGGATAGATGCTCGTGAAATCATTGTAACTGATAGTAATTTTCGAAATGCAAGTATACTTTGGGAGCCAAGTGGAAGGCGTGTTAAGCGAGCATTTAATTCTGATGGAATCTATATTACACAAGGATTTATAGGTGCCGATTTGGATGGAAGAAGTACAACACTGGGTAGAGAAGGTTCTGATTATTCTGCGGCTGCATTGGCAAACATCCTAAAAGCTAAAGAATTAACAATTTGGAAAGACGTACCTGGCATCAAGAATGGTGATCCTAAGGTATTTTCGAATACAGTGCTTTTGAAAAGGTTGAGTTATGAAGAGGCAATAGAATTGGCTTATTATGGTGCATCGGTAATTCATCCAAAGACCATTCAACCTTTAAAAGAGGCAGGAATTCCTCTACACGTAAGAAGCTTTTTAGAGCCACAAAATTTAGGCACTTGTATTGATAAAACGAATGGCATAGAACCGAAAGTTTGCTGCTATATTCGAAAAACAGAACAATGGCTCTTAAAATTAGGAACTTATAATCTGTCTTTTATTTCGGAAGAGCATTTAAGTCACATTTATTCTATTTTTCATCGATTTTCTATAAGAGTAAATCTTTCTCAGCATTCAGCCGTACAATCCTCATTCTGTATTAATGCTGAATATTTTAATGAAAAAGAGTTGATGGATTCTTTAAATGAAGCATTTGTAATTGAATTAAAAAAGGGGCTAACACTCTACACGTTAAAACACTCAACTGAGGATGATGTAAAGAGTTTAGTTGGTACAAAGCAAATCTTATTAGCGCAAATCGATTTGCAAACACATCGGTTTATTCTGCAAGAATAGAGGTTAATAGAACCTTTTAAAAGATTTATTTACTTCAACTTGCGCGAGTTAAAAAAGGTTGTACATTTGCAGTCCCCTAAAAATAGGGGGTTAGAGCGTAAACTCAAGAAAATTAAGCATTTATGCCCACTATACAGCAGTTGGTTAGAAAGGGTCGCGAGAAGATCGAAAAGAAAAGTAAGTCTGCAGCCCTAGATGCATCGCCTCAGAGAAGAGGTGTTTGCACACGTGTTTATACTACTACGCCTAAAAAGCCAAATTCAGCTTTGCGCAAGGTTGCCCGTGTGCGCTTGACTAATGGTAATGAAGTTAACGCCTATATTCCAGGTGAGGGTCATAACTTGCAAGAACACTCAATCGTGTTAGTGCGCGGAGGTCGAGTGAAAGATTTGCCAGGCGTACGTTACCACATCGTGCGTGGAGCTTTAGATACAGCTGGAGTGGATGGTCGCAAACAGCGTAGATCAAAATATGGTGCAAAACGTCCAAAACCAGGGCAAGTGGCTAAAGGTCCGGCCGGCAAAGGAGCACCAGCTAAAAAGAAATAAAAATCAGTAGCCATACACTGAGATGAGAAAGCAAAGAGCAAAAAAACGTCCCCTACTTCCAGATTCGCGGTTTAACGACCCTTTAGTTACACGATTCGTTAATAACATGATGTACGACGGCAAAAAGTCGAAAGCATTTGATGTTTTTTATGAAGCAATAGACATTGTGAGTGAAAAAACTCAGCGACCTGAAGGTTTAGAGGTATGGAAAGAGGCTTTAACACATGTTATGCCTCATGTTGAAGTGCGTAGTCGCCGAGTAGGCGGTGCAACTTTTCAAATTCCAATGCAGATTCGCCCCGATCGCAAAATATCAATGGCCATGAAATGGCTTATTAATTATTCGCGTAAAAGGAATGAAAAAACCATGAGTATGCGTTTGGCAAACGAAATTATCGCTGCGGCAAAAGAAGAAGGTGCAGCTGTAAAGAAACGCATGGATACTCATAAAATGGCTGAAGCCAACAAAGCTTTTTCTCATTTCCGTTTCTAAATTAAAAGTATCAAACCAAAATGTCACGCGACCTAAAATTCACCCGAAACATTGGCATAAGCGCTCATATCGATGCGGGTAAGACTACAACGACCGAGAGAATTCTTTATTATACAGGTATAAACCATAAAATTGGAGAAGTACATGATGGCGCCGCTACGATGGACTGGATGGTGCAAGAACAGGAACGCGGTATTACCATCACATCGGCAGCAACAACTTGTTTTTGGAATTATCCAACGGAACAGGGGAAGCCAGTTAATGGAACAGAGCACTATAAAATTAATATTATAGATACCCCTGGACACGTTGACTTTACAGTGGAGGTAGAGCGTTCTATGAGGGTTTTAGATGGTGCTGTAGCTCTTTACTGCGCTGTCGGTGGTGTAGAGCCTCAGAGCGAGACTGTTTGGCGACAAATGGATAAGTACCACGTGCCACGTTTAGGCTTCGTTAATAAAATGGATCGCTCTGGAGCTGACTTTTTCAAGGTTGTTGGTCAAATTAAAGATCGACTAAAAGCAAACCCAGTACCACTTCAAGTGCCAATTGGTGCTGAAGCAGAGTTTAAAGGTGTAGTAGATCTATTAACCATGCAAGGCATTATTTGGGATGATAGCACCCAAGGAATGACCTATCAGATTGTTGACGTGCCCGAAGATTTGGTAGAGGTAGCTAACGAGTATCGTGAAAAATTGGTGGAGGCAGTTGCGGAGTACGACGATAGGTTGATGGAAAAGTTTTTTGAAGACCCATACTCCATCACCAAAGAAGAAATGCAGAATGCCATACGCAAGGCAACTTGCGACATGAAGATTGTTCCAATTTTATGTGGTAGTGCCTTTAAAAATAAAGGTGTTCAGACTATGCTGGACGCCGTAATGGCTTACTTGCCATCACCCTTGGATATTGATGCCATTTCCGGTACAAACCCAAGAACGGAAGTTGAAGAGAAGCGTAAGCCTTCTTCATCAGAGCCATTTGCGGCTTTGGCTTTTAAGATTGCTACCGATCCATTTGTCGGACGCCTTTGTTTTTTTAGAGTCTATAGCGGTGCTTTAAATGCAGGTTCTTATGTGTTGAATACTAGAACAGATAAAAAAGAGCGCATATCTCGTATTTTTCAAATGCACTCAAATAAACAAAACCCAATCGATCGGATTGAAGCGGGAGATATTGGGGCTGGCGTTGGTTTCAAGGAAATTAGAACCGGAGATACTTTGTGCGAAGAAAAGTTTCCAATAGTTTTAGAGGCAATGTCATTCCCTGAACCGGTAATTGGAATTGCTATTGAACCGAAAACTCAAAGCGATGTGGATAAGCTGGGTATGTCGCTCGCCAAATTAGCGGAAGAGGATCCGACTTTCCGAGTGCATACGGATGAAGAAACTGGTCAAACTGTTATCAGTGGTATGGGTGAGTTACACCTTGAAATTATTGTAGATCGTTTAAAGCGAGAATTTAAGGTAGAATGTAATCAAGGAGCTCCTCAGGTTCAATACAAAGAGGCCATTACTGGTATAATTAATCACAGAGAGGTTTACAAAAAGCAAACTGGAGGACGAGGTAAGTTTGCTGACATAGTTATCAATTTAGGACCGGCAGATGACAGTATTACTGGTCTTCAGTTCGTGAATGAGGTTAAAGGAGGAAATATTCCTAGGGAATTTATCCCATCTGTGGAGAAGGGTTTTAAAGAAGCTATGAAAAACGGTCCACTAGCCGGTTATGAAATTGATGCCATGAAGGTGACTTTACTAGATGGGTCTTTTCACCCTGTTGACTCTGATGCTTTAAGTTTTGAGTTGGCCGCAAAAATGGCTTTTAGAGAAGCTGCAAAGAAGGCCAAACCTGTTATTCTTGAGCCGATTATGAAATTGGAGGTGGTAACACCAGAAGAGAATATGGGTGATGTGGTTGGCGACTTGAACCGACGACGTGGCCAAGTAATGGGTATGGATGCTCGTAGCGGCGCTCAGGTGATAAAAGGTAACGTCCCGTTGTCTGAGATGTTTGGTTATGTGACCCAATTGCGTACTTTGAGTTCTGGTCGTGCCACTTCAGCAATGGAATTTAGTCATTATCAAGAAACCCCAAGGAATATCGCGGATGAGGTTATTGCAAAAGTCAAAGGTCAACACGCCTAATTAAAGGAAAATGAGTCAGAAAATTAGAATAAAGCTTAAGTCTTACGACCATAATTTGGTTGATAAGTCTGCGGAGAAAATTGTTAAAACTGTGAAGAGTACCGGTGCCGTTGTTAATGGCCCAATTCCGTTGCCAACAAATAAGCGGATCTATACGGTTTTGCGTTCTCCCCACGTGAATAAGAAAGCTAGAGAACAGTTTCAGTTGTCGTCATACAAACGTCTTCTTGACATTTACAGTTCTTCGGCGAAAACTATCGACGCACTAATGAAGCTAGAGCTTCCTAGTGGTGTTGAGGTAGAAATAAAAGTGTAAAAAAAGCTTAATATCAAGAATCCATGCCTGCATTAATAGGTAGAAAAGTAGGAATGACCAGCCTCTTTGGTCCAGACGGTAAAAATTTGCCTTGTACAGTAATAGAGGCCTTACCGAATGTGGTTACCCAAGTAAAGACTCAAGAGGTCGATGGTTACCAAGCACTGCAAATCGCCGGAGGCGGAGAGCGTAAGAAAAAGAGTACCCCAGCTGCTTTGAATGGACATTTTCAAAAGGCAAAAACCTCTCCACAAAAAATGGTAGTAGAGTACAAGGACTTCGATGCCAATTCTTTTACTATTGGAGATGTTTTAGATGTTGATTTATTTGAAGAGGGCGAGTTTGTTGATGTGGTTGGTACTTCAAAGGGAAAGGGTTTCCAAGGAGTTGTAAGAAGACATCACTTTGGAGGCATTATGCAAGCTACACATGGCCAGCACAACCGCTTGAGGGCGCCAGGTTCAATTGGAGCAGGTTCCGACCCTTCGAGGGTTTTCAAAGGTTTGAGAATGGCAGGGCAAATGGGCAACGGAAGGGTGAAAATTCAGAACTTAGTTGTTTTAAAAGTTGATAAGGTTAAAAACCTTTTAATTATTAGTGGTTCAGTTCCTGGACCAAAGAATGGACTTGTAATTATTGAGAAGTGATGGAATTGTTAGTTTTGGATAAACACGGTAAAGAAACCGGTCGAAAATTAGAATTAAGTGATGCTATATTTGGTATTGAGCCCAATGAGCATGCTATATATTTAGATGTAAAACAGTATTTGGCCAATCAGCGCCAAGGCACCCACAAATCTAAAGAAAGAGCTGAAATTGCCAGAACTACCAAAAAAGGGTTTAAGCAGAAGGGTACAGGTAATGCACGAATGGGTTCTTACAAGTCACCATTGCATCGTGGTGGTGGCACAGTCTTCGGACCAAGACCGCATGAATATGGCTTTAAGCTGAATAAAAAATTGAAGCAGTTGGCTAGAAGAAGCGCTTTGAGTATTAAAGCAGCTGAAAAAGCTATTTTGGTTGTCGATGTTTTGGAATTTGAAAAGCCGCAAACCAAACAATTTGTGGGTGTATTGAAGGCCTTGGGTATTGATAAGAAAAAATCTTTGCTTGTGGTTGATGAAACAAGTAAAAACGTATATTTGTCGTCCCGAAATTTTCAGGGCTCTGAGGTTGTAACTGTCACCGAATTAAGCACATACAGGCTTATGAAGGCGCAGAGCCTTGTTTTCACTGAGGCTTCGGCTGGAAAGATAAATGAAGCTTTAAGTCAAATAGCATGAAAATTCTTATTAAACCTATAATTACAGAGAAAGCGACCGCGGATGCGGAGGTTAGAAACCGTTTTGCTTTTGTAGTTCATAAGAAGGCCAACAAGATTCAGATTAAGGAGGCTGTAGAGCTGACTTATGGAGTAGATATTGAAAATGTTAGAACTATGGTCGTGCCTGGAAAGAGAAAAACACGTTATACAAAAACGGGAGTGGTTGCAGGTAGTTCCGGCTCATTCAAGAAAGCAATCGTTGAAGTGAGAAGTGGACAGTCTATAGACCTTTATAGCAATATATAAGCGAGATGGGAATACGCAAACTTAAAGCAATAACACCTGGTCAACGTTTTCGCGTGGTGAATGATTTCGCTACTATCACTATTTCGGAACCCGAAAAATCTTTGTTGGGTACTAAAAAAAGTAGTGGAGGTCGAAATAACTCAGGGAAGATGACTGTCCGCAATATTGGAGGTGGACATAAGCAGCGATATAGAATCATAGATTTCAAGCGTGACAAGCAAGCTATTCCAGGGGTTATAAAATCCATCGAGTACGACCCTAACCGCAATGCACGTATTGCCCTAGTAGCTTATTTAGACGGTGAGAAGCGATACATTATTGCACCGAATGGTCTGAAGATTGGTCAGACTGTAGTTTCCGGAAAGGGTTCAAGCCCAGAAATAGGGAACGCTCTTTTGTTAGGTGAAATACCTCTTGGTACGGTTATAAGCTGCATCGAGATGCGACCAGGTCAAGGTGCTGTTATGGCTCGTTCTGCGGGTACATTTGCACAATTAGCCGCCAGAGATGGCAAGTATGCAATCATAAAGTTGCCTTCAGGAGAAACCCGTATGGTTTTGACCACTTGTATGGCTATGATTGGTGTAGTTTCTAATAGCGACAGTGGACTTGAAAGGTCTGGAAAGGCGGGCAGAAGTCGGTGGTTAGGACGAAGACCAAGAGTACGGGGTGTTGCCATGAATCCTGTTGATCACCCGATGGGGGGTGGTGAGGGCCGGGCATCAGGTGGGCACCCTAGGTCAAGAAAAGGCATTCCAGCAAAAGGTTATAAAACCAGAACGCCTAAGAAGGCATCGAATAAGTATATAATTGACAGACGCAAGAAATAGAATATGGCCCGTTCACTAAAAAAAGGTCCTTTTATACATCACAAGCTTGAGAAGCGTATTCTTGAGAATGTAGAACAAGGAAAGAAGACAGTTGTGAAAACATGGTCTAGAGCATCGATGATCTCACCTGAGTTTGTTGGTCAAACAATAGCGGTGCACAATGGTAAAACGTTTATTCCAGTTTATGTGACCGAGAACATGGTTGGTCACAAATTTGGTGAATTCTCGCCTACGCGCAGTTTCCGCGGGCATGCGGGAAATCGAAAAGATAAAGGCAAAAAATAATCAGGAAGATTTATGGGAGCCAGAAAAAGATTGAAAGCTGAAGAGCGGAAAGAGGCCAAGAAGAGCGTGGTTTCTGCTAGCCTTAATAATTGTCCAACATCGCCTAGAAAAATGCGCTTATTGGCAGATTTAATTCGCGGAATGGAAGTGGAAAAGGCGCTGTACGTGCTAAGGAATAACGGTAAAGAAGCTTCTGGCAGACTTGAAAAGTTATTGCGTTCTGCTTTGGCAAATTGGCAGTTGAAGAATGAGGGCCATAGACTAGAAGACGCTGGTTTGATTGTAGGAGAAATACAAGTAAATGGTGGCAGAATGCTTAAACGAATTCAACCAGCGCCACAGGGAAGAGCACATAGAGTACGTAAGCGCTCTAATCATGTGAGCATTGTATTACTTAATGGTGCTGAAGTAGTTGTAGAGGAAGTTTCAGAAACAGAAGAAGTAACAAACTAATGGGACAAAAAGCGAATCCAATAGGCAACCGTCTAGGTTATATTAGAGGATGGGATTCTAATTGGTATGGAGGAACAGACTATGGCGATAAGCTGGCGGAAGATTTTCGTATTAGAAAATATCTTTATGCTCGTCTCCAAAAAGCGAATGTTAGCAGGATTATTATTGAGCGTACCTTGAAGTTGGTGACGATTACAATTACGTCGGCCCGCCCTGGTGTTATAATCGGTAAACAAGGTCAAGAGGTAGATAAGCTTAAGGAAGAGATTAAGAAGCTTACTAAAAAGGAGGTTCAGATAAATATCTATGAAATAAAACGACCAGAGCTTGACGCCAAGCTTGTCGCTGATAGTGTAGCAAGGCAAATCGAGGGGCGTATAAGTTATAGAAGAGCTATAAAAATGGCTATTGCTGCAACCATGCGTATGGGTGCGGAAGGCATAAAAATTATGGCTAGTGGAAGATTGAATGGAGCAGAGATTGCCAGGAGTGAAATGTATAAGGACGGAAGAACTCCTTTACATACTTTCAGGGCAGATATAGATTATTACATAGCCGAGGCTCATACAACTTATGGGAGAATTGGAATTAAGGTTTGGATAATGAAAGGTGAGGTTTATGGAAAAAGAGATCTAAGCAATTTATTAGGTACTTCAGCTAAGAAAGTAGGAGGAGGTTCGTCTACGAATGCGCCGGCGCCTGGTAGCAGGGGAAATGAGCGTAGAGGTGGAAATCGTAAAAGAAAAGCTTAAAATACTGAGCCATGTTGCAGCCAAAAAGAAGTAAGTATAGGAAGACGTTTAAAGGTAAGATGAAGGGCATCTCGCAAAGGGGGCACACAATTGCTTTTGGAAGTTTTGCAATAAAAACTATGGATGAAAAGTTCATCACTGGACGACAAATTGAAGCAGCGCGTATTGCGGCAACTAGATTTATGAAGCGCGAAGGTCAGCTTTGGATTAGAATTTTTCCTGACAAGCCTATAACCAAAAAGCCTGCCGAAGTTCGAATGGGAAAGGGTAAGGGTAACGTGGAATACTGGGTAGCACCAGTTAGACCTGGCAGAATTCTATTCGAGATTGATGGTGTGTCACTTGATATTGCTCAGGAAGCTTTGCGATTAGCCGCGCAAAAATTGCCAGTGCGGACTAAGTTTATTTTGCGTAGAGATTTTGTTCAAGCTTGATTTTAGATAGAATGAAACCTGAAGTAATAAGAGAAATGACCAGTGGAGAATTAAAGGAGTCTCTTTTGGAAGAAAAATTAAACTATTCTAGAATGAAAATGGCTCATGCTATTTCACCTCTGGAAAATCCGCTTGTGCTTCGTTCGAAAAGAAAAGACATTGCACGATTAGAGACCGAGTTGCGTCGTAGAAAAATTGAAGAAACTGCATAGTATGGAACAGAATTCAAATCGAAACCTTCGTAAAGAACGAGTGGGAGTTGTGACAAGCTCAAAAATGGAGAAATCTATTGTCGTAAGTGTTGAGCGTAAAAAGAAGCACCCCATATATGGCAAGTTTGTAAAGGTGACCAAAAAGTTCCATGCGCACGATGAAAAGAACGAGTGCCAAGAAGGTGATTTAGTAAAGATTATGGAAACTAGGCCGCTTAGCAAGACGAAAAATTGGCGTTTGGTTGAAATTTTAGAAAAAGCGAAGTAATGGTACAACAAGAGTCGCGTTTGCGTGTTGCGGATAATACTGGGGCTAAAGAAGTTCTGTGCATCCGAGTTTTAGGGGGGTCTGGTCGTCGCTATGCCTCTGTTGGTGATAAAATTGTAGTTTCAATAAAAGATTCATCTCCAGGGGGTAATGTTAAGAAAGGGCAAGTAAGTAAGGCAGTCGTTGTACGAACACGTAAAGAGGTACGTCGTTCGGATGGTTCATATATCCGTTTCGATGATAATGCATGCGTGCTATTGAATGCTGCAGGTGAGATGCGTGGTACACGTGTGTTTGGTCCTGTGGCAAGAGAGTTAAGAGATAAGCAGTATATGAAGATTGTTTCGTTAGCACCAGAAGTGCTCTAATAAAGGAAGTATGAAGCTACATATTAAGAAAGGTGACAGTGTTGTGGTTGTTGCCGGTGGAAGTAAGGGAAAAAGTGGGAAGGTTCTTGAGGTGAATAGAGAAACCTCGCGTGCTGTTGTAGAAGGTTTAAATATGGTAACCAAGCATTCTAAGCCCAGTGCTTCATCACCGCAAGGTGGTATAAATAGAATTGAGGCGGGTATTCACATTAGTAACTTAATGATATCAGATCCAGAAAGCGGAAAGCCAACGAGAATTGGCAGAAAGAAGGATGAAAATGGGAAAAGTGTGCGTTACGCCAAAAAATCGCAAAAGACCTTAAAGTAATGGAAACAATGCCAAGGCTTAAAATTGAATATCGAGAAAGAATTAGTTCAGCTTTGATGGAGGAGTTTGGCTATAAGTCTGTAATGCAGGTACCGCGGTTAAGAAAAATTGTTCTTAGTCGTGGTGTTGGGGCTGCTGTGGCAGACAAGAAATTAATCGACTATTCAATAGATGAAATGAGTGCAATTGCAGGCCAAAAGGCAATAGCAACGTTTTCTAAAAAAGATATTTCGAATTTCAAGCTTAGAAAGGGAATGCCAATAGGAACAATGGTGACTCTTAGAGGAGACAGAATGTATGAGTTTTTGGAGCGATTAATATATTCTGCTTTGCCAAGAATTAGAGATTTCAATGGAATAAAAGCTACTGGCTTTGATGGCAGAGGTAATTACAACCTTGGTGTTTCAGAACAAATAATTTTCCCTGAAATTGATATAGATAAGGTAAACCGAATTTCAGGCATGGATATAACTTTTGTGACTTCGGCTGAGACAGATTTGGAAGCAAAGTCGTTGTTAGCACATTTTGGGTTGCCTTTCAAAAAGAACAAGTAAATTATGGCAAAAGAATCAATGAAAGCGCGGGAGCGCAAGCGTCAGGCAATGGTAGCTAGGTTTGCTGCAAAAAGGGCTGCTTTAAAGGAGGTTGGTGATTATGAAGGGCTACAGAAATTACCTAAAAATGCATCCCCGGTGCGTTTGCACAATCGTTGCAAACTTACCGGCCGCCCTAGAGGATATATGCGTCATTTTGGAATTTCAAGAGTTACGTTTAGGGAAATGGCCAATAATGGTTTAATACCAGGCGTTAAAAAAGCCAGCTGGTAATACTAAAGAATTATGTTAACAGATCCAATTGCTGATTTTCTGACTCGTGTTCGTAACGGCCTAATGGCAGGACACAGAATTGTGGAGATACCTGCGACAAAGTTGAAGCAGGAAATTGCTAGAATTTTATATGAACAGGGATATATCTTAGGATATAAAGTTGTCGAGGCACAGCCCCAAGATGTCCTTAAGGTTGCATTGAAGTACGAGAAATCGTCCAAGTTCCCGGTAATTCGAGGTATTCACCGAATTAGCCGACCAGGCCTTCGGCAATATAAGGGTAAATCTGAAATGCCAAGAGTAAAGAATGGTTTAGGCATTGCTATTATTTCTACGTCCAAGGGAGTTATGACTGATAAGCAAGCAAGAATGGAGAATGTAGGTGGTGAGGTAATATGTTATGTATACTAATTAGGTAGGAAGATGTCAAGAATTGGAAAGGCTCCAGTATTAATTCCGGCAGGTGTTGAATTTAAGCTTGCCGATAACCTAATTACTGTTAAAGGTAAGTTAGGTGAGTTGAGGCAGACGGTTAATGCGAATGTTACGGTCGAGATTAATGGTAATATTGTTGAAGTAAAGAGGTTTAACGATGATAAGCAAAACCGTGCTATGCATGGATTGTATCGGGCACTTATTGCCAATATGGTAAAAGGTGTTAGTGAGGGCTTCACGAATCGTTTGGAATTAGTTGGTGTGGGCTATCGTGCTGTAGCTCAAGGTCAATTGCTTGATTTGTCTTTGGGTTACTCACATACTATTATGATGATGCTTCCAAGTGAAGTTAAGGTGGAAGCCATTGCTGAAAAGGGTAAGAATCCTGTTATTGTACTTAGCTCCTTTGACAAACATTTGTTAGGCATGGTTACTGCAAAAATTCGTTCTTTAAGAAAAGTCGAACCATACAAGGGTAAGGGTGTGCGGTTTGTGGGTGAAGTAATTAGAAGAAAGGCTGGCAAAACAGCGTCTAAGAAAAAGTAAATATGGCACTAACTAAACTAGAAAGAAGAAATCGCATTCGAATGCGTATTCGCAAAGTGGTCTATGGCGATGCAGAGCGCCCTAGATTGTCGATCTTCAGGAGTAATAAAGAGATTTATGCACAGCTAATTGATGATAATAACGGTGTGACCTTGGTATCTGCTTCTTCAAAGGATAAAGTGATTGAGGAATTAGTGGGAAGTAAGATTGAGATCGCTAAGGCAGTTGGAAAAGTTTTGGCTAAAAAGGCTTTAGAAAAAGGTTTAGACACTTGTTCTTTCGATCGAGGGGGCTATTTATATCATGGGCGTGTGCAATCTTTGGCTGAGGGTGCGCGTGAAGCAGGTTTAAAATTTTAATTATGAAAGAGTTAAAGAGTATTCATAGGGTCAAGCCGGGGGGATTAGAGCTAACTGATCGTTTGGTTGCGGTACAAAGAGTGACCAAAGTGACTAAAGGTGGTCGCACCTTTGGCTTCACAGCTATTGTTGTCGTAGGGGATGAGAAGGGTGTGGCAGGTTTTGGAACTGGAAAGAGTAAAGAGGTTTCGGAAGCCATTACTAAAGGTATTGAAGATGCCAAAAAAAATCTAATGAGGTTGCCTATTGTGAACCACACTGTGCCACATGAAGAAGAAGGTCGTTTCGGTGGAGCTCAGGTGTTTCTTCGACCTGCGTCGCATGGAACAGGTGTTATAGCTGGTGGTGCTATGCGTGCGGTTCTTGAAACGGCCGGTGTTCATGATGTTTTAGCAAAGAGTAAGGGTTCATCAAATCCACACAATGTGGTAAAGGCGACTTTTCTGGCATTGCTGAGAATGAGAGATGCAAAGGCTATTGCGAAAGCACGGAATTTGTCGATGGCGAAAGTGTTTAATGGATAAGATAAAGCAGAATGGCTAGAATACGTATAACTCAGGTTCGAAGCACTATAAAGCGTCCGGAACGTCAAGTTTTGACAATGAGGGCCTTAGGTTTGAGAAAAATCAATGCTAGTGTTGAGCACGATTCCACCCCTCAGATTTTAGGGATGATAGACAAGATTAAACATCTAGTTCGTATCGAAGAACTAGCCTAAAGAAATAAAAATGGAATTAAGCAACTTAAAGCCCGCATTGGGTTCTGTAAAAAAGGGAAAGAGGATAGGTCGCGGGGAAGGTTCTGGACATGGCGGGACCTCTACTCGGGGTCATAAAGGTGCCAAATCGCGCTCTGGATATTCGAAGAAGATTGGTTTTGAGGGAGGTCAAATGCCACTTCAGCGTCGGGTTCCGAAATTCGGTTTCAAGAATTTTAATCGCATTGAGTACTCAGGTATAAACCTAGACGTACTGCAGCGTTTGTTTGATGAAGGAAGGATTGAGGGCGAAGTAAACCCAGTTAATCTTTATCAAAATGGTTTACTTGGAAAGAATGATAGGGTGAAGATCCTTGGCAGAGGTGAATTAAAGGCTACTCTAAAAGTAAGCGCTCATAAGTTCTCCAAAACGGCATTGGCAGCTATTGAGGCGGCTGGTGGAAGTGCAGAAAGTTTGTAATATTATCTTATGAAGCGTTTTATAGAAACCCTTAAGAATATTTGGAAGATCGAAGAGCTAAAAGATAAGATACTTTTAACCTTAGGGTTATTGCTCATCTATCGTTTGGGTTCCAATGTGGTATTGCCGGGTATAAATCCTGATAGTTTAGAAGCCCTTCGTGGTCAAAGTGAAAGTGGTTTATTGGGTATTTTAAATGCCTTTACTGGGGGTGCTTTTGCTAATGCATCAATATTGGCATTAGGCATTATGCCATATATAAGCGCTTCTATTGTTATTCAACTGCTTGGAATGGCTGTACCTACCATCCAGAAAATGCAGAAAGAGGGTGAAAGTGGTAGGCGTAAGTTAAATCAAATTACTAGGCTGTTGACGATTGCTATTACTGCAGCTCAAGCGCCTGGCTATATTGCAAATTTAGTTAGTCAAAATGTGGCTATTACTATGTCTCCTGGTTTATTTTGGCCTTTGGCGACCTTAGTGCTTATTACAGGAACCGTATTTGCCATGTGGTTAGGAGAGCGTATTACGGATAAAGGAATTGGTAATGGTATTTCCTTATTAATTATGGTCGGAATCATAGCTACTTTGCCTCAAGCCTTTTTACAAGAATTAGCAGCAAAGTTCGACCGAGGAGGGTTTGTTTTGTTCGTTGTGGAAATAGCGGCATTGTTAGTTGTAATTATGTTAAGTATCGGTTTAGTCCAGGCTGTTAGAAGGATTCCAGTTCAATATGCGAAGCGCACCGCTGGAGGTGTTCAGTATGGCGCTATGAGTAGACAATACATTCCTCTCAAGGTTAATGCTTCAGGAGTGATGCCAATTATTTTTGCGCAAGCCATAATGTTCATTCCGATTACAGTTATTACTTATTCGGGAATAGATGCAGGTGGTGCTACTTCCTTGATTACCTTATTTAGCAATATTCAAGGTTTTTGGTATAACCTCATTTTTGCGGTTCTAATCATATTATTCACTTTTCTGTATACGGCTATACAGGTTAATACGAATCAAATGGCTGAGGATTTGAAAAGAGGGGGAGGGTTTGTTCCTGGTATCAAGCCAGGGAAGCCCACGGCTGAATTTCTAGATACGGTTTTATCAAGAATAACTTTTCCGGGAGCTATTTTTTTAGCCGTTATTGCAATATTGCCGGCTTTTGCCATGGTTAGTGGAATAACATCTCAGTTTGCTTATTTCTATGGAGGTACGTCATTATTGATTATGGTAGGAGTTGTTCTAGATACGCTGCAACAAATTGAGAGTTATTTATTGAATCGTCATTATGATGGTTTAATGAAGTCAGGAAGAATTCAGGGCCGCTCAGCGGTTTCAACACCTAGCGTTTAAGATGTCTAAACAAGGTGTAATAGAGCAAGATGGTAACATCATTGAGTCGTTGTCAAACGCAATGTTCAGAGTAGAGTTGGACAATGGTCACATTGTAATAGCACATATATCTGGAAAGATGCGTATGCACTATATAAAGTTGTTACCAGGCGACAGAGTAAAGTTAGAAATGACGCCATACGACCTTTCGAAAGGCAGAATAACCTATAGATACTAAGCCAAGGGATATGAAGATTAGAGCATCGATCAAAAAACGCAGCGCAGACTGTAAAATAGTTCGCCGGAAAGGCAAATTGTACGTTATCAACAAAAAGAACCCAAAGTTCAAGCAAAGACAAGGTTAAACAATTCAGCATGGCCAGAATATCAGGTGTAGACCTTCCCCGTCAGAAAAGAGGTGAGATCGGGCTCACGTATATCTATGGAATCGGCAGAAGCCGTGCCCGTAAGATATTGGATCAAGCGGGTATCGACCCAAATATCAAAGTTCAAGAATGGGATGATGATCAGTTGGGCGCTATTAGAACCATCATAACCGAAAGTTTTAAGGTGGAAGGGGAACTTCGTTCTGAGGTTCAGTTGAATATTAAACGTCTGATGGATATTGGATGTTACAGGGGCATCAGACATCGTTCTGGGTTACCGTTGCGTGGTCAGCGCACAAAGAACAATTCACGCACCCGCAAAGGCAAGCGTAAAACTGTAGCTAATAAGAAAAAGGCAACCAAATAAAATTTAGAAATGGCAAAGAGTACAAAAACGGTTGTTAAAAAGCGAAAAGTTAAGGTAGAGCCTGCTGGTGAAGCACATGTAAATGCGACATTCAACAATATAATTATATCCTTAACCAACTTGCAGGGCCAAGTAATATCGTGGTCTTCCGCTGGGAAAATGGGTTTTAGAGGCTCCAAAAAGAACACTCCTTATGCGGCTCAAGTTGCAGCCGAAGATGCCTCTACTCGGGGTTTGGAGGCTGGCTTGAAGAAAGTTAAAGTTTATGTTAAAGGTCCAGGGAATGGAAGAGAGTCAGCAATTCGTTCCATACATAACAGCGGGATAGAAGTTACAGAAATTATAGATATTACGCCCATACCACACAACGGCTGCAGACCTCCCAAACGTCGTCGTGTTTAATTAAAGAAGCAGGAAAGAGAAATGGCTAGATATACAGGACCAAGAACCAAAATTGCACGTCGTTTTGGTGATCCAATTTTCGGAGCAGACAGCGCCTTCGAAAAGAGAAATTATCCTCCCGGTCAACATGGATTGGCACGTAAACGCGGAAAGAAAAGCGAGTATGCCGTTCAGCTTGCAGAGAAGCAAAAAGCTAAGTACACTTATGGCATGTTGGAGCGTCAGTTCCGCAACTTATTTGAGCGGGCTTCTCGGCAAAAAGGCATTACAGGTGAAAACCTACTGCAATTATGTGAATCGCGTTTGGACAATGTCGTTTTCCGAATGGGAATAGCACCAACTAGGCGCGCCGCCAGGCAGTTAGTAGGTCATAGGCATGTATTAGTTAATGGTGACATAGTTAACATTCCTTCATATCACATTATGCCAGGTGATATAATCTCAGTGCGTGAAAAGTCACGTTCATTAGAGGTTATCGCCAATGCCATTCATGGCAATCGTAGTAAATATGAATGGATTGAGTGGAATCCTGAAACTTATTCGGGCCGATTCTTGAATACACCCTTACGTGAGCAAATTCCTGAAAACATCAAGGAGCAGCTTATCGTCGAATTGTATTCTAAATAATCCTTTTAAAAAACTTTTCATGGCTATACTGAATTTTCAAAAACCTGAGAAGGTTCTTCTAAATCATGCGACTTCAACAGTTGGGTTGTTTGAATTCCGTCCTTTGGAGCCGGGATATGGTTTAACTGTTGGCAATGCCATTCGAAGGGTTCTGTTGAGCTCTCTGGAAGGTTTTGCAATTAGTTCGATTAAAATTGATGGTGTTGAACATGAGTTCAGTACCATTAAGGGCGTGGTGGAAGACGTTACCGAAATAATATTGAATCTTAAACAAGTTCGGTTTAAGAGACAAATAAATGATGTAGATAGCGAGGCTATTACAACCAGTTTTTTTGGTGAAGATAGGATTACAGCAGGTGATTTAGGCAAGTTCTTGTCAGGTTTCCAAGTTTTAAACCCTGAATTGGTAATATGTAACTTAGACCCAAAAGTAAAGTTGGATATGCATATTGCCATTGAGAAGGGCAGGGGCTATGTTCCGGCAGAAGAAAATAAGAGAAGTAATGCTCCAGTAGGAACCATTTTCATAGACTCTATTTTCACGCCAATAAAGAACGTTAAGTATTCAATTGAGAATTTCAGGGTTGAGCAAAAAACTGACTTCGAAAAGCTGTTGATTGAAATCACAACGGACGGAAGCATTCATCCAAAGGACGCATTAACAGAAGCTGCCAAGATTCTTATTCAGCATTTTATGCTGTTTAGTGACGAGAGAATCTCATTAGAAGATAGCGCACCTGTTGAAATCGAGAATTACGATGAGGAGGTTATACGAATGAGGCAGTTGTTGAAAACTAAATTGTCTGACATGGATCTTAGCGTAAGAGCATTAAATTGTTTGAAAGCAGCTGAAGTGGAAACATTGGGCGAGTTGGTTGGATACACCAAGCAAGATTTAATGAAGTTCAGAAATTTCGGCAAGAAGTCGCTTACTGAACTCGATGAACTTGTAGAGTCGAAGGGTTTGGCATTTGGAATGGACGTTAGCAAGTATAAATTAGATAAGGAATAAAGAGGGGAAATGAGACACGGAAAAAAGAACAACCACTTAGGAAGAACAGCTGCGCACCGCAGGTCGATGATGGCGAATTTAGCCTGCTCGCTAATAGAGCACAAGCGAATAAACACTACTGTAGCTAAAGCTCGAGAGCTTCGCAAATATGTGGAGCCGCTAATTACTCGCTCAAAAGAAGATACAACTCACAATAGGCGTATAGTATTTAGTTATTTAAAGAATAAATACGCCGTTAGTGAATTGTTCCGGGAAGTGGTTACGAAAATCGGTGATCGCCCAGGAGGATATACCCGTATCATTAAAACAGGCAATAGGTTGGGTGACAATGCGGAAATGTGTATGATTGAACTGGTGGATTTTAATGAGTTGTATACTGGACAAGCTGCAACAAAGAAAGCCAGCCGCAGAAGCCGCAGAAGCAACACTAAATCTAAAGCAGAAGTTTCTAACCAAACGGATGTTTCATCTTCAGAAAAAAATAGTTCAGAAGAAGTCGTTAACCATGGGGACGCTTCTTAAGAAGGAATTAACTTAATGCTATGAAAAGAAGGGACGAAGCGAATAGGCTTTTGTCCCTTTTTTATTGACTTTTGCTTTATGTTGAACAAAGCGCTTTTGATGCTACAAGATGGTACCATTTTTCATGGTACTTCGATAGGAATACTTGGTACAGCGACCGGGGAATTGTGTTTTAACACTGGGATGACTGGCTATCAAGAAATATTTACAGATCCATCGTACTATGGTCAAATGATGGTAATGGCGGCCTCTCACATTGGCAATTATGGCACAGTAAGCTCAGAAACGGAGTCTGAGGGGCTTAAAATAACTTCTTTGGTTTGTAAGTCTTTTAGCGCATTTGCTTCTCGGTGGGGTGGTGCTGATAAGCTGAGGTTTCTTTTTGAAAAGGAAGGTAAACTGGCTGTAGAAGGATTTGATACCAGGGCCATAGTTCGACATATACGACATCATGGCAGTATGAACGCCGTTTTATCAACTGAAATACTTGAGGTGTCTGAACTATTGGGGATATTGAACCAAGTACCGAGTATGGAAGGCTTGGAGTTATCTTCTAAAGTTAGTACCAAAACGATATACTCCGTTGGACGAGAGGATTCCAACCTAAAAGTGGTTGCTGTGGATTACGGTATCAAAAAGAGTATTTTGACCCAGCTAGAGGAGCGTGGTTGTTTTGTTAAGGTTTTTCCGATGGAAAGCAAAGCTGCTGATCTTTTGGCTGAGAAACCAGATGGTATTTTTCTAAGTAATGGCCCTGGTGATCCGGCCGCTATGCCTGCTACGGTTGAGCAAGTCTCTGCTTTAATAGAATCGGGCTTGCCCATTTTTGGAATTTGTCTTGGTCATCAACTCTTGGCACTTTCTCAAGGACTTAGTACTGTGAAAATGAAAAATGGCCATCGTGGCATAAACCATCCGGTATTAAATTTAGAAACCGGCAAAGGTGAAATCACCAGCCAAAACCACGGCTTTGTAGTAAGCGATTCGAGCATAGAAGGCCAAACCAATGTAGTTGTAACGCACAGGCATTTAAACGATGGCAGTTTGGCAGGTATTCGATTAAAAAATGCACCTGCTTTTTCTGTACAATTTCATCCTGAGGCATCGCCCGGACCGCATGATTCTCGCTATCTTTTCGACCAGTTCATAAACCAAATGATTAACCATAAAACCAGTTTAAAATGAGCTATATAAGCGGAATTCATGCCCGTCAGATTCTCGATTCGAGAGGAAATCCAACCGTAGAGGTGGATGTAGTATGTGAGGATGGGTCGTTTGGACGTGCTGCCGTGCCGTCAGGGGCTTCAACAGGAATACATGAAGCTGTTGAGCTGCGAGATAATGATAAGGCCTTTTATATGGGCAAAGGCGTTTTGCGTGCTGTAGAAAATGTAAATAGCGCCATTGCCGATGAGCTTTTGGGCCTAGATGTTCGTAACCAAACCGAAATCGACAATATTATGTTGCAATTGGACGGTACACCTAACAAACAGAATTTAGGGGCCAATGCCATTTTAGCGGTTTCTTTAGCATGTGCCAAAGCAGCAGCTCAAAGCACTGGGCAGCCTCTTTTTAGATACATAGGAGGCGTTGGCGCCAGAACATTGCCAGTACCTATGATGAATATTTTGAATGGAGGTTCACATGCTGATAATTCAATAGATTTTCAAGAATTTATGGTGATGCCGTTCGGTGCGCAAAGTTTTGAAGAATCTTTACGCATGGGTACCGAAGTTTTCCACCATTTGAAAAAGGTATTAAAAGACAAAGGCTACAGCACTAATGTGGGCGATGAAGGTGGATTTGCCCCAAACATTAAATCGAACGAAGAGGCTATTGAAACAGTGCTTACGGCCATTGAAAAGGCAGGTTACAAACCAGGTGAAGACATCTGGATTGCTATGGATGCGGCTGCTAGTGAATTTTATGATAAGGACAAAAAGCTTTACGTATTCCACAAATCGAATGGAATGCAAAAGTCTTCGGCAGAAATGGTAGATTATTGGGCTGAATGGGTGAACAAATACCCCATTATAAGCATTGAAGATGGACTACACGAAGATGATTGGGCAGGTTGGAAAATGTTAACAGATAGATTGAATCAAAAAGTGCAATTGGTAGGCGACGATTTGTTCGTTACCAATGTTGAACGCGTTCAAAAAGGCATTGATGAAGGGGTGGCCAACAGTGTATTGGTTAAGGTGAATCAGATTGGTACCTTAACCGAAACCATCAACACTGTGAATTTGGCCCATAAGCACAATTATACCTGTATTATGAGCCATCGTTCGGGCGAAACAGAAGATACAACCATTGCCGATTTGGCTGTTGCACTGAATACTGGACAAATCAAGACAGGCTCTGCCTCTCGTTCGGACCGTATGGCCAAATACAACCAATTGTTGCGCAACGAAGAATTTTTAGGCGATTCGGCTATTTTTTCGGGCAAGCACTTTAAGTTTATCAAGTGAAAAGCACAGAAACCATGGATAAGATAAAAGAGAAGTTTTCGACCATCATTGACGATTCGGTTAAAGAGGTTAAGGATTTTGTTGCCGAGTATGGTGATGAAGTTATTGGGGAAATAAAGATTAATCAGTTGTATGCCGGTATGCGTGGCATGCCCGCTTTGATTTATGAAACCTCGAAACTTGACGCTGCAGAAGGCATTCGCTTTAGAGGTTACAGTATTCCGGAATTGCAGGAAAAACTGCCTAAATATCCAGGGGGTGAGCAACCGCTACCTGAAGGTATTTTTTATCTGATGTTGATGAATGAACTGCCGGATGACGACGATGTTAGACGCATGAGTAATAACTGGGCCAGACGAAGCATAGTTCCTCACCATGTGTTTAATGTGATTGATGCTCTGCCCAAAACAGCGCATCCTATGACTCAATTCATAGCGGGTATTACGGCTTGCAGAACCGAAAGCGAATTTCAGCGTGAGTACCGCGAAGGCATGAACAAAAGTGACTATTGGATGCCCACTTTTGAAGATGCTATGAATTTGATTGCGCGTTTACCGCGTATTGCCGCTTATATATATCGCCGTTGTTACCATAATAGCGACCATATTGAGCCAGATTCGAAGCTTGATTGGTCGGGAAACTTTGCCCATATGTTGGGCTTTGAAAATGAGGAGTTCAAAGAAATGATGCGTTTGTATATGACTCTCCATGCCGACCATGAGGGTGGAAACGTTTCAGCTCATGCCATTCACTTGGTTGGTAGTGCTTTGAGTGACCCATATTTGAGCTTTGCCGCCGGTATGGCCGGACTTGCAGGCCCTCTTCATGGTCTTGCCAATCAGGAAGTAATACGCTGGATACAAGGTATGCGAGCTGATTTGGGTGGTGGATTGCCATCGAAAGAGCAAATTGCCAACTACTGCAAGAAAACGTTAGCAGAAGGTAAGGTAATTCCTGGTTTTGGACACGCAGTTTTGCGTAAAACAGACCCTAGATACACTGCACAAAGAGAGTTTGCCCAGAAGCATATGCCTCATGATGAGTTGTTTTTAATTGTGAGTCGCATTTATGAAGTGGTGCCCGACATTTTGGAATCGACCGGAAAAGTGAAAAACCCATGGCCAAATGTTGACGCTCACAGTGGTCAGTTGTTGATGCATTACGGGTTAACCGAGTACGATTTCTATACGGTATTGTTTGGTGTTTCGAGGGCTTTGGGAACCATGGCCGGCCTAATTTGGGACCGAGTTTTGGGCATGCCGTTGGAGCGTCCGGGATCGACTACCACTGCGGTTTTAAAAGAAAAATTTGCTAAGAAGTAAGGCTTGAATTAATCAAACAGACCGCCTGCCCATTTGGGTTAGGCGGTTTTTTTTTTGCGCCAGGGATTGTAGCGAAAAGCCCACAGCCGCCCATTTGAAATGCCTACAAAACTCGAATTTAAAGGCGGCGAGGACTTGAAGCGAAAAGCCCGGCCCGCTTGCGGGGGCGCCCAAAAATGTATGACTTGGGTTTAGTTGGGGCTTAGTTCGAGGCGCTGCATATTGAGCAGGGCTTTGAAACGGCCGTTTTCGCGTTGAGTGAGGTCTTCGTGGGTGCCGAATTCTGCAACCGAGCCGTTTTCTATAACCCAAATGTTGTTGGCATTTTTTACTGTACTGAGGCGGTGGGCTATAACCAAAGAGGTTCGGTTTTGCATAAGTGCATCGAGGGCCTGCTGCACAGCTTGTTCGCTTTCGCTGTCGAGGGCCGAGGTGGCCTCGTCGAGTAATAAAATGGCCGGATTGCATAAAATGGCTCGGGCGATGGCGATGCGTTGACGCTGACCGCCGCTGAGTTGAATGCCTCGTTCGCCCACTAATGTTTGATAGGCATCTGGAAAGGCTTCGATAAAATGGTGGGCGTGGGCTTGTTTGGCTGCCTCAACAATGGTTTCGAAAGGTGCTCCGGGCGCGCCATAGGCTATGTTTTCGGCGATTGTTCCACCGAAAAGGCTTATATCTTGTGGAACCCACGCAATGGTTTTGCGGAAGGCCGTTAAATCGAGATGTTGGAGATTTTCGTTATCGATAGAAATTAGCCCCGATTGGGGGCTATAAAAACGGAGCAGAAGGTTAAGAATGGTTGATTTGCCTGCGCCGCTGGTGCCCACTAATGCTATTCTTTCGCCCGCTTTGATTTGCATATTAAGGTTTTGAAGTACCGGCATATCGGGGCGTGAAGGATAGGCGAAATGGACTTTATCGAAGACTATATTGCCTTTAATAGGTAATTTTCGGATATTTTGATTGATGTTGAGCGGCTCTTCAGATTCATCGAAAATGGCCAAAACGCTTTCTGTTGCTCCTACTGCCTTTTGAATTCGGGCGTAAACATCGGCCATGCCACCAATGCTACCGCCAATAAAACTCGAATACAAAACAAAGGCAAAAAGTTGGCCTGTATCTAATTCCCCTTTGGCTATTAGAAGACTTCCTTGCCAAATAACCGCCACCACCGCACCAAATAAACCCAATATTATAAAGCTGGCAAATGCCGCTCGGTAGTACCCCCCTTTTATGGCAATTTGCGCCACATCATCGGTTTTAGCATTGTAGCGTGTGCGCTCGTAAAGCTCGTTGGCATAAGCTTTTACATTCGAAATACCCTGAAGTGTTTCTTCCATTATGGTAGAAGACAGAGCCACCTCGTCTTGTAGTTTTTTTGAATATTTCCGAATAAAACGGCCAAAAGCCACGGCCGTAAGAACCACTACCGGTAAAATGGCCAACATAAATAAGGTGAGTCTGACTGAGGTGAAGAGCAACAAACTAATGCCTCCGCCAATGATGACTAATTGCCTTACAAATTCGGCCAAAGTAGTGGTAAAAGTTTCTTGAAGTTGAGGAATATCGCTGTTGATACGCGAAGTGAGTTCTCCAACTCTTCGGCTGTTGTAAAAGGTCATGGGCAGTTTCAACATTTTTTGATATGCCGCTTGCCGTAACGCTTTTAGAGCTTTTTCGGCCACTTGTACAAATAATACAATTCGGAAATACGAAAAAGTGGCCTGTAGAATTAAGATGGCCATTAACATTAAAGCTACGTTCTCGATAGATTGGGTAAAGTTGTTTGATTTGGAAGCGTTTACCAAGTCGCCGAGGAGTTTGGGAAAAGCCAAATTGGCTGCACTGCTCAGAAATAAGAATAGAATACCTAATAAAAACTTGCCCTGATAAGGTTTAATATAGGGGTAAAGTGCCGCGGCTTGTTTGAGACTTTTCCAATTTATACCGCGTTTTTTCTTAGATTCAGTGGCGCTCATGCATTGTTTTCTGGGTTTCAAAAGTAGCAGTGTTTGCTTGGCTAGAATGAAACTAAGTTTCACAAATGGTTCACGCAGTTTTATCATTAAAAAGGTTTAGGTAACGGTACAAAAAGTAATTTTGCTACATGCAATGGAAACGTTTGTTTGTTTGGATTTTTAGTTGTTGGTCGTTGTTTGCACAAGGTCAGTTAACAAACGGCCAACTGCTTCATTACCCTTTAAATGGAAATGCCATAGATATTAGCGGCAATGGGTTGAACGGAACTTTGATGGGAGGTCCGGGCTTTGGGACGGGCCACGATGGAGCCCCTTCGGGGGCAGTTGTTCTTAATGGTTTCAGCCAATATGTTGCCATGCCCAACAGTGTGCTTTTGCGCCCTCCGTTGCCTATTTCATTTTCTATTTGGATAAATCCCAGCATACTGCCTGCCACCGATACGTATTTGTTTACCATGGATGAAAGCCTTGGATTGGCCGCCGGGCTTTTTTGTACCATTAGCAACACCCAGTTGGGCGTATTTTATGGCGATGGAGGCCCTGCTACTTTAAACAATATTCGAGGTGCTTTGGTGGTGCCTTTTTTCATTCCTTTAGGGGTATGGACCCACATTTCGGGAATAGTGCGCGGCCCAAACAACATTGAGATTTTTGTGGATTGCGTGCCTCAAAGTGTGGTGTATGCAGGCAATGGAGGTGGTATTCAATTTTTGGGCGGCAATGGGAGCATTGGACGCGGTACATCGCCTACGGGGCCAGGAGGCTTTGACTATTTTAATGGCTTGGTAGATGAATTTAGATTGTGGAACCGTGCACTTACCAATTCCGAAATTCAGCAGCTTTGCCAGATTAATTGTGTGAATGATACCGCTCGAATTGATACTGTTTTATGTAACAACGACAGTATTTTCTTCAACAATCGCTGGAGGCGTGTGGCCGGATTTTACCAAAGCATTACCCCATTGCCCAATGGCTGCGATTCAATAGCCCAACTTAACTTAGGATTTGGAAACGGATTTAACGAATTGATTTTCGATACCATTTGCCAGGGACAGGTTTACGACTATAATGGAAGCGCACTTAACGCTGGTGGGGTGTATGGCTATCAAGCGGTTGATGTTAATGGCTGCGACAGCGTTTCTACCCTTAATCTTACACTTTTGCCCACTAGCGATTCGCTTTGGGTAGAAATAGATGGCAATGCCTGTCGCGATGGCTATTTGCGCTTACAAACCCGAGGCCCATATAATGGCGCCATTTGGAATGCTCAGGATACAGGCACAAGCCTTTTGGTTTACGCCAATGGGGTGTATAATGTTGTGGCTTTTGGTCCTTGCGGTTTTGGAACCGCCAGCGTGCTGGTAAACGACGAATGCCTGCCAACCTTGGGCGAAGCCCCTTCTAGGATGTTTGTGCCTAATGCCTTTTCGCCCAATGGCGACGGATTAAATGATATTTTCTTGCCCAAAGGCAATGGTGTTATTTGGTACAGCTTTAGGGTGTACAACCGCTGGGGTGCCATGGTATTTGAATCGAACGATTTGCAACTAGGCTGGAACGGGCAATTTGAAGGAGAAGACCAAATGCCCGGGGCCTATTTGTATATGATTGATTATAAAATTGAGGGTGATTTTTACAGGCGCGAAAGCGGATTTGTGCAATTGGTGCGGTAAGTCTAATTAAGCAAGCGCCTAAGTTGGTTGGAAATAATGTGTTCCCAAGAGCTGAATTTACCGTCGGCTTCGTAGAGCAAATGAAGTTCGCGCTGTAAAACTTCCGAACCTTGGTTGCCTGGGTAAAAGGTTTCTTTTAAAGTAGAAAGGGTTTGAATAACCTTAAACTCTGAATTGACTCTGTAAAACTTTTGGGCTTGTTCCAAAACCTCAGGTTCAAATAAATCTTCGAGTACCATTTGTTCGTTGTCGCCAAAATAGTCGTCGGTATGGGCCGCATACACCAGTAGGAGGGCCCGAAAGCTGTCGGCGTTCCAAGTGATTTCCATGGCTATTTATGTATTTTAGGTGAAGTTAGCCATTACTTGTAATACGAAGCCCAACATTTATCATGTTAAAACTTGATTTTAATTCTGTTGTTGTTTGGCATTTTGTCCAAAAACCACAAAACGGACAGGGGGATTGCTGATTAATGAGCGCTTCTAAAAGGGTTGGAAAGATGCTTGGTTTTTTTGACAGCGTATTGGATTCAAGCCATTATGGATAAGGATTTTGATTGCTATGGTAAAAAGGGTTCCACGGTTTTATATACTTTCGTCATTTTCTTTATGACTGCTTTACTGCGCTCATTGAACACAGTAAAGCAGTTTGGTTAAAGCAATTTCCGAGATGCAAGGGATAGGGCGTTCTTACATCCTTTTATAACCACTTTTTAAGCGTTTATGCTCAACTTTTTCACATAAATGGGCAATAAAAATTACTGAACCAAGAGTTTCACCGTTTTGTTGGCATGTATGGTGCTCAATTCGAGCAAGTAAAGGCCTTGAGGGATGTTTAGGTTTAGCTGCACCACCTTCTCGTTTTGTTTGAGTTCGCGGGTTTCAATGAGTCGTCCATTTAATGTAAGTAGCCTAAGACTTGCTGTAGGTTGGTTTATTTCGTAATAAACGCTAACCCTATCATGCGCCGGATTTTGCACTTTTAGTTTTAGGGGTTCATTTAGGTTGGCATTTGAATAGTTTATGCCGCCCAAATGCGGATTTGGCGCATTGCCATAAACCACAAAGCCCCCATCGGCAGGCAAGGTAATGTTATCGGCGGTGCTGTTTACCACAAGAGCCGTATTGTCCATAAGATTATACCAAGTACCTGTAAAAGGGAAATAAGCCGGAAAAGTAGCCGGGCTGTTTGAAAAATTGGTGTGCACCATTACATACGAGAGCGAGTTAGTAGGTTGGGTACTGGTCCAAACATCCAATCTGGGTCGTCCATTGCCCAAGCTGAGATTAAAGGCATATTGCCCCGATTCGAATACATCTTCTTTGGTTCTCAAATCGATTAGTTTAGACCAATCGTCGTAAATTTTACGGCGTTCGGGTTGGTTTAGCCAGTTTTGGGTCCACTGTGGCTGAGGCTTTGTGTCTAGACGGCAATTGTTGCTAATAGAGCCATTGCTGCAGGTGTTAATAGAAAGATTCCAGCCCAATTCGGCAAAGTGCCAAATCATTTTAGGGCCAGGCGCCAGAAAAAACACTGCGCCTGCTGCCGGCATACGGGCTAGGGCTTTGTTTAGGTTGCCATTGGTTTGTCCGCCCTGGGTTACGGCTTTGTACACAATTCGTTCCTCATCGTGGCTTTCCATGTTTCCTTGAATTCGGTAGGTAGCTGCATCGGTGGTGTTGCTAATGTTGGCATAATTGCCTTTAAGCAAATCGGTAAACTCGTAATCTGCCCTGCGCCAGCATAAAATACCTTTAGAAGGGTTTTCGTTTAATCGGTAATTGGTGTACAACGGAATTTCGCCAAAGGCCCAATGTTCAAAAATGACATAAAAATTGGGGTCAAGTTCCCATTGTTTGTCGGCATACCATTGCAGTTTCGCAATTCTGTCGGGTTGGTTGCTGCCTGTGCAATTGCCATCGTTGGCGCTGCAATTGTTGGTAAAGCCTTGAGTTAAATCCCAACGAAAACCATCAATTCGGTAGTCGTTAATCCAGGTTTCGAGCGTTCGAAGCACATAGGTATTGGTCAGGTTGTCTGGCTCTCTAAAGTGGTTCAAATCGGCTCCCACATTACCTGTGTGTTTTGGTTCGGTGTTGCAATATGGATTTTCCGGTGAAATGGCATTAGACCAGCCGTCGTTATCGGTATCTATCATCCACATTCTTTCTAAAGGCGATCTGCCAAACACATGGTTAAGGGCAATATCTAAAATAACCGCGATGTTGTTTTGATGACACACATCAATGAGTTCTTTTAATTTGGCAGGCGAGCCGTAGCGCTTGTCTGGCGCCATATGGTAAACCGGATTGTAACCCCAGCTCATGTTGCCTTCGAATTCCATGACCGGCATAAGTTGAATGGCGTTTATTTTCAAATCTTTGAAATAGTCTATACGGTCAATGATGTCTTGGTAGGTTCTGTTGGCATCGAAATCTCGAATAAGCAATTCATAAATTACCAAATCCTTTTTGCTTACAGTGGTATTGGCTTTTGCCGGGCTGTTCCAGTTGTATTGCCAATAGGCCGAAGGACCAGTTTGAATAACACTAACTTCTCTTTCTTGATTTGGTGCAATGGATGAAAAAGAAGGAAGTCCCTGATAAACACCTAAAGCATTAATTTCCGGGTCATCGAAAGCAGAAAGCACCAGAGTTGAAAAAGGGTCGGCGGTTTTAACCACTTTAGGTGAATTGGCATAAGGCGCATTGGCGCAGACCCAGTATTGAAATGCATACCAATCGCCAGGTGTAAGGCCTTCAATATCGATCCAGAATTTGCCCGATACAGGGTCTTTTTTCATAACATATTGCGATAAAGGCTGCCAGTTATTGAAAGAGCCCACCACGTAAACAAAATCTTTAAAGGGTGCATTAAGTACCAAAGTGGCTTTGGTTAAATCGTTGTTGTAATAATTTACCCCATCTCTAACCCCCGTAGGCATGGCACTTAAAGTAGCCACCTGGCCCACCACAATGGTGAAGCTTTGGCTAATGGTTATGCCATTTTTGGTTGCCGAAAGAGTGTAGGAACCGCTTACAGGAGACGAAATGCTGTGGTTATAGCTCGACCCGGTTGAGGAGTCGATGATTTGACCATTTGGATCGGTAAGGGTATAAGGTGCGGCCCCACCTGTATTTTGTGCCTGAACCAAAAAACCACCGGTATTCCAAATGTTTATGCTGTTGGCCAGAGGGCTGATAAGCGACATTTGGAAATTCCCCACATTTATTAGCAGGTCTGCGGTTTGTGTGTTTCCGGCTGCGTTTCTAACTACCATATGTATGGCTGTGATACTGCCTGAGCCGACGCCATAAAACGACATGATATCGGGTGTAATATTTAGTTCGTATAAATTGCCTGAAATGGGTGTTAAAGCAGGCTGGGTGGTGTTATTGCCCCATGAACCAATAACATTTTGCCATGCTGCTCCGTTTAACGTAATCCCGGTATGAACGTAAAGGGTTGAAGTATTGCCGGCTAAGGGCGTTCCGGTGGCGTCGAAAACCAAAACACCAGCTTGATTTTGTTCGGGGGTAATGCCGCCTTGCCACGATAATTGGGCATGGGCCAATGCACTAAAAAACAGAGAGAGCCAAAGCGTGTAAAGAATGTTTTTCATGGTGATTGCAGGTAAATTGAACTATGTTGTCAACAATGGCCAAATTAGGTCTTTTGTTCATTGTGGGTTTAATTAATTATATAAATTCAATCTCTAGCGCCAACATTTTGAAAGGTTTACAATTAAAATGGGTGAATGTTAAGATAGATTTAATAATAGAAAGTAAGCATTTACCCCGAGGCTGATTAAATTGTGCCTTAGAAAGAAGGTGTTCTTCAGTTTGTCTATTTTGGAAAATGAGAAGACCTTTTTAGTAAATAAAATAATCAAACTAGAACCATGGGAAACTACAAGATTGAAGAAATTGAAGGAATTGGACCAGCTATAGGCGAAAAGTTTCGCGAAGCCGGCATAACCAATACCGATAAATTATTGGCTGGAGCCAAAACCAAAGCCCAAAGGAAAGATTTGGCTGAATCGACCGGAATTTCGGAGAAGCAAATTTTGAAGTTTGCCAATATGGCCGATTTGTTTCGGATTAATGGTGTGGGGCAGGAGTTTGCGGAACTCTTAGAAGCCGCAGGAGTTGATACTGTGCCGGAACTTGCTCAGCGAAATGCCGAGAATTTAACGGCTAAAATGGAAGAAGTGAACGAAGAAAAAGGGCTTACGCGTAGAACGCCTTCTCTTAAAGAGGTTGAGAAGTGGATTGATGAAGCCAAAACGCTTCCTCGCGAATTAGAATATTAGAGATTTAGGGAGCAAATTGAATTTTCTTTAAGCCTTTGGCTATTGAATTTTTTCAATTGGTTGGTCTTTTGGGTGCCTCAATGGCCGGCGCGGGGCTAATGTGATTTTGTTTAAGTGATTTTTTCTCTCGGCCTTCGGCTATTGAATTTCTTCAATTGGTTGGTCTTTTGGGTGCCTTAATGGCCGGCGCGGGGCTAATGTGATTTTGTTTGGTTTAAATGATTTTTTCTCTTGGCCTGCGGCCATTAAATTCTTGCAATTAATTGATCTTCAGGGCGCCTCAATCGCCGGCGCGGGGCTTCCTACTTTTGGCTTGACCAAAAAGTAGGCACCCGAAACGCGAAGCGTTGAGAGCGCGAATACCGCTAAAAAAATAAACACAGCATTCGCAACGCAAGGCCTGTTCAGCCTGTCGTCTGGTCTCCATTGAAGAGGCTAAGTGCGGCCGGGCGAGCTCCTTCGTCGCTTCCCGGTCTTACTAAGCCTCTTCGGCTGTTTACCTGCCGCCATGCTGAAAGGGCCGGGTTTTTCGGTAAAAGATCAAATCAATTATTAATCCTGCTTGGGGTATTGTTTTGGGAATAATTATCTAGAATCATGTCGCCCCTTCGGGGCTTTGTTTTTAGTCTAAATTGTTTTTTCTGCTTTTTTTTGAGGGATCGTTTCTCTAAGCCTGCGGCTATGGAATTTTTTCAATTGGTTGGTCTTTTGGGCGCCTCAATCGCCGGCGCAGGGCTTCCTACTTTTGGCTTGACCCAAAAGTAGGCAAAAGGTCAAGGCCTGTTCAGCCTGTCGTCTGGTCTCCATTGAAGAGGCTAAGTGCGGCCGGGCGAGCTCCTTCGTCGCTTCCCGGTCTTACTAAGCCTCTTCGGCTGTATACCAGTCGCCATGCTGAAAGGGCCGGGGTTTATTTTTTCAAATAGTGATTTGGGTGTTAGGATTGATTTTTTCTAGGCCTGCGGCTATATAATTCTTTCAATTGGTTGGTCTTTTGGGCGCCTCAATCGCCGGCGCAGGGCTTGTTCCTTTTGGCTTGACCCAAAAGTAGGCAAAAGGGCAAGGCCTGTTCAGCCTGTCGGCTGGTCTCCATTGAAGAGGCTAAGTGCGGCCGGGCGA
>CAMCXO010000013.1 GCA_945883565.1 Chryseobacterium gleum
GTATACAGCCGAAGAGGCTTAGTAAGACCGGGAAGCGACGAAGGAGCTCGCCCGGCCGCACTTAGCCTCTTCAATGGAGACCAGACGACAGGCTGAACAGGCCTTGACCTTTTGCCTACTTTTGGGTCAAGCCAAAAGTAGGAAGCCCCGCGCCGGCGATTGAGGCGCCCAAAAGACCAACCAATTGAACAAATTAAATAGCCAAAGGCTTAGAAAAACAATTCCTAAAAACCTACCCTAACACTATAATCACTATTCAAACAAATAAACCCCGGCCCTTTCAGCATGGCGACTGTTATACAACCGAAGAATCTCAAACCGAAACCCCATATTACCATCTGTTCAAAAAGCAACCACGTTCAACCACAACCCCATCTTCTGGCTTTGTTAAAGTCATAAATTTAAAGGTCAATCTTGAATCTAGCAGCCTAAAAACGCATTGTAAACACAATTTCGCCTTTATAAACCCGCTTCAGCAATACCCAGATCCACCAACATTTCGCGCTTTATAAGATCATCTAACTTACTTTGGTAAGAAGCAACCAATTGCATAAACGCTTGTTTATAGCTTTCATGAATACTTTGTGCTTCTGGCAGTTTTTCTTTGAATGGATCTACCTGAACCCCATTTTTCCAAAATCGATAACAAACATGAGGCCCGGTTGCCAAACCTGTACTCCCAACAAAACCAATTACATCACCCTGTCTAACCCTGGTTCCAGGGCGAATGCCTTTAGCAATTTTACTCATATGTAAGTATTGGGTAGAGTAAACATCATTGTGACGCACTTTCACAAAATTTCCATTGCCTGCCGTATACGATGCCTGATCAACAACGCCGTCGGCCGTACTCATAATTGGTGTTCCGGTAGGCGCCGCATAGTCGGTACCTAAATGTGGTTTCACCCGCTTCAGCACAGGATGAAGGCGATTCATATTGTATTTGGAAGATATCCTGAAAAAATTTAGAGGGGCTTTCAAAAAAGCTTTTTTCAGGCTCCTTCCTTCTTGATCGTAATAATCTACAAAGCCAGTGTCCGCTTCAAAACGATATGCATCATAATCGCGGCCTGCATGTTGAAAACGCGCTGCCAAAATTCTTCCATGCCCCACGAAAACCGTATCATCTACTAAAATTTCTTCATATTCAACTACCAAACGGTCTCCATTCTGAATTCTAAAAAAGTCTATACTCCAGGCATACAAATCCGCAATGCGCATCACCAAATCGGGCGATGTGCCTTTTTCTGCTAAAGCATTGTATAAAGAAGAGTAAACGGTTGCACTTACCCATCTTTTCCTGGTTAAAACCTCCTTTTTTTGGCGAACTGCTCTGATGCTGTCGCCTAAATCAATTCGAACAAAATTTACTGCATCTTCCTGATAAACCATACTCTTAAATGGATACACACTGTCATTCGGATCTTTATAGAAATGGAATAGCTCTCCTGCTTTTATTCTGCGTAAATCCAAAACCCCTTGCGCTTTTTCAGCCAATGCAAAAAGTTGGGCTTTTTGCAACCCATGCTGATCCATTATTGTTGAAAAGGTTTCCCCTGTTTTAACCTCATGACGAACAATTTCAAGCCCGTTCACAACCATGCCAAATTCTTCAACAGTTGGGGGAACAACTTCAACATTTGGAACAGACTCCTCAGTATTATTTCTAAACTTAAAAGGATTTAAATTCCAAACCACCAACGCAACAATCAATATCATGGCGGTGCCCAGTACCCAACTCCAAGTTTTTAAAGAGAACCGCATCACTTTTCCCGAATTTCATTAATCACATTTTCTACCCATGATTTACCCCATTCCTCCATCTCTCTCGCAGTCCATAATTCAGGATAAAAAATGCGTTTCTGAAATCTGGGTGGCAAATACTTCTGCCAGTTGGTACCTCCTGTTGCCCTTTTATCGCTGGGCCTTGTAGCCAAATAAGCCACGGCTGTTTTGTAATGCTGAAGAGGCCAATTAACATTTACATTTAAATCCAATTGGCGATACGCTGCCGTTAACTTCTCAAGATTAGCGCCCATACTTTTGAGCCATTCAAACTTTTTCCACAAATTCCTTTCTACACTGTTTTTTGCTATTTCTGTTAGTTCATGGCTGTATTTTAACTCAAATTGTTTTAACGTAAGGGTCTTCTCTTGAGTGCTTTCAACCATTGCACCTTTTTTCCAATAAATATGTTCAAACATTTCACCAACAGTCGAAGATCCTTGCCGCAAATCTTCTCGAACATCTTTATCCACTAAGTTGATAAAATCTGTTGCAAGTATTTCTATTTTTCTATACTGAGCCGATTGAAAACCACTGGCCGGAATAAGCGACATGCGAAACTTTAAAAACTGCTCGCGCTCCATTCCTTTCTCCATAATGCCAAAACTTTGCGTAAGAGCGCTGAAATACATATTAATACGCTCCATTCGGCTTTCATACCAACCAATATCAACAGATGGCGACTCCACTATTTGCTCCATTTCGTGAAGACTTAACTTGAAATAGAGCTCTGTTATCTGATGGTAAACAATAAAAATTAATTCATCTTTAAAACTCGTTCTTGGATTTTGAAGGCTCAAAAGGGTATCCAGCTGAGCATAGTTCCAATAAGTTAAGTAATCTGCATGCAAAAGTCCATCTAAAAAATCGACCAGCTCTTGGCCTGAAGCTTGATATTTTTGCGCCAAATGAGCTATACGCTCCTGAATTTCCGGCAGATTATGCATTATTAACTATTTAATGAGGGTTGTCAAAAATACAGAACACCGCCTTATTATTTCTTAAATGTCAAGGGCACTTTAACATTTTGGTATTCTATTAGGTCCATTTTAATGGAGCCAACGGCCAATTCAGTTTGTAAACGTATTGGAAGTTTGTTAGAATCATTGCTAACCCAAAGTGTCATGCCTTCCTCTTCCTTAAATACCCTTCCTTTTTGTACCACCGGCATAAATTTCAAACATTCAATTTTTCCGAACTTTGTTTTTAATACTTCTTTACCCAAATACTTCAATTTAAAATCAAAATTGGTATGATCTAAAAACATAGTAATGGGAAATGTTTGTCCAACTTTTATATTAGATACATCTAAACTTCGAGCATAATAAAAAGTGCTCAACATATCTTGAGCATATTTGGGAATACTAAAAACTTTTTCTTTATCTAATAAAAAATCAATGGCTGTTTGTTTAAAGTGGTCAAAGAAAATATGTCTTTTAATAATAAATCCACCTTCATTAACATCTCGAATAAACTCCCAAGGAACCATAGCTTCTGTATCTATCCACGATTCGTAGCGATCGCGTGTTTTAAAGAAAACCTCTGCCATTCCAATACTGCGTCCGGTTCCAACAACATGGTATGTTGCCCTGCCATTCTTTTCTTCTATTCCGCCCACTTTTAACTCAGCAATACCGGCGTTTATAACACCGTAGTGAATGCGGTATTTTATGGTCTCACCTACTTTAAAGGCCTGCTGATTTAGCTTTCGAAGCGGTGGAACAACTTGGTCTGTTTGGGCAAATACATCTGTATTCAGGACCAACAAACAGACCAATAAAAACAGTCTTTTGAACATCAATTTCATACGGTTATCTAGCTTAAAATAAAATGAAAAACCCTCTACTTCTGGTTCATTACAGCCTCTATTTCCTCAATTTCCTTTGGTATAGAAACGGTTAGATTTTGGTTTTCAGATAGCCCAATGCAAATATTGTCTTCTATGCGTATCCCTAAGCCTTCTTCTTGAATATAAATACCGGGCTCTACGGTGAAAACGTTTCCTGCTTCCATTCTAGTGTTCCAAAGCCCTACATCATGAACATCTAAACCCAAATAATGAGACGTTCCATGCATAAAATACTTTTTGTACGCCGGCCAATTTGGATTTTGGTTTTTTATATCCGTTTTATCTATGAGTTTTAAATCAAGCAATTCAGCTTCCATAATTTTTCCTACCTCACGGTGGTACTCGTGCAGCTGATTACCAGGCCTAAGCATAGCAATGGCTTCTTTTTGAACCCGTAGAACAGCCTCATAAACTTGTTTCTGCCTGGCCGAAAATTTACCGTTTACAGGGAAACATCGTGTAACATCGCTGGCATAGTGGGCATACCAGCACCCAACGTCGAGAAGCAACAAGTCGCCTTCTTTAAGTACGTTTTTGTTTTCTATATAATGCAATACACAAGCACTAGAACCGGAGGCAATAATAGGAGTGTATGAAAAACCTGAACTGCCATTTCGAATGTACTCATGCAAAAACTCGGCTTCAATTTCAAATTCTGTTATTCCCGGCTTAATAAAATTCAAGACCCGTTTATAGGCTTTGGCATTTAAGTCTGCAGCTTTTTGCATCATCAATACTTCCTCTTCTTGTTTAACAGATCTTAGCTGATGCATGATTGGTGCACTGCGTTCAAACTTGTGAAGCGGATACTTCTCCATTATCCATTTTGCCAAACGGTCTTCTCGGGTTTGTAACTCTACATGTGCTCTTAAATGCTCATTTCTATTTAAATAAACATTCTCAGCTTCATGAATCAGTGTGTGAAGCATCTTTTCAAATTCCGCATTCCACTGCACATTCGCTATTCCACTTACTTCAGTGGCTTCGCTTTTATTCAACTTTGCGCCTTCCCAAATGGCAATGGTTTCATTCGTCTCCCGAACAAATAATATTTCACGATGCTTGGGGTCAAAGGCATCCGGAAACAAAATCAAAATAGTTTCTTCTTGATTTATACCCGATAAATAAAGCAAATCGCGGTTTTGAATAAACGGCAAATGTCCATCGGCATTCGTTGGCAAAACGTCGTTTGAAGTAAAAATGGCCAATGATTTCGATTTCATGAACCGAATGAAGTTTTGTCGGTTCTTAATGAAGAGCGTGTTTGGAGCTGTTTCGTATCTCATATTCGGAATCGTTCTAAATAAGCGGTATCAAAAGCAATTAGGCCCTTGGCCTTTACATTTGTGACCAAATATAGACTTAGCACTTCGAAACCCCTGAACTATGGCAGCAAACAAAAACGTTTTTGATTCGTCGGTTGTACGAAAAGTTTGGATGTCGCTTACCGGTTTGTTCCTCTGCACTTTTTTAGTGGTGCACTTATTGGGCAATCTAACGCTTTTGGGACCGGCCGAGCATGCCCAAGAAACTTTTAATAATTACGCCCACTTCATGACCAGCTTCCCACTAATTAAAGCTGTATCGTATTTGCTGTACTTCAGCATCTTGTTCCATGCGGTTTGGGGCATCATGCTTGAAATAAAAAACAGAAAAGCCCGACCCATTAATTATGCTTACAATAAACCATCGAGCAACAGCATCTGGGCAAGTCGCAATATGGGGCTGCTTGGAACCATCATTTTGGTCTTTATTGCAGCCCATATGTACCATTTTTGGTACCAAATGCATTGGGGAAGCGTCCCAATAGATGCTTCTGGGAACAAAGACCTGTACACGGTTGTAGTTGAATTCTTTAGACATGATGGATTGGGCTTACCTGCTACTCTTTTCTATGTTTTGGCCATGGTGGCCATGGCTTTTCACCTTTTCCATGGCTTTCAAAGCGCTTTTCAAACTTTGGGAATCAATCATAAACGATACACTCCAATCATAAATGTTATTGGATTTGGATTCTCTCTGCTAATACCGGCAGCTTTTGCCTTTATTCCGCTTTTTCTCTATCTTACCAAATAATCGAAACTCGTCAACATGGAGCTAAATGCAAGAATTCCTGAAGGTCCAATAGACCGTAAGTGGACCAAGCACAAAACCGACGTTCGCCTGGTAAACCCAGCCAACAAACGCCATATAGATGTTTTGGTGGTAGGTACTGGATTAGCCGGTGCATCTGCAGCTGCTTCTTTAGCAGAAATGGGGTATAACGTTAAAGCTTTCTGCTTTCAAGATTCGCCTAGACGGGCCCATTCCATTGCTGCACAAGGTGGAATTAATGCCGCAAAAAACTATCAAAATGATGGTGACTCTGTTTACCGTCTGTTTTACGATACCATAAAGGGTGGAGATTACCGTTCAAGAGAAGCCAATGTGCATCGATTGGCAGAGGTGTCAACCAGCATTATAGACCAATGTGTGGCACAAGGTGTCCCTTTTGCCCGCGAATATGGTGGCCTTCTTGATAATAGATCATTTGGAGGTGTTCAAGTAAGCAGAACTTTTTACGCAAAAGGACAAACAGGTCAACAGTTGCTGTTGGGTGCCTACTCGGCGCTCGAAAGACAGATTGCCAAGGGAAAAGTTAAAATGTATGCCCGCCATGAAATGCTCGAGCTGGTGATAGAAAATGGAAGGGCAAGAGGAATTATTACCCGTAATTTGATTACAGGCGAATTGGAACGCCATGGTGCACACGCTGTACTTTTGGCCACTGGTGGTTATGGCAACGTATTCTTTTTGTCCACAAACGCTATGGGTTCTAATGTTACCGCCGCTTGGCGCGCCCATAAAAAAGGGGCCTTGTTTGCAAACCCTTGCTTTACACAAATTCACCCCACTTGCATACCGGTTAATGGTGAGCTTCAATCTAAGCTAACCTTAATGTCTGAATCGCTTAGAAACGATGGACGTATATGGGTTCCGGCCCACAAAGAAGACGCTTTAGCGGTTCGCGAAGGAAAGCTAAAGCCTACAGACATTCCTGAAAATCGTCGCGATTACTATTTGGAAAGGCGCTATCCTTCATTTGGAAATTTAGTGCCCCGCGATGTGGCTTCGAGGGCGGCAAAAGAACGTTGTGATGCTGGACTTGGGGTAAATGCCACAGGCGAAGCGGTTTACCTCGACTTTGCGGCAGCCATTGAACGTTACGGGAAAACAGAAGCCAACGTAAAAGGCATTAAAAACGCTTCCCAAGAGGAAATTTTAAATCTAGGAAAACAGGTAGTCGCTGCAAAATACGGCAACCTCTTCCAGATGTACGAGAAAATTACGGACGACAATCCCTATGAAACTCCAATGAAGATTTATCCGGCTGTTCATTATACCATGGGTGGTTTATGGGTAGACTATAACCTAATGACAACCGTACCAGGTTGTTTTGCATTAGGTGAAGCGAACTTTAGCGACCACGGAGCAAACCGTTTAGGAGCATCCGCTCTTATGCAAGGCTTGGCAGATGGTTACTTCGTTATACCCTATACTATCGGAGATTATCTGGCCGATGACATTAGAACTGGCCCTGTATCAACCAACACTCCCGAATTCGAAGCCGCCGAAGCGGAAGTTAAAAACCGAATAAACCACTTCATTAGCAATAAGGGCTCTAAAACCGTAGACAGTTTCCACAAACGTCTTGGGAAAATAATGTGGAATGAATGCGGTATGGAAAGAACCGAAGCCGGCTTAAAAAAAGCAATACAAGACATTCATGCTCTTCGCCAGGAGTTTTTACGCGATGTAATGGTTCCGGGAAGCGATTCAAGTGTGAATCCGGAATTAGAAAAAGCTTTAAGGGTTGAAGACTTTATGGAATTGGGAGAACTTATGTGTATCGATGCGCTTGACCGTAATGAAAGTTGCGGCGGACATTTCCGAGCCGAATACCAAACACCTGATGGAGAAGCCCTTCGTGATGACCAAAATTACGCATACGTATCGGCCTGGGAATTCACTGGTAACCCTAGTCAACCTAGGCTTCAAAAAGAAGATCTGAAATTTGAATTTGTAGAAGTAAAAAACAGAAGCTACAAATAAAAGAAAACCAAATAGTATGTCAGCCTGTTTACTAAATAAGTCCTTCAAAAAAGCAATATGAACCTCACGCTAAAAATATGGCGCCAATCTGGCCCAAAGGCCAAAGGCAGCATGCAAACCTACCCTGTAAGTGGTATTGAAGAACACATGTCGTTTCTTGAAATGCTCGACACCTTAAACGAACAATTGGTAACCAAAGGTGAAGAACCCGTAGTGTTTGACCATGATTGTAGAGAAGGTATTTGTGGCAGTTGCAGTCTTTACATCAATGGCGAAGCCCATGGTCCTGGTCGCGGTATTACAACATGTCAATTGCACATGCGCTCTTTTAAAGATGGTGACACCATTTTTATTGAGCCTTGGCGGGCAGCAGCCTTCCCGGTAATTAAAGATCTAATGGTAGATCGAACTTCATTCGACCGTATTATAGCAGCTGGAGGCTATATAAGCGTGAATACCTCCGGCAACACTTTAGATGCCAACGCCATACCCATTCCAAAAGAAGATGCAGACAAAGCCATGGATGCGGCCACTTGTATTGGTTGCGGAGCTTGTGTAGCCACTTGCAAAAATGCATCGGCCATGCTGTTCGTATCTGCAAAGGTCTCTCAATTCGCACTCTTGCCGCAAGGACGCGTTGAAGCCAAAGAGCGAGTAATAAGCATGGTAAACCAAATGGATTTAGAAGGTTTTGGCTCGTGTACCAATACAGGTGCTTGTGAAGTTGAGTGCCCAAAAGGCATTTCGCTCGAAAACATTGCCCGAATGAACCGAGAATACTTATCGGCAGCGGTAGCCAGCGATAAATAAAGAACTGTATTTTTCATAAACCGACAAGGCCAATACAATCTTGTCGGTTTTTTTATTTAATCAATTTGCATATTCCTCAAACAGTTACTTTTAACTGCAACTCAGGCAGGCTTTATGGTCTTGGTCTTGGCAATTTACATTTGCGCCATGGAAACGGATAATTCCTTGCCTTTTTTAGAACTTAGCTTAGAGGAAATTCGACGGCTTAACAGTTCGCAATGGATTGAATTAGCACAGCAAATCAAAATTTGGCTTAAAAAAGGCAGATTTGGCAAAGAAGGCCATTTAAACAGCAGTCTTGGTGTTGTCGAACTCACCTTGGCCTTACACTTGGTATACAAAACCCCTTATGACATTATAGTTTGGGACGTTGGCCATCAATCTTATGTTCATAAAGCGCTTACAGGCAGGGCCAAGTTTATGGACAATATGCGGCAACTAAACGGAATTAGCGGATTCCCTAATCGAACTGAAAGTGTATACGACGCCTTTGGAACCGGACATTCGGCAACCTCCATTTCGGCAATAGGTGGAATGGCTTTGGCCGACAAAATTCTGGGCGTTCAAAGAAAATATGTGGCAGTTATTGGCGACGGGGCCATAACGGGCGGACAAGCTTTTGAGGCCCTAAATCATTTAGGCAGCTTAGACTTAGATATTTTATTGGTTTTTAACGATAATGGCCGGAGTCTTGATGATAATGTCGGCGCATTGCATCTTCATCAATCCTATTCTACTTTCTTTTCTTCTTTAGGATGGAATTACAATGGACCGGTTGACGGTCATGATCTCAATCTTTTAATTGAACTTCTTCAACACGAACGACGCACATTAGGCAAACGGGTTCTTCATATAAAAACAACCCATCCCGGTTTAAAAATTTCCACCATCAATGCTCCAAAACAAAGCGGTGAAATGGGCTTTGGAGAAGTGTTTGGTGGGCAATTATTGGAATGGGCAAAAGTTCACAATCATTTTGCGGTAATAAGTCCGGCCATGACTGAATCGGCTTTTTTGAGTGCTTTTGCAGATAAATTTCCCAACCGCTTTTTTGATGTAGGCATTGCCGAACAACATGCCGCAGGTTTGGCTGCAGGCTTGGCTGCACATAACCTAACCGTATTCTTACATTTATATTCAACCTTTAGCCAAAGAGCCATAGATCAAATCATACATGACATTGCACTCCAAAACCTTCCGGTTAAATTATTTATAGACAGAGCCGGTATCACCGGTGAAGATGGCGCTACCCATCAAGGAGCCTTTGATTTGGCTTTAATGCACGGTATACCAAATTTAGAAATCTGGGATGTTGTAAACGGCAATCAGCTGGCTGCTGCTATTCACTATGCATTAGAAAACAATGGTCCAATGGCTGTCAGATTTCCAAGAGGCAAAACCCTCTTTAATCCAAACGACAAAACGCCGCTTTTTCAACAAAAAACGGTAATAACTCAAGATTCCAATATAGGTTGGATGATTCTTGGGCACTCCATGGAGCATTTTATAGCAGCTGGTTTAGAAAAGCTTCCTCATTTACTTATCCAAAGGCTGAAGCCTTTAGACGAAAATGAATGCCTAAGCTTTATGAAAAAGTTTGAGAAAATAGCGGTTCTGGAAGATGCTTCTATTAAAGGCGGATTATACGCTTCAGTTTGTGAGATTAATAGCCGTTATAATTTAGGGAAAAAAATCCATGCCTTTTCTTTACCCGACACTTTTATCCCCCACGGAAAGCCCGAACAACTTCGCGAAATTCTTGGGTTGGGCAATAGAGCACTAGGCGAATTTGCAGGCATTTAACTAAACGCCTTCATACCGTTAAATTTGCCCCATGATAAAATCAATGACTGGATTCGGCCAAGCTAAATTTTCAAACGAGGCCTTCAGATTAGAAATCGAAATTAGGTCCTTAAATAGCCGACATCTTGATTTGAACCTAAGAATACCGCATGTAGTTAAACCTTTTGAAGCCGGCATCAGGGCCAAAGTACAAGAAGCACTTCAAAGAGGTAAAATAGACCTGACTATTAACTTTGAAAGTGAATCTTCCTCGGATAAATCAATTTTGAATAGCTCTGTTTTAAATCGATACATAAACCAATTCAAACTTTTGGCAAATGAGCACGATTTAAAAACCGATGTATTGGCACTCGCACTTCGTATGCCCGATGTTTTAGGAAATGCCGAAGAAACAGAAATAGTTGATTTAGATGATGCCCTTCTTGACGCTTTAACACAAGCCTTACATCAATTAAATGCCCACAGGAGCGCCGAAGGCCTGGCCCTACAAAACGACCTTGAAAACCAAATTAAGGGCCTTGAGTTGTTGTTAAATGAAATAAAACCTTTCGAAGATGCACGCAAGCGCCATTTGCGTGAGCGAATTTTGAAGGCCTTAGAAGAATTGGGTACCGAAACAGATGAAAACCGTTTTCAACAAGAATTGCTTTATTACCTGGAAAAATGGGACATTAATGAGGAAAAAGTTCGATTGAGCAGCCATTTGCAATTTTTCCTTCATGAAATGCATCACAACGATAAAGCGGGACGCAAACTACACTTCATTGCACAAGAAATTGGTCGAGAAATTAACACCATTGGTTCAAAAAGCAACGAAACCAATATGCAACGTATTGTAGTAGAAATGAAAGATTTACTTGAACAAATTAAAGAACAATTGAACAACCTTTTGTAATGAGGTCTGGTAAACTCATCATTTTTAGTGCCCCTTCAGGAAGCGGAAAAACCACCTTGGTACAACGCATGTTGGCTATTTTTCCGGAATTGGCTTTTTCCGTTTCGGCTACATCGCGTACTCCGCGCGAAAATGAACTTGATGGAAAAGACTATTATTTTTTCACATCCAACAAATTCGCCGAAAAAATTAATAACGGCGAATTTTTAGAATGGGAAGAAGTATACCAAGGTATATTTTATGGAACCCTTAAATCAGAAGTTGAAAGGCTTTGGCATTTAAACAAACATGTTGTGTTTGATATGGACGTAGCGGGTGGGCTCCAATTGAAAAAGAAATATGGCGATAGAGCTATATGTATTTTTATAGCCGTTCCCGACTTATCTGCACTAGAAGAAAGGCTTAAACTCCGAGGAACAGAAAGCCCCGAAAAGATTAAAATAAGACTTCAAAAAGCCGAAAAGGAAACGCAGGCTTCTAAGTTTTTCGACCATATTGTAATGAATGACCATATAGACAAGGCCGAAGCTGCTTGTGTTGACCTTCTAAAAACATTCTTGAAATCGTGAAAATAGGGCTCTTTTTTGGGTCCTTCAATCCCATTCACATTGGGCATCTGATTTTGGCTGAGTTCATACATCACCATACTGAATTACAAGAAATTTGGTTTGTAGTTAGCCCTCAAAATCCATTTAAAAAATCAGCCTCATTACTGGCCGAACGTCAGCGGTTGTACATGGTTCAAGAAGCCATTTCTGAGTGCGCATTTTTTAAAGCAATTGATATTGAATTCTCATTGCCAAAGCCCAATTATACGATTGTAACCCTCGGCCATCTCAAAGAAAAGTATCCGAATCACGAATTTTCGCTGATAATGGGAGCTGATAATCGAAATAATCTTCATAAATGGCGAAGTGGAGATTTCATAGCCGAGAACTTCCGCATTTTTGTTTACCCACGTTTGGGTTCTAACCTAATAGAAACAAATACGAACACATTTTGGGTTAATGCACCAATAATTGAACTTTCTTCTTCTGGTATTCGACATGATATTGCCAACGGCCGAAACCCTAGGTTCATGCTTCATTATAAAACATGGCAATATATTGAGCACAATGGTTTTTATAAATAAGCAAGCCATGCTTTAATAAATGCGTTAAAGTTCAAGCTCAAATAGAATTCGACGAATTTTGGCACACATTTCGCTTCCTTGGCGGCAACTAAAATCCTAACTTTGTTTCACCAAAAAAAGAAACCCTAATGAAAAAACTGCTCCTTCTTGTTTCGGCCATATTAATTGGCTGGACAGCAAACGCCCAAAATGCGGCGGTAATTGCTTTCGAAACCGAAACAATTGACTACGGAACCATTGAACAAGATGCAGATGGCAATCGCGTTTTTAAGTTTACAAACAATGGAAAAGAGCCTTTAATTATAACGAATTGTAAGGGTTCTTGTGGATGTACTGTACCACAATGGCCCAAAACGCCAATTATGCCTGGAGAAACCGGCGAAATAAAAGTGAAATACGATACCAAACGTGTTGGTCAATTTAATAAAACTGTAACCGTTACCTCCAATGCCTCGAATGGAGAAGTGGTTTTAAAAATTCGTGGGGTTGTAAAAGCCAATCCAAACGAAGAAACCGTTCCACTTAAAAAAGAAAGCAACACCAGCCCTTTACAAGTTCGCTAATTAATTAAATGCTTTCGCGTTACGCGTCAAACCGCTTCCGTAATACTTGGAGGCGGTTTTTTTATGTAATCACTTTTAGGCTTAGTAAATTTCACTCTATCTATACGCAACTTGCACATTGTACATAATCAATTCTAAATTGGTTAATAGTATTTTCGGGCTATGAATAATACCAAAACCGCATTAATTACAGGCGCCAGCAGTGGATTTGGCGAAGCCATTGCCCGCAAACTCGCTTTCAATGGTTACAAATTGATTTTAACCGCAAGAAGACACGAACGCCTAAGGCAACTTTCTGAAGAATTAGAGTTTACTTACGACATACAAACCCAATTATTCCCTTTTGATGTTCGTAGGAAAGATCAAGTAATGGAAGCCGCAAATTTTTGTAAAAGCCTGGGAACTAAAATAGATGTTATAATCAACAACGCAGGTTTAGCCCTGGGTTTAAGTGGAATTGCCGATGGCGACCCCGACGATTGGGATAATATGCTTGACACAAATGTGAAAGGACTTTTGTATGTCACCAAATACTTCATTCAACTCATGCCCAACGGAGGGCATATTGTTAATATTGGTTCCATAGCAGGAAAAGAAGTTTATGCCAACGGAAATGTGTATTGTGCAAGCAAGCATGCTGTAGATGCCCTAAATCAAGCTATGCGAATTGATTTGCTTCAAAAAGAAATAAAAGTTTCCCAAATAGCACCTGGAATGGCCGATACAGAGTTCTCATTGGTTAGGTTCAATGGAGATTCAGAAAAAGCAAAATCGGTCTACAAGAATTTAAACCCTTTATTAGCCGAAGATATAGCCGATGCTGTTGAATTTGTGCTAAGCCGCCCGGCCCATGTTTGTATAAACGATATGGTTATTATGCCAACTGCCCAGGCCAACGCCTCAACTGTTTACCGAAAGCCTTAAATGGATGAGCTATTTTATAGAATCGCTTGGACACAAATCCCTGGATTTGGACATGGCATTCTGAGGCAGTTAATTCGAACTTTTGGCTCCGGAAAAGAGGCCTGGCATGCTTCTTTTTCAGATTTAAAAGGCGTCGAAGGATTAGGAGAAAGACTTGTTTACTTGCTAAAGAATCATCGCAAGCTTGCATTTGAACAATCAGAACAGCAGGTGCAGTTAATTCTTAAACACAACATTCATTGGCTTTTATGGGGCGAGAGTGGTTTCCCGGATCGCCTAAAACAATGCATAGATTCCCCGGCGTTTTTACTCTACAAAGGTCAATTAGATTGGCAAAGTAAACGTTGGGTTGCAGTGGTGGGCACAAGAAAAGCAACAGAGCAAGGAAGAATATCAACCAGAGAAATAGTAAAAGTCTTAGCTGAATATAATGCTGTGGTTGTAAGCGGATTGGCCTATGGCATCGACATTTGCGCACATAGAGAAGCACTTGCTTGTGGAATTCCAACAATAGCCATACTAGGAAGTGGTTTAAACAGAATATATCCATCTGAACATTCTTTTGAAGCCAAACGCATTCTAGAAAATGGTGCAGTAGCAACTGAATTCATGCCAAATGAAGGGCCAGACAGAGAACATTTCCCAATGAGAAACCGAATAATTGCAGGAATAAGTGATGCGGTTGTGGTGGTAGAAGCCGGTAACCAAGGTGGTGCCTGGATTACAGCAAGACTGGCCAATGACTATAATCGAGATGTATTTGCCGTTCCCGGGCCCTGGAATAAACCTTACTCTTTAGGGTGTAATCAGCTCATTTCTTCACATCTAGCCGCCATATTAACCCAAGCACGCGACATCCCAAAACTTCTGTCATGGAATAATACTGCACCAGAACCCACCGTTCGCCAGCTACAACTTTTTCCGGCCGAAACGCAAAATGTGGCAGATATTCTAATTCGCGAAAACAAACCGGTTTTTTTTGATGACCTCTTGCAAAAAAGTGGCTATTCTGCCAGTGAATTACAAGTTTTACTGTTTAAAATGGAAATGGAAGGATGTATTAAAAACTTGCCCGGAAGATTCATTCAACTGTGTTAAACCATAGTTTTTTATTTTATTATTTAAGATATTTAAGCCATAAATGAATACCTCCATTAAAACCAATCAGCTGTCTAAAAAAGGCATTTTGCTCACAGCTTTTGCAGTTAACATGGCTTTAATTTTGGTTGTCGCCTCATCATCATATTTCGTATATAAAAGAGAAGAAAATCAGCGGTTCAATGAATTGTTGCGACAGGGTAAGCAAGACATTGGAGTTATTACTCAATTCATTAGCAATGAGTTGGAATTTGCAGCAAAGGATCTTGAATATTTAAGCCGCAATCCGGCTTTTGCTTCTTACCTCAATCAAAAAGACGAAATAAATGCCCAGGCCATCGAAAAAACACTTGCAAGCTTTGGAAAAATTAGAGGTATTTATCATAAAATAAGGCTAATAGATACAAACGGATACGAACGCCTGAAAGTTGACTTTAACTTAGAAGGCGATGCCATAATAAATGACAATCTTCAAAATAAAAAACAGCGCTATTACGTAACGGAAGGCCTAAAGCTAAACAAGAATGAAGTCTTCATCTCCCAATTTGATTTAAATCAAGAAGATGGCGAAATAAGTCCCCGAGCTCAAGCAGTTATTAGGTTGGTTCAACCATTTTACGATAAGAACAACCAAAAATCCGGTATTGTGGTCGTCTCTTACAAAGGAGAACGCATACTTGAGCAGTTAAAATCGCTGGAGCAAAACAACCCAATGAAACTTTGGATGCTTAACGATTTCGGTCATTGGATTAGGGGCCCGGAAGAATTGGAACCTTGGCAATTTGAAATTCAGCCTGACTCTGCACAAAACATAGAAAAATTATTTCCCGGGCTCTTAGCCAATTTGGTAAACCAAACCCAAGGTTATAAAAATACCGAACAGGGATTGTTGACTTTTACTCGCTATCATGTGGAAAATGCGTTCGGACAAATTACCTCCACACACGCAAACCCTCGGTATTGGGTACTGACAGGAATTTACCCTAAAAACTATTTGCAAAATATGTTGTCGGGAGTGAAACGTGATTTAATATTATTTGCTTTAATCGTTCTAGCCGTCACCTTACCTATTCTCACTCTATTATTCAGTAATTTATTGGTAAAAAATGAAGAAGTTCAAATGTTCAATTTAGAACTTGAATCGTCCAACAACGAACTGCGCCATAGTCAGCTTGAACTCCAACACCACTTGGCTCAAATGGAAGAATTGACCCAAGAAAAAGAAGAAGCCATAGAAGAATTAGAAATCAAAGAAAGGGAACTCATAATCGCAAAAAATAAAGCAGAAGAAGCCACTCAAGCAAAATCCAGCTTTTTAGCTACTATGAGCCACGAAATCAGAACGCCCATGAATGCCGTTTTAGGCATGGCAGATTTGTTGGCACGAACACCTTTAAATTCTGAGCAAAAAGAATTAGTCCAAACCATTCAAATAAGCGGTGATGCATTATTATCAGTCATAAACGATATTCTAGATTTTAGTCGAATACAGTCGGGCAAAATGCAGATAGATTATCATCCTTTCGACCCCGAAAATGTAGTTCTCGAAACCTTGGGTATTATGGCCAACAGAGTTGGTAATAAACCGATTGAGCTCATTTATGAAATGGATGAACATGTACCTGCTTTGGTAATTGGTGATGCCTCAAGAGTGAGGCAAGTACTATTAAACCTAGTGGGCAATGCCGTAAAATTTACAGACCAAGGCCATATTTTATTAAAAGTACACACAAAAGCCAATGATTATCAACTTCCCGGGAATTTAGTTTTTGAAGTTCAAGACACCGGCATAGGAATAGACGATAACAAATTGGACCAACTTTTTTTGCCCTTCAATCAACTCGATTCAAGTATAACTCGAAAACATGGCGGATCTGGGCTGGGATTAGCCATTTCGAGACGTATAATTCAGCATATGGGCGGCGAAATTCAAGTAAACAGTGTAAAGAATCAAGGCTCAATCTTCCGGTTTAGCTTAACGGCTGTCCCTTCTCCTAGTCTGCCCTTTCCTAAATTGTCATTAAATGGCATCCACATCGAACTTGGTAGTGTATATGAAGAACAGAAAAGGGTACTAAAACAATATTTTGAGAGACTCGGTGCCCAAATAAATCAAAATAAAAAAGCCGACTGGCAAATTGTCGATTACAAATACCATCAAACAGAAAAAACGGCGAATGAGGGATTGATTTGGATAAATGCTCCAAGACGAATGACCTTTATTGGTGGCAAAAAAGTACACATGCTCCCTCCTCCCACTAATCAAAGGGGATTAGTACAACTTATTCTGGAACAAAAAGATGTTCCAATTTTGCCGGAAGCTGAACCCAAAATTGAAAGCAGTAACGCTCAAAAACCTCTTAAAATACTTTTAGCCGAAGACAATCCGGTTAACATGAAAATGGCGGTGATGATGTTCGAAAAACTGGGGCATTCACCGGTTTGTACAGCCAATGGGCTAGAAGCCTTAAAAGAATTAGAAACATCAGAATTCGATTTAATCTTCATGGACATTCAAATGCCCGAAATGGATGGACTTGAAGCAACTCGTAACATAAGGCGTTTATATGGCGCAACGCCCATTATAATCGCTTTAACCGCGAACGCCATGGAAGGGGATCGGGAGCTTTACTTAAAAGAAGGCATGAACGACTATTTATCTAAACCCATTCGATTTGATGTGCTAGGCGAAAAAATAGCACAATGGAGTCTTAAATTACCGAAAGCAAAATATTGATTCACAGACAACAAAGTTAGTGTACCAATTACACTAATAACTTGATTTTAAGTAGGTTTACAACATACTAATTGGATTACTTTTGCCACAAATCCTTTACCCCTATGCAAAACGCATTTCAGCCGCAAATAAACGCCTTTATGGAAGGCGTGCGCAGCCGTAATCCGCATGAGCCTGAATTTTTACAGGCCGTAGAAGAAGTGGCCGAAACGGTTATTCCGTTTATTGAAGCCAATCCTAAGTACAAGCAGGCCCGCGTTTTAGAACGCATTGTAGAGCCCGAACGCGTTATTATGTTTCGTGTGCCTTGGATGGACGATCAAGGTAATGTTCAGGTAAACCGCGGCTTCCGAGTTCAATTTAACTCCGCTATTGGCCCCTATAAAGGCGGGCTACGTTTTCACCCAAGTGTTAATCTTTCCATTTTAAAGTTTTTAGGATTTGAACAAATCTTTAAAAACTCTTTAACCTCTTTGCCAATGGGTGGGGGAAAAGGTGGTTCAGACTTTGATCCTAAAGGGAAAAGCGATAACGAAGTGATGAAGTTTTGCCAAAGCTTTATGACCGAATTAGAACGCCATATAGGAGCCGACAATGACGTGCCTGCTGGTGATATTGGTGTTGGAGGCCGCGAAATCGGATTTTTATTCGGTCAATACAAGCGCCTTCGAAACGAATTTACCGGGGTATTAACCGGAAAAGGCTTAAACTGGGGCGGCTCATTAATCCGTCCTGAAGCAACTGGCTATGGTTGTGTGTATTTTGCCCAAGAAATGCTCAACACACGCCAAAGCAGCTTTAATGGCAAAGTAGTGGTGGTTTCCGGTTCCGGAAACGTGGCCCAATATGCCATCCAAAAAGCCACAGAACTTGGCGCTAAAGTTGTAACCGCATCAGATTCCTCAGGTTACATCTACGACAAAAATGGTATCGATGCAGAAAAATTGGCCTTCTTAATGGAACTCAAAAACGTTAAGAGGGGACGTATTTCTGAATATGCAGACAAATATGGCTGCGAATTCCATGAAGGTAGACCTTGGGGAATAAAATGCGACATCGCCCTTCCTTGTGCTACCCAAAATGAGCTAAACGGTGATGAAGCCAAAACCTTAATTGCAAATGGAGTAATGGCCGTTGCTGAAGGTGCCAACATGCCTTCTACGCCTGAAGCCATTGCCCAGTTTGTTAACCACAAAGTACTTTTTGCCCCTGGCAAAGCTTCAAACGCCGGAGGTGTGGCCACAAGTGGATTGGAAATGTCGCAAAACAGTTTGCGTCTAAGCTGGTCTCGTGAGGAAGTAGATCAACGTCTCCACGGAATTATGGTAAACATTCACAAATCTTGTGTGATGTATGGAAGCGAACCCGATGGAAATGTAAATTACGTTAAGGGCGCCAACATTGCCGGTTTTGTAAAAGTGGCCGATGCTATGCTTGATCAAGGTATCGTTTAACTTAGATCATCACTTTTTTATTAGGGCCGCTTATCTGCGGCCCTTTTTTTATCCTTACTCTTTTGAAATTTAGAATTTACCAATGTATACATGCATTTATTACTACAATGATTTAATTTTTTACTTTTTTCGGATACTTGTCATTTTTTTTGTTGAACCAATCAAAAAAAACCACAATTTAGTAACACCTAAAACACCTATTAACCTATGAGAAAATCATTATGGTTGGCAGCGGCCATCGGATATGGCTCGGCTGCTTTTGCTCAATCTGCTCTCGAGAATTATGCCTCAGAACGCAGAATTGTTGATGATCAAACTGCACCAACCGTGCGCTTGGCCATGCAACCCGACGATAAAATTTTGGTTGACAAGTCATTCAAATCTTTGTCCCAAAATGTCGGAAATACCGAAAACACTGTAATCTGGAGCGAAACCTTCGCCAATGGCATTCCAGCCGGTTGGGGAAATGGAGGTACTGCTGATGGATTGCCAAATGTGAATGCCCGTTGGGAATACCGTGGTGCAACCGGTGCATTTCCGGCAACTGTTGGTTCACGCGGCGCTTACGGAAACCCAGCCGTAGTCATTGGCTCGCCTACCGGCGCCAATGGCTTCGTAATTTTTGATTCAGATCGTCTTGACAACAATGGCGTTGCAGGTAATTTTGGCAACGGTCCTGCTCCTTCTCCTCACGTAGCCAATTTGGTTACCCCAACCATTGACTTAACTGGTCAACCACTGGTTTTCTTGGATTTCTATCAATACTACAGACGATTTGCCGGCCCAGGTAATCCTCCAACACAGTCTTTACCTGCTACATATGTTGACTTCTCCACAAATGGCGGCACTTCTTGGGGCAATACCGTTACCCTCAATAGTGGGGTTGCGGTTAATGGGGCTACAGCCACCAACAACAACCAATACCTGAATGTGAGCGCGGCAATTGGCGGACAAGACAGTGTTCGCATCCGCTTCCGCTTTGAAGGTGACTACTATTTCTGGATGATTGACGACATTTCATTGGTGGCTCCAAACCAATTTGACGCGCAGTTTGTAACCGATGCTGGATTTGCTCCAACCGACTTCCTGGTTGGCCCATTAAACAGCACGGGTGCCAAAATGGGCATCAATACCACCGCGCACGCCAAGCCTTGGTATTTTGTAGCCGGCGTAGAAAACCTGGGCACACAATCGCTTACCAATGTTCAGCTTCGTGTAAGCATAATGAAGGATGGCGCCCCTTATACCCAAGTTCAAAGCCCAACCAATCTACCGCTTGCATCTGGCAGCACTTTAGGCGTGGGCTTCTTAAATACTGTGGCTCAACCTTTCTTGCCTACTGAACCCGGTACCTATAGTTTTTATTTCGAAATGGTTAGTAATGAGCTTACTTTACATGGAGGCGACACCACCTATTTCTTTGTTACCGATGACTTGTTAAGCTTAGATTTCAACGCTTTCTGGAACAGCATTGGCACCGATGTATTGGGTCAAAACGGCTCTGGCATGGCTGTTCGTATGGACCTAAATGCAAACGATTATTTATACGGTGTATCAGTAGGGTTAAGCTCCTTAACCGTTGCAGGAGGAACCATAACACTAGAAATTTACGACAGCGCCGATTTTACAGGCTATGTAACCGGATTTGATGCAAACAACCGATTGGCTCAGGTTACCCAACAAATCACATCAGCCCATGTTACTGCAGGCGCCATCAACTTTTTTCTGCCCGAACGCCTGCATATGGGGGCCAATAGAAGAGCCTTTTACGCGGTTATTTGGTTGAATTCTAACAGTGGTGCAAATTTAATTCGTATTAGAAACGACCAAACCGTAGCCCCGAATGCACCTACAGCATTAATGTATCTAACAGCCAATGCAAGGTGGTTTACCGGTTATTCAAACAGCCGCACCTTCGCTTCACCGTGGATACGTTCGATTGTAAACAATGGAGATTGTTTCGATTTCAACCAAAGCGCTCAACCTGTAGGCCAATATTCGGCTTTTGTTAGCTGGAGCCCTATAAGCGGAACCAACCCTTATAGATTGCAATACCGCTTAACCGGAAACAGCAACTGGACCAATGCCAGCACCAGCGATACCAGCCGCACCATCATTAACCTGGCACCCGGAACGTATGAATACAGAGTATTCCGCTTAGGTGTTGCCGATACATCATGTGTTGCAAATTTTGACGTTGATTGCGCTGACAATATTGCTTACAGTTATAATGTGTTCCAAGCGCCTGAATTTGGTAAGCTGGGCAGCGTTAACGTGTTTAATACCAGTGGAGGCCGTTCACTTTATAACATCAGTTTGGTTGATGCCTTGGGCGATACCACGGCTCAGTTGAACAAGCGTTCTGCTACCTTCAGAAACCTAGGCCAAGGCAACTACACTATTTATGTATCTGACTTCTATGATTGTGTTTCCGACTCAGTTGGAAATTTCACCATCAATGCGCTTGATACTTCTTATGTGCCTTTCTTGATAAGCGCAGTAAACAGCTCTCCAAATGGCTTCCGTCCAATTTGGAATCGTGTAAATCAACCCGGTGTAATCAATTATCAATTGCGCGTTCGCAATGCCACAGATAACCAGTTGGTTTCTTTGATTAGCGGAATTACCGATACATTCAGACATGTTAACAATTTAACTCCGGGCAAACTGTACACATTTAATGTTCGTACCCGTTACAATCCCGGTACTGGAGCGGTTAACTCGGCTTACTCAATACCGCGTTCACGTAACCTCGGTGCTGGTGGAAACAAAACCGAAGGTGATATTCTGATCAACAATGGTTTAATTTTCCCTAACCCAGTGTCTGATAAATTGAACATCGTAATGGATGAGGCGGCTGAATTTGAACTTACCGATTTGAGCGGTAGAGTGCTGTTCAAAGACGCTTTACTTGAAAGCGGCTCACTGAACATAGATATGACAAACTTGCCGGTAGGCACCTATGTTTTGCGCATAAGCCAAAACAACTCAATTCAAAATCAAAAAATTATTAAGCTTTAAAAAGTTGATAATTTGATTTTTAAAGCCGCCTTGCTCTCGCAAGGCGGCTTTTTTATTTACACAGGCTTAACATTTATAAAACCCTGAGGTTTCATGCTAGGCAGAACTTCGTTGCACAACAAAAACCAAAATTTATGAAGAAGTTTTTCCTTCTCAACGCTTTGGCCTTTTTGTGTTTTGCAGGCAGTCTTAGCGCGCAAACCACTCTTAGTGCAGGCGACATCAGTGTTATTGGCTACAGAGCAGACGGCCCCGACGGCTTTGCTTTCGTTACATGGGTAGATTTAGCAGCTGGAACCCAAATCCGTTTTACCGACAATGGTTGGTTTGCTTCCGGTGCATTTGCCACTACCGAAAATGATATGGGCTGGACCAACTCTACAGGTTCAACCATTGTGGCTGGTACGGTAATAGCCATTAGCTCACCTTCTAGCACCTCAACCGCCAACATAGGAACCACAACTGGTGGTCTAGACGGCTTGAGCAACTCTGGTGATCAAGTTTTTGCTTATCAAGGCTCACTTGCTACACCAAGTCTCATTTTTGGTTTGAACATGAATGGCACTGGCTGGACCGCCGACCGCACCAGCTCAAACAACTCAGCTCTTCCATCTGCCTTGGCCTCAGCAAATGTTCATATCAACCACGTGGACAATGCCGAATACAATGGCGCACGTTCTTCTAACACTGTAGCTAACCACAAAACAGCTGTTGCCGATGCCAGCAACTGGGCCACAGATAACGATGGTACCATCATTGTAAACTTAAATGCAACTGCTTTCACCATTGGTGCAGGCGGTGGACCGGTTCTAACTCCAGTAAGCGCTTTTGCCGCTTCTGCCAATGGCGAAGACGAAATCAGCATTAGCTGGAACAAACCAACAGGTACCAATGGCGTTGATTGGACAGGTGTGATGGTTTTTATGTCTGAATACCCATTTAGCAACTTCAGCACCAACAACCCATCTGCTTTATCAGCCGTTGGTAATTTCTCTTTTGGAGGCGGTACTCAAGTAAGTGCCGATGGCAGCAACCCAGCTTTTTGTGTTTACAACAGCGCTGCTGACGCCAACGGTAATATTGCTGTTGATGGTTTGGTTGAAGGCACTACCTACTACTTGGTGGCCTATTCTTACCAAGGAACCGTTCTGTCTGCTGAGGTTGCCACCAATGTAACCACAGATGCCGCGCCTGTAACCGGAGGAACAGACCTTATTTTAACCGGTATAATGGACGGCCCATTAAGTGGCGGAACACCAAAAGTTTTAGAGCTTTATGCCGCTAACAGCATTGCCGATTTATCACAATACAGCTTATATGTTTATTCGAATGGTGGAACAACTGGTAACCTTATAGCCAATTTGCCAGCGGTTTCTTTAAATGCCGGCGACTTTTATTATGTAGCATCTGAGGCGCCGAATTTCACAGCCTTCTTTGGCTTTGCTCCAGATCACCTTGGAAGCGTATTCATCAATGGAGACGATGCTGTTGAATTGCGTCGCAATGGTGTTGGTGTTGATGCCATTGGAACCATTGGCGTTGATGGAACTGGACTTTGCTGGGACCACTTAGATGGATGGGCTTATCGTGCGAACGGTACTTCTGCATCAACCACTTTTGACTGTGCCGATTGGTTGTTTAGCGGTATTGATGCTTTAGACAATGCCACTTCTAACGCAACTGCCTCTACACCATTCCCTATTGGAACCTATTCTTCAGCCATTTCTACTGCCGATTTGGTTATTACCGAAATTATGGCCTCGTCTGCTTTGTCAAACTCAGCGGTTAACGGCGATTGGTTTGAAATTCGCAATAACGGTGCTTCTGCAGTTAATATGACCGGATTCTCTTGGGATGATGACAGCAAAATTGCCGGAAACCACACTTTTGGAAACGTTACCCTACAACCAGGCGCTTCTTTAATCATTCTTGATGAAGACCAAAGCAATGCTGCTGCTTGGTTAAGCGAATGGGGTCAAGCCTCAAACGGTCTTACTGTGGTAGCACGCGATTTAATGGGCTTCTCTGGCTTAGGCAGTTCAGGTGATGCTTTGTATTTGTGGGATGCAAGCAACAACCTACTTGATTCTATCGTATTCGGTGCTTCTACAAGCGGTCGCAGTTTAGAAATTGCCAATGGTGTTGTTTTAGGTAATGCCACTGCCGGTGTAAATGGAGCATATGCTTCATTGGGTGGCGATGTGGCTTCTCCAGGCGATATGACTGCAAACTATCCAGTTATTAATCTTTATAACATTTCTCAAATCAATGGCATGAATGCCAATGGTGTAGCCGACTCAACCGGGCTTTATTGCAAACTTACCGGTGTGGTATATACTCCCGACTTCCGCTCAGGAAATGGTTACAGCTTCCACATCATGGACGCTACAGGTGGTATCAATGTTTTCAAAACGTCTGATGTTGGTAGCTACCAAGTAACCGAAGGCGATTCAATTCGCGTTGTAGGCAGCTTAACCCAATTCCGTGGTTTGTTCGAAATCCTTCCAGACTCAATTGTGGTTTTGGCTCAAGGACGTGCCTACGGAGACCCTGAAGTAGTAACCACTATGGGAGAAGGAACAGAAAATATGTTGATTCGCTTTAACAATGTTTCTTTAGTTGATACGGCCCAATGGACCAATACCGGAAGCGGATTTAATGTTGATTTCGTTACAGAAAACAACGATACTTTGGTAATGCGTATTCAAAGCAGCACCAATGTTTATGGAACACCCGCACCTACCGGTACCTTCAGCGTTATTGGAGTTGGTAGCCAATTTGCATCTTCTTCTTCATCACCTTGGATAGATGGTTACCAATTGTTACCTCGTTATCTAAACGATTTTGTAGTTTGCAATAGCCATAACTTGGTTTCTAACCCTGGGGTAAGCGGCAATTACAATCAGCGCTTTAATTGGGATACCATAGCAGGCGCCACTACGCACCGCTTACAGTACAGAATGGTTGGAAACTCAGTATGGTCTGGTATAAACGAAGCTGGTACTCAGCGCTTAATTCAAAATCTTGCACCTGGAAATTATGAAGCCCGCGTATATGGCGTTGGTGTAGCCGATACTTCATGTGTTGTTAACTTCAGCATTGGCTGTGCAACCGATATTATGTATGCCACCAATGTTTTCCAGGCTGCTTATTTAGATGCTCTTCCTGCTAGCAGTGCCCGTGTTACTGTTTTCAACCTTACAGGTGGTAAGAGCTTGTATTCTTTCGAATTGGAAAACTTAAGCAACAACAACATTCAACGTGTTGACGGACGCAGAAACAACACTTTCAGCTCTTTGACCGGTGCCAATTACGTGTTGAGAGTATACGATGCGTTCGGTTGTCAGGCCGATTCGGTAACACCCATTACCATTGAAGCACTTGACACTGCTTACATTCCATATTTGATTAGCGCCGTTAACAGCAGCCCTAATGGTTTCCGTCCTTTGTGGAACCGTCCACGTCAAAATGGAGTACTTATGCCAGGTGTTAGCAGCTATCAGTTGCGCGTAAGAAACGAAACAGACAACCAATTGGTGAATGTTTTCACTGGTGTAACCGATACATTCTTAAGCGTGAATAACTTAACTCCAGGTAAATTGTACCGCTTTAACGTTCGTAGCCGTTATAACGCTGGTTTTGGAACGGTTAACTCCGCTTACTCTATCCGTAGAGACCGTTCATTGGGTGCTGGTGGTAACAAAACCGAATTGGCTAACGATGCCGTATTGGTTTATCCAAACCCCACCCAGAATGCAGTTTATGTTAACCTTGGTGCAGAAGGCCGAATTGAATTACTTGACTTAAATGGCCGAGTATTAAATATAGCTGTAACAGCCGGTGAGGAAGTGTCATTCGACCTTTCAAATTTGGCCAATGGCGTTTACAACCTGCGCATTACCAATGCCCAAGGCACTGTTAACCAAAAAGTAGTTAAGCAGTAAGTTCATTTCTTTTCTTAAAAGGAGGAAGCTGCCCTTAGGGGCAGCTTTTTTTTTCTCCATAAAAAGAAGCACATTAAATTGGGCCAAAACTTGACATGAAAAGCATTTCTACTATTCTGCTTTTGTTATTGTCTAATACATTCATGACCATTGCTTGGTATGGGCACTTGAAATTCCAAGATTGGAAACCAATTGCAAAATGGGGGTGGATTGGCCTAGTACTTATTAGCTGGGGAATTGCGCTATTTGAGTATTTTTTTCAAGTTCCGGCCAACAGAATAGGCTATAAAGGAAATGGCGGCCCCTTTACTTTAATCCAGTTAAAGGTTATTCAGGAAGTAGTAGCTCTTTTGGTCTTCGTGGTAATGGCCACTGTTTTATTTAAAAATGAGAGCTTTCAATGGAATCATTTATTGGCATTCTTCTTCCTAATTGCAGCGGTCTACCTGGTTTTCAAATAACCACAGATACAATTTAAGCCTCGCGTTTATAAGCCGTTTTCCCGAAGTACTTCCGATGTTCGGTTCTTTCTGTTATGTACTTTAAATGCAAACGCAAAACTTTACCCATCGAATCAAAACCATGAAAAGCCTGTGTTTGATGATATATGTTTAAATCATGGCAAAGACTATCAATTTTCTCTTGTGTTGAAAAAGGGTAAAGACCCATTACATCGAGCATCTTATCTAGCCGGTTTTTCGCTAATTCGTAACGCTTTTTTATAAGTGTTCTTTCTTCTGTTTCATACTGATTAACCGTTTCGGGGGTTAAATTTTCCATACAAAACTGAACTACTTTAAAATTCTCTTTGTAAAACTGTGGCAAATAGTGGTTTTTCCTTCCCTCATAGCTCAATTGATCGAAATCTATTGCCCTAACTCTATACTGTTCCATATCGAAATCAGGGGTTACATCTATTACATAATTGTAGGCCCTCATATCGCCCAACAGCATGGCAAAGCACCTTTGGTTGAATTTCACAAACTCTTTAGCCATCCGGATTCTAGAAAATCCTGGCCGATCCATATGAAATTGTAGAAAAACATCTCCCGGAATACCGGCAATATGTTCTTCTATTAAAGTATGCCCATGAACCAAATAATTCATACGGTTTGGACTTAAAATATGCTCTAACTCTAAACCACAAATCCTGGAGGCATCGGCTCTTTTAATATAATAATAGTCGTGATTATCGTTGACCATATTTACAACGCGAACCCTAAATGGATTTGAATTGCCAAATAAGCAATGATCTATATGGCTTATGCGCAAATGCCCAATAAATGAACGGTCTCCATCTGTTTTTAAAAGCGCATAAATCTCTACCAAAGATCTTCGAATCTCATCATCCAAATGAGGCGGATAAATAACTGTCTGCCATAAAGTATCTCGTCCTTTTTTATCTAATACCGGGATACCTGTATGGTACTCGAGTAAATCTTCATATGCCAATGGCAATGCGCTAAGCCTTTGATAGTATTTTAAATAAGCAAAGAGCTCTGACGGAATGGGGAAACTTGTTTTTTTGCGTGAAATATCCACAACTTCTATTTGAATTTCATTAAAAGTACATTAAACCCAGGCATTTCAATAGAAATACAAATAACAAAAAAGCCCCCTTTCCAGGAGGCTCTTCTCTTTATAATTTCATTTACTTACTTGGTGAAAACAGCACTGTCTATTTTTTGGTTAAGCTTCACTTCTTTTAAAGTGAACTCTGCCGACATAGGACCAAGCGGAACCTTAATAACACTAGGAAATAAAATGCCTTCCCGCGCTTCATAGTTTAAAAAGTCGGTGTTTTGAGACGTCATTTTACCATCTTGACCTTGAACCATTTGCTGAGTGCGCAGTTTCAAGCCGGTTTCTGCATCGAAGAAGTCCACTTGGGTTTCTTCGTTCACTTTGATTTCCAAAGTATAGGCTTTCTTTCCGTTAACTTCAGTAATACCCGTTGCTTTATACGAAACACCTTTTGAATCGTAATACAATTCAGGAAGCCAAACCAACTGATTCTTCAAGTCTTCCTTATCATCATCAGACATAGGGGCTTCTTGTCCACCTTGTAGCATTTTTACGTCATCGCCCTTCTTTATCAACTCAATAATACCCATTGGGCCGATGTCTTGAAGTTGATAAGCATTAGAAGGAAACTCGTAAATTTCTTGACTCTTGATTGACATCCCCATAATTGTGGCCTCACGCTTCATTTCCAATGTTTTAATACTCTTCAACTGCTGTAAACCACCCAAAGCACTTAAATAATTTGCCAAAATACTTTGTGCTGTAACACCTTCTGGTAGTTCTACGGGCGGCGAGGTTTCAGCCCCTTCATGATCGTGGAAGCTCAATGTACCAAAAGACTCTAGGCCTTTTCTTACTTCAGAAGACTTTCCAACCACAGCGATTCTAAACCCTTCTTTTCCTATATACTTACGCGCAACTCTTTGCACATCTTCTTTGGTAATTGAGGATAGTTTAATTAAATAATTCTGGTAATAATCGGCTGGTAATCCATATCTGTAAGTATTTAGGGCAAAATTGCTAATGGTTGAAGGCTGTTCTAAAGATCGGCCAAAACTACCTTTAATAGACTCTTTAGCCATGCTCAGTTCTTCATCGCTCACCAGCTCATCGCTCATTCGGCCTATTTCCTTTAATAATTCAATAACTGCACTGTCGGTTACTTCGTTTCTAACTTCGGCAGTGGCACTAAATCGACCGGCATATAAATCAGCACCGGTATTGGCATAAGCACCATAAGTATAAGCTTTGGTTTCTCGCAAGTTCCGGAACAGTCGCGCAGAACTTCCACCTCCCAAAATCTGATTCATTACCCGAATGGCCATATGATCGGCACTTTCTGGTTTTAAATCCACCACTTTGCTTATCTCTATAACCGATTGAACCGATGATGCGCGATTCACTAAATGCACCGTATTTTGGGTTGGATTAGTGGGCATACTTGGCGCAACTTCATTTAAAGTGCTGGTTGCCCAAGCCCCAAAATACTTCTTCACTAGCTTTTTAGCCTCTTTAGCGGTAATATCGCCAACAATGGCCAAATAGGTGTTCTGTGGACTGAAATGCACAGCATACAAATCTTTAACATCTTGTAAAGCAATGTTTTTCAGACTCGATTCCGTCATAAACTGTCCATAAGGATGGTTTTTGCCAAAAGTCACCGCAGAAACCAAATTAGAAGAAATGCTATTAGGGTCTTCCTTGGCAGATTGGAGATTGCTTTCGTTCTGTTTAACCAATTTTTCAAATGAAGCTTCGGGAAAAGCAGGATGCAACACAACATCTGATAATATGGCAATTAAGTCTTCTTTGTATTTCGACAAACCTGATGCAAATGCCGAATTGGCACTTGCCCTAATAGAGGCTCCCATAAAATCAACAGACTCATCTATTTGATCTTTGCTCTTAGTAAGAGTACCCTCGGTTAAAATACTGCCTAATATATCTGTAAGCCCTGCTTTATCACCACTGTTTATGGGTTTGCGGTCTAAAATTAAAGAATACGTTACTCTGGGTAATTTGCTGTTGTTCACCACAATTACCTTAAGTCCATTTTTCAATTCAAAGGTTTCGGCCTTACCAATAACCAAAGTCCTTTCAGGGCCGGCTAATGGCATAACACTACGGTCTAATTGGGCAAAAGCGCTAAAGCTCAAACCCAAAATGGCCAAAAGGCTAAATATTTTTTTCATGTTCTTCATTTCCATTCAAGTATTAAAGTCCCTCTTCGCTTTTTGGTCTATACTCTAAAATAACCACATTGTCGGCATTCAAATATTTGCGTGCCACACGTTGCAAATCGGCAGGTGTTATTTTTCTGTAGCGTTCGATTTCGGTATTAATTAAATTGGCATCCCCATAGTAAACATGATAGTCGGCTAAACTTTCGGCAATACCGGCCATGCTAGAGTTGCTGCTAATAAAATCGCTCTCCAATTGATTTTGCAATTTTTGAAATTCTCTTTCACCAATTAGCTCGTTTTTCAATCGTTCAATTTCTTCGTTTATACTGGCCTCCAACTCTCCTAAAGTTTTGCCCTGATTGGCCAAAGCCAGAGTAATTAAAATACCCGATTTCTCAAGCTGATATGGAAACGCAAAAACAGCCACTGCGCTTTGATCGCGGTCAACCATTTTCTTGTAAAGCCGTGAACTTTCACCTTGAGAAAGAATTTGTGAAAGCATTCTAATGGCATAAGCATCTTCTTCTGTTTGGCCCGGAGTTCTAAAACCCATAAACAAACCCGGAAGTTGAATATTATCGTAAACTGTTTTGCGAACCCCATTTTCGGGCAAAGCCGGCATAACAAATTCAGGTTGAACTACCTCCTTACCGCGCGGAATACTTGCGAAATACTTGACTACAAATTCTTTGGTTTGGGCTATGTCTATGTCTCCAGCTATGGAAAGCGTTGCGTTATTTGGCACATAAAACTGCTTATAGAATGCAATAAACTCCTCCAATTTCGCCGCATTTAAATCTTCCATGCTTCCAATTGGAACCCATTCGTAAATAGTGCCTGGAAATGCGCTTTTGAACATCACTTCTGAAAACGACATGTAGGGCTGATTGTCAATGCGCAAGCGCTTTTCTTCCTTCACTACTTCACGTTGAGTTTCAAGCCCTTCATTATTAATTTTTGCATGCAGTAAGCGCTCAGATTCTAACCAAAGACCCAATTCCAATTTGTTACTGGGCATTATCTCATAATAAAAGGTGCGGTCTTGACTGGTATTTGCATTCAAGGCACCTCCATTTCGCTGAACAATTTCCATATACTGCCCTCTCCCGATGTGCTCACTTCCTTCGAATAAAAGATGCTCAAAAAAATGCGCGAAGCCAGTACGACCTGCCACCTCATTTTTAGAACCTACATGATACAGAACTGTAACCGCTACAATTGGGGTAGACTTGTCTTCATGCAGAATAACGTGCATGCCGTTTTCGAGGGTGTACTCCTCAAATTGAATGTTCTTTTGCGCATGTAAGCCTAAAACAAGGCTTAATGACAAAAGCCCCGTTGCCATTTGCTTCATAAAAAAGGGTTTTGTGTTAATCAGAAAAATGCCCAAGGCCCAAATATACTTTAGGGCTTTAGAGTTTTTGAATGCTTTTAAAGAAATGGCTTAGATTTAGTTAAAATGCTTCCTTTCTTTAACCGAATTTTGCTCCATGCGTGCTAAAATAACCAAGTCTACCGGCAGTTGGTATCTGGCCGCTACAGAAGACTATAAAATTTATCAATGCCGTTTGGCTGGCCATTTCCGAAAAAGAAATATTAAAAACACCAACCCAATAGCGGTTGGCGATTGGGTAAAACTAGAACCGGAATCAGCCCAAATGGCTATAATAGTAGAATTGGAGCCTAGGAGAAATTATATAATACGCAAATCGGTCAATCTTTCTAAACAAGCCCATATTATAGCTGCCAACCTGGATTTGAGTTTGCTTATTGTTTCGTTGGTAAATCCTAAAACTTTATTTGGTTTTATCGATCGCTTTTTGGCAACTGCAGAGGCCTATAGCATTCCTTCTCTTATTGTTGTAAACAAAACCGATTTACATGGTCCAAATGAGTCCAACGAACTCCAATACTTCGAAGCCGTTTATGGTTTGGCTGGCTATAAAACCCTCTCTGTTAGTGCGGCTGAGTTAACTGGAATTAAAGACCTAAAAGAAATACTTCAGAACAAAACCACTTTGGTTTCAGGTAATTCTGGCGTTGGTAAAAGTAGCTTGGTTAATGCCATACAACCCGGATTGGGTATTCGCACCCAAGCTTTAAGCAAATCTCACCAACAAGGGCAACACACTACCACTTTTGCAGAGCTTTATGTATTGGATTTTGGAGGCGAAATAATTGACACCCCAGGTATCAAGAGTTTTGGAATGGTAGACATGGAAAAAGCAGAAATCGCACACTATTTCCCCGAAATTTTGAAGCATTCTGCTCAATGTAAATATCACAATTGTTTGCACATTGACGAACCTGGGTGCGCTGTTCAAGCTGCTGTAAACGATGCCCGAATTGCTGATACGCGTTATCACAACTACCTGAAAATGTTAGAAAGCGAAGACGAAAGCAGTCCGTATCGTTAACCCTTATTCAGGTAAATAATTTAACATAGAAAACAAAAATTTAATCGGTTCCCAAAGTTCCAAAAAGATGATACAATCTTGGGCTCAGTAATATTTCAGTTCTCCGATTCCGTGCTCTGCCCGAAGCTTCTTTATTGGGTGCTATTGGGTCATGCCACGACCTTCCGCCCGCTTGTATTCGACTTCCATTAATGCCATGCTTTTCCTCTAAAATTCGAATAATACTCACTGCCCGATCAACACTTAGGTCCCAATTGTCTTTGTAACGGGTGGTTTTTATGGGCAAACTATCGGTATGCCCAACAATGCTAATTTGAACATCCACCTGATTTTTAAGGGCCACCGCCAATTTGCCCAAAGCATCAAGACCTTTGGGGTTCAATTTGGCACTCGCCGATTCAAACAACAACTGATCTGAAAGAGATACATAAACGGCACCGTTTTTCAATTCTACACTTATTTCTTCTCCCGAAAAACCGATGAGCGCATTTTGAATGGCTTCTTGTAATCTCTGAGATTGCTGAAGCTCAGCTTCTAATTGAGCCTGTAAATTTCTCAAATGCTCGGCTCTGCTCTGCAAAACCTGGTCTTTCTCTAGAATATCTGCCGTTTTCTTATCTATTTGTGACAACAAATATGTCTTCTCTTTTTCTGTCTTTTCTCTTAAATCATTAAAAGCTAATTTGGTAGAATCTAACTTCTTATTAAGCATTTGGCCCCAATTCAAAGCAGAATTTAGTTCAGAGTTAAGCTTTTCGCTGTTGGCTTCAAACTTCTTTTTGCTCACACAGCTCAACAACAATCCGGAAAAAATAAGACCCCATAATTTCACATTCATACAGACTATTTTAAAAACACGAATTTATATGAATAGCTTAAACTCTTACCTTGGAAAAACTTAACAAACCCTAAAAACGAATACCTTGAATATATTTAGAATCTCGGTTAAAGCACCAATTTGGCGTTCTTTGAAGGGATTGATCCCCATTTTACTCATTTTGTTCAGTAAAATCACATTTGGTCAAAATTATACCGACAGTATGGTTAATCAAGTTTGGGAGGAGATTAGACATGGAAACTTAACCAAGTATTATATAATCGATAGCCTTTATACAAATAACGTATCAAGAGACAGTATTTATTTAAGAAAGTTATTGCGCACCAAAGCATGGGGCCTTATAAACATGCGTGAGGTTCACAATGGACTAAAATTGTTAGATTCTATGGGAGGCCTTATTGGCAAAAACGATTATCAAAACAGGTCATTGTTGTATTCTGACTATGCCGTTTTGTTTGTAAGAAACCGCAAATGGGAAGCTGTAGACAGTTTAATGCGCGAAGCCATAAATCATGCATGGCAAATGCATGATACTTTAAATGCCGCCAGTTATGTAAATAACTTGGCCATTTCATTTTTAGGTCGCAACAACCCAAAAGACGCTAAGCGGGTTATTCGGCCATTTATGAACTATGGCTTTAACTACCCTCAAGAAAGCAAAGCCTACGCCCGCCTACTTTATCAATTGGCAACTGCCCATTTAGATTTAAATGAAATTGACTCAGCAACTTATTTCTACAAACTGAGTTTAGACCACGAAAAGCTTCACCCCATCACACCAAGAGGGGGGCCTGAAGCTTATTTGAGGCTCGCCGAAACGCAACTAAAGCGATACGAATTTCTGGATATAAGCCAAAAGCAGCAAATATCTAATTGGTTAGATTCGGCAGAAGTTCTTTGCTTGCTTAAGCAGGATGATTACGTATTGCAGTTTGTATACAAGCAAAAAGGACACTATTATGCGTTAAATGGCCAGCCTCAAAAATCGGTGGAAGCTTATTCTAAAGCGTTCGAATTGCAAGAAGCTTTATTCGACATCGAAAATGCCAATTTGCTTAATGAACTCGAAACCAAATTAAAACTTTCAGAGCGTAACAAACGTATCCAACAAGCTCAGCTCATTATAAAATCGCGTGAAAACCGAATAAAGTGGTTAATCTTGGGTTGCTTGTTTTTGTTAATCGTTTCAATTCTGTTGACTTTATTGATTGCTCAAAGGAAGAAACTACATAATGCACAACTAACCAAACAACAACAGAGCAACGATTTAGAAATTCTGGAGGCACTTTCTAGAGGTGAAGAAATAGAACGTCAACGGCTTTCAGAAGAACTTCATGACGGTCTTGGCAGTTCGATAGGCGCCTTACATCTGCAGTTCTCGGCCTTAAAAGTTAAACCGGAAGTCCTTGCTGAGCTAGAGAGAATTGGACAGGATGTTCGAAATATTTCTCATGATTTAATGCCAATGGCACTCTCACAGGGAAATCTTGTGGCATCATTTATTAATTTAAAACGGCATTTTCTAAACTCAAATATGACGTTTCACCTACATCAAAATGGACAATTAACTTCAACCGGCAGTCAACAAAAAGATCTTAATCTCTTTAGGATAGTACAAGAATGGACTAGAAACACACTAAAACATTCAGGTGGAACGGAGGTTCATTTGAGCTTGTGGGAAGAGCCAAATGAATGGGTCTTGCAGTACGAGGATAATGGCATTGGTCTTCATAATGACGTTACTAAACCGGGTTTAGGGCTTCAAAACATTGAAAAAAGAGCCCAACGGATAGGAGCCAAACTTCACGTTCATAAGAATCTTAAGGGCTTTAGGTCAGAGTTGAGGGTTCCTATCAACAGAAGTACTTGATACGCGCCTAATAATTGAAGCCGAAATTCCCGTAAGCCGAATTAAAATCTATTTTTCCTTCAATGCCAAAATTTGCCTTTCCACCATTAATTAATTGAATCACCTGAGGGCCCAATGACATTGGATTGAGCTCAATGGGGATTTCCAGATTCTGCTCTACACCACCTTGTATCATTTTAGCGGAAACTGGAAAAGAAGCTTTGCCCAAATTCTTGCCATCAAGCAATAATCTGCAATCACCTCCGGCTACTCCCATTTCAAATGAACTGTTATTAAGCAGTTTAACCTTAAGAGAGCCTTTTATTCTAGTCAATCCAACTTCCGTCCAGTCCACGCCTTGCAGACTAACTTTTGGAGGTGCCGGAATAGGTAAATCACCCGACTTTTGCATTGGAATATTCAAAGGTGGCATACCACCCGGATTGAGTTTTGCCACCACGTCAATTTGATACGGCAGCGCTTGACCAAGCTTCAAATCACCCAAAATCTGTTTGATTCCTGTAAAAGTGAGCTCAATAGGAATGTTAATAGTGCTGCTGCTGTTTGCGGGTACTTCTTGTAAGTTACTTAAATCGCCTTTTACCAAAGACTTACCAGAAGTGCTTAAATCGTAAGACAAACCACCAACAGGTAAATTAAAGCTATATGGATTAACCACCTTCACACCAACCGTTAATCCTGCGGCAGTAAAATTCAAAGAAGAAAGCTTTACGGATTCTATTGAAGTTGAAGGCTTTGGAATGGCTTTATAGAGCGTATCGCAGGCTGTAATAGTCAAAAAGACCAACAAAAGAAGAATGAAATTGCGCTTCATAACATAGTTTGGGTTAAGGTAAATAAAACTGATGAGCGAAATACAAAAGCTACAAACTTCTACCAAGCTCTATTTCAGAAGCTTGACCCCCAACCTTTAGTGTAAACTTCATCAATACTTTCTCGAAAAAATAATCTGCATCTTCATAAGCATGAAACTCGAAGGTGCGCTTTTTTAAGAATAAACCCCAAAAATTGTGGCGGATGGCCACTACCCACAAGCATTCATTCACAACAAAAAGCTTTACCGACAATCTGTTGCGCTCCTCTTTTCTCAAAATACGGATTCCTCGAATCCTCCTCTCCATACGGGATTGCTTAAAAATAAAAAAACCGCTACAAAGGAGCGGTTTTAAAGTTACCTCAAGGTGAATACTACATTCTCTTTTCTTTAATTCTTGCAGCTTTACCGGTAAGATCTCGCTGATAGAAGATACGCGCACGACGCACACTTCCTTTCCTATTAATTTCAATTTTTTCTATTGCCGGGGCATTGATAGGGAAAATACGCTCCACGCCGACATTTCCAGACATTTTGCGGATGGTGAACGTTTCTGTAGCTCCACTGCCGCGACGCTGAAGAACAACCCCTTTAAAAAACTGGGTACGAACTTTTTGTCCCTCGCGAATTTGGTAATACACGGTAATACTGTCTCCGGCCCCAAAATCAGGAACCTCTTTGGTTTCTACGTACGTATTTTGAACGTACTTAATTAATTCCTCCATATGTAGAAGTTCTTTTTAACAGATGACTCACATTCACCCCTTGTGGGCCAGCGGTGAACCACCATTTATAGCTTTATAAAAACGGCTGCGAAGATAACCATATTAATCGCATGTAAGCGATTAGATGAAAATATTATCGGTTTGTGACCAATAACTTAAATCGGCCTTTTTAATTCGACTTCGAATCCGATGCTTTAGTGCTAATGCCCATTAATTTGTATAGTGGGCAAAAGTTAATAATTCCTGTTGCAATAAATATTCCGGCAATTACGGCAAAACCAAGTGCTACCGGGCCCGAAATAACCCCCATAAAATAAAGAGTGGCAACCAGAATGCCCACTGCGATACGTAAAATTCTGTCTATTTGGTGTAAGTTGCTTTTCATTTTGCAGGTGATTTAAAGTACAATAGTAAGCCCAAGCTTAAAAACACTTTGAGGTCTATGTCACATAATCATTTCAATTTATCAATTCACCTTGCAAATCATACTCTGTTGCCGAAACCATGCGCACATTACAGAAATCACCAATTCTTAAATAGGTATTTCCAGCAGGAATTATCACCTCATTATCTACATCCGGGCTGTCAAACTCGGTTCTCCCATAGTAAAAACCGTTTTCCAGTCTATCGATAAGCACCCGCATTTCACGGCCAATTTTTTCTTGATTGAGTTCAAAAGAAATGTGCCTTTGAGTATCCATTATTTCGGCTGCACGGCTTTGTTTCACTTCTTCAGGCACATTGTCTATGAGCGAATAGGCATGGGTATTTTCTTCGTGGCTGTATGTAAAACAACCCAATCTATCAAACCGCATGCGCTTTACCCAATCATGCAGGGTGTCAAAATCGGCATCAGACTCGTTAGGATAGCCCACTATCAAGGTGGTTCGAATGGCGATTCCCGGTACCTTCTCTCGCATTTGATCTAAAAGCTTTTCGGTTTTAGCCTGTGTAGTCCCGCGTCTCATAGACTTTAATATTGGGTCGGCTATGTGTTGAAGCGGGATATCGATGTAATTACAAATTTTGGGTTCCTCTCGCATAACATCCAAGACTTCTTCCGGGAATCCTGTTGGAAACAAATAATGCAAGCGAATCCATTCAATTCCATCAACCTTTACAAGCTCTCGCAACAAACGGGCTAAATCGCGTTTTTTATATAAATCTAGGCCGTAATAGGTTAAATCTTGAGCGATTAGAATCAGTTCTTTTACCCCCTTGGCCGCGAGCTTCCGGGCTTGGGTTACCAAATCTTCTAAAGGTGTAGATTTATGGCCACCACGCATAAGCGGTATGGCACAAAACGAACATGGTCTATCGCAACCTTCCGATATTTTCAAGTATGCAAAATGGGCCGGCGTGGTTAAAAGCCTCTGACCTACCAGTTCATGTTTGTAATCGGCACCCAGTGTTTTAAGCAATCGCGGCAAATCGCGGGTGCCAAACCAATCGTCTATATTCGGAACTTCCTTTTGCAATTCCGGCTTGTAACGCTCGGATAAACATCCAGTTACGTATACACTTTCAACCACTCCTCTTTCCTTTAAATCAGCAAAATGTAAAATGGTGTCTATACTTTCTTGTTTGGCATTATCAATAAAACCACAAGTATTTATCACCACAATTTGGCCATCGGTGCCCTCATGAACCACTTCTTTTCCATTTGCCTGAAGCTGACCCATCAAAACTTCTGAGTCGTAGATATTCTTAGAGCAACCCAAGGTCACTACATTAATTTTTTTGGGGCCTTTGCCTTTAGTGCGCATGAACGAATTGAAATAAGATTTGCAAAGGTAGTTTAGAAGCCTGTGTTTAGCAGGGGATGGTAAAACCGTGACCGTCGTCACAAGCTCAATTTCAGGCATGTTAGAAATTTGCAGCATCAAACAACTAACAGCACAACTATGATTATAGAGCAAATCTACACCGGATGTTTGGCCCAAGGAGCCTATTACATCGAATCGAATGGCGAAGCAGCCATCATCGACCCATTGCGCGAAACAGCTCCCTATTTACAAAGGGCCGCAAGAAGTGGTGCCAAATACAAATACATTCTTGAAACGCACTTTCATGCCGATTTTGTAAGCGGCCATATCGATTTGGCCCGTGAAACAGGTGCAGCTATTGTGTATGGCCCTACTGCCATTCCGAATTTCGCCGCACACATTGCAGTTGATGGCGAAATTTTGCCCTTGGGAAACATTCAAATAAAAGTGCTTCATACACCTGGGCACACTATGGAATCGACCACTTTTCTATTGATTGATGAAAACGGGAAAGAACACTCCATTTTTACAGGCGATACCCTCTTTATTGGCGATGTTGGCCGTCCTGACTTGGCTGTGAAAACCAATTTGAGTCGCGAAGATTTGGCCAGTCATTTGTTCGATAGTCTGAGAAATAAAATTATGCCCTTAGCCGACGACATTATAGTTTACCCGGCTCACGGAGCAGGTTCGGCCTGTGGAAAGAATATGAGCAAAGAAACATGGGATACTTTAGGCAATCAGAAAAAAGTAAACTATGCTTTGAGACCCGACATGAGTCGTGAAGACTTTATTAAGGAAGTTACCGATGGCTTGCTTCCTCCTCCGGCTTACTTCCCTCTTAATGCACTGATGAACAAAATGGGCTATGACCAAATAGACGAAGTGATGAAGCGCGGATTGCAAGCCCTTTCTCCAGAGGCCTTTGAAGCGGCCGCCAACGAAACTTCGGCTGTTATTCTCGATACCCGCAAACCTGCCGATTTTGTTAAGGCGTTTATTCCAAACAGCATAAGCATTGGCATAGACGACAACTTTGCGCCTTGGGTAGGGACACTTATTCCAGATGTAAAACAACAAATTTTAGTAGTTGCCGAACCCGGCCGCGAAGAAGAAGTGGTTACCCGTTTGGCTCGTGTGGGCTACGATTATGCCATTGGGTACTTGGAAGGCGGGGTTGAAGCTTGGATTAACGACGGCCGCGAAACAGACTCTATTGAAAGCATTGATGCAGTTGAATTTGCTTCACGCATGGAGGAAGGGGTTTTAAAAGTTGTAGATGTTCGTAGACATGCCGAATTTGAAAAGAGCCATTTAACAGCAGCCAACCACGCCCCACTTGACTATATAAACGACTTTATGTCTGTTTTTAGTAATGAAGGAAAAACCTATCTTCACTGTGCAGGAGGCTATCGCTCGGTAATTGCGGCCAGTATATTAAAAGCACGTGGTTTTGAAAACCTTGTAAACATAGAAGGTGGATTTAATGCCATTTCTAAAACCGGTTTGCCTTTGAGTTCCGGGCCTTCTGTAAACGCTTAATAAAACCACTATGACAGAATTGCACATTGAAATTGAAAACCTAAAATGCCATGGATGTGCGAATACCGTTCGCAAAAACATGCTGCAAATAGAGGGGGTAAATTTAGCTGACGTTAACCTAGACGAGAATTATGTAAAGGTGTCTATCACCAGCCCGAATTTGGAAGATACCATTGTGAAACGCTTAGCCGAGCTGGGTTATCCAAAGAAAGGTGAAAGCAATACCATAATTGATAAGGCCAAAAGTTATGTGAGTTGCGCCATTGGCCGTATGTAGATCTCTGTATCCCCTAAAATAAAAGCCGCTGTTCTCTGGGAACAGCGGCTTTTTTGTTTGACTGAATATTTGGGTTTTATTTAGAAATTACAAACATCCTCATTGGTTTGAGCGAAGTACCTGATTAGATTTTCGGCCTTCGTAACCGTGAAGAGTGTGTCAAATTGATATTCGCGGAACTGAATACTAATGTCTATTGGCGTATTTAGTTCTACGCCCCTGGTAGCCCAGCGTCCATTGGTCATTCGGATGGTTTGCCAATAACCGCCTACATTGGTGGTGGCATCAACACTAGGGTTAATCTTCGTACTGTCGTTTTTTGTACAAACCACTTCCACCGTATACCTTGTTACCGGAGGCAAACTTTCAAAATCAGACTCTTGAACCAATTGCTGATTGAAATTGGACCCTGGAAAGAATTTGTTGGCTATTGTTCTATTCCAATACCCAATAAACAGTCTAACACCGGCATTGGCCGAGATTGGAGCTGTTGAAACCAATTTCCCAAAAAACCTGCGCTGAAATGCGGAGCGGCGACCATAAAACGAAAAGCCATCGGCAGCAAAACCATTACCTAAGTCTATTAGGCCATAATAGAATACATTATTAATATCCGGAACGCTGCTTATAGCCGGGATGCTTACCGAGTAATCGTAGTCAAAATCAAAACGAAGCCATCTGTAAATACCGGCCTTGTAGCTGCTGGATTGCACACGCAACTGACCGTTTGGAGCTTGAACCACTTGCATTTTAACGGTACCCCAGCTTTCAGGTCCAGTTCTATACATATCGCCCTCCAAGCTATCACCTGCAGCAATAGGCTGATTGGTAACAGGATGAACAAAGTTTGGGTTGATTTGAATGCTGTACGTTATTTGCTTGCTTTTGGTTTGAACGGGTTGAAGACTGACAGGCTTGCCATCAATTTTCCCTTCATAAAATACCCATGACAATAACTTTTCAGCAGCAGGCTCGAGCACAGCCCTTTTAACTGGAACATCTTCTTTTGAAATTGTTCGTACTGTTCTGCTTGACTCGCTTCCTCTAATGATGCGGGTTGGATTAAAATTGCTTGGTTCAAAGTAAAAAGTCCTAACCTTTAAACTGTTTCCGGTATAGTTACGTCTAATCCAATTCACAACATCATACTCAGTTGTGTCGTAACCTACAATTTCATTTAAATTAGTTGAATTTAAATAAACCCATTGCCCATTAACCTGAACCGAATCCATAAAACTTGAAGGTACCGGGGCATAACGTGGAGTAACTTGAACACCTTGGGTAACCACTTTTTCCCAGTACGTAAATGTCATACCCTGTGGAATGATAATACTATTGAGTTCATCATCATAGTATATGGTGTCGATATTGGCATTCTTACCCACAACGCGCAAAACCGATTTACCCGATTTATTGTAAATGCCGCTACTGCTTACGGCACCGTTGTTTAAGTTAAGTGAATAGGTTTCGATGTCGCCGTACTTGGTGCTGCCATTTTCGGGTAGCAACTCAATGCGGTAAGTAGGTTCGAAATCGCCACTTTCAATGACCATGTCTACGGCTCCCGGAATATAGCCGGCTGCACTTACAATGGCCGAGAACTCTGCCGTTTGCCCGGCTGAGGGTTCTTTATATGGGTTGAGGGTCAGGGTAATGGCCCCATTACTTCCAACAAAGTAATCGCGACTGCCAACTTCTGTGAAAATGATGTCTGCATCACGCCCATCAATACTGAGTTCTGCATTCGGAATGGGCTGCCCGTTCTCATCTACGATATTTAACTTAATACGATAGTTGAAAATATCGGTGTTCAAAGTCAACTGAAAACTATCCAGACCCTTGGTAGCCTCGTCCGGACGACAAGAGTGCATGGCAAAAATGGCCAAAAGCAACAAGCTTGAGTAAAGTAACTTTTTCATCATTTTTAGGTTTAAAGCCTTACGGCTATTTTTAGTTTAATATTAGGCAGCCAGGCAAACGACGAAAGCGCTTCTTCAAGCTTGGCCTCCTCGGTTTCGTTGGCGGTAGGTTCAAAAAGTTCTGTGGCACTTAGGCTTATATCCGGGCCTCCCACGTAATACGTTCCCAACTCAATTCCAAATCCCACACGCCCCTTTGGCACCGCTCTGCCAAAACCGAGTCCCATATAGGGTGCGATTCCGGTGTAGTTCATTTTAAGGCCTATTTCACCCACGTCATTGGGCTCTAATTCAATTTCTCCAAAGCTTAAACCGTCTTTAAGTTTTATGGTGGCATTGCCCCCCGTATTGTTCACATAGGCCAATCCTCCAACCAACTTAAATGAACTCTTTTCAAATGGGAGATACTCTAAAAACAGATCGACATTAAAGGCGTCTGCTCCCGCAATAATATCCACCTCTCGGCTGTCAAGTTCGTAGGGAACACTTATTCCGGATATAGTGAGCAAATTGACCCCTAATCTCACATTTAAATTTTTATTCAAATTGTAGGCATACTCCAGGCCATACCCTATAACCCCACCTTGAATGGCTATTGCATGTTTATGCAAATAGTTTTCGTAGGGCGCTTGGGCTGGCGTGGTGCCTACTTGTTCCTGAGCCGCCAATTGGCCAAAGGCCATAAGGGCTCCAAACAGTAAAGAATGCCGCATATTGTTGACTTAGTTTGGTTATGGGCTAAATATATACAGCTTCTATATGTTAATATTTAAGGAATTTACGTAAATTAAAGTGCGCATAATATTACAAATCCTGCCACCAATTAGATTCCCATTTAGAGAATTTATACCTTGATCGAAAAGAATCCAGCTCGGTTATTCTTCTAAAAACACCCGGTTAATGCTCAATTAACGTAAATTACGCTTTGATTCGTCGGTACTGGCTGTCTTTTCTGTAACCTCAAAGTGGGTAGCCGTTTTTTTGTTCACCTTGCTCAAAGCCTTCACCATTCCAAAAAAGGCTGCGGGTATCTGTAATACGGCTCCTAGTAGTTTGAGGTTATACATATTTCGGGGAACCGCGAAAAGCATCGACAAGGCCATTGCAAGGCCTAAATAATCCCATTTTAAAGCCGAAAACTGGAATATAAAATCTAATATTCCCAACGGAATTAACAATCCCATTAAAAGTACCTTAAACACCAATGCAAACTGAATTAGTTTGTCGAGATATCCTAGTTTTCCGGTTTTAAAGAAATGCTTTACGCCATCCCAAAAAAAGTGCTTTAAATAAAAAATCTGATTACCCACCCATCGCGTTCGCTGTTTGCTAAAGTTTTGGGTATTTGCTACTTTTTCATCAAGCACCAAGGCGTTAGGCAAATACTCTATTACTATACCTTCTGCATTCAATTTAATTTCTAAAAGTTTGTCTTCGGCTGCAACATCTTTGATATCCGACATAAGCCTTTTAAACAGGTCGAAATCGAAACACATTCCACTTCCTATTAAGGCCGAGGGCAATCCGGCTATTCGATGGCCTTTTCTAAAAATAGAGTTGCCTATTTCTTCATTTGCCGCGTCTAAAACCGAAAAAGGTGTGTGTGTGTTTTTAGCTGTCCTGTGGGCCTGTATTGCCTTAAAACCAGCATTTAAACTCATCGAAAACTGCTTTAGAACGCCCTTTGTAATAATATTGTCGGCATCTAAAACCACAATGGCTTCAGGAGGCGAGCTGCTTAAGTACTCTAAACCGGCATTAAGCGATTTGGCCTTAGTTGAGTGTTCGAAACTCACTTCTAATACCTCTGCTCCCAATTCACGCAAACGATGAATGGTGTTGGGCTGAAACTGATCGGCGAGAACCACTACCCTAAACAACGACTTATCGTAGTCGTGATTTAAGGCCGCCTCTGCTGTTTCTATAATGATTCGGTCTTCTTTATACCCCGGAATTAAAACGCCAAACGAATACGATTTACCTTCTTTAAGCTTTGGTTTGTAAGGAAACAGACTCAAACAAGCAAAAAAGAATAAATAGCCCACCTGAAGTGCGAAGAATACGTAAATCAACCATTCTGCCCAAAAAATTACACTTTCCATGCCCGAACCTTTAAATCTTGAATGGCTACGAAGTTAATCGAAGGCAGAGGCTAAGCGAATTAAATCATCGACTTATTTGTAAAATTTTCACTTGCGGCATCTTATTCGCCTGCTTGAATCTCAGTAAATATTGGCCTGATGCCATTTTTTCTAGATTCCAGTTAAAATCCTTTGTACCCACTTCCTTGATGTAAGTGGCCAGAATTCTTCCAGACATATCCATAAGCTGGAGTTCAGCCGCTAGCCCATTACCTAATTCAAAATGTAAAACGCTCCGTACCGGGTTAGGATAAATGCGCCAATCAGTTAATTCCAAATCGCTTAAACCAATACCCATTGGAAGCATGTCTAAAGTGTCAACCAATGTTTGACCAGCCATCAAAGGCATGCTTAAGTTCTCTGTGTTAAATCCAGAAGCAGAAACGGTTATATTATAAAGACCATTTAAAAGTAGTCCCTGTTTAAAATTGCCATTTATGTTGGAAGTTCCCTGCGATTGACCATTAGAAGAAAATAAAGCGGCCGGAATAGGCACTTTGGTTATGGCATGTCGAACATGAAGCCTCAAATGGGAAGCCCTTGGATAAGTTGAACTCAGCACATAAAGGCCTTCCTGCATATCGCTGGCCAAAATGCGTCCCGATGGCAACCAAGGATAAGCACCCCAACAGCCATTGAAAGTATCGTCAGAGAAATTAGGCGATGTATCGTAGTACCCAACTTCAACCATCATATCCGGTTCTCGAACATCCACAATTTGAACGCCGCTGGTATAATAACTGTTCACCAAAAAGTTGTTGTGCCAGTGTGCATTGTGAGGAATAGCTTGTGGATTTAAGCTTGAGCGAATTTGATCGATTTCTCTAATGTTATTGATATTGCTTACGTCGTAGGCCGTAACCGGTGCTGCTGCCACCTCGTCGGTTGTAAACAAGTACTTGTTATTACCCGAAAACCATGCGTTGTGCGTAAACTGAGCCGGGGTTAAACGGGCAGATTGTGTAATAGGGAACGCTTTATTGCTCACATCCACTACCACAAAATTGCCGGCAAAAACAGCACTTCCCCAAAGGGTATCGCCTCGTACTACCCCATCATGAAGATAATCTTCATCCCACAATCCAATAAACGTTGGGTTCCATGGATTCGAATTTAAATCGAACATTAAGGCCCCTCCGTTGCCCACATTTGCTCCAAAAATGTAACAAATTCCATTTTCATCGATGTATAAGTTATGGGCTGTTTTCAAGGTGTCGAAACCGCCATTTATTGGAATAGGAAGCTTCAAATATTGATAAGTGGGAATTCGGCCCTCATCGATGCTATCCATGTTAATAACCAGCAAACCCTGAGCAGGCATAGTTGCCGGATTGCGGGTAATATCATGGGTTACATATGCATGGTGCCCCCATGTCTTTAAATCTCTCCAAATGCTTGGGACTCCCGGAATGCGAATAATTTCGTTTAAAACCGGCGCTTGGGTTATGTTTACAATCGAAACCCCATTTCTTAAGCCCACCAAAGCGTATTCTTTCCCTTCATTGCCTGCATAACCCCATATATCGCTTAAATCCACTGAATAGTCGAAACGCCCCAATTTATTTACATTAAGACTGTCTTGTGCATAAAGGCCAAAACTCCATAAAATGGAGGCCACAAGGAAAATATGTATGCTTGTTTTCATTTGTTCTTAACGGTCTCGGGGGTTAAAGGCTTGGTTAAAGTTCTAAACTAAATTGTCCGCTTTCTTCTATTCGGGTACCAGGGGGCGGTGTTATAGTATCTATGGTTTCGTTAACTGCCTCTTTGAGGTCAACAACTTCCTCGATATCTTCTTCTTCATCCGGAGGCAAAACATTTATGGTTTTTAGGTTATTTGGGCTAATCTGTTTGCCTAAAGCTTTAAAACCCTTAACCGCAATAAATGTTTCCAAATCAATTAGAAGGTTATCTCTCGATTTTCCACTTTCTTCTTCAAAAATCAATTCAATTTTAGGGTGGTTTGCATCCAAAAGGTGTAAAATTTCTGTTTGAGGATGCTCGCTGCCAATGTATTCAGGTTTCTGAATTTCTTCGGCGAGAAATCGTTTTACGTACACTTTCTGGCGTTCTCCATCGAAGTAAATAGCGCACAAAACCCTCTCAGGCCTCCATTTTTCCAGGTAAACGCCATGGTCTTCCAAATGCGCCATTAGATCAACGGCCAGCAAGCGGTATTTGCCATTTTTAGTGATTTCCACAATTCGGTCGTCGCCCGAAAACGCCCCTAAAAGACGGCCTCTTCCATCGGCATTTAAGCGGTTAACCGATTGGTCGTGCCAAATCTTTCTTGGAGCGAGTGTAGAAATACCCTCTTGTTTAAGCTCCACCCGTTTAACTGGGTATTTGCTCACCAAATTGCCTTTAGAGTTGCGGCTTTTAATACCCAGTTGCGAAAAATCGATATCGAACTTTAGTTTTTTCAAGTTTTGTAAAGCCCGCAAATGCACACTCACCACCTCAGCTTCTCCATTTGGATTGGCCGAAAAATACATCAGCTTCGACTTTGGATTTCCTTGTGTAAGATCGTATTCTTTATCTCGGGTTATGCCTTGTACGGTAAACCTTTTCATAAAGCACTTACCGCTGCCACCGTCTAAATAAATCAAATTATACACCGTTCGTTCATCGTTCTTTTTAAATACGCCAACATAGCGAATGCCTTTGCCAACAAAAGTTTTCTGATCCACTTTGGTAACCATCATCCTACCATCTTCCCGAAATACAACTACATCGTCTAAATCTGAGCAATCAAATAAAAATTCATCCTTTTTTAAGCTGCTCCCGACAAAACCTTCTTCGCGATTAACATAGAATTTAACATTGGCCATGGCCACTTGGGTGGCTTCTATGGCATCGAAAAGCCTTAATTCGGTTTTCCGTGGGTATTTATGGCCATATCGTTTTTTAAGACCTAAAAACCAGTTAATGGCGTATTCAATCAAGTTTGAAAGCTGATGCTGAACCTCTTGTATTTTCTTTTCGATTTCCAAAATCAAATCGTTTGCTTTATCCGAATCGAATTTGGTAATGCGCTTAATCCGAATTTCAGTAAGTCGAACTATATCGTCATCGGTTACCAAGCGCATAAGCTTTCCAATGTGCGGTTCGAGGCCTTTTCGAATAAACTGTATAACCTGTTCCCAATTTTCAGCTTCTTCAATATCGCGATAAATACGATTTTCTATAAAAATACGCTCTAAAGAAGCGAAATGCCATTGTTCTTGAAGTTCCCCCAGTTTTATTTCCAACTCACGCCGAATAAGATCGAGGGTATGGTCGGTGTTGCGCTTTAAAATCTCGCTAACGCCTAAAAACTCGGGCCTGTCGTTATGTATAACACAGGCCATTGGAGAAATAGACATTTCACAATCGGTGAAAGCGTATAGCGCGTCTATGGTTTGATCGGGAGATACTCCCGGTGGCAGATGAATCAGAATTTCAACTTGGTCGGCAGTATTGTCTTCAATTTTCTTTACCTTGATTTTGCCTTTTTCGTTGGCTTTTAAAATACTGTCTATCAAACTTCCGGTATGGGTACCGAAAGGTATTTCGGTTATGGTGAGCATTCGATTGCCCACATCGTTAATCTTGGCTCTTACACGCACCTTCCCTCCTCTCACTCCATCTTGATAATGGCTTATATCGGCTAAGCCGCCTGTTGGAAAGTCGGGGAACAAAACAAAGGACTCTCCTTTTAGAATGGCCACCGAGGCCTCGATTAACTCGTTAAAATTATGTGGCAAAATTTTGGTGGAAAGCCCCACGGCTATGCCTTCTACCCCTTGAGCCAATAAGAGCGGGAAACGGGCCGGAAAATGCAAAGGTTCTTTTCCGCGGCCATCGTATGACGATTGCCATTGGGTAAGCTTAGGGTGGTATAGAACCTCTAATGCAAAAGGGGTTAATCGGGCTTCTATATATCGGGGTGCTGCGGCAGAGTCGCCCGTTAGTATGTTACCCCAGTTGCCTTGGCAATCAATGAGCAAATCTTTTTGCCCCAATTGAACCAAAGCATCGCCAATAGAAGCATCACCATGAGGGTGGTACTTCATGGTATGGCCAATTAAATTGGCCACTTTATGGTAGCGCCCATCGTGTAATTCATCCAGGGCGTGAAGCAGCCGCCTCTGCACCGGCTTTAAGCCATCATTTAAAGCAGGAACCGCTCGTTCCAGAATAACATAAGAGGCATAATCGAGGAAATAATCCTGGTACATGCCCGAAACCTTTAAAACCTTCGAATGGCCTTCTTCGGTTTTAGCGTGGTTACCGTGGTCTGCGCTCAGCTCATCTTCAGAGTGCATCGTCTCCTCCATCGGAAATACCCTTGTTTTTGCGCAAGGTACCACGCAAACTTCTTTCTAAGTCGCGCACTTCCGATTTTCTTAAATACGAAATAGGCACTTTAATGCGCTTGGCATTGCCTTCTTTGCTGTCAACAGAAAGTATCAAACTGCGCCTAAAAGGCCAACTGCTTATTTTAAACGATTTCAATTTTCGCTTTGGGAACTCGGTATGTTTAAAAAACAACTTAGAAAAAGGCTGAAGAAAAGGCTCTTTGGCTGTAAAAATTAATACTTCACCATCGCTGTCAAATTCAAACACAGGCAAACCTCTGTAAATAAAAAACAAACCGACCGCAATCATTATCGGACTTATGGGCGGTAATCCGGATAACGAACCTTCAAGTCCGGTTCTCACCACATCAAATAAAACCACCAGTACAAGCAGTAAATAATACAATTTGAAAAAAGTATATCTCTGTTTATTGTGTAATCTCATCTAATTCCTCTATAAAGTTTTTCTCAACTCTCAGGTTTTCTATAATAAACGACTGCCGGTTCGGGGTGTTCTTTCCCATATAAAACTCTAACAAACTGGCAATGGTTTGGTCTTTCGCCAAAAGTACGGGTTCTAGTCTTATATTTTCACCTATAAAATTGCGAAATTCATCGGGAGAAATTTCACCCAATCCCTTGAAACGTGTAATCTCGGGCTTACCGCTTAATTCAGTAAGCGCATTGCGTTTTTCTTCTTCCGAATAACAATAAATAGTTTGTTTTTTATTTCTCACCCTAAAAAGAGGGGTCTGCAAGATGTACAGATGCCCTTCGCGCACCAATTCGGGGAAAAATTGCAAGAAGAACGAAATGAGTAAAAGTCGAATGTGCATACCATCCACATCGGCATCGGTGGCCACCACCACATTGTTGTAGCGCAAATCTTCCAACCCATCTTCAATGTTTAGAGCAGATTGAAGTAAATTAAATTCCTCGTTTTCGTACACTACTTTCTTACTTAAACCATAACAATTCAAAGGTTTTCCCTTCAAACTAAAAACGGCCTGGGTATTTACATCTCTCGATTTGGTGATAGAGCCTGATGCCGAATCACCTTCGGTAATGAAAAGAGTGGTTTCTAATCGCCTTTCGTTTTTTTGATCGTTGTAGTGAATACGACAATCGCGTAATTTTTTATTGTGTAAACTGGCCTTTTTGGCCCTTTCACGCGCTAGTTTTTGAATACCGGCCAAATCTTTTCTTTCGCGCTCTGCCCGTAAAATTTTGCGTTGAATGGCCTCTGCCACCTCCGGATGTCGGTGCAAATAGTTGTCGAGATGGGTTTTTACGAAATCCATAATAAAACTCCTTACCGAAGGTCCTTCCGGCCCCATATCGTTGCTGCCCAGTTTGGTTTTGGTTTGAGATTCAAAAACAGGTTCCATTACCTTTATACTCACCGCGGCAATTACACTTTGCCGAATGTCGCCGGCCTCAAAGTTTTTATTATAAAACTCCCGCAATGTTTTCACCAAAGCCTCTCTAAATGCGCTTTGATGGGTTCCGCCCTGAGTGGTATGCTGTCCATTAACAAAGCTGTAGTACTGCTCACTTTGCGATTTATCGCTGTGGGTCAAAGCAATTTCAATGTCTTCGCCTTTTAAATGCACTATTTCGTGCATGATTTCGCCATCTATATTGTCTTGCAGCAAATCGCGCAATCCATTCTCAGAATAGAATTTTAAACCGTTATAGATAAGAGTTAAGCCCGGATTTAAGTAAACATAGTTCTTAAACATCCGCTCTATGTACTCATCAACAAAACGGTAATTTTTGAAAATACCCGGATCTGGTTCAAAAGTCACCCAAGTTCCCTGCCGCTTGTCGGAAGTTTCAATTTGGAGATCGAGCACCAAATCGCCGCCTTCAAATTCTGCTGCCTTGGTTTGACCTTCTCTGAAGGATTGCACCCTAAACCAACGGCTTAATGCATTTACCGCCTTGGTTCCCACACCATTCAAACCAACGGCTTTCTTAAAGGCTTTGCTGTCGTACTTGGCGCCAGTATTAATGCGCGATACACAGTCAATTACTTTTCCCAATGGAATACCACGGCCATAGTCGCGAACACTCACCCGGCCTTCTTTAATAGTAACCTCTATGGTTTTGCCCGATCCCATAACGAACTCATCAATAGAATTGTCGAGAACTTCTTTCAGCAAAATGTAAATACCATCATCCGGTGCACTGCCATCGCCCAGTTTCCCTATGTACATACCTGGCCTCAGGCGGATATGCTCTTTCCAGTCTAAAGACCGAATGCTGTTTTCGTCGTATTGTGGAATGGACATTTTTTAAATTGGTATAGGATGCAAAATTTAAGCAATTCTAGCCACTTTCTTAGAGTGTTGGTGTGAGTTATTCACATTATATTCTCTCTTTATAACCTATCAAAACCGCTTAAAACAGATTGGGCCTTTTCTGCATCCATTTGTAGTTGTTTGATTAACCCATCTAAACTGTTGAATCGTTGTTCGTCTCGTAATCTTTGGTAAAAGGAAAGCTTCAATGTTTTGTTGTACAACGAGCCATTGAAGTCGAATAAATGCACCTCAATTCGAAACGTATTTCCTGAAACAGTGGGGCGCTCGCCCAGATTGCACATGCCTTTATACAACTTATCATCAAATTTAACCATAACCGCGTATACCCCATTAGCCGGTATGTGCTTGTTTTCATCGTTTAGTTGCAGATTGGCTGTTGGAAACCCTAAGGTTCTACCAATGGCATCGCCTTCAACCACTTTTCCGCTCAAAGCATAAGGGTAACCCAAAAAACCATTGGCTTTCTCAATATCGCCTAACTCCAAGGCTTTGCGAATTTTGGTACTGCTTACCGCTACTTCATCTATATCGTGTGCCGGAATTTCTTCTACTTCAAAACCGTATAATGGCCCAAATTCTTTAAGATGTGCAAAACTGCCTTCGCGGTTACGGCCAAAATGGTGATCGTAACCGATAACCAGTCGCTTTACCCCAATTTTTTGAACCAAAATATTTCGAACGAACTCTAAGGAAGTGGTTCTGGAAAATGCCAAATTAAAAGGATGAACAATTAAATGATCGAGACCCATTTGGGCCAAACGTTCGGTTTTTTCATCTAATGAATTGAGTAACTTCAACGGCCTTTCGGGCTGGAGTATTTGACGGGGATGAGGCGAAAAAGTCAGTAAAACGCTCTCACCGCCAACCCGCTTAGCCACTTCGCACAAGCGCCCAATAATAAGTTGATGCCCTTTATGCACACCGTCGAACGTGCCGGTTGTAGCCACCGCTACGGGCAGTCTTTCAAATTCTTCAATAGAATGGTAAACCCGCATTATTCGTAGCGCAATGCTTCTATAGGATCCAACTTTGCTGCTCTTTGGGCTGGATAATAACCACTTACTACCCCAACCAAAAAGCAAACCCCAACCGCCAAAAGCAACCAATTGTAAGGAATAAAAAAGCTTCCCCCCACCAGTTGGGCCACCAAATTGCCAATTACAATTCCTAAAATGCTACCGGCTATTCCACCAAATTGGCTAATAATAACAGCTTCACTTAAAAACTGGAGCCGAATGGCGTACGAAGGGGCACCTAGGGCTTTGAGGGTTCCAATTTCACGGGTGCGCTCGGTAACACTTACCAACATAATATTCATTAGGGCGATGGCTGCGCCTAAAAGGGTAATACCTCCAATAAACGTTGCCGCGAATTTCACATATTTCAAATTATCAATCAGGGCTTTAGATATATTATCGCTTTTGGTAACATTAAAATTGTCTTCTTCCAAGGGGGGTAATTTCCTCACACTGCGCATCAAGGCTGTTGCCTGTCCTACAGTGGCATCTACTTCTAAGGCCGATCTTGCCATAATGTTAATAGCGTGGGTTCGGTTGGCGGCGGAAAAGCTGTACCTCGCTTCGGTATATGGAATAATACACATTTTATCGCCCCCAAACCCCACTCCATTTCCTTTTGATTTTAAAACGCCTATTATCCTATAACGCTTGCCTCTTAAACTAACCGATTTGTTTATGGGGTCTTCCGACCCAAAGAGCAAACTTTTTAACTCGCTTCCTATTATTATTACCGGACGGGCGTTTTCTATTTCGTTAACCGTGAAATTGCGCCCATTCTCAAGCTCATAACTCCCGGTTGTTAAATAATTGGCATCGGCAGCCATTACGTTAATGTTTGGATTGGTTTTCTTATTTCCTGCCTTTAATACGCCCATGCCGTTTGCCATAAACGAAATACTCACCACTGCGCCAGGCATATCAAAACGCGATGCAAACTGTTCAGCCTCTCGTTTGCTTATGGGGGGAAAGGCTTTAGGGCGTTGTCCGCGGTTATTAATAAACACCTGCATGGCCCTGTTTTGAATGGTGATGGTATTGGCGCCTAATTGGCTAAAATTACCGGTAATGGTTTGCTCAATGGCATCGGTAGACGTTAAAATGCCCACCAAAGCAGTAATGCCTATGGCAATAATTAAAATGGTTAAAACCGCTCTAAGCATTTGGCCTTTAATGGCTTCGAGGGCCATGCGCACGTACTCGCGAAACAGTTTTATTTGCATGTTACGAAGATACATTGAGCCTTACAATGCCAAGCGCTTCCCCTGCCTATGTAAAAAAATAAATGCCCTAAGGGCATTTACTTGGTTTCTGAATGCGTTAAAATACACTTCAATCAAGCTCAACAATAGGCTGATTAAGGCTTTAGCATTTGAAAAACATACAGCATTTCGGCCGCAATTTGTCGCGACCTCAAATCGTAAACGGCTGTTTCTTCAGGTGTTCCGTCTGATACTTTGGGGTCGGTATATGGCAACGAAAGTCTGTACTCGGCCCCCGGAACAAAAGGGCAATTTCTATCGGCTTCCGAGCAAGTCATTACCGCAGCAAATCCTTTTTTAGGAATGGAAGCATGCTCATATGTTTTAGAAAATCCGTGAATGGGTTCTAAATTCTCTCCCATTGTTACAGTGTAATCTGGATTGTCTTCTCCACTTTTTGAGATTACAAAGCCTGCCCTTTGCAAAGCCGCTACCGCTCGTTCATTAAAAGCCGTAACCTCGGTGCCTCCGCTGTAGGTGCGAACAAATTGCCCCAATCCTACCGAATGGGCAGCTGCCATGGCCCAAATTTGTCCAAAATGGCTTCTTCTGCTGTTGTGGGTGCAAATAAATACCAATTCTAAGGTCTCCTTGGCATCGAGCTTCTCCTGAATATAGGTGCTCAATTCCATCAATACCGCCCGTCTTTCATCCGAAATGGCGGCTATTTCGCGGTGCAAGCTGCCTTGAAATTCCTGAATCTTTGGATACATTGTGGTAGATTTTTGATTTTCGGTTGTAGAAGCCTTGGTTTGAATGGAAGTTTGGGCCGTAAGCTGATGTAAACCAAAAACCATCAGACCGGTATAAAGAAAGTTTTTCATGATTTTAAAGTTTTAGCAACAACCGCTGTTGGGTGCGCACTTTTGAATATCAGACAATTTAACCCTGGGCTTAACTGTATTTTCGGCTGTTGTGGGCTTTTGAGCGTATACTGTAAGGCTCAAAATGCCCACTTCACCACTTAGCACTTTGGCAACTCCTTCGGCATCTTGGTACTTGCTCAACAAATCGGTTGGCAAAACAATGGCTTTTTCTTTCTGAATTCGAACATCTATAAAGCCTGCCTTCTCTATATATGCCAAATATTCTGACTTTTGAATGGCCCCCGAAACACAGCCCGCATACATTTCCGCGTCTTCTACAAGCGCTTGAGGCAGTTGGCCTTTAAGCACCACATCGGAAATGCTAAAATGACCGCCGGGTTTTAATACCCTAAAGATTTCGCCGAAAATTCGCGATTTATTGGGAAGCAGATTCAGCACACAATTAGATACCACCACATCGGCCCTTCCGTCGCCAATCGGCATGTTTTCGATATCGCCCAGTCTAAATTCTACATTGTTAAATCCAAGAGCATCTGCATTGTGTCTGGCTTTTTCTACCATAACCTCGCTAAAATCTACGCCAATTACCTTGCCTTCAGCCCCACACTCGTGACGCGCCACAAAACAATCGTTTCCGGCACCCGAACCCAAGTCTACCACGGTATCGCCTTTGTTTATCATAGCAAATGCGGTGGGCAAACCACAACCCAATCCCAAATCAGCCTCTTCCGAATAGCCATCTAAAGACTCATAGCTATCGCTCATGATGTTGTAAACTTCGGTGGAGGACTCAGTGGCCCCGCAACAGCTCGACCGGTTAAAGGCAGTAGACTGCGAAGCAATTTCCGAGTACTTCCTGCGCACCATATCTTTAATATCTGCTTCTGTTTTCATTTTTCTGGTTTTTCATTTCCAATTATTAACAACACCCGCTGTCGGCATCTGTATTTTCGATTGTGCCTTCTACATTTAAAAAGGCCTCCATTTCCAATCGCATCGCCTCCCATTGCCCCCTGTCTATGCAGTAATTCACCTTTACCCCCTCTATGCTGCCTTTAATTAACCCAACCTCTTTTAATTCACGCAAATGCTGACTAATAGTGGCCTGGGCCAAACCAAGCTCTGAAACGAGGTCGCCGTTTATGCAACTTTCGCTTTTCAGCAAAAATTGAAGGATGGCAATGCGGGCGGGATGCCCCAATACCCTTGCCCAATTGGCCAAGCGGTTCTGGCTCTCGGTAAACAACTCTGTTTTGACTAGTCCCATAGCAAGTATTTCATTGCAATATTACGATGAATACATTAGCACAAAAAAAAATCCGCTCATAAGCGGATTCTTTTTACCAATCTTCAAAGCACTTTATAACTTATAAGACAATCCAACCCCCAAACTTTGCTTAAACTGGGTTCTAGGACCAACGCCCTGTGAGTCATTGAAAATAATATCATCGTCATAAATAAGATGGGCAATTATGGCCACTGTTACGTATTTGTTTACCTTCATCGACAATCCGTTTTCCCAGTTAATGTCTATATTTTGGGGATTGTTCAAATAGTTGGAAAACAAGTCCAGCTTTGATTCGTAGGTAATATTCGTCATAACTGTTCTTTTAAAGTAGGCGTTTACATAGGCACCCACTTCATAACGCTGCCTCTTACCTTCTTTAATGACCACCCCATTGCTATCTCGCTCGGCGGCTTCTACCCCAAATGCACCTAAATTGGCCAAGCGCTGGTTATTTACTAACGTATGTTTAATGGTTACGGGTGAAACAAAAAAGCTGAAATTCTTGCTTGGCGAATACGTGAATCCTAGCCCTAAAACCGTATATGCCGGAGCTAAAAAGGTGGATATGGGCACCGGGTTATCCGGATTCTCAAAACCTTCCACGTATTGGGTTCTAAAATTGAAGTTTAACGATGCGCTCCAGTTTTTACTCAATATTCTATCGGCCCTTGAATATAAATCGAAGCGGTCGTCGGTTTTTACGGTTTTGCCTTCAATCCATTGCTGACCATAGCCCATATCTAAGCGGTTCGACCAGCGCCACTTTGAGCTTAATCTATTGGCATAAAAACTCAAAGCTATGCTGCCGCTTACCGAACTTTGCCCCCCAGCTTGCCAATTGCTCAGCGAAACTTGGTTCAACAAAAAGGTGCCCGAGGCCCCTTTATCCCACTTCGATTCTTGGTGCTTGCCCAATTTGCTCAGAGCCGCCTGGGCCGAATCGCGCAAAGCTTTGGCGTCTTTTTCCACTTGAGCCAATAGGGCAAACGATGGCAGTATACACAGAGCCAGAATGAACAATTGCTTCATAGTGGTAAATTGTAATTGAGAGAAGGTTTGTTTGGTCAAATTTAGCGCGAAGCGACAGCCCAATTTATACTTATCCGCATTTTATAAAAGCAAATACCCCCATAGTTTTAGTCTATCAAACCCGAGCACTATGTGGTGGTAAATTTGCGTCATAAAATTTAAACACTATGGCCGTACTAGATGCTAACGACAGCAACTTCGAAACTATACTTCAAGAAAACGAAAAAGTGGTGGTAAAGTACTATGCCGATTGGTGTGGCAACTGCAAGCTTTTCGCCCCCAAATACAAGCGGGTTTCGAATGAAGAAAACAACAGTCAATTGGTTTTCTTAGACGTAGATGCCGAGAAAAATCCACTTGCCCGTAAAATGGCAGGCGTTAACAACCTTCCTTTTTTGGCTGTTTTCCAAAACGGACAACTTATAGAAGGTGATGCCTCAAGCAAAGAAGAATATTTGCGCACATTAATAGCTAAAATTCAATAAGCATGAGACTTCCAGCCATTAAAATGCTTGTAGAGCAATACACACTCGAGCAACTTCGGGCTGCCGAAACAGCTTTGCTTGAAGAACTAACCGTCGAAATTGACCTCGGTCCTGACGAACCCGGCGATCAGCTTACCCATGTAATTGGAGCCATTTCGGTATTGGAAGAAGTGGCCAAAGGAACCGATTCTAAAACTGCCTTGCGCAACTTTACCCAAAGGGTGCGCAGCAGTATTAGCTGAAAAGGATGTATACAAGGCATTCAAAACCTTTTAACACACCTAATCTCGCCAAATAGAACTTTGGCTCAAACTTAAACGTACTTTTGCAAAGCCTTAATTTTTAATCTAAAACTCCTCATAATGGCAATTGAAATCACCCACGACAACTTTGAAACAGTGGTTCTTAATAGCGACAAGCCTGTTCTGGTTGACTTTTGGGCAGAATGGTGTGGCCCCTGCCGCATGGTAGGCCCCATAGTAGAAGAACTTAGCAAAGACTACGAAGGCAAAGCCGTTGTGGCCAAGCTTAATGTAGACGAATACGGCGACATTGCCGGTCAGTTTGGCATCCGCAACATTCCTACCCTATTGTTTTTCAAGAATGGTCAGGTGGTAGACAAACAAGTGGGGGTAGCCCCTAAAACGGCCTTGGCGGCCAAACTCGACGCCACGCTTTAAACCGAATAGTGTATTTTACCAAAAGCCGCCGTTTTTACAATGGCGGCTTTTTTTATTGCCATAAAGTGAGGGTAAAACGTCTTTCGCGAAAACGACCTTTCCGGTTCTTGTACCTTAAAACGCCTTGATAAATCCCTGCACCCTGAACTACGCCTCCCGAGATGCCATCCCAAATCAAACTTTCTGAGGAGCCATATACCTTTGCTCCCCATCGGTTGTATATTTCTAGACTGGCTTCTAACAAATCCTCACCTTCAACTTTAAAAACCTCATTTATACCATCGCCATTTGGACTAAACGCGCTTGGAATGTAAACACGATCACAAGCACTTGCTTCTGTAACTTCAAACTGATGCACACTCAATACACAGTTTTCAATTGTTCGAGCCACATAAAAGCCCGAGCTGTCTATCCAAATTCCATGACCCCTATCGCCGTTGTTCCAGTTGGTTAAGCTATTTTCTGGCCAATTTGGTTTTAAATACAGCGGGTTGCCTTCACACCATTCCAAAGCACTCTTCACCACCTTCACACTATCAGCATAAAACTCGGCTGTATCGCGCGCAAAAACCCCACATGCATTAAACGCCACCACCCAAACTACCGAAGGCGATAATAGTGTGAAGGTATTCGATGTAGATCCATCGCTCCAGGCGTATTGAACATCCGGCAGATCGGGCAAATCAAATTGCAATGGATAAGTGCAATTTGCACTTATCAAAGACTGTAAATCTATTTCAAAAGGGGCACTTCCTTGTTGTAGTACCCAAAACTGTTCTGTTCTAAATCTTCCACATGTATCCTCAATTCTAAGTACATACGAGCCCGAAGCCGCCACTAAAAACGAATCCAATGCCACACCTCCCGGCCATACCAAACGTCCGCTCGCCAAGGTGTTTGGAACCACCCAAAAGGGGAAACGGCACACATATAAACTATCTGCAAGCCCGCTGTTGTAGTTTATATAACTGCTGTCTAACACTTCAAACAGAAAAGTGGAGGCGTAGCCGCAAGAGTCGCTAAGTGTATAGCTGTAGTTGCCCGCACTGTTTATGGTTATAGCATTCAACCTGCTGCCATTAAACCACTCAACTTCAATACCTGAAGGCAAAACCGGATTTAAGTTTAAAACGCCATTGCAAAGCCATTGACTGTTTGAAATTAAGGGCGAAAAAGCGGTTGGGCTGCTCTCGGCCACCACCAATGAAAAGGAAGTGCTCTGCCCACAACTATCGGTTAGCTGAACTGAATACGTTCCATTAGAAAAGGTGGAAAATCGGTTACCCACCAGCCCGTTAGACCATGTAACGTTTAAGCCACTTGCACTTAAATTTAATCTTGCAGAGTCGTTGACACATCTAAACAAGGTATCAAGCACATTTACACCTGTTAAGTTAGCCGATGCTGCCTGAACGTTAAAGTTGAAAAACCTCTGAGTGTTGCATGGCTGATACGTTGCGACAAGCTGATAGTTTCCAGGCGTATTTATGGTTACACTGTCACCAATACTTCCATTGCTCCATTGAATGCTCCAATCGGCATTGGGGGCTACTCCCAACTGTAAGGGGAAATTACAAACAGTATAGGTAGATTGAAGTCCACTGTTATACAATGGTGCTGGTTTGCTAAATATAAATTCGCCCCTCCCGCTTGAAGTACTTAAGCTAAGGCCGCCTATAATTGGAAAAGAGGCCCCGTAAAATGTCCACAACAAATTGTTATTGGCAATTCGGGTATAACCTAAATGGGGAGGAGGCCCCAATCCGGTGAACCTCAAATCAACTGCCAAAGGCGCTGCAGTGCCCGCAGATCTAAAATACCCATAGTAGCTGTCGTTAATGCAGCCTTGTCCAAGTCCATTCAACGAATTAGGGCTTTCTCTTACCTTGTAAATATGGAAACCGCCAAAACCGGGGTTCGACAAAAAAAGCGCTTGAGCACTATCGCCGTCAAACAGACTTAGTCCACCACTTCCTATCCAGTTTGTGGTGTACAAAAAAACCGAGGTATCGCCAATTGGAGCTCCTGAGGTTACCAAATTCGCCGTTCCAGTCACAAACCGACTGCCATCGGTTGAGAAATAAACAGGCGCCCCGGGTACAAAGCCTGAATCTAAAGGAAAATGAAACAACAAGTTTGGGACACTTGGCGGGATTTTCCGGCACATAAAACTGCGTATCTCATTCACATTTAGAGCCCTTCTATACAAGCTCACATGGTCTAAATCGCCATTAAATCCATCTAACTGTCCATGCGCCTGACTTCCTCCCATTCGCCCTCCGGTTAACAATGACCCCAGCATTTGCGTAGCGCTTCCATTGTAGCTGCCCACCAATTCCTCGCCATTTAAAAACAATCGCATATCGTTCGTGGAGTTTACCACCGCAGCCACATGGTTCCAACGTCCGTTTAATACTCCAAAACTTACAACGGCTCTATACGCTCTAAATCCTGCGCTGGTTGAATTCGTGTTGTTACCCAAAATAGCCTCTAAATAAAAAACCCCCGATTCTCGCTTTATCCGAAACAACAAACCAGCAAAAGCATTTCCGGTGCTGTGGGTAGAAAGTATAGGTTGGTTGTCTACCAAACCCAAATTGGGCCTAACCCAAGCACTTGCTGTTAGCGGCAACGCCAAAGTATCGCTTAGAGGAGGCGATATAAGCATGCCCGGATTACCTAAGGGAAAATTCAAACAGTTTCCTGAACCCGGAACCTGGGCTTTAACCCCTATCCAAAGCATCATTAACAACCAAAAGTGTGGTTTCACGACAGAACCTTTCTATTTCAACAAAACCAAGCTTAAATGGTTGAACCTTTTATACAAAGTTCGTATAACAATGAGGAACCGATGTTTCACCAGGCTCTTAACACACTCGTCTCCAACAACATGAAAATTCTACGCCTTATTCTAATTCTTCAACAAAATACCATGAATAACCAATGTTATTTACAACCCTTCACTCTAAACCCTTAATCTGGGGTCGATATAGGTGTAAACAACATCCATTGCCATATTAATTAAAACAAAAGTTAATCCAATAAGCAAAACCGACCCCATAACCACCGGCAAATCCAGCAACTGTAAAGCCTCTACCACCTGTTTACCCAATCCATTCCAACCAAAAATGTACTCTACAAATACACTGCCGGCCAACATACCGGCAAACCAACCCGAAGCCGCTGTACTTACCGGAATTAAAGCATTGGGCAAGGCATGAAAACGCATTACCTGCCAGGCGCTCAACCCCTTGCTCTTGGCCGTTCGTATGTAATCGAGTTGCATTACTTCCAGCAAGCTGCTTCGGGTTAGCTGTACTATTACGCCCAAAGGCCTAATGCCCAGAGTAAAAGCCGGCAATATTAAATTCTTCCAACGGTAATGCACCGCTTCTCCCAAATCGTCGAGCTCGCGCAAATTACCGTTCATTTCTAAACCGGTATAAGCCCTAAGCACATAACCAAAAAGCCACGACACCAAAATGGCCGAAAAAAAACTGGGAAGCGACATACCCAAAGAGCTAAATACTATTAAAGCCCTATCTATAGCAGTATGTGCTTTCAAGGCCGCCAACATGCCCAAAACAATGCCCAAACTTAATGCAATGGCCATGGCCGCCACCGCCAACAACAAAGTGTTAGGGAATACCGAAATTAAAATATCGCTTACTTTGCGGTTACCCTGTTGAAAAGACTCCCTTAAATACGGCCATTTCAAAACCCATTTGCCCTCAGACCCCTCCAACCATATTAGGCCGCCGTACTTGTTAGAATCGTACGAGGCAAAACCATGATTAGGATGGTACGACAAAGGCGATAAATCGTTTAGGTAAAACACAAACTGTTGGCCTAGGGGCAAATCAAAACCGTATTTTGCTTTTATTCGAGCCAATTGCTCGCTGTTTTCTCTTTGGTCCATCATCATACGCGCCGGATCGCCGGGCAAGGCATAAAACAAAAAGAAGCAAATGCTAACCACGCCCAAGGCCACCGCAAAGGCTTGACCCAGTTTGCTTAACCAACTTTTAATCAAAGCAATTCGGCCACCTCGGTCCAGGCCGGGGTATCGTTAAAGTGCCACTTACCTACCACAACCCCTTTCTTTAACATCATTAAACCCGGATCTGAACGCATTATCGTTTTTAATGCAGTTTCGTCTAAAGCCGCCACCTCAAAATTCAAACCCCAAGCCGCTACCTCTTCTTTTAAACCGGCACTAAGCCCAATGGTGGTAACCCCTTGCTTCAAAGCTTCGGCTGCTAAAGCATTCAGCTTTTCTAGACCCACCTTATCGGCCCTTTTTGGCTTGCGAATACAAACCAGCAGCACATGCTCGGCTTCTAAAATACTTGACGTAATGTCTTCATCATTCAGCATTACCACAAAATCGTGAATGGGCGGCTCGTAACCCTTCTTCACCACATAGCTCTTGGTTAGCGACTCTACGATCTTCCAATCGGTCTTCTCCCACCATTTTTCCTCTACGTACAAAGTGCCATCTACTTCTTGACGCTCGCCGGTTTTAGAATTCTCAAGGGTGTATAGTGTACCATAAACCGTGGGTTCTAAACCCAGTTCCTCTGCCGACTTTATGCCCTCGGCCAAATTCTTGCCTACCGCATAGGGCCTAAAATCAATGTATGGCAAATGGTTCAAAACCTGCCAGGCTATGGCCAGTGACAACAAGGTTACCGATACCATTTTAACATTTTGTAAAACGGGGGATAGCCAAGGCTTTAAGTGTTTTTTACCTGCGAACAAAATTAAAATCAACACCAACAACACAATGTCTTTGGTAAACGACTGCCAGGGCGTAAGCGGTATGGCATCACCAAAGCAGCCACAATCGGTTACCTTGTTAAAGTAAGCCGAATAAAACGTGAGGAAAGTAAAAAATACAATTAAAGCCAAAAGCGCATTTAAGGTAAACCCAATGCGATGGCCAATAATTAAGGCCGTACCCAACAGTATTTCGGCTAAAATAACAAACAAGGCCAGCCACAACGTATAGGCATCCAAAAAGCCCAAATTCAACACATCGGGTGCAAAATAATCGTGCAGTTTAAACGACATGCCCATTGGGTCGTTTAACTTCACCAAGCCCGAAAAAATAAACAAGGCGCCTACCAGTACACGCACCACTTGAATTAAAATCTTCATCCCTTCCAGTTTAATTTTATAAGTGCAAAGACGGCATAGTTCACCATGTCCGAATAGTTGGCCGCTACGCCTTCTGAAACCAAAGTAACGCCACCATTGTTTTCAATTTGCTTTACCCTCAATAATTTCTGTAAAATTAAATCGGTAAGCGATTCCACCCTCATATCGCGCCAAGCTTCGCCATAATCGTGGTTTTTGGCCTCCATTAAATTAAAACAAAGCTCAGCCATTTTATCAAAAGCCTCCAAAGATTGCTGCACCCCCAAATCGGGCTCGGCCGCCACACCCAATTCCAATTGAATCAAGGCCATTAAAGCATAGTTTACAATGCCCACATATTCGCCCTCGTAACTGTCTGCTACCATTTGCACCCCCTTATCTTCCAAACTTCTAAGCCTTTGGGCCTTTATGTAAATTTGGTCGGTTAACGAAGGCAACCGCATAATGCGCCAGGCCGTGCCATAATCTTTTGCCTTTTTTTCGAAAAGCCGCCTACAGTGCCCAATCACAGCCCGATATTGCCCTATGGTATCCTTCATTCTATTATAACGCTATGTTAAGCCATCCAACCTATTTATGGCCCTACAGCCTTAACCTAAACGGAAAACTTTGGTCCATTGATGCACCCAAAATTATGGGTATTTTAAACATCACCCCCAACAGCTTTTTCGATGGTGGCAAATATTTACTTCCCCATCAAGCCCTGCACCAAGCTGAAAGCATGCTTAGCCAAGGGGCTCACATACTCGACCTTGGTGCCGCAAGCTCTAAACCAGGCGCTCAGTTTATAAGCGAAACCGAAGAGTGGCAACGTCTTGAAGCCGTTCTTAAACCCCTTAAACAAAATTTCCCCAACGCCATTGTGTCTATTGACACCTGGAGAAGCAGCATTGCCCAAAAAGCCATCGATTTAGGTGCCCATATTATAAACGACATTTCGGGCGGGCAATTAGACCCCGCTATGTTTAAAACTGTAGCCAGCGCCCGGGTGCCATATGTTTTAATGCATATGCAAGGCATTCCGGCCAATATGCAGCAAGCCCCGGCCTATAAAAACGTGGTAAGTGAACAATTCCGGTACTTCGCTCAAAAAATAGAGACCCTTCGAGAACTTGGTCAAAACGATATTATTCTAGATCCGGGATTTGGTTTCGGAAAAACCACCGATCACAATTACCAAATTTTAAAATCACTCTCGCACTACCAAATTTTCGAGCTGCCTGTTTTAGTTGGATTAAGCCGGAAGCGCATGGTGTGCGAACCCCTTGGCATTCAAGCCCAGGATGCTCTAAATGGCACCACCGCCCTGCACATGTTGGCCCTACAGCAAGGCGCCCATTTTTTAAGGGCACACGATGTAGAAGCCGCCCAACAAGCCATTAAACTTTTCCTTCAATTTCAAGCCGCCCCCGATGAATTTATTTGATTTTCACTGGCTCGACCTTATTGATATACTGCTGGCCGGTCTATTGCTTTACCAAATTTACCGTTTGTTACGCGGCACCGTGGCCATTAACATCCTCATAGGGGTAGCGGCCTTTTACCTTATTTGGAAACTAACCGAACTCTTCCGCCTACAGCTGTTAAGCGAACTTCTCGGACAGTTTATTGGCGTAGGGGTTTTGGCCCTCATTGTGGTGTTTCAGCAAGAAGTTCGACGTTTTTTGCTTTATGTAGGCACCACCAGCATTACGAACAACCATTTCTTTTTAAAGCTTTTCGGAAAAAGCCTTAAAAACGACCAACCACAGCCCGATTTCAAAGCCATAACCCAGGCCTGCATTCAATTAGGCCAAACCAAAACCGGAGCCCTAATTGTTTTACAGCGAAAAACCCAGTTAGGCAGTTACCAGCAAACCGGCGATGCCCTCGATGCCCTTTGCAGTCCCCACCTTATTGAAAGCATATTTAACAAAAACAGCCCATTGCACGATGGCGCCCTTATGGTTACCGGACAGCGCTTAAACGCCGCCCGTTGCGTACTGCCCGTTAGCGAAACCCATAACCTACCCACCCATTTGGGCATGAGGCACCGCGCAGCCCTCGGAATAAGCGAGCGCACAGACGCCTTGGCCATAGCCGTTAGCGAGCAAACCGGCCAAATAAGCACCGCCATAAACGGACAACTGCAATTAAACATAGAGCCACAGGCGCTCGAAAACCACCTCACCCAGCTATTTCGCTACTAGCATAGCTCCTAATGCTCAAGCAGGGCGCCCCTGCATGGGGCATAAAAACTGTAAACACAAAAACCCTTTCACACCCTTCGCGGGACGGGCTTTTTGATAGGATTGTTCGTTGCGAATGATGTGTTCGTAATAATTGCGTTGCCACAATTTACCATCAAATGTTTGCCATCCCCATGTTTTTACCCCACGGATATATTCAACGGTTGTAATGGATTTGAATGCATCCATCATATCACCAATGGTTTTAACCGTAGGGGCGTGCCCTTGTGGCCGCCCTTTATCTAAATCATTTTCATTTTCGGAATCATTATCTTGGGCGACCGTGTTGTTTTTGGGCGACCGTATTGTTTTGGGCGACCGTGTTGTTTTGGGCAACCGTATTGTTTTTGGGCGACCGTATTGTTTTTGGGCGACCGTATTGTTTTGGGCAACCGTATTGTTTTGGGCAACCGTATTGTTTTGGGCAACCGTATTGTTTTTGGCAACCGTGTTGTTTTTGGGCGACCACAAGGGTCGCCCCTACGATTTCCAAAATGCCGTGGAAATGGTTGGGCGTGATAACGTATTCATGTAATTCGGAAAACGGGTTTTCAAAGGCATCCGTTCGGTTTCCACCATTTTTCCTGCATCATTTAATATCATTTCATCATTATCAACCGAACCAAAATGGCATGTTCAATCCTGACAACAAAATTATTTTGGGCGACCGTATTGTTTTGGGCGACCGTATTGTTTTTGGGCGACCACAAGGGTCGCCCCTACGATTTCCAAAATGCCATGGAAATGGTTGGGCATGATAACGTATTCATGTAATTCGATATTCGGAAAACGGGATTTCAAATGCATCCGTTCGGTTTCCACCATTTTTCCTGCATCATTTAATATCATTTCATCATTATCAACCGAACCAAAATGGCATGTTCTATCCTGACAACAAAATTATTTTGGGCGACCGTATTGTTTTGGGCGACCGTATTGTTTTGGGCGACCACAAGGGTCGCCCCTACGATTTCCAAAATGCTGTGGAAATGGTTGGGCGTGATAACGTACTCATGTAATTCGATATTCGGAAAACGGGATTTCAAATGCATCCATTCGGTTTCCACCATTTTTCCTGCATCATTAAATATCATTTCATCAT
>CAMCXO010000014.1 GCA_945883565.1 Chryseobacterium gleum
GCCTATTAACTGCATTTTGAGGGGGTCAAAAAAAACAACAAAGAAATCCACACAAAAAAACAAAAGCTCTTAAAAAGCCTCAATTAAAGCCAAATTTTAAACTTTTGGTTTAATCTTCGAATTCATGTAAAAGTTGTGCAACAGGCACAGGCGTTTGGCTCAATGGCGGGCGAAGTGGTTAATTGAACATTCTACCTCGCATCATCTTTTGTGGTGTAGTGACAGTTTAGTGCTCCGAAATCCGCCACTGCGCCAAGCGCCAAACCGTTACCACCAATACTAAATCGTATTTCATAATAAGCTGCCCTCCTTTTCAAGTAGGAGCATCCGAAGGGGAAAGTTCAGCGGTTAAACGCAGTTCAATCTATGGAATAAGTCCTTGAAAATGCGAATAACCTTTACTCCCCTACTTTAGAGCTGCTTATATGGTACATATTCCGGAAAGCAACCACCCCCTGCGCACTCCCCTCCTTGGTAATCAGAGGAACTACTTGGGTGGCAAACATTGTTCACAAACTGCCAAAACAATCAACCCCGCTCTTGGGAAGCTGGACCCATCATGGTGGCTATGTTTTGTCAAAAGATTGTACGCTTTGCTAAAAATAAATGCCAGCGGCAGCTACTATCTTACGCATGTTAAACGGTTCTGTTAAAGGCTTGCGTCCAAATGCACTTGCCTACCCATCCCCGAAAGCGCTGCAAGCCATTATCGTTTCACAAACGTATCATTACGTATCATATCGTATCATTCTTCTTGTTACTTTTACTCAATGAGCAAATCTGTATACAATTTAACTCTTGATATCGACTGGAATTTAATAGGCATGATAAGTCAAATCGATCGATTCGATGCATCTTGGAGTTCAATTGAAAAAAGAGAAGGCCAAAGTCTGAAACAACTTAAGTCAATTGCCACAGTTCTCAGCGTTGGTGCTTCAACACGAATTGAAGGATCAATATTAACAGATCAAGAAGTTGACTCCCTATTGCAGAATATTGACATCTCAAAATTGGAAGATAGAGATTCGCAGGAAGTTGTAGGCTACTTTGAAACCTTTGATACAATATCCGAGTCTTATGCTGAAATAAGTATAACCGAAAACAGTTTAATAAATCTGCATAAAATACTTATGAGATTTAGTAAGAAAGATGAATGGCATAAAGGCGAATATAAAAAACACAGCAATGCCGTTGAAGCAAGTAATCCAGATGGATCAAAACAAATAATCTTTGAAACCACACCGGCAGGATTTCAGACAGAGGCCGCAATGAGAAACCTGATTTTATGGTATAATTCCGATGGAGAAACTCATCCATTGGTTAAATGCGCACTATTTACATATGAGTTCTTGAGTATTCATCCTTTTCAAGATGGAAACGGCAGATTGAGCAGACTAATTTCATCATTATTATTGCTTAAACATGGTTATAGTTGGATTCAATACATAAGTTTGGAGCATGAAATAGAAAAAAGGAAGCTGGAATATTATCGTGTACTGCGAAATTGCCAATCACAAAGACCCAATGAAAATATAAGCGAATGGGTTAATTTCTTTTTTGATGCCATTTTAAATGTTCAATCTAATTTGTTGAAGAAGTTAGACTCTCAAGGAAATCAGAATCAATTATCACCTAAGGAAAAGGCAATCATTATTTATATTCAGAACAATCCAGGATGTAAATCAAGCGAGATTTCTAAGAAATTAAACATTCCGAATCCTACCATTAAAAGACTTTTGGGGGTACTTGTAAATATGAATTTAATCGCAAAACATGGAACAGGACCCGGAACTAACTACTCTTCAGTTTAACGGCTTGTAACAGCCGTGCCTGTTGCACAACTCGAATGGTGTAAACTTAACGGCTATTTTTTGATCGGACAGTCTTCTATAAAGGAGCTCTAATTACCTGTTTATCCATAATTAATTTGTATTTTTTAACTGTACTACAAATAACTATCCTCCTTTTCAAGGAGGAGTACCCGAAGGGGGAGGTGGTTTCAGCACTCATCCATTACCCGAAGGGATAAGTTCAGCGGTTAAATGCAGTACTAACTATGGAATAAGCCCTTGAAAATGCGAATAACCTTTACTCCCCTACTTTAGAGCTGCTTATTTGGTACATATTCCGGAAAGCAACCACCCCTGCGCTCTCCCCTCCTTGGTAATCAGAGGGGCTACATGGGTGGCAAACATTGTTCACAAGCTGCCAAAACAATCAACCGCGTTCTTGGTGTAAGCTCACCAAAAATCAAAGCCCTGTGCTACTCAGTAAGCCCATTGCCCTCGCTGGTAAAAAAAGAAGCCTATTACTGAATATTTTTTAGGTCTAACGAATGCAGATAAATCCTGCGGTTATCGGCTTTCGTTTCTTAACTTTTGGCTTTCTTGCCCTATCTCAGAAGTTGCTACCGAAATAAAAAACATTGAAATCAGCCCGATTTGTAGGCCTAAACCAACTCCCGCTTTCACAACCCCAAAAGCGAACCCATTAAAAAACCACCCCTTTCAACTTACCCATTGCCACAAAGCATTACTCACAGCTAAGTTCAATAAATAAATATCAAACCCTACATTTACAACATATTTTGAAAGCGGCTAAATTTTAACCAAACCAATCTAAAAAGGCTAAAAATTAAGAGTAATTAATTATAAATTACACCCTTATGAAATCAACTGTGATAAAAACATTGCTTTTATTTTCAATATTATCATTTGGTCAGAATAAAGAAAGCTATCAAGAATACTACGATTCTTTAATGACAACTGGGAATTATGATGAATTAATTGTTTTTTTTAATAAAGAACTCGAAAAACACCCCAAAAGCGAAGACATACTTAGAAGTATCGGTTTTGTGCACATTGCCAAAAACAATCTCGATCTTGGAGAAAAATACTATTTCGAGGCGCTGTCAATAAATCCTAAATGCGCTCGATGCTATATGAATATTGGCCGGGTACATGCATTAAGAGGAAACAACGAAAAAGCCCTCGAATTTTATCAAAAAGCCATAAATGTCGACCCTAATGATGCGTTATTATACGCCACCCGAGCACTGACAAAAGAAAAACTTGGTGATAAGTTTGGAGCACTAAGAGACCATGACCAAGCCATTAAAAGCAATCCACAAAACCCGGATTATTATATTTACCGAGCTGAATATAATGGACGTAGCGGTTACCCTTCTTTGGCTTTAGCCGATTTTTCAAAAGCCATTGAATTAGGCCAAAATCAATTCAACCCTCTGTTGAAGCGAGCGATGTTCTACTATGAACAAAAAAGGTTTGAAGAAGCCTTGAAGGACATTAACCAAGCTTTGGCAATCGATAGCAATCAATTCGTTTTATACAATGTTAGGGGTTCTATTTTTAGCGCGATGAACGACCATCGCAAAGCAATAAACGACTACAACAAAGCCATTTTCTTGAATAAAAATGTTTATTTACTATATTTAAACAGAGCCAATTCGTTCTATCAAATGGAAAATCTCGACGCTTCATGCAACGATTATTTCACTGTTAATACTTTACTCGATAACGGCATTTTCTTGGATCAACAAACTATTGATAATATAAATACCCATATTCAAGAAATCTGCGACTCGTCTTATCCAAGCTTTTATTATCAAAGGGGGATAGGATTCTATAATTTAGATGAGTTTCAAAAAGCGCTTAATATCTATACTTCAGGACTTCTCAGATTTCCTAATCACGCTATGATGCTTAATTTTAAAGGAAATGCCCACTTGAAATTGTACCAATTCGAAAAAGCCATTGATTGCTTTAAACTGTCATTACAATTCAAAGAAAGCCTTCTCGAAGAAGTTAAAGAGAATCCGAGATTTAATAATGCCCCGGATGATGTTGTCAATGAATTCTTCTACGGGTCAATTGCCTCAACCCATTTCAATATTTCAAAATGTCTTGCGAGTCTAGGCCAATATAATGAAGCATTGGAAGAAATAAATTTAGCCCTAAAAACAGCCCCTCTTGTAAAGGGTCTTCACATTGAAGATTATTATGATCTAAAAGGAAGTATCCAATTGATGAAAGGAAATTTTGAACAGGCTATTCTAGAATTTGATCAAAGCATAGATATAAACAGCAACATGCACTTTGCCTATATAAATCGTGCAATTGCCAAGGTTAGACTACAGGAAAAAGTAAAAACAAAAGAGCACATACTTCAAGGAAATTTCATGAGCCAACATCTAAACATTAAATGGAATTCATTAAAGCAGTCGTCTTTAGAAAAATCGGAATCGGGTTTGTTATCAGCCTTGGCCGATTGTAATAGGGCTATAGAAATCAACAATAATTTTGACTATGCCTATTACATTCGTGGTCAAATTAAGCTGCTACTTAACCAAAATGATTATTGCTTCGATTTGCTGACCGCAAAGGAACTCGGATATGAAGTGGAAGAGGATCTCATATTAAACTGTTTGTAGTACGGAGATTAGTCTAAGCGGCATATTTTACCCTAGCTTGATGACTTATATAATCGAATTCTCCTTAAACTCTTAGGTCTACCGCCAATCCCCCTTTTTTTAGAATAAACAAACAGCAATGCCACTCAACCCACCGTATTCTTTCTATTTCATGCATTGCCCTATACTAATTAACAGCCATTTAAATCAAATCATGTAGAAAATTGCCATAATTCCGCTCGCACTGCTTCCAATAGGAAAAGCAATAGCACAAAAAGATCTCAATGAAATTCCTGTTTTTAACTCTATATCAACTAAGGAGGTACTCAGTAAGCCCATTGCCCACTCTGGTAAAAAAAAAGCTTGCTACTGAATATTTTTTAGGTCTAATGAAAGCCGATAAATCCTGCGGCTATCGGCTTTCGTTTCTTAACTTTCGGTATTATTGCCCTATCTCAGAAGAAGCAGTCGAAAACAAATTAGAAGATGCTTTTCTTAAATAAATCATTGTTTCCCTTTTATGAAAATAAAGAACTTATTACTTAAAAACCAAAAATACCTGCTAATTGTAGCCCTGCTGCTATCCTCAATGGCGATATCTATAAAGAAATCAAACGGTCAAATTAATCTGCTGCTGCAAGAATACTTCATCTTCTTGGCACTAATCTGTATAGGATTCTATCTGTATGCCCAAAGAAAGAATTTAAACCAATCTCCACCATCACCACACAACCATTTATAACCATAGAAACCTCTAAAATACCGCTGTGAAATCATAAATAAACGGCGATGTAGAGACGCGATGCATCGCGTCTCTACAGAATAATGACAAAATTGTGAACAAAACATGAAACACCCATTTTTCTGTAGAAATCAAATTCAAAACAAACCAAACCTTAAAAGAGGTGGAGTGATTACCGAAAATGGATCTTAAATAGATTGCCCGAAGGGGTATAAAAATGATTTACAGCTTCTCAAAATTAAAAAGAAAAACACCGGCCCTTTCAGCATAACGGTTGGTAAACAGCCAACATGATGAACAGGCCTTGACCTTTTGGGTCAAGCCAAAAGGAACAAGCCCTGCGCCGGCCATTGAGGAGCCCAAAGTTTTAATCAAAAAAAAACCGCCCGAAGGCGGTTTTAATTAGGTGAACAGAATTTACTGTTTCACCACTTTGATACGTTGAATGCTTTCGCCCGTTTCAACTTCTACAATGTAGGTGCCGGGAGCGTAAGCAGTGAGGTCGAGCTGGCTGATGCCAGCCGTAGCGGTGGCGCTTTGAAGAATTCGGCCTTGTATGTCGCGCAATTGCAAGCGGCTGCCTTCAGAGGCTTCTATGTTGATGTAAGCGCTGCTTGGATTGGGATATACGTTTAGGCTGTTTAACATGGCGTCTGGGGCTTCATCGGTTTTGTTGCCTCCTGCGCCCAGGTTACGGTCGCGGCGGTTAGACCAAGCCGAATTGCGGGCTCCGCTGCCTGCATCGTAACGGCTGCGTACGTTAAAGCGGTAAAGTTTTCCGGGGGTTAATCCGGTTACAGCCAAACTGGTATCGGTAATGCCGGTAACGGTGTTTACCAATACGTTGTCGGTTACATTGCGTATGCGAACCTGGTAGTTAATAACCCCTGGCATTAAGCTTCCATTGCTTCTTGGGCGGTTCCAAAGAGGCTTGAAACCATTAGGCGATTGGTTAACCGCGCTAATAAGGTTAGGGATGTAGGCGGTATCTAAACCGGCAATGGTGAAGGCACCCACAGAATCGCTTTGGCAATTGAAATCGTCGTATACGCGAATGCTGTAGTTACCGGCTGTTAATTGGTTGAACCCGGCATTGCGGCGGTTGCTAAGCAAACTGCTGCTGCTGTTTGGGTAAACGAGTTCTACATCGTAAAGCGATTTGCCGCCCGAAATATTGAATACATTAACGCGGGCGCTGTTGGCCGGAAGGGCATCGAGCTCGGTGGCCTGAAACACATTGTAGCTGTAAGTAGGGCTTTCGCATACAATGGTAAAGGTTTGGGTGCACGAAAAATTGCCGGTATTGCCTGCGCTTATGTAGTACTCGTAAGTGCCGGGCATGCGATTTTGCAACAATTTGCTGGTGGTGCTCGAAGAGGTACTTAACCAAGCGGTATCGCCCTGCAAACGGTAGCGAATAACATAACTTGAAACGCTTTGGCTGGCCCAGCTAAACTGCACCCGATAATTACCTGTGGCACTGGCACTGGTGGTAAAAGCGGGGTTGCATATGGCAATGGGCGGATTAAAAGTGGTGTTGAAAGCGGTGCCATTTACCATGGTGCCCGGAGAGAAAAGCACGGAAGTGTTGGTGCCGTGTTGTTCGAAGTTTCCGGTTAAATCGGGATTGCGGGTATAACTTTCGTTGGGGTTGTTAGACAAGATATCGGAATCGAAAGTGAGAACGGTTTTGCCTTGTGAATTCTTAATAACAATTACTTCTCCGCTGTTATTAAGATTAAGCCCAACCACACCGGTATCGGCGGTAAGCACAATAGCACCACCAAACGAACCGGTTGGATTGCCTCCACCGAATACCACCAAGGCGCCTCCCGGAGGAATAATGGTATTGGCCGGAATGGTATAGCGCAATTGACCGTAAATGGTATCGTCCCAAATTTGATAACCGCCGGCATTGTAGTTTACCGAATCGGTATTGATGAATTCGATAAAAGAATCTTCTTCTTGTCCATAAACCCCATCGCCATTGGCGTCGCCGTCGAGGGCGTTGTTAGAAGGGTCGTACAACACCTCGTTTATTATTAAAGGCGTAAGAATTACAACGGGAGGTGGTGGAGAAACAAAAGTGGTATCGAAAGGCGTACCGTCTAGACGGGTGCCTGGTGAGAAATACAAGGGGGTGTTGGTGCTATGCTGTTCGAAGGCACCACTGATATCAGGGTTTCGGGTATAGCTTTCGTTGGGGTTGTCGGAAAGGGCGTCGCTGTTGAAGGTGAGAACCGTTTGACCCATGGGGTTTTTTATGGCAATTATTTCGCCGCTGTTGTTAAGGCTAAGACCAAGAGGGCTAACACTGGCCGAAAGCACCACGGCACCGCCAAATTGACCCACCGGATTGCCACCGCCAAAAACAACTAAAGCACCACCTGGGGGCACCAAGGTATTGGCCGGAATGGTGTAACGCAAGCTTCCGCTTATGGTGTCGTCCCAAATTTGGTAACCACTCATATCGAAATCGTAAATACCGGTGTTAACGAATTCTATAAATTCATCGTTTTGTTGCGAGTAAACGCCATCGCCATTGGCGTCGCCGTCAAGGCCGTTGTTAGAGGGGTCGTACAGCACCTCATTAATAATTATTTGAGCCGAGCCTGTTAGGCAAATACCGGCTGCAAACAAAAGACTTAGAAGTTTCTTCATGCTGGCGGGGTTTTTAGATTAGGTTGTATTGAAGCAACTAAGCAAGCCATTTAAAACACGGTCTGTGCATACCAATTCATACCAAATGGTCAATCCAATTGAGCTGTGGTGTTTGAAGCCCAAGCTAAGTGCTTAGTTTCGTTTTGGAAGAACACCCTATGCTTACCCCACGTATAAAACAAGCTTTTGAAACAGCCTTAAGGCTTGAAAAAAACGCCCAAACTAAGCGGTATCAACTACTTTATGAGGTAATTAAGGATTGTATTAAAGTAAAGGAATTGCCGGAAGGCGAGCGCTTGCCCAGTTCACGAAAGCTGGCGTTGGATTTAAAGTTGTCGCGCAGTACGGTGGTGAAAAGTTACGAAATGTTGTTGGCCGAGGGGTTCCTAGAGTCCAAGGTGGGCTCTGGCAATACCATAATAAACCCTTTAGAGGCTTCGGTACGGAAAACAAAGCCCAATTTATCGCCCGAAAGCTATCCGGAGTTGTCGAAAACCGGTCAGTCGTTTTTGTCGAATATTCATCTAATAAATGGCACCGAAGACAAGAGTATTGCGTTTAGACCCGGACTTCCGCCTTTAGATATTTTCCCGGTGAACCCCTGGAAGAACTTAACCAATTTGTATTGGCGGCAAATACGGTCGTCGGAGTTGAGTTATGCGGCCTCATCGGGCATGCAGGTTTTGAAGCGCAACATTGCGGCCTATTTAAATATAAGCCGAGGCATACGCTGCAGCAGCGAGCAGGTGTTTATTGTTTCGGGCTCGTTGCAATCGCTTTTTTTGTTGGGAAGCACTTTGCTTAACCATGGCGATGGGGTGGTGTTGGAGAATCCCACGTTTCCGAATGTGCACAGCATTTTTAAAAGTTTGGGCGCTCGCCTATTCCCTGTTGAATTAGATGATCAAGGTTTAAGCAGAAAGGGCTTGCCCAACGAAATGGTAAAACTTCTACACCTTACGCCCTCTTGCCATTACCCACTTGGAAAGGTTATGTCGGTTGAACGCCGCTTGGAATTGCTAAACTGGGCGGGCGAAAAGCGGGCCTTGATTATAGAAAACGATTACGAGCACGAAATAAATGGGTTTGGTAAAAAAGCATTGCCTGCCATTTTCAGCCTGGATGTTCAAGACAGAACCGTGTATTTGGGAACCTTTAACCGCTTGCTTCACCCTGCTGTGCGCATTGGCTATATGGTAGTGCCCGAGGCCATGATTGCCCCAATAGAGGCGTTCCAAAAACACTCGCACCGGTTTGTGTCGCCTTCCTTGCAATTGGTATTTAACCAGTTTATTGAAAAAAAGCTGTTGTTTAAGCATATAAAGGATGTAAGGGAAGTGGCACAGGAGCGCTATGGCATTTTTACAAACGAGTTGAGTAAGCTTTTTGGCAAATCGCTCAGCATTATGCCCAGCGAAGCCTTTGGACTGCATGTTTTGGCGAAGCTAAATGCCTCGGGAAGCGATAACGACTGGGTAGAATGTTTGCGCGAAAAGCAAATTACGGCCCATGCCTACAGCAAGTGTTTTGTAGGCGATGTGAAGCAAAACGGACTCATATTCGGCTACTCGAGTGTAAGACCGCCCTTAATGAAAACCAAACTTCAACAAATGAAAAAGGCCCTGGAATCGGGAGGATATTTATGAGAACCCTGATGTGGTACCTAATGGCCATTTTGGGCCTCACTTCTTGTTATAAAAACACAACGCCTGTGGCAGAAACCGGCGATTTAAAGGTTTATGGCACGGGCCAATATGCGTTTGACCTTCCTCAGGGATTTGCATCTACCGCCATGCAGGTGTTTTACCATATTCCAGAAGGGGCCGATGGGAATAGTCCGGTTTTAATGGTTTTTCACGGCAATTTGCGCGATGCAAGAGAAAGCCGAAATGAAATGATTAACATGGCCAATCAAAAAAAGTGTGTGCTGTTGGTGCCCGAATTCTCCGAAATGGCCTTTCCGGGCAACAATGAGTACCACTTAGGAGGGGTGTTTGACGATGGAGAAAACCCAACTGCCGGCGAATTGCGTTCCTCAAACCGGTGGACCTTTTCGTTGGTTAAACCTCTGTTTGAAGAAGCCAAAACCCGCTTTGGGTATGTAGCACTTAAGTTCGATGCCTTTGGGCATTCGGCCGGTGCGCAGTTTTTGCACCGCTTATTGTATTTTGAAAGCCAATTACCCCTTAACAGGGCTTTTGCCAATGCCTCTGGCTGGTATACATTGCCTTCTGTGGCCATTGATTACCCTTACGGTTTGAGGCAAACGGGTTTAAATGAAGCTCAAACCCTTGAACGCGTATTCGGACACTCGGTACACATAACCGTTGGAGCCTTGGACAACGACCCCAATGCCCCGGCATTGAGGCGAAATGCCGAAGCTGATGTTCAAGGTACTAACCGACGAGACAGGGCTCAGTATTTTTATCAATACAGTGCTGGCCAAGCCAATGCTCTTGGGTTGCCCTTTAGTAGTTGGACGTTTTCGGTGATTCCGGGCATAGGACACGATTTTGTACCAGCCGCCCAATATGCCATAAATACTTTATATCCCCAATGAATGGACGTTTGAAACAAGCCTTGTCGCTGTGGGCAGGCCCAGTGCTTTTTGCGCTTATTTTTATGGGTTCGAAGAGCTTTATTCCCGATTACGAAGCCCGGGCCATGTTGGCCATTACCCTTTGGATGGCTGTTTGGTGGATTAGCGAATGTGTGCCCATTTCGGCCACGGCCCTCCTGCCTTTGGTGCTTATGCCTTTAAGCGGAGTATTGCCCTTGGGCGAATTGGCAGCGGCTTATGGCCACAAATACATCTTTTTGTTTTTAGGCGGGTTTTTGCTGGCGTTGGCCATCGAAAAGTGGCGTTTGCACTGGCGAATGGCGCTACACCTCATTTTGTTGATGGGCAATTCACCCCGTAAGGTGCTAATGGGTTTTATGCTTACTACTGCCATTTTAAGCATGTGGATTTCTAATACAGCCACAGCCATCATGATGTTGCCCATGGCGGTAGCCGTTGGAAAAAGGTATGAACAAAGCCAGGGAGGCGAAGGAAATATGGCGGGGTTTCAAAAAGCGTTAATGCTGGGCATTGCTTACAGCGCATCTATAGGCGGAATGGCCACCTTAATAGGTTCGCCCCCAAATCTTATTCTGGCCGGAATGCTCGAAAAAACCTACGGCATTGAAATGGGCTTTTTAACTTGGTTGGGCTTCGGTTTGCCGGTGGCGGTTTTGCTTATGGCCATTTTGATGTTTCTTTTGGTAAAAACAATGGGCAAGGTACCCGAAACAACAGCCAGCGATGAACTGAAATTGGAACTTCAAAAACTAGGACCTATAGACCCCAACGAATGGCGAGTTATAGGGGTTTTTGGGTTAACGGCATTGGCTTGGATGGTTCAATCGTTTGCCATAAAACCTTGGTTGCCCGGTATAGACGATACTGTTATCGCCATGATTTCAGGCATTGCCCTGTTTGTTATTCCGGCTTCTAACCAAAGCGGCCGTCTATTGGAGTGGCGCGAAGCGGAGGGCCTTCCCTGGGGTGTATTGTTGCTTTTTGGTGGTGGCATTGCTTTGGCCATGGGTTTTGAGAAAACCCAAGTTGCGGCCAATTGGGCTCAACAACTGCAAAGTTTGAATATGCCACATCCTTTTTTGGTGATGTTGCTGGTTATTGCGGCCATTAATTTTTTAACCGAAATCACCTCCAACTTAGCCACTACTGCGGTGATGCTGCCGGTATTGGCGCCATTTGCAAAAGCATTGGGAATACCTGAAGTATCGCTTTTACTGGCAGCTACTTTTTCTGCCTCATGTGCTTTTATGTTGCCGGTTGGTACGCCGCCCAATGCCATTGTATTTGCCTCTGGCAAACTGAATATGCGCGATATGGTAAAAACCGGTATTTGGATGAACCTGCTTTCTATTGCGGTTCTAACCATTTTGGCCTGGTTTGTTTTTGGAAAGATTCCTTTGATCTAGAACAACTAGAAAATAATCTGACACAATAAACCCATTCGCAAAGTGGCTACATTATTGTTTTGAATTTGACCGGCACTAAGCTGAAATTTAAGCCCTTGTTTGTTGAAGTAGTGGGTAAATCCAAGGTCGAATGCGCTGAAATCGTTTACCAAAGAGGTGGTTTGTTCAAACTCGCGTGCAATTTGACTATAACGCACATCCAACCCCCAACGGCCACCATAGGTATAAGATAGGGTCGAATTAAAGCCACTGCCAAGGTGGTAGTATCCACTAATTTGTTCGGGCAAAAGTGGCTGCAAGGCAAAGGCATCGGTGTATAAATTATCTAAACCCGAAGCCGTTCCCAAACCGTATTCGCCCAAAAAGGCCCAACCTTTGTACTTAAACATAACATCGCCAAACAATTTTCGGTAATTGGCGTACTGCAGAACACCGCTTTGATTATACAATTCTACGCCTCCATGGCCTTCGCCAACTTCTTGACTGGCGCCGTTGTTTAAACTGCCTGCAACGCCTAAAACCAGCTTTGGCTTTTCTTCAAATTCCAAATCGGCCAATTGCTCATCGTTATAGGGTTTAAAATCGCCCAAAGGAAAGATGTCTAAACGGGCAGCGTACTTTAATCCACCTAAATCGTTGTCGCGGGCATCTACTCCAAACGAATTGCGACCATCGCCCGAGGCCACCATGGCATAAAGCGACCAACGGCTTTTGCCGATGTATTTTTTTAAGTGAAGGTTTAAGCCGAATTCTCGTCCTGTTCTGCTGTAAGTTTCGCTCAGGGCGCTTCGCGAAGCAAAAGACAAATGGTCTTCAAGAAAGAGCATTTCGCGGTTATTGGCCGGCGACAGCATTTGTCCGGCTTTAACTTCTACACCCTCCCAAGGTTTATAGGCCAGCCAAGCATCGAGCAGGGCGTCGGGATCTGAAAAATCGGCCAGAAACATAAAGCTCAGTTTTTGTGGTTTCGATTTTCCTTTTATACGGAAGAAACTCCTTCGGCTTCTAAACCAGCTTTGTGCATCGGCCCCATCGGGTTTTTCTACATAAATTTCGGGTTGAAGACTGCCACCAATATTAAAAGCGTAGTCGCCATTGTTTAATTCGAAGCCAAAACCCTGACCTACTTCATATGTGGCTTGGTTTTGTGCGTGGCCATTGGATAGGAGGAATCCCAACACCAGAATAAGCCCTGTTTTTTTCATCGGAAATCAGCGTTTGTTGTTTGTTGAATCCGGTAAATGGGGAGTTCCATACCGGTTTTGAGGGCAATTTGCCCTAGTTTAATAAAGCCACTGCCAGCCTCGGGTTCGAGCAATTCGGCTACCAATCCGGAGCGCAATTGCTTCATGCTAACCCAATAATCGCCGGCTTCAAATACCATTTCTATGGGCTCCAGTTCAACCTTTACGTTTTGCCGTTTTACACCTTCCCAATCGAAGGGTTCGGTGCTTATATTTTCCACCACAAAACGTTCGGCTTTACAGTTAAGAGCCGATTTAATGGGTTGAAGTTCTACCCCCAATATTTGCATTTTTTCGATGAGCGCCTGCTGCGAAGCTTTGATAACATAAGCCATTGGGCAAGATCGCTTGAGTTTTGGGGATGAAAAAAAAGCGTCGCGCAAGGGCACTAAAACCCGGGTTGTATCGGCTTTGGCAATGTCGATAACCTTAATATAAGTATCTATGGTTTTGCGTTCGCTGCTTACCACCACTTCTTGACGCACTTGTTGCTGGGCATTTTTTAAAGTGCTCCGCAGCAAGCGCTTTTGTTGAACCGCTTGTTGAATATAACTTAAAGCCACTGCATAACTTGAATGTACCCGGCGCTTAAATCCGTTTCGACCCAAACCTACCCCTCGAATTTCGACCAATGTGCTTACACAATTGTTTAGTGCATGATGGCTGGCACTTGAGCGCGGGTGCACCGACCCTTGGTTAATAACCAAAGCCCCTGCTTCTTTGTCGGACGTAAAATAGTCGTGGTGGGTGTACCCCAAAGTGTCGAGGCTTTTTCGGGCCTGGTTTACAAAAACATCGCGGGTAAAATACCGAAGGTTTTCGGGAACGTTTAAGTTGCCTGAAAACAAAAAACACACATCGTAAAAGCCGGCCAGACCTTGCTCGCCCATGCGCAAATAATCGCGTCTATAGGGTCGGTATTCGTGCATATCTAGGGCCACTTCAGGGGCGAAATCGGTAAAGGCTTTTTTCCAATATCGGGTTTCGGGTGCCAGCAATTTGGTTTGATCGCGGTTTAAATCGAGGCCATTGGCGGCATGTCGTTCTTGTGCTTCAAAGCCATCAACATTGGCCATGGGCATAAAAGCGATATAGGCGTTTTCTAATAAGTGGCGATAGCGCGGGAGGTTTAGCATTTGAATAAGATGCAGGATACTTTCGGTACCTGCGGGTTCATCACCATGCAAGCCGCCCATTATCCAAATGCGAACCGAAGCGGTATCGGGATTGCCGAGATAGGCTACCACCATTGGTTTCCCCTTTTGGCTGTGACCGACCGAATCGATTTTCCAAACTAATCCCTTTGGAGCATCAAAGAAGTTTAAAAAAGACATCATTTCGGCATGGGTGGTAAATCCCTTTTCTTTTTGAAAAGCCGGGGTATTAAAATCAATTTGAGGATCGGCATAAAACCGTTTGCTAACCGCAGCCGGTTCCGGATTCATCAAGCTGTTGCAAGCAAGCAAGGTGGCCAAAGCCAAAAAGGCAATTAAACGTTTCAAAATGCGTAGGTCATCATTAAAGTGGCCAGTGATTCTCGGCCGTTAAAGGCATTGCCGGCTACATCTCTCGAATTGGGCCCAACTTCTATCCAGGTGTAATCGGCCTGAATGCGGAAGCTGTAGTTGCGATCGAAATATTTGCCAATTCCTAAAGTGTAGTAGCGAGGCCGGTTATAAAACAGGGTGTTGTTTAAAAAGGAGTCGAATTCTGGATTAATCTCGGTAATTCGGGCGTCTACGCTCCATCTTGAAGGCAATACATAACCGGCTTGAACATTCCAGCCGCTGCCAACCATCATACGGCCTTTTACATAGCGTTCTACATTTTGACTGCCATCTACTTCAAACTCGGTGCTGGTGCTGCCATCTACCCGAACGCGCTGATAAATGCTCGAGGGCACACTAGCCGTGGCCTTCACCCATTCTGCATACAGGCTGAAACCTCTAAACTTGAAGAGCATGTCGAACCCGAATTTGGTGTAGTCCGGAAGGGCATATTCGCCGTTTTGATCGAGATATAGGATAGTTCCACTTTCGCGGCCACGGCGGCTGCTTACCCCTTGATTGAGGCTATAGTATCCACCCATCACCAGTTTTGGCGTGCGTTCGCCTACCAAATCGGCTTGCCTGAATTGACCGAAAGCACTAAACAAGCCGAAGGGCAAATAGTCTATACGTCCGCCATATTTAAATCCACCAATATTGGCGGGTTTTAAACCGGCCCCATCCCCATCTGTAAAAGCCAAAGATGGCCTCAGATAGTGGCTTCCGTTAAGTCTAAAATTGCCATCTATGAAAATGCCCACTTCGCGAATGGTGGCGAAGGCAGAGGTTAATCGGCTTCGTTCTGTAAATTGTAGCGTTTGAGAGCCCATTCGGAGCTCGCGGTTATCGGTAGGGGTGGTAAGTTGCCCAATGGTGATTTTAATTTTGTCATTGGGTTTATAAGCAATAAAGGCATCTAAAAGGTATTGATTGGTTTGTTCGGCGTCTTCTGAGTTTCCGGCTAAATCGAGGTTTAAGCGGTATTCGAATCGGCCTTGAAGCACATCGCCCGACAGCCGCAATCGCAAGCGGCGCATTCTAAAACGGTTATAACCATAGTTCGCGCTATCGGTATCATAAAACCGACTTTGCACATAAGGTTGAATATAACCCCTCACATTGAAACTGGAAATGCTGTTTCCGTAACTTATGCCTTCTCCTTGCGTATAGGCAGATAGTTCGTTGTTTTGGCCTAAGAGTGGGGTCCAAACCACACAAGTAATAAGGCTTAAAACCAATAGGATATTTGCTTTCATAGGCCGTTGTACAGGCTGTTAGCGAAGAGATGGTTCAGCATAATTTGGCCATGGGCCAATACCATTTCTATTTTGAGGTCTTCGTTTAAAACCAAGAAGTCGGCATCGGCACCTACCGCCAATCGGCCTTTTTGTGTTAGTCCGAGGTTATGGGCCGGATTGCTGGTAACAGTTTGTAAAGCCATTTCAAGAGGCAAACCCCCTCTTTGGTACAATTCCACAAACTGTTCGTAATTAGCCGTTATAGGGGCTGGACGCCAACCTATCACTTCCTTTTTCTCGTTTAATCTGTCAAGCCCGGCATAACCATCGGTAGAGAAGGTCATTTTGTTCATCTCAACCCCTTGATTGAGGGCGTAAATCACCATCTCCCAAGGTTCTGTATATTTAGATGCGCCAGTGGTAATGTCTATCATACCACCCAATTTGGCAAAAGCAATGGCTTGTTCGAACAAGGCCTGATATCGACCTACATGGGTGGGCGAAATGTTTTCAATAGGAAATTGATGCTCTTCAACCAATCGAAAAAGTTGGTCCATTCCACTTCTTAAATTGCCTAAGTGAAGGTGTAAAATGCCCTTTTTATTGGCCAGTTTTCCGCCAACGCGTACGTCGCGCAAAAGTCGAAGCAAATCAAGGTCGGTAGGATAAGATGAGCGCACATCTGAAATAGCAATTTTGCAGCCCAGAACTTTATCAATAAACACCATATCGCTCATCACGCTTTCGGTGATGTAGTTTGGGTCGAGGCCATAATACCCCGTGAACATATAAGCCGAAATACCAAGTTGGTCTAAGGCTTTTGTTCGCGAATACAAGGTTTTTATGCTTCGGCCCGAGCCATCGGTACCCAAGAGCCCCACCACCGTGGTTGAGCCGGTAGCCACTAAATCTTCGAGCGGTATTTCCGGATTCAAAGAGGCGAATCCGGCTTTTCCGCCGGCTCCAATAAGATGAATGTGCTGGTCAATGAAACCCGGACAAAGTTTTAGGCCTTGAAGGTCGAGTACCGTCCAACCTTTTGGGGGCTCACTGTTCACAGCCTGAATTGATAGGATTTTCCCCGCTGCCGTCCACACATCGCGCAACCCTAAAGGCTCAGGCGCATATACATCGGCGTTTTTTAATATTAGCATAAGCTGGTTTTTAAGGCCTACCGAGGCCAGTTGGGCTTAATTAAAATGATGAAGCAGATACATGGCCAACAAGGCTATGCTCATAGGAAGAAGGTTTCGTTTGGCCAAATCGAAGGCGTTTACTTTGGCCAAATCGGCTACGGCCAGTAAGACGCCTGATACCGGAGAAGCGGTGCGGCCAATAGAAGCTGAAAAATTCATAGGCAAAATGAGCTTAACTGGGGCTAACGCAAATTGCTTAGCGATTCCGGGTACCAAAGGACCAAAGGCGAAAAAGGCGGCATTGCCGCTACCCATTAATATAGAAGCGAAAAAGATGAGAAGCACCAACACCACCCCTATACCCAAGGCCCCAAATCCCAATTGCTGCGATACGCCAACCAACGACTCCAAAAAGCCCAGCGATATTAGGCCCTGTGCAAAAATGTCGGCAGCCACTATGAGGGTAACCACGCTTTTAAACATAGAAGCCATGCCTCCAAAAAACACCCCGAAAGCCTGTAGCAATTTTTTACTGTCTCTTATTCGAACGCCTTCTACCAACAAAGCCACAAAAAAGCTAATAAACATAGCGGTGGTGGTATCTAACACTATGGGCTCGGGAAAAAAGCTGAACAAGTCTGAAAACACCACCAAAAGAACAAGAGGCAATATGGGTAAAATGGCGTAATACGCAGGTGCAACGTTTCTGGACGAAACATTTTCTTTAGGTTCCAAAGCCACAGCACCTTGTTTTTTGTCGGCTTTTGTGTTTACAATCCAATATACCAAGGCCGTTAGAAGACTTATGGGCAAAAGAATGGGGAGCTGATGCTCCACAAAATAGGTCATGGCATCTATACCGGCATTTTTAGCCGCACTAACCGCCACTGCCGAGGCAGGGCCCACGCCAAAGGCGGTACACGATGTTACCACCGCTGCGGCCGACAAACGGCTTATGCCAAGATTGACCAAAACGGGAAAAACAGAAGCCATTAACAAAAGCGACAATCCGGCTGCGGAAGGAATACAAACAAACAGCATTTGGCCAATGGGAATAAAAATAGCAGCTGCCAATTGGGGCTTGGCTTTAAATGCCACTAAAGGTTTCATAGCCAAATGAACCAAAGCGCCCGAAGCCCCAATATGTTCCATATAGGCCACAAAGCCACCGATGGCCATAATCATGAGGCCAACGCCTTCTAAAGTGCCCGAAAACGACTGAGTGAGATAGGCAAACCAGTTAAAGGGGCCAAAACCAGTGCTTCTCTTTAAAGGTACTTCGCCTATACCGGCCACCAAAGCCAAAATGAGCATTAACAGCCCCCCCATCAACAAAACCCCGTGAGGCGAAAAGCCTTTAAGGAGAAAGCGTGCCACCAATACAATGACCACCAAACTAATAGCCAGTCCCATATGACTTAAAAAGGCGATAAATCTCGACGAGCTCCGGGAGAGAACAAATACGGACCGTTGTCGCTGTGTTGCTCAAAATCGCCGGTTAAATCGGGATTACGGGTATAGCTCTCATTCGGATTGTCGGACAATGGTGCGATGTCAAATTGAATTAAAATGCTGTCGTTGGGTGTGGTGAAGTAAAACACATCGCCGGCGTTATTGAGGTTTAAATCTCCGCTTGTAGACGTTTGAACCAAGGCCCCGGCAAAGTTGCCTGTAGGGCTTCCTCCGCCAAATAAAACCAAAGCCCTTCCTGAAGCCAGCGATGTTCCGGCTGGAAATACATGGTTAGGTGTTTTGGCATCCCAACTCTCTTGGTCGTATACTTTATAGCCATCGAGGTTAATGGTTTGTGCCGAAATGTTTACCAATTCAACAAATTCGTCTTCGCTTTGAGCGTACTGCCCGTCGGCATTGGCATCTCCGTCGAGTCCGTTGTTGGAAGGATCGTAGCAAATTTCATTTAACACCATTCCAAAACTGCTGGGCTGGCTGTCATCGTCTTCCAGCTTCAAAGTCACACTCGATGGAGAACCTATCAAAGCCCCATTAGTTGTTTGAATGCTTACGTTTACGGTTTCTTCGCCCTCCACTTCGCTGTCTTGGAAACTGTAAATATTGAAATTGGCCTGAGTAGTGCCAGCGGGAAGTCGAACCTGGGTGGTGGTACTTCCGTAATCGACCCCGTACACCGCGCTGCCCGAGAAGCCCAAATTAACCACCACTTCTACATCGGCAGATTCTGAAAGGCTAATGCTAATTTGAGCCGTATCGTTTTGCTCCGAAATGGCCAATCGGCTGGTGCTTATGCTAACGCGTGCACCGCTGGCCGGGCCATCAACGTCTTCGGTTTTACAGGCAACTAAAGCCATGATGCCTAAAAAACAAACGGCCGTTTTCATATGTAAGGGATCTTTTATCATTCTGTTTGGCGTACTATGCGCAGGGCCTTATGGCTATTTTTTGTGGTAATTTCCAACACATACAGTCCGGGGGGAACGGGTTTTAAATCCAATTCGAAAGCACCGCTCATGCGCACCTCTACAGGCAATCCACCCATAGTGGTTAAACGAAGTTGGGCATTGGCCGGAAGGTTTTTCAAGAACAAGCGGCCTGTGCTAGGATTGGGATATGCCTCTAACTGTTTTAAGGCATGGTCGTTTAGTCCTATTTGGTTTGAAATAGTCAGGCTTACCGAATCTGTTAAATTCGACCCATCAGTAGTACTGCCACGCACCCAAACCACTCCGTTATTGCGGGCTGTAACTAAACCCAGAGCGCTAATGCCTGCCAAGGTGGTGTCGTTTACACTCCAATTTACCCCTTGCGCAGCATTGCTGGGCGAAATGGTGGCCAGCATTTGCAAAGTGCCTCCATCTGAACTTATGCCAGTAGCACCCCCTTGAGTTTGAACGCTTATAGACGCAGCCAAAGGGGTAGCAAAGTCCCAATTGTTGCGTACTAAGAGGCCGTCAAAAATGACCTTTTGCTCTTCGCTGTACTGACGTAAAGCTATTCCTTGCAGCGCCACCGCATCACCGGCAGTTCCGGGTAAAGGCCCTAAGGTTGCTGTAACCGGTTCTTGACTTATGTTGTCTCCATCGGCGAACACAAATAAGCTTACCAAATCGTTATCGGCGCCGGGAACAAACGCATATTTTACCACCACCAAATAAGTCTCTCCTGTATCTAAATCGCTGGTTACATCGGTGCCAACAGCAGTGGGAACTGTAGCCGAATTAAAGGTTAACCCCAGTCTGAATTTGGCTGAGGTGCTGCCGCTGGTTATATAAGTACGCGCTCTAAAAGAGGTGCTTATGCTCGTGTAATCGGGATTGGTTACATTGCTGTAGGTAGCGAAGTGAAAAAAGAATCCAGAGCCAAGGGTTGAAATTACCCCATTGGGTTTCAACAAAAAAGCGGCGTATACTTTGCCAGTGTCGACTGAGCTGGAAAATGGTTTGTTTTCATCGCTCCCTGTATTGTTAATGAGGGCACTGAGACCTACACCACCCGCTAAATAAGGTGTTTGACTCAAACTCAAACCTAAATTATGCACCTTAATGGGATTGGTAGTACCGTTGCTGTGTGGCGTCCAGCCATGGTTTCTTATTTCGCTGCCTGAAGTGTAGTCGAAATCTTCTTGTAACAGCAGGTTTTGGCCATTGGCAAATAAGAAGCCGAAAGCGGCCAACAGAGTAAAAAAGTGTTTCATGCAACTAAGGGGTTTTGGTTTTAGCAAGCCAGCCTTTTAAAACACCCTGATAAGCCCAATTCGACTAAAGGTATTGTGAAGCTATGGCCCAACGAAGCAAGACCAATTGCCCCGCAAATCCCCATGCCAATGGGTTTAAATTAAGCATACCAATTACGGCAAAAAACTACGTTCAAAACAGAGAAAAAGCAAAACCCCAAACCTTAGAAGCGTTTAGGCTGGACAACGGGGATTTTTGAATTGGAATGAAAACTCAGGCGATTTATCTTAAGATTAAAAGCTAAACTTTAATTGACAACATAATTTGATGCCATTCAACACGATTGGAGCTTTTGGAATAGGCGACTTTATATTGGCGATGTATTTTAAAATGGTGTTCGTTAAGCAGTTTTTTAATTTGAGTTATGCTGTGATAGTTGAAGTAAACACGTAAAGATGTGCTTCCAGTTTGGTAGTTGGATTTTTTAGGATTTCCGTTCACGAAGCTCAAATAGAGTGCAGCACCACTTCTACATACTCGGCTGAGGGCGCCAAAAAAAGAAGCCAAATCTTCGTGTAAAATGTAGGGCAAAATGAAGCCACAAACCACCGCATCGAATGTCTTCTCCAGTTTATCTAAATCGCGCACATCTAGAACCATGGTAGTTGCTTCAGGGCAGTTTTTTTTAATGGCTTTTACCATATTAGGGGCAACATCTGTTGCCAAAAGGTTTAAGTCGGGACGTGAGTCAAGTAAAAAACGGGAAATATTGCCCGGGCCCGAGCCTAGTTCCAGCACATGTGCATTATCTATAAGTAGTTCACAAAAAGCAATATAAGTATCGTGGTATAAGTCTAATCGCATAAACTTATCCTCATAAGCCTCGGCTAATTGGTTCCAAGTACTCAAGTTTTCTTCGTAAACATCCATGTTTTGTATTACAAATTCAGTTGTTTAGCAAATAGTTAAAAAGTACTTCGTATTGTTCTGCAATGATGTTCCAGTTGTAGTGGAGGCGGATGGTTTCGAGGTTTTGTTTTTTCCAAAGTGCGGTTTGCCTGGCATCAACGGGATGGTTGAGAGCTTCTGCAATTTGGTTCGCATTGTTGAAGTAACGGGCCGAACTGCCCAGAACCTCTTGGTTAAAAGGGTTGTTGTGGGCGTATATTTTGCAGCCTGAGGCCATGGCTTCGAGCAAACTGGGGTTGGTGCCGCCAACCGAATGCCCATGGAAATAACGTTTGCAATAAGTGCGAAGGGCGTCGGTTTCATTTTGGTCGTAAACGGCGTTAATAAACCGAATTCGGGCATCGCGGTACTTGTTTTTCAGAAAACCTGAGTATCGGTTGTTCGAGGCGCCTACCACTAAAGTGGTTTCGTTATATTCGCTAAGTAAAATGCCATCTAATATGGTTTCTATGTGATTTTCAGGCTCCATACGAGCCAAAATAAGATGGTACTTGCCTGGTTCCACCGAGTATTTGGACAAAAGTTCTGGATTGGGGTTGTCTGGAATATCGGCTCCGTATGGTATAAAAACCGAACCGGGACCATAGGTGTGGTCAAGATATGATTGTATGGCCTTAGAGTCGGCTACAAGTTGGTGAGCTGCTTTGGCGGCCCAAGCTTCACTGAGTTTCAAAAAACGTTTTACAGCCCAATTGTATTTGCTGCGTTTCCATTCGAGGCCATCCATATTGGTAATTACACGGCTTTTTTTGGGCAAAAACGCTTGCCAAATGCCACTGCTGGTGTATCCCAATTGCAGCAGAATGTCAAATTTTTGCCAACGGGCGTCTTTTATGCAAAGTCCATCGTAAACAAATTGACCAAAAGTACCCAGCCGATGCTCGGGGTCATAAACGCTGATTCGGTTTACATTATCCCAGGTTTTATCTTTATATGGGTGAAGATGGCTGCAATACACACTTACTTCATGTCCGTTTTGTACCCAAATTCTAGAAAGCTTTTCGGCGCAGGCTTCAAACCCCCCATAGCTGTTTGGAATGCCCCGGCTACCCAGAATACCTATTCTCATGGTGCTAAGGTACTCTTGTAAATCTCTACCAAGCGCTCAGCCAGCCGTTTGGGATCGAAATGGGTATGAACCCATTGTTGATGGTTCCGGCCATCTTTTGAGGCTGCGATTAAGGCCTTTCGAATGCTGTTTTCATTTCTGGGATCGGCATAATGCACGCGGTCAACGAATATGTCCCGAACATCGCTTCCCGCCCCCACAACGGCCTTACAGCCTTGAGACAAAGCTTCCAGAGTGCTAAGCCCTGTGGTTTCAAAAAATGATGGCAGTGCATGTATGGCACATTTTTGATAGTAGTAGAGCAGCTCGCTTTGGCTTAAAGAGCCCAAAAACACCACGTTATTATCGGCCGCTTGCTTGCAGCGTGCTAAGTATGCTTTGTGGTTTGGGGCGGCAATACCTGCTAAGAATAACTTGAACGTTGTTCCTTTGACGGCTTTTATAAGTCTAAGCTGGTTTTTAAGGGGTTCAAAGCGGGCAGCACACAAAATCCAGTCGTCATTCTTTGAATGGTTTTCGGTAACATTAAAAATACTGGATAAGGCCGGGGGCAAAATATGAGAACGGAAAAAAACATCAGGAAAATCGGCGGCAAGGCGACCAGCTTCACTATGCGAAGCTGTAAGAACTGCATCGGCTCTTTTTAGAAGACAGTTCACACTTTTAGCGTGCCCCAGTTTTCGGTATTGTGGATCTAATTTTTCGCGTTGTCGACGCAAAAATCTATAATACGCTTTCCAATACTCACGTTTTTGCTTGTTCAAGAGCCATCCGCTCAGGTGACTTAAAACGGATCGGTTTTGGCTGTCGGCCAAAGAATAATCAACATAAACAGAGGAAATAAGAAGCGGTTTACCTGGAAATCGCCGCAAATGGGCCAAGGCAGATTCAGGCCTACCTATATTAAAATGGTGAATAAGATCAGGCTTTTGGTCGGGGATTTGACCTGGTAGAAAGACTTTTACTCCGAGAGATTCTAAGGCATGGGCATAAGTAAGCATATGCAGAGTATCGCCACCGCTTTGACGAAAAACATCGTGCCGACTGCTGAACAAGATATTCACCTTGTGAAGGTAAGTGTAAAAAGGCCGATTTCGCTAAAACTTAATAGGCTAAGAAGCCCCCAGTTTGCAAGAGTTCAATGCGTTGTAATTCGAAAGCCTCCAAGCTTTCTATCCATTTTAACCCAGCATTTAGCAGGGCATTTTCTCTTGCATTTACAACAAACATGGTGCTTTCGCCTATGGTGAATTTGCGCAATTCGGTATTATAAAGCAGTTCGTAGTTGTTAAAACCCGCAGCACCAGTTAAACTATTTCGGCGGTAGCTAACCAAGCCCTCATAGGCGGCTTCAATTTTGTAGCTTAATTGGTTGCGTTTTTCGCGCAGCTTCCATTCGGTTTCTTGTTGTTTGATACGGTTCAGGCTGAGGTATGCCCTTTCTTTTCTAACAAAAAGAGGTAAATCGAAAGATAAGCCCAGCATATAGTTGCTGTTTGGGTCGAAAGCTTGAGTATTAAGAGGGTCATTCCCTGCACTAAGCCATCTATAGCTCAAATCGGCTTGTGGGAGCAGGTTGTTCAGCGCCAACTTTCGCATCACTCCAATGTTCTGAAGTTCGGCGTTCAATGCCAGTAACTCAGGTTGAATTTGGTCTAAATCACGTAAAATGAGATTGAGTGAGTCGCGGGTGAAAAAGGCTTGATTATGAGTAATGAGATTTGTGGGTTTGGTAGTAGGTTCCAGCAATAGAGGTAAGCTGTCGGTGGTCCATAAAAAGCCGCTTAAAACAAAGCGGGTTTTAGCCAAATCTAAACGGGCTTTCTCAAAATCCATCATTCGAGTTTGAACACGGGTTAGAGCTTCCACTGTGTCAATGGCAGCAGCATTTCCGGCTAAAAACGATGACTTTACAAGGGCCAATTGGTTTAAGCTATTTTGAAGCGATTGCTCAAGCAAGCGATAACGCCCGAAACTGGCCGACCATTGCCAGTAAGCTGAATAGGCGTTGCCTATTAATTGGTTCAGTAAATTTCGCCGTTCAGCTTCGTTGGCATCTTTAAAAATTCGTGCCTGCTCGAGGGCGGCACGTCGGTTGTCGAACAACAAACCGCGTAAAAGGCTTACATCGGCCCCCAGTTCAATTAACCCGCTTTGAGGGAGGTTATTTTCGGGGTTAGTGAATATCCCTTCGGTTGATTTGTAATTGGCTTTAAAGTCGATTCCAGGCCATGTGGCTACACTTAAACCTGCTTTTTGAAGATCGAAATAGTTTTTACCGTCAAAGGTTTTCGATTCGCGTTGATAGCTCAGTTTTGGGTCAAATAAACCTTTGGCTTGTAAACGGATGGCTCTGGTTTCAGCATTTTGGAGCAAAGCCAATTGCGCCATAGGGTGATTAGGCAAAAGTTGCCACAATTGTTCGTGCGAAAAAAGGACGCTATCGGTTTGTGCGCAAACTAATTGGGGAAAAACACCCAGAGTGAAAACCATTAGCCGCTTTTTCATTTTGAATAGCCGGCTTTGGGTTTCTTTTTAACCTTTTCGTCTTTTTCATCTTGTCCGGTGTAGAAATCGGGCGGGAATCCATTGAATTGTCGCCAGATTTCATACCAAATGGGTACATCGTTTAGAAGTAGCATTCCATTCGCGCCAGCACCAAAGCGCAAAGGTTCGGGCCAAGGTAAATCGGCATCGTCTTTTTCGAGTAGAATTCTATATCGGCCATTTTTGTCGAGAACATTATCAATAGCAAAAACTTTAGCCCCAAATGTGCCAAACGATACATTGGGCCAACCTGTAAATACAATAGCTGGCCATCCATCAAATTCAATACGAGCGTGCTGGTTCTTCTTCAGCAAAGGCAAGTCTACTGGGCGCACAAAAAGTTCAACGGCCAATTGATAAACCAAAGGCATAATTTCTAAAACCGGATCTCCCTCTTTAATATTCTCACCCACACCAGTAAAGTTGATGCGAGTTATCATGCCATTTTGAGGGGCTTTAAGGTAGTAATTATCTTGCCTTACCTGAACGTTCGCCTGCTTAACACGCAATTTGGCTACATCGGCTTGTGCCGTTAAGCCCGCACTTTCGGCCGAATACAAATCAGATTCAGCTTTCGCTATTTTTTCTTGATATTCGGCGGTAATGGCTTCCAAATCGCTTAGGCTGTTGCGGTATTTGTTGCGGGTGTCTATGGCTTTTGCCAACGATTCTTGCAAATACTGCCGCCGCTTCTCCACATCGAATCGCGAAACCACACCGTCTTTGAATAGGGTATCGGCCCGTTTAAATTGAATTTCCGCAAGCTGCTTTTGAATATCGGCTGCCGCAAAGGCATTGCTATCGGCTTGTATTTTTTGTTTGGTTTGAATAAGCTTCACTTTCAAATTGTCGCGTAAAAAGCCTATTTGATTTCTAAGGGCAATGGCTTTGTCGGCATAAGCTACTACCGATGATTCTTTTGCAGTTAATTCTTGTTGAAGCCGTTGTAAAATATTTGGGTCGAAATATTCGTCTTTCACTTCCGAAAGCACCAAAAGGGTATCACCGGCCGAAACTGTATCCCCTTCTGCAATAAGCCAGCGTTCTATGCGACCGGGTATTGGACTCTGTATAGTTTGAGGCCTTTGTTGGGGATAAAGCGCTGTTACCTGTCCCCTTCCATTCACAACCTGGGTCCAAGGCAAGAACATAAAAATAATTAGAATAGCAATTAAGCCATAAAGCCAATACGAGAAAAGGCGCATTTCTCGACTGGTTTGCGACATATGTAGCGATTTGTACTGACTTGAATCGATACGGTCGCTAACGGTGTTTTTAGATATGTTTAACATCGGCTCGGTATCAACGGTTGAAATAAACTCTAAAGGCTTGTGCATCTCCGGCTAAATCAGCAAATGGAGCGGTTTTATAAACCTGACCATCATTGAGAAGCACAACCCTTTGGCAACGGCTTGCAATTTCCGCATCATTGCTAGACACTATCAGCGTCCATTTTCGTTCGGTAGAAGTTATATAGTCTATAATTTTGAAATAGTCGTTTAGTTCGCTTAAGTCACTCAAGTCGTCAAGTAAGAGCAAGGAGGGCTCATGCACGATGCTTCTAGCCAGAAAGATTCGTTTTATTATACTTTGGGGTAAGTTTCTATTGGCAGGGTCCATAATTGTCTGAAGCCCTTCATGTAAGTTCATCACAAACTCGCTGAGACCTGATATTTCAACAGCAGATTGTATTTGTTGAAGAGATACCCCTTTTCGACCTAATGAAATATTTTCGGCCAAAGTAGCAGTGAATAAACTTTCTTGGTTAAAGTTATCGCCCATTGCATACCTCAGGCTTTCTATATCTAAACTGCCCAAAGGCATGCCGTCGAAAGCCAAAACGCCCTCATAGTTTTGATAAAGACTTCCAAGTAAGTGCAATAAAGCTGTTTTTCCCGAACCACTTCTACCGCTAATGCATACCTTCTCTCCGCTTTTTATGTGAAGGCTTATGTCTTTTAGAACCTTGGTTTTATTGGGCGGAAGCTGGAGGTGGAGGTTTTTAAGTTCAATCTCCATGCAATGGCAGGGGTTAAGCTCGAAAGAACCGGTTTCGGTGCGTTGCTCAAGCGGAATATCGGTTACATAGCCTAGTTTTTCGAGACCAGTGAGAAGATCGTAAATAGTTTGAAGAGAGAGAATTATTTTTTCTACGGCATTAATTATTAAAATGATGATAATCTCTCCAGCCACAAACTGGCCAATGTTTATTTCTCGCTGCATCACCAATAATCCACCCAAAATGAGTAACCCACCCGTAATTACCGTTTTAAAGGTAACACTTTGAGCATATTGCCATATTAGCACTTTGAAGTGCGCTTTTCGGGCTTTAAGGTAGTCTTGCGATAATTGATCGCTTTTTTTCAATGGCAAATCGGTTAATCCAGCCAGTTTAAATGTGGTCATAGAGCGTGCTAACTCCTCAAGCCAATAAACCGTTTTGTACTTTTGAGAGGACTCTTTTATGCTGGTAGCCAATCCTCTAGGGGCTGAAAAATAGAAAATAACCAATAAAATGAACAGAGCCAACAACCCAAAGAAAACAAAAAATGGATGATAGAAACTCAAAAGTATAAGACCGAAAATGATGTTAAGAATAGAGGTAGAAAAATCGAGAAGAACTTTTGGCAAGCCTTTTTGCACGGTTAGCACATCGAAAAATCGGTTTATAAGTTCTTGTGGATCGTATTTACTTATAATTTCCTGTTTAAATCTTGGAATTCGGTAGGCCAAATCGAGAGCGGCGCGAGAAAACATTCGCTGCTGCAGGCTTTCAAGAATACTTAACTGTAGAATCTGAAGCACTCCAGTAAATGCGATTCCAATAAGAACTATGGCTACTAATATCATCCACGAGGTAGAAACCGCCCCGGTTAAAATAAAACTAATGATGGCCTGAACACCTAAAGGAAGCGACAGATTTACTATACCATTTAAAACAGCAAAAAGGTATATGTAAAAAATATCTTTTTTATCGGGCTTTAGGAGCCCAAGTAGACGTTTAAAGGGAGTGAGAATGCTGGTGTTGTATTCCATTTCTGAATTATGGTCAAATCTAAACTGTGAAAGTGTAATTTGTGTTCAGGTTTTGAGAACCTTATGATTTTTATAACGTTTTACTAAAGTGTAAGCTCCGCCTAAAACGCCAGGAATGGCTTTGTTTAGTAACCACATAAGCAAGGCCGCACTTCCTATTTGCCATTCTGGTAAGTGCCATAACTCAAAAAAAAGCAATCCGGCACCCACCTTAACCAAGCCTTCAGCCGGCCCTAAAGTGGGTAAAAGAGAAGCAGCGAAATAAAATGCCCAAGTGCCTAACAAAAGATCCAAAAAAGCAGAGGCTTCAAAATTGCCAATTGGTATTAACAATAAAGCAAATGCTGAAGAGTAGGTAAAAGCCTTGAGCGTACTTAAAGATAGAACATAAAGCACTGGAAATTTTCCACTTAGAGTTTCAGGAAGCCAATACAATAAGCGATGGTTCCATCTGTCGTTTAAGAGAGAGTGCCAAGGTTGTGGATTGAGAATTATGAATAGAGCAAGACCTCCAACCAAAAAAAGAAAGATCGCCACCCATATTCTAATGCCCTGACTTAAACCGCTTTCTTCCAAAGCTAATACACCTAAGGCGGCCAAAAAAAACCTGGAAATCCATTTACATGCCTGAATTAAAGCGGTTATTTCGACCGATTTTTTGCGGTTTAGGCGCTCAGGGAATTGTAAAAGCCGGGCCGAAAACTCACTTAAACCACTTGGAGCAAATAGGTGGATATAATTAAATATAAGGGTATTACTAATGGCTGATTGAAAACTCAAAGGGCCTATTCTCTGAGCCGGAAGCCACCACATTCTGCTCTCGAGAAACATACCGGCAACCGAGAGGAATATGACCGCAACAAGGGTCCACAAAGGCCAAATTTCTAATGGCAAATTATTGCCATGAATACGCTCATAAATAAGATAAATGGCCAAAAAAGCCAAAATCCACTTTAGCGGTTTCAGCCATTTTGAAGCTTTCAACTTTTCAAAATCAAACTTCTTCATGCTTCGAAAGCCCTAAGTAGCGTTTTAGTGCATAAGTGGCTGCATACATAGGCAAAGTATCTAGTAATGCTGTTAAGGCTTTAAAAAGCCAACCATCAAAAACCAAACTGCTCAACTCTGTGTAGGATTTACTTCCCAAAAACAGAATGCCCACCACTAAAACAGTGTCAACAAATTGAGAAAGCAGGGTACTAAAATTGTTTCGAATCCAAAGATGCCGGCCTTTGGTAAGGTTCTTCCAAAAATGGTAGAGTTTAACATCAACCAATTGAGCCGATAAATAAGCCAGCATAGAAGACAAAATAACCTTCCATGAATTTTGAAATACCTGATCATAAGCTTCGTTACCAACCGGAGAATTTGGAATAGCGGGAAATAAATGCCCCAGCCACAACACAAACAAAACGAAGATAGAAGCCAATAAACCACTCCAAACTACTAAGCTAGCCTTTCTTTGTCCATAAACTTCACTTAGTAAATCTGTAACTAAGAAGGTTAATGGATAAGGCAAAATGCCTGCTGAAACAACGAAAGTTTTGAAGCCAAGATCAATTTCTACAAATTTATTGGCGATAAGGTTGCAACTTACTAAAGCGGTAATAAAAAGAGCCGCAAGCAAGAGATAAACCTTGTCGGCTCTTTCTTTATAGCGGGTTTCATCCATTAATTAATGCACTTCAATATCGTGCTCCAGGCGCATCAATGCCTTGCCATGCTGCTTTTGGATTTGATGGAAATGCGTGGCAGCTTTTTCCATGGGTGTGTTTTTGAAAACATTTACCTTAGGCGTTAAAACCTTGGTTTGAAACATTTTCAATACTTGTTCAAAGGGGTCTTTTTGTTTAGGGAATTCGCTTAATCTGTAGGCGTTTGTTTCTAAACCGGCCATTTTAGCAGCAGCCGAAATAGATTGGTTCAGACCTCCAAAGCCATCAATCAAACCCAGTTTTAAGGCTTGCTTACCACTCCAAACACGGCCTTGTGCTATGCTGTCAACAAACAAAGAATCGAGTTTGCGATGGCTCGCAACACGATTTACAAAGTGTCCGTAATAGCTATCTATTTGGCTTTGGAGCCATTTTCTTTCAAAAGCATCGAGAGGCTTGTCGGGTGATCCTAAGTTGCTATGGGCCGCAGTAGTTACATGCTCGGTGTGAAGCCCTAATTTGTTTTCGAGTAAATCGCTTGCATTGAAAAGCATACCAAATACACCAATCGACCCGGTAACGGTATTTGGCGATGCCAAAACAGTGTCTCCCACAACACTAATCATATACCCTGCCGAGGCTGCTACATCGCCCATACTTACTACAATGGGGATGTTTTTTTCTCTGATCAATTCCAATTCTCTAAACATTTTATCGGCAATTAAGGCCTGTCCGCCCGGCGAATTCACCCTTAATACCAAAGCTTTTATTTTGTCATCTTCACGAATGCTTTGAAGAGCTTCCAGCATAGTAGCTTCATCCACGATATAAGCATCGTCGCCTTCTGTAAATTCGCCCTGAGCGTAAAGCACAGCAATTTTATCGGCCTTAAACCCTTTTCTATCGGACTTAGCACCGGTTGCCACTTTTCTGTAATCTGCCAAATCTATGATTTTGGGCTCAGTAATTTTGCTAGAACCTGTTTTCTTGCTTTGAAAAGCCAGCCATTCGTCATCATGCATCAGTGAATGAAAAAAGCCTTGGTTTATAGCTTGTTTGGCACGGGTGGCCGAAAGGCTATCGGCCATACTTTGCAACTTTTCGGTACTTAAACCTCTGCTCTTGGAAATACCGCTTAGCATTTCTTCCCAAATATCTCCCCCTAATAATTGAAGCTGTTCGCGGTTAGCAGCACTCATTTTTTCTTCAATAAAAGGCTCAACGGCGCTTTTAAAGCGGTTATTGCTTCCTCGAATGGCCTCAACCTGAACACCCAATTTATCAAGCATACCTTTATAATATGTCACGCTTATTGCGTTACCTCGCCAATCCAGAAAGCCTTCCGGGTTAAAAAAAATGGAATCGGCAACACTCGCAATAAAGTAACTTTTTTGGCTGGCCATGGTGCCATAGGCATAAACGGGCTTTCCACTTTCGGCTTTAAACTGTTCTAGCGCTTGTTTAATTTCAAGGGCAGTAGCATTACCTCCCGCAAAGAAACCCAAGTTTAAAAAGATTCCTGAAATGTTGGGGTCATTTTGTGCCTTTTCTATACTCTGAAGAATGGCGTTAAGCCCTAAAACACCAGGGCTACCAAAAGCTGCCGAGAACTCGGAAAATGGATCATCCATGCTGCGGTCTACAATGCCCGCTGCGTTAAGGTCTAGCTCCAAATAAGTTCCGGCTTCCACTGTTGGTGGTTTGCTCGAACTGCTGGCACTGCCAATTGCAAAAAGCATAAAAAATAACAAGAAGAGCAAGAGAAAGCCTCCCACAATAGAGGCCAGTAAGGAGATAAAAAAGTGTTTCACGTAAATTTAAAATGATTTGTTGCAATAATACAAAACGCCTAGCGCCTTTACCTTCGCCTAGTGGAACAAGTGTACATTGGTTTAGGTTCGAATTTTGGACAGCCCTTGAAAGAGTTGCAGCTTGCTGTCAATTTTTTGAAAACCCAGCTTCAGGATTTGAAAATTAGTGCTGTTTACCAATCTTTACCAGAGGGTTTTCAATCGCCAAACATGTTCTTAAACGCTGTTGCAACAGGTCTGTTTGGGCTGGAGCCAAATAATTTGTTAAAGCAATTGTTGGACTATGAAGAAAGTAGAGGACGAAAACGATCAAACAGCCGGTATTCAGATCGTCCTATTGACTTAGATATTCTATTTTTTGGTGAACACATTATAGATTCTCCGGTTTTAAAAATTCCGCATCCTCACGTTTTCAAAAGGGCTTTTGTTGTATTGCCTCTTTTTGATTTAGCGCCTCATCTTTGGCATCCTGCAAAACAAAAATTGGTGTGGCAGGCCAAAATGGAGCTAGAGAAACTGGGTGGTATCAATTCCATTAAAACAGGCTTATCATGCACATAGCCATAGAGGGCAATATTGGCTCCGGTAAAACAGCCTTGACGCTGGCCTTGGCCGAAAGCTTGGAAGCCCGATGCATATTGGAAGCTTTTGAAGACAATCCGTTTTTGGAACTTTTTTATGGCCAGCCCGAGGTGCATGCATTTCCTTTGGAATTGTCGTTTATGGCTCAGCGCTTTTTGCAATGGACGCATGCAACACAAGCCGACTTATTTTCGAAACATTTAATAAGCGACTATCATTTTGCAAAAAGCCTTCTCTTTGCTCAGATTAATTTAACGGAATCGATTTTCAAGCCCTTCGAAAGTCTATATCGACAGCTGAGTAAACAGCTCAAAGAGCCTGATGTATTGATTTTCTTGGATTACGATTTGAATACTATTACCGAAAGAATAAGAAAGAGAGGGAGGCCATACGAGCAGAATATTGAGCTTAACTACCTGAAATCGATTCATAAAGCTTACGGTGATTGGCTTCGAACTCGAGGAGAAAAAGTTACCATTGTGTTAAATTCTCAAGAAATAAAAGAAAAACAAGTAGGAGAAATCGCTGAAATATTGAGTAAAATGATCTATGGCACTGGTTTACAACAAGGTGCTATTGTTATTTAAATATAATTTTTTTTAAGACTGACGAACTTTGTACAAATTTGTTCGTCGCGATTTGCTATTTTTGCCGCCGTGTTTAATAGAGGTCTTTAAACAGAAAAGAACCAAACTCTTACAGAAATGAAAAAATTTATACTCAGTGGTATTGCACTGGCTGCATTATGCTCCACGGGTTTGAATGCTCAAAACAGCGCCAGAGTAGATGATAACTTCAGAACTTGGGCTGTGGGTGTTGACATGGGCGCAACTGTGTCACTCATGGATTTAACTTACAATTTTGATCGTCAAGATGGCTTAAAAGATGGCACCTCAGGCATTAAATGGGGCGCAGGTATTCATGCTACAAAAATGTTTACCAATGTTTTTGGTGCACGTGGCTCTTACCACCACTACAGAACAGGTGGTAGCCAAAATGGCGACCGTTACCTTTCTTTTGCCGGCAGTGTGAATAGCTTTGACTTGGAAGGTGTTATTTCGGTTTTGAATTTGGGAAATACCCGCAGTGGTGCTTCCGATATGGACTTTGCCTTATTGGTTACTGGTGGTGTGGCCGGGGTATTAGTTAACGCACAGGCCTACAACCGTGAGGTACCAAATAATAGTGGCAAACAAGAAAATACTGTTGGTGTTGCTATCCCATTAGGTTTAATTGCCAAGTTTAGAGTTGATCGTTTTGATATTGATGGTGGTTTAAAGTATCTACACTTTTTATATGACAAGGCAGAAGGGTTGTCAGCACGTGGAAATGGTAATGATGGTATGGCCTATCCTTTTGTTGGACTTACTTATAACATCGGTAAAAACAAGCAGCTTCGTTCTGCGGTTTACACCAATCCTTTTGGTGCAGTTCAACGCGATATCACAGATGTGCGAAACAAAATGGACGGCTTGGCCAACGATGATGATGGCGACGGTGTAACCAATTTGATGGATAAAGATCCTAACACATCCGCTGGTGTTGCTGTGGATGGTTCTGGTCGTCCTATGGATGTAGATGGTGATGGCATCCCAGATTATATGGATTCTGATCCATTTACCCGTAAAGGTGCTAAAACCGACGCCCAAGGCCGTGAGGTAGATACAGATGGTGATGGTGTACCAGATGGAATTGATGCCGAAGCCAATACGCCTAAAGGCACTTTGGTAAACTTCAAAGGTCAGACTATACCTAAAGGCGGCGGTGGCGGCTCTGTAATGCCTGCCGTTGGTTCAGGATTTAACAATATGTATTTTGCGCTTAACAGTGCAACGGTTAGCGCAGAAGACCACCGCAACTTGGCTATGTTGGCGCGCGGATTGCAATTAAATAAAGATTTGAAGATTAAGTTAATCGGTTACACAGACAAAACAGGTTCTGAGTCCTACAACCAAAAACTTGGTTTGCGTCGCGCTGAAGCCATTAAGCGTGAGTTGGTAAACACCTACGGTGTTGATGCTGGTCGTATTACAGCTGAGTCAGGGGGTGCAACCGAATTCATTTCAAACAATCGCAACGATATTAACCGTCGTGTAGAAGTGTTGCCTAACTAAATAAACACAATTATAGAAAAGGTGTGTACCGAAAGGTGCACACCTTTTTTTTTGATGCATTTTATTGGTTACTTATGCATTATTAAAAAGTTGAAACATGTTCTTTTCGGTTGCGAAGAAGTGGCTTTTATGGTTAGTCATATTTAATGTATTTGCAAGTTGTAATACCAAACCCAATTCTGACTTATTGCTGTTCAATGGGCACATTTTATCAAGCGAGTTTAATGGGTTTGAGAATTTGGCTTTGGCTATTCGAGGTGATTCCATTCTAGACATAGGGTCAGAATCTGAATTGCGCGGCAAATACCATTTTGTAAGCGAAGAGGACTTAAAAAATGGATTTGTTTATCCGGGTTTTATTGATGCCCATTGCCATTTTATCGGATACGCCAAGAGTCTGTTGCATATAGACCTGCGCCATTGTCGCAGTCCGGAAGAGATTTTGAAGGCTCTCAAAAAAGGTGCAAACGAATGGACTAAAAAAGGGGCAAGCCTTAAGTTTCTCGAAGGCTGGGGTTGGGATCAAAACCTTTGGCCTGAGAGTAAGTTGCCTAATCGAAATTGGCTTGATAGTGCCTTCAAAGACATCCCGGTGATTTTACGCCGCATTGATGGGCATGCAGTTTGGCTTAATACGGCAGCACTACAGACTTTTGAAATCAAAGCAGAAGACTGTCCGGTTGGTGGTTGGATGCCATCCGATGATAGTGGGCTAACCGGCGTTTTAGTCGATAATGCCATGAATCTCATACCCGAAATGGAAATAGATAGCATTTTACTTATCGAGGCCCTTAAACAAGCGGAAATCAATTGTTTCGCAAGCGGATTAACAGCTCTAAATGATGCCGGAATAGATTTCAAAGAAATTACGCTTTTGAGAGCCCTTTATACCAAACAGATATTAAAAATTCCAATATCTGCTATGGCATTAAGCGAAGATGAGACCATGGAATGGGTGTTGAAACAAGGCCCCATAATTGACGATAGATTTAAATTGGATGGTTTTAAGTTTTTTGCTGATGGGGCTCTTGGCTCAAGAGGGGCTTTGTTGTTTAAGGATTATCACGACTTTCCTGGTCATAAAGGCCTATTGCTTAAGAGTACCTCTGAACTAGAAAAAGCTTTTTTACGTGCTTACCGTGCGGGATTCCAAGTGGCTACTCATGCCATTGGCGACTCGGCCAACCATATTGTTCTCCAATTGTACGATGATATTCTTAAAGGCAAGAATCCCTTAAGGTGGAGGATTGAGCATGCTCAGGTGGTCCAAAGAGATGATTTAAAGTTTTTCAGAAAGAATCAAATTATTGCTTCCGTTCAGCCTACCCATGCCAGTAGCGATGGACATTGGGCTGAAGAACGACTGGGTACAGATCGACTAAAAACGGCCTATGCATATAAGACTTTATTAGAATTTAGTCCGATATTACCACTAGGAACCGATTTTCCTATAGAGGAAATTTATCCCTTGGCCACTTTCCGAACTGCTGTATTTCGACCGTTAAGGTCCGACACTTCAAAATTATTTATGCCCGAAGAAGCACTAACTGGGCAAGAAGCCTTGAAAGGATTGACAATTTGGCCGGCTTACGCTCAATTTAGAGAAGATGACCTTGGCAGCATCGCCATTGGAAAAAAGGCTTCATTCACCGTTTTGAATGTTAACCTACTTAATAGTACTTTGCGTGAACCAAATGTTATTCAGGTGTTATCTACTTGGGTATTTGGAGAAGCCGTTTACCCAAACGCTCAGAACTAAATTGTTTTTCTCTTAAACTGTTGAAAATGCCAACACTTACCCGCCTGTTTGATTTTCCCCGCTACCAGCTGAACCATTGTCCATTAGATGTTTCTTTGGCTACTAAAATAGAGGGCCAATGGCACAAATTGTCTACAAGCGAATACGTAGAATTAGCCGATTGGTTCTCATTGGGTTTAATAGAACTTGGGGTGAACCCGGGCGATAGAGTAGCAATAATTTCCCATAATAACCGCTATGAATGGAATGTTTGCGATATTGGCACTTTACAAGTTGGGGCTGTGGATGTTCCGATTTATCCAACCATTTCGGAAGACGATAATGCCTACATTTTAAATGATTCAGGATGTAAATACTGTTTTGTTTCTAATGCCGAATTGTTCGAGAAGATTAAACGTATTCAATCTCGTTGCCCCGAATTAAAAGAAATTTATACTTTCTTGCCAGTTGAAGGTGCGTCTTCTTGGTTGGAAGTAATAGAGTTAGGCAAGCGTAGTGATAATAACCAAGAGTTAAAATCAAGAATGGATGCCGTAAAAACTGAAGATCTCGCTACTTTGATTTACACCTCCGGTACTACTGGTGTGCCTAAGGGCGTGATGCTAAGTCATCGTAACATTGCCACTAACTCTACAGAATGTGAAGACCGTATTCCTGTAACAGCAGGTGCATGGGCTTTAAGCTTTTTACCTGTTTGCCATGTTTACGAGCGCATGCTCATGTATTTGTACTGCTGGAGAGGAATTCCCATATATTTCGGGCAGAGTTTAGAAACCGTAGGTGATGATATTCGTGAAGTGAAGCCTCATATTTTCACAGCAGTTCCGCGACTTCTGGAAAAAGTATTTGACAAAATAATGGCCAAAGGTGCCGAACTAAAAGGAATAAAGCGCTTGATCTTTTATTGGGCTTTAGGCTTAGCCGAACAATATGAATTAAGTGGAACAAGTAACTGGTATAACTTTAGATTAAAGCTGGCAAGAAAGCTGGTTTTTAGTAAATGGAAGGAGGCACTCGGTGGTAATGTGGTAGCGGTGGTTTCTGGAAGTGCCGCTCTTAACCCACGCATTGGACGCATTTTTTTAGCGGCAGGTATAAATGTTCAAGAAGGATATGGTTTAACTGAAACGTCTCCTGTAATCTCGGTTAACGGAAGTACCAATGACGATAAGCGTATCGGTCATGTAGGCCGCCCGATTCGCAATGTTGAGGTGAAAATTGCTGAAGATGGTGAAATTTTAGTGAAAGGTCCCAATGTAATGATGGGTTATTATAATCAGCCGGAGAAAACAGCTGAAGTAATTAACTCGGATGGCTGGTTTCATACAGGCGATATTGGAGAAATAGAAGCTGACGGGCATTTGCGAATCACCGACCGCAAAAAAGAAATGTTTAAAACATCAGGTGGGAAGTATGTTGCACCTCAGATTATGGAAAACACGTTTAAAGAATCCAGATTTATTGAGCAACTCATTGTTATTGGAGATGGAGAAAAACACCCTTCTGCCATAATTCAGCCAGAATGGGTGTTTTTAAAAGAATGGTGTGCACGAAAGGAAATTCCTTTTGAAGGCAATTCAAAAATCATCCAAAATCCGAGGGTAGTTCAGCGATTCCAAAAAGAAATTGACCATTTTAATGAACGTTTTGGCAAGTGGGAACAGATTAAAAAATTTGAATTAACAGCCGATACTTGGAGCATTCAAGATGGTCAGTTAACCCCCACATTAAAGTTAAAACGGAAAAACATCGTATCGAGATATGTATATCTTTACGAAAAGATGTACGGGCATGCCCCTCGGTAAAAAGTTTTATCTCTATTTCTTAGTTTGTACCAGTTTTTCACTGGGACAAATAACGGCTCAAAAAACAGGGTCTAATCGGCATACGCCTCCGTTAAGTCAGAAAGAATCGACTAAACAGGGTGGAAGTCTAAGTGGCCGTGATGAGGATTTCAAAGCAAAATACGATAGTTTGTACGCGCTGTTTTTAAAACTTCAAGTAGAAAATAAGCGCCTAGAATTGGCTTTAGCCAAGGGCAATTCTGATGCCGAAAAAGAAAATATTAAAGCGGAAAATGCAATTAAGTCTTTGACCGAAGAACCTGTAAGACCAGTGCCGGCCAAAAGCCGTAAAGCGTTTAGACATTGCTTAGAGGCAACTTCTTATCAACCTCTGTTTTCTGAAAAAATAACGGTTGTTTATAATTTAGATGCATCCGGTTTTCGGTTTAGTGGACAATTGCAATATCAATATGCTCCAGAGTTTGGTCAAAGAGAATTTAGAAATCAAGAATGTAAAGGCAGCCACAGTAAAGAAGGAAGTGATATCATTTTACACATTACCAACATCGATGGGGTTGAAACCGATATTCACATTCGTGCAAGCGACCGTTCGTACAAGTCGTACTTTAAGCCCGGGCCCAAGGCGACGGTTAAACCGTTTACCAAAGTGGTTGACTATACCACTATGCAAGTAGATAAATGCCTATAATTTAAATGGCTAATTTCATGCGAAACGCAAGCGGAATTCGCCAATGGTCGTTTTGTTTAATTACAATTAGAAACAATGAAGAACAATGTAGGTGCTTTGGCATTAATAGCACTAATTGCCTGTAAGCCTGAATCAAAAGACAACCGAATGCAATTGGTTTACCCGGAAACCAGAAAAGACGAATCTGTAGTGGACACTTATTTTGGACAAAGTGTTGCCGACCCTTACAGATGGTTAGAAGACGATCAAAGCGAAGAAACTGCCCTTTGGGTTAAGGCCCAAAACGATGTAGCGCAACAATTTCTCGGTTCAATTCCGTTCAAATCAAAACTTAGAAGCAGACTTGAAGAAATCTGGAATTATGAAAAAATAGGAGCCCCTTTTATGGAAGGTGAATTCACTTATTTCAGTAAAAATGACGGCTTACAAAACCAAAATGTTATTTATCGTCACAAAGGCGAAAATGGTACTACAGAGGTTTTTTTAGACCCTAATACTTTTTCGAAAGATGGTACAACTTCTTTGGCCGGGCTTAACTTTAGCCAAGATGGCAGTCTAGCTGCCTATCAGATTTCTGAAGGCGGAAGTGATTGGCGGAAAGTGATCGTTATCGATGCTTTAACAAAGGCAATAATTGAAGATACTTTGGTAGATGTAAAGTTTTCGGGTTTGGCATGGAAGGGCAATGAAGGCTTTTACTATTCGAGTTATGATAAACCCAAAGACGGTAGTGCTCTGAGCGGGCTAACCGACAACCATAAATTATTCTTCCATACACTGGGCAAACCGCAAAGCGAAGATGTTTTGGTTTTTGGAGGAAGCCAAACCCCCAGGAGATACATTGGAGGCGGATTAACGGAAGACGAACGTTTTTTAATCATTTCTGCGGCTACTTCAACCTACGGAAACGAATTATATATTCAAGATTTATCCAATGCCTCGAAAGGCATTCAACCGATAGTTGAAGGCTTTGATAATGAATACGATGTCATTCACTCAGACGGGGATGAGTTGTTCATTCTAACCAATCAAGGTGCTCCAAATAAACGCATTATGCGAATGAGTATAAACAAGCCTTCATTATCGGACTGGCAAGAAGTTATACCTGAGACGGACATGCCTTTGAGTGCAGGCACAGGTTGTGGCAAATTATTTTGCAGTTATTTAAAAGATGCCAGTAGTTTGGTTATTCAATACAATATCGATGGAAGCAAAGAACGAGAAATAGAACTGCCTGGTGTTGGGTCTGCCGGGGGATTTGGTGCAAAATGGGACGATACGCATTTGTATTACAGCTTTACCAATTACATTTATCCAAGCACCATTTATAAATACGAACCTCAAAGTGGAGTATCAGAAGTTTATCAGGCTTCCAAAGTAGCCTTCGATCCAAGTGGTTTCGAAAGCAAACAGGTGTTTTATACTTCTAAAGACGGAACACGTATTCCCATGATAATTAGCTATAAAAAAGGAATAAAGCTCGACGGCAACAATCCAACATTGCTTTATGGCTATGGAGGTTTCAATGTAAGTCTTACACCTTATTTCAGTGTGAGCAATGTGGTTTTTATGGAAAACGGCGGTGTTTACTGCGTAGCCAACTTAAGAGGGGGTGGCGAGTACGGAGAAGCTTGGCACACGGCCGGAACCCAAATGCAGAAGCAAAATGTTTTTGATGATTTTATTGCTGCTGCCGAGTATTTAATTGCCGAAAAGTACACCAACAGTAAGCGATTAGCCATTTCGGGCGGAAGCAATGGAGGGCTATTGGTGGGCGCCTGCATGACCCAAAGGCCAGAGCTTTTTAAAGTGGCTTTGCCAGCTGTTGGGGTATTGGATATGCTTCGATATCATAAGTTTACTGCTGGCGCCGGCTGGGCATATGATTATGGCACCGCCGAACAATCTGAAGAAATGTTTAAGTATCTATTGGCTTACTCGCCTCTACACAATATTAAAGATGGCATAGAGTATCCGGCTACCATGGTCACAACGGCCGATCACGACGACCGTGTGGTACCAGCGCACTCCTTTAAGTTTGCAGCTCGTTTACAAGCCGCTCATAAAGGCCGAAATCCGGTTATTATCCGTATCGAAACCAAAGCCGGGCATGGAGCGGGCAAACCTACCGCTATGATTCTCGACGAACAAGCCGATAAATGGGCATTTGTATTCTACAATATGGGAATAGAGCTTTAACACATATCACAAAGGAAAGGCCGCTACACCGCGGCCTTTCTAATTGTGGTCAATAACTAACTATTTATCCGTTTAGAGCGCTCCTTCTTTAATGATATCAACTACTTCAGGATCAAGAAGGGTAGATGTATCGCCTAAATTAGAGGTATCGCCCTCTGCTACCTTGCGTAAAATTCGACGCATAATTTTGCCACTTCTCGTTTTCGGCAAACCAGGAACAAATTGAATTTTATCGGGTTTTGCAATTTTGCCTATTACTTCAACTACTGTTTCAACAATTTCGGCGCGCACCAATTCATGGGGTTCATTCGTTTCTTTTAAAACCACATAAGCATAAATACCCTGGCCTTTTATGTCATGTGGATAACCCACAACCGCAGATTCTGCGACGGTTTTATTAAGGTTGATGGCATTTTCTATTTCTGCGGTTCCGAATCGATGTCCGCTAACATTAATCACATCGTCTACCCTGCCAATAATTCTATACATGCCATTCTCGTCTCGCCTGGCCCCATCACCTGTGAAATAATAGCCTTTATAGTTAGAAAAATAAGTTACACGGCAACGCTCATGGTCGCCATATGTAGTGCGCAGCATACCTGGCCAAGGAAATTTAATGCATAGGTATCCTTCTTCTCCATTTCCTGAAATTTCTTTCCCCTCTGAATCGAGCAAAACAGGCTGTATACCAGGCAGAGGCCAGCCGGCATGACTTGGTTTCATTGGCGAATGGTTTCCAATACCACTAATCATAATGCCTCCGGTTTCGGTTTGCCACCAAGTGTCAACAACAGGACATCGCTCTTTTCCCACGTGAATATGGTACCAATGCCATGCTTCTTCATTAATAGGCTCACCAACCGAGCCGATGACTTTTAGCGAGTCGAGGCTATAGCTAAGCACATGGTCTTCTCCTGCGGCCATAAGTGCACGAATGGCAGTTGGTGCCGTGTAAAATTGGGTTACGCCGTATTTGTCACAGACTTGCCAAAACCGCCCTGGATCGGGATAAGACGGAACCCCTTCGAACATAAGGGTAGTTGCACCATTAAGCAATGGTCCGTATAAAATATAGCTATGTCCGGTAATCCATCCTATATCGGCTGTGCACCAGTAAATATCGCTTTCCTGATATTGAAATACATTTTTAAAGGTATAGCCGGCATAAACCATATAACCGCCACAGGTATGTACTACCCCTTTGGGTTTGCCGGTTGAGCCGGAAGTGTAAAGTATAAACAACATGTCTTCGGCATCCATTTCTTCGGCTTCACAATACTTATCTACATGCTTAAGCTCGTCGTGTAGCCAAACATCTCGGCCTTCTACCATATTCACCGCCCAGCGGGTACGCTCTGTTACTATAACCCGTTTAACAGAAGGACAATTTACCAAAGCTTCATCAACAACACGTTTTACCGGAATTTCTTTTGGCCCTCTATATAAGCCATCACTGGTTAGAACTAAGTTGGCTTGAGCATCATTTATGCGATCGGCTAAAGCATGTGCAGAAAAACCCGCGAAAACCACCGAATGAATGGCACCTATTCTAGCACAAGCCAAAACCGCAATGGCCAATTCCGGAATCATGGGCATATAAATCGCTATTCGGTCTCCTTTCTTAGCGCCATTGCGCTTCAAAACATTGGCGAATGTGCAAACTTGGGCATGTAATTCTCTATAAGTTAGCCGAACGAATCTTTCTTTTGGGTCGTTAGGTTCCCAAACAAGCGCTAATTTATTTCCCCTTTCTTTCAAATGCCGATCAAGACAGTTTTCGGTTATGTTGAGTTTTGCGCTTTCGAACCACCTGACATTCGGTTCATCGAAGTTCCAGTTTAATACTTTTTCCCAAGGTTTTTTCCACTGAAAATGGGAAGCGATTTCGCCCCAAAAAGCTTCGGGATTTTCAACACTTTCGGAAAAAGCCTTGTGGTAATGCTCGAGGTTTTCGATGTAATAGTTACTCATGCCTAATTGATTTGGTTTGTGTTTTGGTTAAAATACAGTTCTACTTCCGTCTTAATTTCAGTGGGAATCTGCGGGTCATCTATAGTAGAAGGCAGGGTATAATCTTCTCCATCTAATACACTTCTGATAAGACGCCTTAAAATTTTACCACTTCGGGTTTTGGGCAAGCGTTTTACGCATATAGCGGTTTTCAAACTAGCTACAGGTCCAATTTCATTTCTAATTGCTCTAACGATATCTTGTTCAATGGCCGATTTTTCGCGTTCCACACCTAATTTTAGGGTGTATAATGCTATTGGAACCTGCCCTTTAAGTGCATCGGCAGCACCAACAACACAACACTCTGCTACTTCACTTAAGCCAGATACCACCTCTTCCATTTCGGCCGTTGACAATCGGTGTCCGGCCACATTTATTACATCATCAACCCTACCCGTAATAAATACATTTCCCAATTGATCGGTATAACCGCCATCACCACTTAAATAGTAGCCATCAAACGCATCCAAATATCCTTTTCGCAGGCGCTCATCGTTGCCCCAAATACCCGTTAAAGTTCCGGGAGGAAGAGGAAGCTTTATTACCACAAGCCCTTCTTCCATTGTTTGGCAAGCGCTTTTATTGGGTTGAAGAATTTCGATGTTAAATCCGGGCACCGGCTTTCCGGCTGAGCCTGTTGGTATTTCTTCTTCTTGAATACCGAGCATGTTTGCCAGCATAGGCCAACCCGATTCGGTTTGCCACCAATGATCAATTACGGGTTTGCGAATGAGGCTTTTGGCCCATTCTAAGGTGGCAGAATCACAACGCTCACCTGCCAAAAACATAGCTTTCAAACTATTTAAATCGTAGAGACTGCATTGTAATCCATTTGGGTCTTCTTGTCTTATGGCCCTTATAGCTGTGGGGGCTGTAAAAAACACACTAACTTGATGCTCATTGATAACTCGCCAAAAGCTTCCGGCATTTGGGGTTTTCACAGGTTTGCCTTCGTAAACAATGGTTTTACATCCATAAACCAGAGGCGCGTAAACAATGTAGCTATGGCCAACCACCCAACCCACATCGCTGGCGGCCCAGAAGGTATCGCTTCTTTTAAGGCCATAGATGTGCTCCATGCTGTAATGCAAGGCTACTGCATAACCTCCATGATCGCGAACAATGCCTTTGGGTTTTCCGGTGGTTCCGGAAGTATATAAAATATAAAGACTATGCCCCGATGGCACAGGCAGGCATGAAACGGGTTCAGCTACCCGAACCAAGGTTGTGTAGTCAATATCATAAAGTTTATCTGGTCTTTGTGCACCCAAGCGGCGATTAAAAACCACCACAAAATCGGGTTTATGTTGTGATTTCATTATGGCCTCATCAACCAAAGGCTTGTAAGGGATAAGCCTGTCTATTTCTATACCCGAGCTGGCGGTGATAATGGCTTTAGGGGCACAATCATCTATGCGAATGGCCAGTTCATTCGCCGCAAAACCACCAAATACTACCGAATGTGTGGCGCCAATTCTGGCACAAGCCAACATGGCAAAAACTGCCTGTGGAATCATCGGCATATAAACCATTACCACATCGCCTTTTTCTACGCCCATTTTTCTCAACCCCCCGGCTAGGCAGCTTATTTCTGCTTGCATTTCGAGGTAAGTATATGACTTTTGAGTTTGGGTAACCGGCGAATCATATATAAGGGCTGTTTCGTTGCCTCGTCCTTCCTCAATATGTTGGTCTACTGCTAAGTAACAAATATTTACCCAGCCATCTTGATACCAGTTTGTTAGTCCATTTGGTGAGAGAGAAGAAATGGTTTTGGGTTTAACATACCATTTAATTCGTTCGGCTTGAAGGCCCCAAAACACATCCGGATTTTGCCGGCTTAATTCGAATTGATCGATTCGATTCATGGCAGTAACATTTTAATTTTCTCAAGAATTTCTTTGTTCGAAAAAGGCTTTAGCAGATAGAGTTCGGCGCCTAGAGAAAGCCCTTTTTCAATATCACTCTTTTTGCTCTTTGCACTTAAAAAAACCACTTTCATGTGCTGGGTATTTGGTGAAGATTTTATTCGGTAACAGATTTCGTAGCCATCAACATCGGGCATCATGATGTCCAGCAGCAGCAATTCAGGCCAAACGGAGTTAATAATTTCAATGGCTTCAGAGCCATTACGGGCTACTTTAACTTCAAAACCATTTTTGCGAAGCAAGTAATCGAGCGAAAGCAAAATGTTAGGTTCGTCGTCAACTATTAGAATGCGTGCCAAGATGATGTGATTTTAAAGATTGAGGCGTATATAACGGCAAAGTGATACAAACTTTGGTGCCTTGAGGGAGATTGGGTTCAATCCAAATTTTACCTTGATGCATCTGTACAATGTTTCGGCAAATAGCCAGACCTAGTCCGCTGCCATTCGGCTTTTTGCGGGTTTGATTACGAACCTGATAAAACTTATCGAAAACCAAAAGCATTTCATCTTTAGAAATACCACTGCCATTATCGCTTATGTTTACTTTGATGCTATGTTCAAATGGGTAGGCCGTAATATGTATATGCCCTTCACCGGCAGGGCTGTATTTAATAGAATTGTTCAATAAATTGATGAGAACTTGCTGTATGCGGTCAAAGTCCAAATAAGTTGAAGGGGTTGAAGGTGCAATATCCAAATGAATTTGAATGTGTTTTTCACGCAAAAGGCTGTCAATGCTTGAAACGGCTGCTTGAATTACCTCTATTATTTGATGCTTGCTTAAGCTTAGTTTCTGGTTTCCACTTTCGTATCGTTCCAAATCGAGGATGTCGTTTATTAAACGGGTGAGCCTTTCACAATCTACAACAATGTTGTCTAAAAACCGAGATTGGTCTTCAGTGTCCATATCGTCTGTATCTCTAACCAATTCAGCTTGTGAGCGAATAGCGGCAAGGGGTGTTCTTAGCTCATGGGTTACGGTATAAAGAAAATCGTCTTTGATTTTTGAAAATGATTCTAGGCGTTCATTCGCTGCCAATAATTTATCAGTGGCTTCTTCCAATTCGCGCTGCTTGGCTTGAAGGTTTCGGTTAAGACGATGGATTTCTTTGGATTCTTCTAAAATATCGACCACTTGTTGAAAGCCTAATTCACTTTCTTGAACAACTTGTGCCACCATAATTCTAGCCGACGATGGGCCAATGGCTTCGGTTAATAGTCGTTCTGCATAGGTGGCCATTCTGGCATCGGTTTTTGGGTTCGAAGCCCAGTCTATTTTGTGAATACGCGCATATCTGTCTAGTACTTCGGTAGTTCGCCTGTCGCCTAAGAAACGCATTAACAAACTTCTGATATCAGTAAAGAGCGTTCCAGCGGTCCAAAGTGAATCCTCAACAAGGCCTTTTTCAAATCTTTGCGAGCGAACAAATAATTCGGCTTGAATTTTTTCACGCACATTTGGTAGATGATGCCAAGAACCTAATATGTAAAAACATGAATTGGTTCCCAAGCTTAAAACTATACTTAAACTCAAGGGTCCCAACCCAGTTTGTGTTTCAGCCATTATAAAAAAATTCGATAAATCGTAAATGCCTAACATGGGCGATAACAATAAAATCGCCCAAATAGCAAACCCGATACTTATACCCAGAAGGGCCCCTTTTATATTGCCATTAATCCAAAACAACCCGCCAATAAAAGCAGGAGCAAACTGCATCATGGCTATAAAGCTCACCATACCAATGCTCACCAAACTCGCTTGAGATGAAAGAGAACGATAAAAAAGAAAAGCCAGGGCAAAAACAAGCGTAAGCGAAATTCGTCTTAAAAAAAGAATACGACCTCTTAAACTGTTATCGCCTTTTCGCGCCAGAAGTGCAGGCAACACAACATTGGTGCTTAACATATTACCAAGTGCTATTGACGAAACAATTATCATAGAAGTGGCAGCTGAAAAGCCTCCTAAAAAAACCAAAATGGGGGCAAATCCGCCGCTGATTAATGAAAGTTCAAGTAAGGCGTAGTCTCCTCCGAATGAAGAAGATAAAAAGCGTTCGCCACTAAAAACTATTGGCAATATAGGAAGATTAATAACCAATAAATAAACAGGTAAAAGCCATGCCGCGCGATTCAGATGGTTTATGTTGTTGTTTTCTACAACCCCTACCTGAAACTGCCTGGGCAAAAGGAAAAAGGCAAAAGCTGAAGCAATCAGCATCCAAAACCAATCGGCAGAATCAGAAAATTGAAAGCTACTGTGGGTTACTGGTATTGAGGCCATGGCTTCGGCAAATCCTTCCCATTGTCCGTAAAGCGCACGAAAAACCAAAGTTGAAGAGAGAATAAGAGCAAAGAGTTTGAACAAACTTTCGAAGGCAATAACCGAAACTAAGCCTTTCCGTGGTTTGTTGGCTTCTAAATATCGTGTGCCAAACAATAAAGTAAAGGCCAAAAGTAAGGTGGTTAGGTAGAGTGCAGGGTCGTAAGCCCACCATCTTAAACCTTTTTCGAAGCCGGCTAAAAGGCCATAGCTTTCTGAAAGCGCTTTAATTTGAAGTGATATATAAGGTAAAACCCCGATAATGCTAAAAACAGCTACTAAAATTTCCAGGCTTCGGTTTTTGCCATAACGAGCAGCAATAAATTCAGCCAAAGTTGAAATACGTTGAGATTTGGTAATTTGAATAATGCGTTTACCCAGATGCATCCAAACAGGCATCGCAATAACGGGTCCCAAATAAATGGCCAAAAAATCGAGCCCGCTGCGGGAGGCTAAGCCTACACTGCCGTAATACGTCCAAGCGGTACAATAAACAGCTAACGAGAGGGTATACCGGTTGGCCCCATTGCCTAAATTTTGAGCCCAATCCGCCCGTTTTTCGACCCAATGGGCCAATAAAAACATAAGGCCTAAGTATATAACTATAGCCATAATAAGGGTTTCACTCATGGCGCTTACTGAGTTGAGCCAGCATTACAATGGCAATGAGCCACACCATAAGCAGATAAAATACGGCGCGCCCATACCCAAACAACCCATATCCCAAAAGCCCCAACACAGGCTGACTAATCAAAAGCAAGAGAAATAGGCTAATGCTGTATTTGGCGTTTTTAGGTAGTTTCATATTTTCCCAAGGCTAGAATATAAATATGGGTTGTTCTATGATGAAAATCAGCGGTAATCCCAAAGGCCTACCGCCGACTTCACGTTTTATATTTCTTTCTTAATGCATATGGGCTTCTCCAGCTCCTTTAGGTATTCGAATATCTTCAACCAAATCTGAAATATGCTTGGGAGGGGCTGGCGTAAAAGAACTTACGGTCAATGCCACACCAAAATTCACCAACATGCCAACCAGTCCAAAGCCTTCAGGCGAAATGCCGAACCAGTAGGTTTCGGGGGTACCGCCTCCAAACAGGTTGAACTTGAATTTGAGAATGTAGAAAATAGTTATCGCTAAACCGCTGATAATACCTGCGATGGCCCCTTCTTTATTCATTCTCTTGCTAAAAATGCCCATTAAAATGGCTGGAAAGAAACTCGCAGCAGCCAATCCAAATGCAAGCGCCACCACTGCAGCCACATAATCCGGAGGATTTATTCCGAAGTAACCTGCAACAATTACGGCAACTACTGCAGCCAATCGGGCCGCAACCAACTCGCCTTTATCGCTGATGTTGGGCATCAACTGCTTTTTAATAAGGTCGTGTGATATCGAAGTTGAAATAACCAACAGCAGTCCAGCCGCAGTACTTAAAGCCGCTGCCAATCCGCCCGCTGCTACCAATCCCACTACCCAATTCGGTAGTTTGGCTATTTCTGGGTTAGCCAGAACCATGATGTCCTTGTCTATTTTGATTTCGTTGGCATCGGCATTTTTAACATATTGAACCTTTCCATCGCCATTTTTATCTTCAATAGAGATTAAGCCTGTTTTCTGCCAATTGCTTACCCAGGCTGGAAGGCTTTCAATGGGTTGCTCTTTTACACTTCCAATTAGGTTGTACATCCCAAAAGCAGCCACCGCTGGCGCTGTGGTATAAAGAATGGCTATAAATATTAAGGCATAACCTGCCGAAATACGAGCGTCTTTTACTTTAGGTACTGTAAAAAAGCGCACGATAACATGCGGTAAGCCGGCTGTTCCTAGCATTAAGGCTGCTGTTATAAAAAACAAATCGAGCTTTGTTTTACTTCCATCGGTATAAGCTGTAAAACCCAATTCGGTAAGCATACCATCGAGTTTGTCGAGTAAATAGGTTCCATCTTCAACCCTTCCTCCAAAACCTAACTGCGGAATAGCATTTCCGGTAAGCATAATGCTTAAAAAAATGGCCGGAACCATAAAAGCAAAAATTAGTACACAAAACTGGGCAACTTGGGTATACGTAATGCCTTTCATACCGCCCAGAACCGCGTAGAAAAACACCACTACCATACCTAAAACTACCCCTTTTCCGGTATTGTCTAAACCAAATAGATTAAAAGAAGTAAGAAAGGGTTCTAAGAACCTTGAGAAAACAACCCCAACGCCGCGCATTTGTCCGGCTACATAGGTAAACGATACAAAAAGCGCTGCAATAACGGCCACAGTTCTGGCTACATTGCTGTAATAACGGTCGCCAATGAAGGCGGGTACTGTAAATTTCCCGAATTTTCTCAAATAAGGCGCCAGGAGTAAGGCCAGTAGAACATAACCCCCTGTCCAGCCCATTAAATATACTGAACCATCGTAGCCGGAAAATGAAATCAGTCCGGCCATTGAAATAAATGACGCTGCGCTCATCCAATCGGCTGCAGTGGCCATGCCATTGGCCAAAGGACTAACCCCTCCTCCGGCTACATAAAATTCTTTGGTGCTACCGGCTCGCGACCATATAGCTATCCCAATGTAAAGGGCAAAGGTGCTGCCTACTATAATGTAGGTCCAAGTTAAAATATCCATATGAGTTGGTTTTGTTTAAGGGTTTGATAAGATTTATTCGTTCACTTCGAACTCGTTATCGAGTTTGTTCATCCAGCGTACGTACACAAAAATCAAGGCAATGAATACATAAATAGAGCCTTGTTGCGCAAACCAGAATCCCAGTTTAAAGCCACCAATGCGAATGGTGTTGAGTTGGTCGACTAGTAAAATTCCGAATCCATAGCTAACTACAAACCATATAGTTAACAATATGGTAAGGAATCTTAAATTGCGTTTCCAGTAAACTTTCAGGTCTTTCATTTTGATTGGTTTTAGAGATAAATAACAGATTGTAATACCACCTCGCTGCGGCGCTTTACATCGCTGAGGTTGGTCATATCGGGTCTATTTCGGTAATTGAGGGTTAACTTGGCGTGATGGCCTTTTAATAAGAAATTCATACCCAAATCGAAAACATTGGTGGCCACTATTTCATCGTTTTGGTCGCGTAAACCATCAAATAATGCAGAGCTAAAAGCCACGAATGGCTGATACCGCATTTTTTGCTTATCACCTGGCAATAAGTAGCCCGCTTGAGCGTATACAATGTCTCCGGTTCCAATTAAGGGTATGGCATTTCCACGTAAACTGGCATTTCCGGTCGACCCGGTTGCGGGATTCAAAATACCAATGTTTCTAAGCTTATTAGGTCCGAAATTGTAATTATAATAAACTGCATAAGCTGTTAATCCCGCGCCTTTATCGCCAATTGGCATATCTAAAAAAGCATCAAAACCCAGCAATGTCATGTCGTGAAAGAGCGTATCGCCCTCAGAATTTTGGCTCCACATGGCATCTCCGTTGTGCAAGAATCCGGCACCTATGTTAAACACTTTTTTGGTTCCCAAATAGCTACCAACATAAAACGGAAGAACATTTGATTCTTTGTCTAGAAGGTTGTAGCTGAAGTAGCCTTCTATTACTTTTTGATCGTTTTTTGGACTGTAATTGGCGCGATTTAAAGCAATACTGCCTGCGGTATTGGTTAAAAAGGGATCGCTTACAGCGACTCTATATTCAAGTTTGCCCAAATATCCTTTAGCGTATACCCCAATTTTACGGGCAAATTGGTCGGTGGCTTCTATGGTGGCCCAGTTAAAGATAGGCGCATCCAGAGCTAAAAAATTCAAAGTACTGGCGCTGCTCATGCGCGAAATACCATTCCAATAATGCAGGCCAAAGCCAATGTTGAGATAATTATCTAAAACCTTATACTCGGTCCACGCATCGTGCATATACAATTGAGGACGCTTACCATCGGTTCCCAAATATCCGCCACTGTAGGCATTTTGGTTGTTTAAACCAAAGTGGGTGAGTATTAAAAATCGCTTATTAAGTTGGGCGTACATTAAAAATCTCGAGCGTCTTAAATTGAAATCAACTGAGCTTGACTGAGGGTCGCCGTACTTGGTAGAACCCGTATTGTTTTCGTTGTAATGAAGCCAGAACTGGTGCCAGGTAATGAGGCGGAAGTAGTAGCTGCCATCTTCGTTAAGCTTTACTTTTAAACCGCTGTTGTACTCGCTTATTCCTTGAGCGCTCACCCAAAAAGGAATATAAAGCAAGCTGAAAATGAAAGGTTTAATGACATTCTTCATCTGAGGTTTGGTTTTGGTTATATCCAAGGGTTCTCGCCGATTTGGTTGACCAAAACTGTAAAGCTTGCTCGCAAATACCAAATGTTATATATCTATATGCTAATTTATATAGTTATTTCTTAAAACGCTCCCATTGAATAAGCATAAATTTATCACCTATTTCAGTGATTATCAGCCCTGCTCCTTGAATATTAGAGCGTGAAGAAATGTATCTACTTAGTTCTTCGTGGGTAAGTATTTTATAGGTGGGGTGATAATCACTTGACGCCGGACGTTGAACGCCATGTTGTTTTACCCAATTCATAACACTTACATGGCTAATGCCTAAAAGCCGTTCGATTTCGCGGTAGCTAACACCTTCGATGTATAACTGTAAAGCCTTCACAACGTAGTGATCATCTATTTTTTTACCTAACCTATTGACGGTAAAATGATAAGAACATGCTTTACATCTGAACCGCTGCCGGTCGTTTAAAACCCCACTTTTTACTGTTTCGAGTGATTTACAACGTGGGCACAGCTTAAACTCCGCCATCTATAGTTTTTTAGTGAAGATATAGTTATTTAGCAAACCAATGCCAAAACAACGTTAAAATCTTTCACACGATGCGCATAAAGGGATATCAGAACTGCGGTTGCGTGCCATGGAGTTGAGCCATTGTTGGCGCATAGGGCTATGGTAAGCAGCATACAAGCCATTTTCGTGTATATTGGCCACTACAGCCTTGGCATTTAAGTCGTTGCAGCAAATACTTACATCGCCATTTGGCATCACCACCAATTGATCGAGCATCATGCTACAGCCCCATTTCCAAGGCTTTGAGCGCCTCCCCGTTTCTATGCCCTCTAGATCAACCTGCCCTCCCCAATCATGAGCCAAACGCAGCTCATAAGATGGGCATAAATAGAGTATTTCGGCAAACTCCGGGTGAAAGTCCTTTTTCTCCAACATCTCAGTGGTTGGCAAAACAGAAATTATAAAAATGGCTTTTGGTTTCGCCAAAGCCGCGTTTTCTTCTAAAAAAGCTTTTACTTGAGGGTAAAATACCGACCATTTTGCGCGTTTCCGCATGCTTTCGTAAGCCTCAGGGCTTCCACCATCCATACTCAAGCCAACCGAATCAATAGCCGAACTATTCAGTATGGCACTTCGATGTTTGCCATCAAGTAACATTCCATTGGTTAGCAATTCTACCTTTGGAAACTTCTTCTTGTTTTCTCTTGCTTCTATTTTTTTCTCATCTAAAACAAACAGCAGCTCGCTAAACTTTGGGTGCAGAAGGGTTTCGCCTCCGTTGTGCAAGTGCATAAGCTCCACATTTTTGAATCGCTTGTCGTAAATAAGCTCATTTAACAAGTATGACCATGTTTCAGACGACATGCGTGTTTTAACCATTTCATGGTTGAGGGCGCAAAAAGAGCAACGCAAATTGCAATAGTTCACCCATTCTACATAGATCTCGCGGGTTGAAGCAGATTTTGCATCTAAACCTAAAAAGCGGTGGCATACGTAACGGGTTCCGAAATCGAGGCCCTGAGCAAATTCAAACAAGGGCCGTAAACGGTTAACCTTGCCAAGCTTCCTATTTATAACATCGCGGAAATCAGTGTAGTTCATGGGTCAAAATTGACAAACCCAAGCAAAACATACGCTGATAAAGGTCATTTATGCACTGTTTTTAACTGTTCGCAGTTAAAAAAAGCATGACTTGTTCATCTGCTATTTCTAGTTTGAAAACCAATTGTTTGTTGGGAAGAAAATCGCTTCATTGATAAGAACATTTTACAATTCCCTCAAGGTGTTGGCCACATTTTTTTTGAAACGTTCGAATCCGGCGCGCTTAAGCGGTGTTCGTCCAAGGCGTTCTTCAAACAACACTTCGGTTAGGTTGAGCCAATCTAGAACATGCATACTTTCTATTTCCGGATGTGGTAAAAAATCAGGCTCTTGATGCGGTTTACTAAATCTATTCCAAGGGCAAACTTCTTGACAAACATCGCACCCAAACGCCCAACCATCGAGTTGATTTGTCAAGCTTTCAGGTAAAATTGCTTTCGATTCTATGGTGAGGTAACTGATGCACAAGTTCGAATCAATAACCCCATCGCCTACGATGGCCTTAGTAGGACAGGCATCAATGCAACGCGTGCATTGTCCGCAATGATCGCTCACCGGCAAGTCTATTCCCAACTCAACATCAAGAATTAAAACGGCTAGGAAAAAATAAGAACCCTGTTTTTTGCTTAACAGCAAGCTGTTTTTGCCTATCCAACCTAAACCGCTTCGCTGTGCCCAAGCCCTTTCGTGCACAGGGCCACTGTCTACAAACCCACGCCCCTCAAAGTCGCCCCACTCTTGTTTGAGCCTAGCCATCATCTTCTTTAGTTTTTTACCAATCACTTTATGGTAATCGCGGCCCATAGCGTACCGAGCCATTTTTGGCTTTTCTTGTTGAAGCTTAGATGGTTCGGGGAAGTAATTATAACTTAAGCAAATGACCGATTTAGCACCGGGCAACAATCTTCGAGGATCAAGTCTCAAATCTAGATGTTTCTCAATCCAATGCATATCAGCCTGAAAACCGCTTTTAAGCCATTGTTCAAACAGCGGTGCCTCTTTGTCTAAAAACCCGGCACGGGCAATTCTGCAATCCAAAAAACCAAATTCAGCCGCAAGACTTTTTATGTAGAGCGCGCGCTCTTCGGCCAATCCAAGTTTGCTCACACGCCCAGAGCCTCTTTTATTAAATGACGAACATGGCGCGCGGCTTGATGAGCCTTGATTACTGTATCGTTCAAGCCTTTTTCTAAGGCACGTTCAACCGGATATTCTTGCCAATAATACAGTTGCTTTTTATATAAAATATCTAAGGTTTTGGCTTGCTCGGCGAACTCTGCAGGCAACTTTTTGTTCGCTTCTCCTTTGGCTTCACCCCAAATCCCTACAAACAATTCGTCAGAAAGGGCTGTAGTCCAAGCAGAAGCATTGGCCATTATGTGGCTTCGAAGACGAAACAAATCTTCTTTTTCTAAGAAGTAAGCCCCCCCCGCAACAACGAGCTTTTCTGGACCCAACTCCACATATAAGCCCGGATACCTCAGGTTTTTTCGCCCACCGGGCGCCAAAAAAGCCGATGCATGCAATTTATAAGGGCTCTTGTCTTTGCTAAAGCGAACATCTCGGTTAATTCTAAAAATACACCCGCTTGAATGTAAATCTTTGAGTTCCGGCTCTTCTACTTTAAGAATGCTAATTAGTTCTTCTACCCAAGCCGCAAAGGCCACTTTTACATAAATATCATAGGGCTTTTTGTTTTGAAGAAACCAATCACGGTGGTTGTTCGCCGCCAAATTTTTGAAAAAATCGAAAAATTCTTTTTGTATTGACATACTTACTGTGCGTTCATAATAAATTACCTTGAAAAGGGGATGCACATCCCATGCAAAAAAACAGAATTTAGACCAGTCAAAAAAACGTACTACCCGCAGATCTTTCCCTTATCTCATAGATTTTTACATAGCCTTTACCTTTTAACCCGGTCTCTCTCCCTTTAGGCCGGGTTTTTTTATGCTTTTAATTAGGCATACTCTTAGCTTTGCCAAAAAATTAGGTCATGGAAGATTTATTTAAAAAAGTACTCTCGCATACCAAAGAATACGGCTTTGTATTCCAAAGCAGTGAAATTTACGACGGACTCTCGGCGGTTTACGACTATGGCCAAAATGGGGTAGAACTCCGAAAAAACCTTCGCGAGTTTTGGTGGAAGGCCATGGTTCAAATGCATGAAGACATTGTGGGCATTGATGCCGCCATATTTATGCATCCTACCACTTGGAAGGCTTCAGGGCACGTAGATGCTTTTAATGACCCGCTTATTGACAACAAAGACAGTAAAAAACGCTATCGGGCCGATGTATTAATAGAAGACCAGATAGAAAAATACCGACAAAAAGCCGATAAAGAAGTGGCCAAAGCGGCAAAACGATTTGGCGAATCTTTTAACGAAAGCCTTTTTAGAGAGACTAATGAGCGGGTACTCGAAAGTCTAGAAAAAGCCGAAACCTTAAGAAAGCGTTTTGCCGAGTCTGCAGAAAAAAGCGATTTGGACGAAATGCGTCAAATTATTGTTGATGAAGAAATAGTTTGCCCCATTAGCGGAACCAAGAACTGGACCGAAGTAAGGCAGTTTAATTTGATGTTTTCAACCAAATTGGGTTCTGTGGCCGAAGATGCCATGGAACTGTACCTAAGGCCTGAAACGGCTCAAGGCATTTTTGTTAACTACTTAAACGTTCAGAAAACCGGCCGAATGCGCATTCCGTTTGGCATTGCCCAAACCGGAAAAGCCTTCAGAAACGAAATCGTGGCCCGACAATTTGTATTTCGAATGCGAGAATTCGAGCAAATGGAAATGCAATTCTTTGTTCGTCCCGGAACAGAAATGGAATGGTACCACCATTGGAAAGAAAAACGCATGAATTGGCATTTGGCACTTGGTATTCCTTCATATAAATATCGCTTTCACGACCACGACAAATTGGCCCATTACGCCAATGCCGCTGCCGATATAGAGTTCGAATTCCCTTTCGGATTTAAAGAGTTGGAAGGTATTCATTCTCGTACCGACTACGATTTGAAACGCCACGAATCTTTTAGTGGAAAAAAAATACAGTACTTCGATCCTGAACTTAACGAAAGCTATGTGCCTTATGTAGTCGAAACTTCGGTTGGACTCGACCGGTTGTTTCTGGCTGTTTTGAGCTCGGCTTATACCGAAGAAAAATTGGAAGATGGCTCTGAACGTACCGTTTTAAAATTGCCGGCGCCCTTGGCCCCCATTAAAGCCGCCATCTTGCCTTTGGTTAAAAAAGATGGGATGCCCGAACTGGCCCGCCAAATTCAAAAAGAACTGCAACTTAACTTTATGGTGCAATACGACGATAAAGATGCAGTGGGTCGACGATACAGGAGACAAGATGCCATTGGCACTCCTTATTGTATAACCGTTGACAATCAGTCGCTATTAGACAATACCTTCACCATTCGAGAGCGTGATGGCATGCAACAGGAACGTTTAAATCTCAATCAGATTCAACAAAAGTTGGCCGAAACCTGCCACTTGAATGCACTTCTAAAAAAAATTTAGTAAAAGACCATTAAACATTTGCTAATGTGGAAGTTTGGCATACATTTGCAGCCTCAAAACCAACAAGAAAAAAACACGCAAAATGAAGAAGCTTAACTTGTTTCTGTTGATGGCAGCCTTCGGTACTTTTGTAGCCTGTGGCAACGCCGAAACCAAAACTGAAGAAGCAACTCCTGAGACTCAGGTTGAAGAAGTTGTAGAAGAACCAGCAATGGAAGAGCCTGTAACTGAAGTTATGGACTCAACTGCTGAGATGACTGAAGAAGCCGCTCCTGAAGCTGCTCATTAATCAGAAGTCAAAAAAATGGAAAGCCCGGCTTTGGCCGGGCTTTTTTTTAGAGCTTGTTCAACAAATGGCACAGAAATGCTTGAAGCGCGCGGGCTCTGTGGCTGATTCTGTTTTTTTCATCGGCCCGCATTTCTGCAAAAGATCGCTCATCGCCCTCCGGACTAAAAATAGGATCGTAGCCAAACCCACCCATTCCCCTTTTTTCGCCTAAAATCTGCCCCCGAATTTCGCCCTCAAATAAAAATTCTTGACCCGATTCGTCAATAAAAGCCAAAAAGGTAACGAAACGGGCATCACGAAATGGCTCGTTTCGCAAAATCTCCAGCAGTTTGGCCATGTTGGCCTCCGCATCCTTTTCTTTCCCGGCATATCGTGCGCTCATCACCCCCGGTGCTCCGCCCAAGGCCAATACCTCCAGGCCGCTATCGTCGGCCAAAACCGGTAACTTGAGCCTTTCCCAAACATATCGGGCCTTTAAAAGGGCATTGCCTTTTAATGTGGAAGCGCTTTCTTCTATGTCGTCAAGCAATCCTATTTCGCTCATACTAACCGCTTCTACTCCAGCGGGTAAAAGAGCCGAAATTTCCTCTACTTTATGTGTGTTTTGTGTGGCTAAAACCAGCTTTAATATTTTAGTCATTGTGGTAAGGTTGATTGTTTAGCAGCGTAAATGCCCTATAGAGTTGTTCTAAAAACACCACCCTAACCAACTGATGAGAAAAAGTTAGGGGCGATAAACTGAGTTTGGCTTCGGCTACTTCCAGTACTTTTTCGTGAAAACCAAAAGCTCCGCCTACCACAAACAGCAGGCGTTTGGGCGAAGCATTTTGCCATTTTTGCAGTTTTTGTGCAAATTGTCGGCTGGTAAATGCCTCTCCACTTTCTGTTAAAAGCACCACAAAATCACCCGGTTGAATGCATTTGAGCTGTTGTTCGGCCTCTGCGGCTTTCCAAACTTCTGCCTCGGCACGCCCTAGTTTTAACGCAGGCAATTCTTGGCGTTTGTACCGGGCATAATGCTTCAACCGGCTTTCAAAAACCGCCATCGCTTCATTCCAAAAGGCCGGCTCGGTGCCGCCTGTTAACAAAAACACAATGTCCAAGGTGTTCGCCTATTTTCGTGTAATATTAAAGTCTCTTAGCCACAGTTATGGATTTTTCTAAATTGAAACCACATTTTGAATGGGCTTTAGCCGAAGATTTGGGCGACGGTGACCATTCGAGTTTAAGCTGTATTCCTAATACTGCCCGTGGCAAAGCCCGTTTATTGGTTAAGCAAGAGGGTGTTTTGGCGGGTGTTGCCCTAGCCGAGTTTTTGTTTAAAACTTATGCACAAAACGTTGATTTTCACATTTACATAAACGATGGGGAAAAGGTTTTACCCAAACAAGTGGCGTTTGAAACCGAAGCCTATATTCACGACTTGTTGAAGCTCGAGCGATTGGTTTTAAACTATATGCAGCGCTTAAGTGGCATCGCGACCCAATCGGCTGTTTATGCACAAGCGGTAGCAGGTACCCGGGCAAAGGTTCTCGACACTCGAAAAACCACGCCTGGTTTGCGGAACCTTGAAAAATGGGCCGTGCGTTTGGGTGGATGCTACAACCACAGAATGGGACTTTACGATATGATTATGCTTAAAGACAACCATGTGGATTTTGCGGGAGGACTTACTAAGGCTGTTCAAAGTGCCCGCACATATGCTAATCAGCAGGGCAAAACACTGCCCATTGAAGTTGAGGTAAGGAATTTGGAAGAATTGGAGCTCGCCTTAAATGGCGAAGGCGTTGATCGCATAATGCTCGACAATTTCTCTACAGAAAACACCAAGCTAGCGGTAAATCGGGTAAATGGCCGTGTTGAATTAGAAAGTTCGGGGGGTATTACATTAGATAACATTGCCGAATATGCCCAATGCGGCGTAGATTATATATCGATTGGGGCCCTCACACACCAAATTAAAAGTTTGGACTTAAGCTTTAAAGCCTTTTGAAACACCTCGTTAAATGGGTTCAACTGGCCCTTGAATCTTTGGTAAAAGCCCTGGAAAGCATTCCTTTGCCATTAACCGAAGGCATGAGCCTTTGGGATGTGCTAAAACTGTTTTTCTATTCCATAAGTGAAGGCAAAATTGGAAACCGGGCATCGAGCATTGCCTTCAGCTTTTTTCTTGCCCTTTTTCCGGGCTTGCTGTTCATTTTTACCCTCATTCCATACTTGCCAATTGCAGGATTTCAAGACCAACTGTTCGACCTGCTGCACGATGTTTTGCCACCCAATAGCTACGATGCGGCCATTGGAATTATAGGCGATATTTTAACCAACCGAAACTCCAGCTTATTGAGCTTCGGTATTGTGGCCTCTCTGGTTTTTGCCACCAATGGTACCCTCAGCTTACAGCAAAATTTGGGTATGACCATCTACAACATAGAATCGCCCGGCTTTTGGAAACAATACATCAATGCCTTCTTGGTTACCTTGGTTTTTATAGTGGTGTTTTTGCTAAGCATTACCGCCATCATTTTAACCGATTCAGTAACCCGGTTTCTGGTTGACCACGGCGATATGGGAGAGTCGTTTGCCAATCTGATTGTACAATTGCGCTGGATTATTTTATTGGGCAGCGTTTTTCTTAGCGTGTGTTTCGTTTTTTACCTCAGCCCTTCGCGAAACGGCCAATGGAAATTTGTTTCACCAGGCGCCATTTTAGTAACCATCTTGGCGCTGTTGCTCTCGCATTTATTCAGATATTATGTGATTAACTTTTCGCGCTACAACCAACTTTACGGCTCCATTGGCACCCTTATGGTTATTATGTTGTGGATGTACTTAAATGCATATGTTCTGCTAATTGGCTACGAACTCAATATGAGCATAAGCACCGCACGGAAAGGCCTCGAAAAACGCTTTAATTTAACAGAAGAACGTAAATTGCTCATCGACAAACTTACCCAACTCAAAACACCTAAAAATGAATAAGCTGCTTGTTATGTTGAGCCTTCTATTAGGCTTCTCCTCTATGGCCCAAAAAGCCGACGATATTGTGGGCGTTTGGTGGAATCAAGAAAAAGATGGCCGGGTAGAAGTGTACAAAAAAGGAGATGTCTATTTTGGCAAAATAGAATTCATCCAAAAAAACACAAATGCCGATGGCTCATCTCCCAAAAAAGACGCAAAAAACCCCGATGCCAAATTGCGCGACAGGGTTTTGATGGGAACGGTTATTCTGAAAAATTTAAAGTGGGACGGAAAAGAATGGACCGGTGGCGAGATATACGACTCCAAAAGCGGGAACACTTATTCGTGTTTTGCCCGTCTTCAAAAAGATGGCTCGCTTTACTTTAAAGGGTATATGGGCATTACCCTATTGGGCCGAAGCACCGTTTGGACACGCTATAAATAGGTTAGTATACGCAAACAAGTCGCGTCTATAGTGCCTTGTTTGTTTATGGTACCGGCCATAAACACCCACCTCCTATTGCAATGGCTTTTGACCCTTCGTGCAAGGGCAAAACCTGTCCGCCGCTTAGCAAACTAAAGGCGGGCATAATCAAAAGCTCTTCGGTTATGTAAAAGCAAGGCAACGATAGCCTTTGTCTGCCTTTTCCTTTCAACATTATTTTAGGGTGCACATGCCCACATATATGTGGCTGTAGCCTTACCTCAGGCGGAATATGGGTAAAATGCAGACCATGTACCGCCCATTTGTTGACGCAATGTAAATTCAAATCTCCTAAAAATTTGCTGAGGTGGCGATCGTGATTGCCCTCTACCAAAACCATTTCAACGTTGCCATATTGGCTACGCCAGTGGGCAAAGGCCTCCCATTCGCTATTGGGTTGGGCATGAAACAAATCGCCTAAAAACAACAGCTTATCGGGCGCATGATGCTGCATAAATTGGTCTAAAGCGTCTATGCCGGCATAAGCAGCCTGAGCCGATATGGCATAGCCATTTTTTCTAAGGTGCATTACCCTTCCTATGTGCACATCGCTTATTACCCAAAGCCCTTTAACACATAAAGCCCCATTGGCAAACAACCTTAGGGTTTGTCCATAAAAATCTATTTCGAGCTGTGTGTTTTTCATGAGCGTCTTTTCCGAAAACGAAAAGCCGGCTCTAAAATGGGTTCATCGCGGCTTAAAGGGTTTGCTATTATGCGCGCAATGCGGTCTTCCAACTGTTCGCTGCTTAGTTTTTGTCTCAAACGGTCAACCAAAATCGGAAAGCACAAAGGCGAGGCACTTTGCAGTTCTACTATTCTAATCTCCGAGTTTTCTATACGCTCCAAGGCCAATCGAAGTCGTGCTTCTTCTAACTGAAACATACGCGCTTCGTTAAAAGCCTGAACAAACAGCAAATGCCGCGGGTCATGCTCGGCAAAAACATCGAAAATTAAAGACGAATGGCTTTGCAAATGCCGCTCCTTTATGCGCTGCCCGGGGTAGCCTTGAAACACCAATCCGGCAATAGAAGCAATATCGCGAAACCTCCTTCTGGCCATTTCGGTGGCGTTCAGGCTTTGATCCACATCTTGCGACAATTGGCGCCAATCAAACAAACTTTTGTTTTTCAAATACGCTATGGGCAACTTCTCTTCTGAAAGCAATTCAAAACCATAATCGTTCATGGCAATGCTAAAGCTTATAGGACTTATTACCGATAGCCGCCAAGCCAATAAACCCGCCATGCCTTCGTGCACAAACCTACCTTCGAAAGGATAAAAAAACACGTGATGCCCCTCATCGCTGTGCAAGGTTTCAATTAAAAACGAATCCATATCCGGAATCAAACTCAATTCCTGTTGCAAATCGAGCATGGGTTTTAACAAATTGAGTTCTGGGTCTAGCCCGGTATCGCTTCGGGCTGCCTGTAAAAGCTTTTTCCGCAGCATTTGGCCCAACTCGGCCGATAAGGGCATGCGACCTCCCATCCACGAAGGCACGATCCCACGCTTCCCTTTGGCCGGCTCTACCGTGGCCGTCATTTCACGAACATGTAAAAGCGTTAAGTTTTGCCCCGCAAACCAGAACACATCTCCCGGATTAAGTTTCGAGATAAAATACTCTTCAACCTGACCCAAATAGCCCCCCGACTTTAAACGAACCTTAACCGACCCATCGCTTACAATAACACCAATTTGCATACGATGCCTCATGGCCATACGTCTTGAAAAAATGGTATAACTGCCCGTTTCAGCATTCCAAACCAGCTTTTTAAAATCGTCATAGGCCCCTAAGGCCCCACCGCTCACCAAAAAATGGAGGCACCATGCCCACTCTTCGGTACTTAAATCGCCATAGCTGTAGGTCTCCAGCAACTCATTAAAAACCTTTTGCGGATTTAAACCCTCGCCCACGGCCAGGGTGGTAAGGTATTGAAGCAATACATCGAAAGAGCGCTTAAATGGCGTTCGCGCTTCTATAATTTCCATCTCAATGGCTTCGCGCAAAGCAGCCGATTCAATAAGTTCTAAGGCATGTGTAGGCACAAAATATATGCGCGATACGGCGCCCGGCCTATGCCCACTTCTACCGGCACGCTGCAAAAAGCGTGCAACCCCCTTAGGACTTCCAATTTGAAACACCCTATCCACCGGCCTAAAATCAACTCCCAAATCCAAGCTCGAGGTACACACCACCGCTTTAATGTGACCATCGTGCAAAGCATCTTCTACCCAATGCCTTAAATCGCTGCCCATACTGCCGTGGTGCATGGCCATTCGCCCGGCCAAATCGGGTTGGGCTTCCAGCAAACGCTGATACCATATTTCGGCCTGCCCACGCGTGTTGGTAAAAACAAGACACGATTCGGCTTTTTCAATTTCTTGCAAGAGTTCGGGCAAAAGCCACAATCCCAAATGCCCCGCCCATGGCAGCTTATCGAGGGCTTTGGGCAGCAAAGGCAGCACCTCAACCCGCTTTTTAATATTGGCCCGAATAAGCAAACCCGCCTCGCGTTTGCTGCCCAGCAGCACCCACATAGCCTCTTCTAAATTGCCAATGGTGGCCGAAATGCCCCAAACCAACAACCCCTTGTTTAAACCCCTAAAGCGCGATAAAGCCAGCTCAACCAAAACCGCCCGCTTACTGCCCAACAATTCGTGCCATTCGTCTACCACCACCCCTTTTAAAGCCCCAAACAGGGCGCTGTTGTGTTTTTGAGCAAACAAAACATGCAAGCTTTCGGGAGTGGTAATAAGCACCTCCGGCATTTTCCGCTTTTGTTTTTGCTTATCAGCCGCCGAAGTATCGCCCGTTCTAACCTCTACCCTTAGGTTTAAATTAAGAGCCAGAATGGCACGATCGGCCGCTTGCTTAATTTCTTTGGTAAGCGCCCTAATGGGGGCCACCCAAATAAGCTGAAGCCCCTGGCCCGCGCCACAAAGCCGCAAAAACGGAAGCAAGAGCGCATAAGTTTTGCCACTGCCCGTAGGCGCGTTTAATAGGCCACATTGGCCATTTAGCACCCCTTCCCAGGCCGCACTCTGGAACCCATGCGGCACAAACCCCA
>CAMCXO010000015.1 GCA_945883565.1 Chryseobacterium gleum
GAAAATCTTATATTTACGACTACAAAGGCAATGTTTCTCAAGTGAGCAATACGGTGGGCAGTACTTTCAGAGAGGAATATTCGGCCATTCCCCCATACAATGGCTTAAATATTAGCGATTACCACGATTCATGCCAAGAAGAGGAAGGCACCGGTTCGCCTGTCACGGCGAATGAACGAAATGGCTTTGGAAATCAAAAGCGGGTTAATGAGTTTAATATTGGTTTGCTAACTTACGAGGCCCGTCTCTATAACCCCAGTATAGGTAGATGGTTGGGTGTTGACCCGCTAGCAGACGAACCAGAGCAAGTAGATAAATCACCATATGCCTATGCTTGGAACAATCCCATAAATTATACTGACCCAGACGGAAGATGCCCTAGTTGTTTATTTGGTGCATTAGTTGGAGCTACAGTTGAGTATGGTAGTCAAGTAATTGCAAATCGTTTTGAAGGTAAATCATGGAGTGAGTCATTTACGGACATTGATGTTGGAGATGTTGCAATATCCTTAGGAGAAGGATTTTTGACAAGTGGTACATCTGCAGTAAGAAGTGTGGTTGGAAAAGCAGTAGTGACTGTTGGTGCTGAAGTTATAAAAAATACCGTTGATTTTAAAAAAGATGGAGTAAAAGTAAATAATGCCAAAAGCGTTGTTAGAAATACCGCAGTTGGACTTACAACTGCAGGAGTAACAAAAGCATTACCAGAACCGAAGATAAAAGTTAAGGCTGAAGTAACTCCAAAGCAGGCTGTAAAAGCAGCAAGGTAAACTACTGTGGTCAACAGAGCAGCCATAGTTGAAATAGAAAAAACAGCAAAGGCTATTTTAAAGGAAGCTAAGGCGATAAATAAAACAGCAAGTGCTGCAGGTACAAGCACTGCCACAGGTGCTGCCTCTGAATCTACTAAAAGAAAAGGAGATAAAACTTATGGCAAAGGCAATTAAGAAACAAAAATTAGTCAAAAAGCCTTTTATAAGTACTACCAAAATCTATTGGATAATATTTGGGGGTTTGTTTATTTGGTTTATATTAATCAGACCTGAATATAATATCTACAGATTAAAAAATAATGGCATAGAAACGAAGGGAAGAATATATAGAAAATCTGGAGTTGGATCAAAAGGAACGATCCGATGCTTTTATAATTTTGAAATTGCAGGTAAACAATATGAAGGTTTTTATGATAATAAAGACCTAAATCAATGGGATAGCCTTGCAATTATTTATTATGTAAAAGATCCAAGCCTAAATCAAGCAAAACAATTTGTATTAGATTATTAGAGATTAAAAAAAAAGCCCAAGCGTTCAAATTTGGTTTTTTTCATTTTCCAAAACAGCAATTGAAACGGAGTTTAGGAGTTGCAAAAAAGGCAAAAAATATTTTTATTCTTGCAAAAGCGTAGCCAAATTATCCTTCATTTCCTTTTTGGCTATTGTTGTTGTAAGCTGCCCTAAAACTAGTACAGTTTAAAAGTAGAATTTTTAATTTTAAAAACTGTAATATGAGAAAGAGCAAATTCTCCCCGACCCCACGCCGGCAATTAAGGCGCCCAGAAGATCAATCAATTGCAAGACTTTAATAGCCGCAGGCCAAGAAAAAAATCATTTAAACAAAACAAAATCACATTAGCCCCGCGCCGGCGATTGAGGCGCCCAAAAGATCAACCAATTGGAGAAATTCAATAGCCGAAGCCCAAGAGAAAAAACCATTTAAACAAAAAAAATGACATTTTATAAAGCCCAAAGCCTACTGCCATTTGCCCCAGAGAGCTAGATGCCATATTACAAAAAAGCTGCCTATTTGCTTAAATACAAATTTCGCTCAGCATACAGTTTTTTGAAAACCGGATCGCGGAGGTTCTTAATGAAATAAATAGCTTCTCCAGTGCTTTTCATTTCGGGGCCTAAGTTTTTGCTCACATTGGGGAACTTATTGAAACTAAAAACCGGGCTTTTGATGGCAAAACCTTCGAGTTTGGGTTGGAATGTGAAATCTTTTACCTTGTTTACACCCAACATTATTCTGGTGGCGAAGTTTACATAAGGCTCTCCGTAGGCTTTGGCAATAAAAGGCACGGTTCGCGAGGCTCTGGGGTTTGCTTCAATAATGTAAACCACATCGTCTTTAATGGCAAATTGTATGTTGATGAGGCCTACAGTACCCAAAGCGCGGGCAATGGTATGGGTATGCTCTCGAATTTGGTCTAATATAAGAGCCCCCAAATTAAACGGAGGAAGGGTAGCGTTTGAGTCGCCGCTGTGAATGCCACAGGGCTCTATATGCTCCATAATGCCCAAAATGTAAACGTCTTCTCCATCGCAAATGGCATCCGCTTCGGCCTCAATGGCGCCATCTAAATAATGGTCGAGCAATACCCTGTTTCCGGGTATATCTTTAAACAAATTAACCACATGGTGCTCGAGTTCTTCGTGGTTGATAACAATTTTCATACCCTGCCCACCAAGTACATAACTTGGTCTTACCAAAATAGGGAAACCAAGTTCGTTGGCCAGTTCGCGGGCTTCATCGGCATTGGTAATAACCCCAAATCGCGGATAAGGGATTTGGTTGTCTTTAAGCAAATTTGAAAAGCGGCCGCGGTCTTCGGCCAAGTCGAGAGAATGATAGCTGGTGCCTAAAATGGGTATGTTGAAGCGGTGCAGTTTTTCGGCCAGCTTAAGGGCCGTTTGTCCCCCTAATTGCACTATAACCCCTAACGGATTTTCGTGCCGGATGATGTCGTAGATGTGTTCCCAAAACACGGGCTCGAAATACAATTTATCGGCGGTATCGAAATCGGTTGAAACGGTTTCAGGATTGCAATTAATCATGATGGTTTCGAAACCACATTCGCGGGCGGCCAAAACCCCATGAACGCAGCAATAGTCGAATTCTATACCTTGGCCTATTCGGTTAGGGCCCGAACCCAGAACCACCACTTTGGGCCGATCGCTTCGCAGGCTTTCGTTTTCGGAATAGGTGTGGCCGTTAGCTGATGTAATTTCGCTTTCGAAGGTTGAGTAGTAGTAAGGCGTTTGGGCCGGAAATTCGGCCGCACAGGTATCAACCAATTTCCAAACCCTTTCTATCCCCATTTGTACACGGGCTTGGTGAACTTCGCTTTCGAGGCAGCGCAGCATATGCGCAATTTGGCGGTCGGCGAAGCCTTTGGTTTTGGCTTCGAGCAGAAGCGAACGGGGAATATTGCCCAAGTGGTGTTGCTCTATTTGGCTTTGCACCTTGGCCAAGTCCTCTATTTGGCGCAAAAACCACATATCAATGCGGGTAATTTCGTGAATACGGCGCAAAGGCATACCGAGTTGTATGGCATCGTAAATTACAAAAACACGGTCCCAGCTGGCGTTGGTTAGTTTTTTAATTACCAAATCTTGATCGGTAAGGCCTTTGCCGTCGGCCCCCAAACCGTTGCGCTTTATTTCGAGGCTCTGAGTGGCTTTGTGCAAGGCTTCCTGGAAGGTGCGGCCTATGCCCATTACCTCGCCCACCGATTTCATTTGGAGGCCGAGAGTGCGATCGGCGCCTTCAAATTTGTCGAAATTCCAGCGGGGTATTTTCACTATTACATAGTCGAGGGTAGGTTCAAAATAGGCAGTGGTGGTTTTGGTAATTTGGTTTTTGAGTTCGTCGAGGCGGTAACCAATGGCCAATTTGGCTGCAATTTTGGCAATGGGGTAACCGGTGGCCTTAGAAGCAAGAGCCGAAGAGCGCGAAACCCTTGGATTGATTTCGATGGCCACAATTTCCTCGTTTTCATCGGGACTTACCGCAAACTGCACATTGCAGCCACCGGCAAAATTGCCAATGCTTCGCATCATGCGAATGGCCAAATTGCGCATGCGTTGGTAGGTGGTGTCGCTCAGGGTCATGGCCGGCGCAACCGTAATAGAATCGCCGGTATGAATGCCCATAGGGTCCATGTTTTCGATGGAGCATATTATGATGACATTATCGGCCGAATCGCGAAGCAATTCAAGCTCAAATTCTTTCCACCCCAAAAGGGCTTTGTCTATCATAACTTCGTGAATAGGCGAGGCTTCGAGGCCACGTTTCAGCAATTCGTCGAAATCTTCGCGGGTATGTACAAAAGAGGCCCCTGTTCCCCCAAGGGTAAAAGAAGGGCGAATGCATAGGGGGAAGCCGAATTTTTGAGCTATTTCCTTTCCTTTTAAGTAAGAAGTGGCTGTTTGAGAAGGAGCCATGGCCACCTGAATTTCGTCCATAAGAACGCGAAATTTTTCACGGTCTTCGGTAATGTGTATGGCGTCAATGTCGACCCCAATAATGCGAACCCCAAATTCTTCCCAAAGCCCGCTTTTATCGGCTTCAATGCAAAGATTTAGGGCAGTTTGACCGCCCATGGTGGGCAATACAGCATCTATATCGGGGTTTTCGTTCAGAATTTTTTCGATAGAGTCTACTTCCAGGGGCAATAAATACACCTTATCGGCCATAAACGGATCGGTCATAATGGTGGCCGGATTGGAATTGATAAGGCTTACCCTAATGCCTTCTTCGCGAAGCGAGCGAGCGGCTTGGGAGCCTGAATAATCGAATTCGCAGGCTTGTCCAATAACAATTGGGCCCGAACCGATTATAAGAACATGTTTTATGGAGAGGTCTTTAGGCATTTGAAAATGGGGGTATGAATGCGTTTGAAAAGCTAAGGTCAAAAAAAAGGTGTCAACCTCAGTAGGCGACACCTTTTAAAGAAGGGCGTATGTTCAGCACTTTTGCTGATTAACCTTTGTGGTTACCTTCGTCTGAAACGGTCAGCTTTTTACGGCCACGTGCACGACGGGCTGCCAGCACTCTGCGGCCATTTGGCGTGCTCATGCGCTCTCTAAAACCGTGTTTATTGCGACGCTTTCTGTTCGAAGGTTGAAAAGTTCTTTTCATGGCGGTGTTGATTAAGCCGTTACGGGCTTCTTATTTCGGGCTGCGAATATACACTTTTGTACGCTTAAAAAATCGCATCTTGCCAATCTAATTTTATTTTTTGTGAGCGACTTCAAAAACCAGAAAATTTGGATTACCGGTGCATCGTCAGGTATTGGTGCGGCACTGGCCTTTGAATTCAATAAGCTTGGCGCCAGGGTACTAATTTCGGCCCGAAGGCCGGAGGCTTTGCAAACTGTAAAGAATGCCTGTAAATACCCCGAGAATGTGGAGGTTTTGGTGATAGACCTCGAACAAATTCAAATGGCTTCCGAGGTTGTAAACCGCGCTTTCCAGTTAATGGGAGATATAGATGTTTTGGTGGCCAATGCCGGTATAGGGCAGTCGGCCAATGCGCTCGACACAAAAGAGGAGGTAGAAATGCGCATATTCAACATCAACTACCACGGGCATTTGGCCATAAGCAAATGGGTAATAAAGCGCATGTTGGAAAAGGGCAGGGGGCAGGTGGTGGCCATTGGAAGCATAGCAGGCAAGTTTGGTCAGAAAAAGCTGGCGGCATATTCGGCTTCTAAAGCGGCTCTTATTGTGTATTACGAGAGCCTGGCCCAAGAGTTGAGCAATACCTCTATTAAGATCCAGGTGGTGAGCCCGGGCTTTATTCAAACCAATGTAACCCTTAATTCGCTTGATGCCAATGGCAATAGACTTAACAAAAACAGCAAAGCCCAAGAAAACGGTATGCCCACTTCGGTATTTGCCCAAAAATTTATAAAAGCCATTAAGAAAAAGAGATTTCATCAATATGTGGGGGGAAAAGAATTGCTCGCGGTTCCTTTGCATGCAGTGTTTCCGGCCTTGTTTTACAAATTACTTTCAAAATGAACATTTTAGCCCACAGCTTGCTGTCGGAGAAAAACGAAGATTGGCTGTTGGGCAATTTTATGGCCGATGGCCTAAGCAGAAAGCATTGGGGAAAGTTTTCTGAGGGGGTGCAAACCGGCTTACTGCTTCATCATGTTATTGATGGATATACCGATGCACATGATTTGGTTAAATATTGTGTTTCAAAATTGCGCATCAGTCAAAATCGTTATGCGCCGGTGGTGGTAGATGTTTTATTCGATCATTACTTAGCCAGAAATTTCAGCCAGTTTTCTAATGAAAGCTTAAACGATTATTCTGCTTTTGTGTACAGTGCACTTCAATTGAAGCAGGAATTAATGACCGAAAAAAAGCGGACGATGTTGAAGTACATGAGTGCTCAACATTGGCTGGAGTCGTATGCCGAATGGAATGGCTTTTTGCAAGCCTTGGCAGGCATGGCTCGAAGAACCCGATTTCCTTCTGAAATGGAAAAGGCAGGAGATGATATCCTGCCTTTTTACTATGAACTTGAAAGCGTATTTATGGCCTTCTTTCCAATGCTTAGAGAGAAAACAAGGTTGTTTTTAAAGCTTTAAAGCGCTTTTTGAATGGCCGCCTCTAACGCTTCGCCCCTTAGGCCTTGTTCTATAATAATACCTTCGCGGTCGAAGAGCAAGGTGTAAGGAATGCTCTGAAATCCAAAAACTTCTATTACGCTCGAATTCCATCCCATTAAATCGCTCACATGGTTGGGCCAGTTTAACTTGTCTTCGCTAATGGCTTGGGTCCAGGCGGCGCGTGCATCGGGCTGATTGGGCAAACCGTCTAACGATACCGAGAAAATTTCGAAGCCTTTGGCCTTGTATTTTTTGTACATCTCAACCAAGCGCGGGCTTTCGGCTCGGCAAGGTTGGCACCAGGCGGCCCAAAAATCTACCAACACAACTTTGCCTTTCAAGTCGCTTATTTTTCGGAGGTTTCCATCTACATCGGGTAAAGTGAAATCAGGTATGGCATTGCCTTTAGAAGCGCGTGCCATGGCTTCATTTAACTTCTCTTGCATTTGGAGTTCTGAGGCCATTTGTTGCATGCGGTCGGCAAAAGTGGTAACGTGTTCGTTATTCGGATGAACCTTAAGCATGGTGTCGAGCACCATTTCGTAATCGTCCATAAAACGGTCGGCCGGTATAAGTTGTGCATTTCCTACCCCCATAGGGAAGATAAACAAATTCGACAGATGAGCCGGGTCTTCACGAAGCATGGCCAAGAGCGACTGACGGGTACTTTCTTCTGCCTGAACATAGCGGTTGTCGAGCTTTTGACGAATTTCACCGTAGTTTTCTTCGCTCATAGCGGTTTCGTTTACTTCTGTTAACGAATCGATTACAGCAAAAAGCCCGCGTACAATGCCGTTTATTTTGAGAATTCGTTCAGAACCTTCTGAGCCTGAAAGCTCGTAGGCACCCAAAGGATCGTTCAGATCAGCCGAAAACTTAATATTATCGCCATTTTCAACCAAAAGACTATAGCGGTACTTGTTGTCCATTTCGAGCATTATAAACTCAGGACCGGCGAATTCGGTTTGATAAGAGAATTTGCCATCTTTTACATCAACGGTATCGAGGTATTCGATTTCTTCGGGGCCAATGCGGGCAATAAACACCTTTTCGGTGCCTTCAACTTCGCCTTTGATGTTGATTTTTCCGCCCGAATTACAGGCAACGGCCAACGCAATAAGCGCAAGAACTGCGGCTTTCTTCATTTTTAGGGATTGTGATTTTCGAGTTTAAGACGAATAATTTCTTGGGTTTTCTTAGGATCGGCTTTGCCACCAGAGCGTTTCATTACTTCTCCCATAAACAAGCCTATTAAGCCTTTTTTTCCGGCTTGGTATTCGGCTACTTTTTCGGGGTATTCGGCTAAAACGGCATCGGCCCAACTGCTAAGCTGATCGGAATCGCTGTTTTGCAGCCAGTTGTTTTCGCGGGCAATGGCTTCGGCACTTAGGTGGGTTCCGTTTTCGAGCAGAGGTAAAATGCGCTGGCTGGCTATAGAATAGCTTATAAGCTGTTGGTTTACCAGCGATAATAACTCGGCAACTTGGCCCGGTTTAACGGCATATTGACTAAGCGACCAAGCGTTTTGATTTAAAGAGGCCCTTATTTGGGTATTCAGCAAATTGGCTGCGGCCTTGGGTTCGGCTCCATGGTTTACAATGGCTTCGAAGTAATTGGCCATTTCGCGGTCTTCGGTTAATACCGAGGCATCGTAGGCCGATAATCCCCATTCATGGGTATATTTTTCTACCCTTACCCATGGTAAAACGGGCATTTGGGCCTTTACTTGTTCTATACGCTCGGGTGTTACAATAACCGGTTGTAAATCGGGCTCGGGGAAATAGCGGTAATCGTGTGCTTCCTCTTTGGAACGGAGGGCATAAGTTATGTTGCGTGCGGCCTCGTAATTGCGGGTTTCTTGTATAATGCGTTCGCCCTTATCGAGCAATTCGGCTTGCCTGGCAAACTCGAAATCGATGGACTTTTGAACATTGCGAAACGAATTCAGGTTTTTTACTTCTACTTTGGTGCCAAAAGCTTGAGCCCCAATAGGGCGCAACGAAATATTTACATCGCAACGCAGCGAGCCTTCTTCCATATTGCCATCCGAAATATCTAAATAGCGCGCCAGCTTCCTTATTTCATTCAAATAAGCATAGGCTTCTTCTCCATTGCGCAATTCCGGTTCGCTTACAATTTCGAGCAATGGGGTGCCGGCGCGGTTCAAGTCCACTAAAGTGTGGAAAGGATCAATGTCATGCAAACTTTTGCCCGCATCTTCCTCCATATGTATGCGGGTAAGATGTATGCGTTTATTTAGGCCATCGGCCAGTTGTATATCTACCCAACCCTCTGTGCAAATAGGGGTTTTGTCTTGGGTTATTTGGTAGCCTTTGGGCAAGTCGGCATAAAAATAGTTTTTGCGGGCGAATTGGTTTTCTCGCCTAATTTGGCAATTGCAGGCCAAACCCAAGCGAATGGCAAATTCTATGGTTTTTGCGTTCATTCGGGGCAAGGTGCCCGGGTGTCCCAAAGTAATTGGGCTAATTTGGGTGTTTGGTCCTTCACCATAGGTAACAGGGTCGGACGAATAAGCCTTGCTGAGGGTTTTAAGTTGAAGGTGGACTTCTAAGCCAATAACGGCTTCGTAACGTTCGTGCATACGGCCTGCAAATAACGCACTTTAAAGCGGCAAATTGGTGTGCTTTTCAAGCAATTTGCGCATGGTTTTTTCGCCATCAAACAAAAAGCCAAAGCTTAAAGGTAAAATACCCCAATTAAGTTGTGGGTGTTGTTTCCATTTTTGGGGAATTCGAGCCCAATCTTTTTGGGTGGTAATGATTTGCCCACTACAAAATTCCAAAGACTCTTCCAACATTTTCTGGAAATCCATCTCTGAATACAAATGGTGATCGGCAAAAAATTTACATACCACAACCATGTTCGGAAATTGGGTTTCTATTGTTTTTCTAAACCGATAAGGTTGTGCCATCCCGGCTAACAGAAGGGCTTTCTTAGGCTCGTTCGAAACCGCATTTCCGTGGCGATCTAATAATGGTCCGGTTTGGGTACGGCCAAAAAGCACTTCTACACAAAATGGCAGGGTTTTTTGCCGGTAAAAGTCAATTTGGGCTTGAGAAATATGGGGCTCACAATGGGTGAAAATAACCACATGAGCCCTTTTACAGCCCGATTTAAATTCGCGTAATTGCCCGGATGGCAAAACCCAATCATTAAAAAACGGTCTATCGAATCGGCTAAGCATAATGTTCAAATCGCGTTTTATATGGCGATGCTGAAATGCATCGTCGAGAACCAAATACCGCAGCCGAGGATTTTCGTTTACCATACGCTGAGCCCCTATAACACGCTTTTCGCAAACTGCTACGGCTGTATGAGGCAATTTTAGTTTATGCATAAGGGGTTCGTCTCCAACATCTGTAGCTGTAGAAGTGCTTTCGACCCATAAAAAACCTTTGGATTGGCGTTTGTAACCGCGACTTAAAATACCGGTTTGTTTTTCGGGCAGGATTTGGGCCAACCATTGCACAAAAGGGCTTTTACCGGTTCCACCTGTGCTTAAATTGCCCACAGATATAACATAGGCATCAACCTTTTTTTGTTCAAACCACCCCCAATCAAAGGCTTTGTTCCTAATAAGCATCACGCTGCCGTATAGCCTAGAAAATGGCCATAGAAGAAATTGAAGAAAGACCATTAGGGTTTAAGGTTTTGAAGCCACTCTAGGAGGCTGTTGGGAGATTGGGCATCGAGCCAAACCAAATCGGGCAACTGGTTTTTGAACCAAGTTGTTTGTCTTTTGGCATAGCGACGGGTGTTTTGGGCAATGGCTGCAATGGCTTCTTCTAAACTGCATTGGCTGCGGAAATAGGCGAATAGTTCGGTGTACCCCACCGTTTGAAGAGCCGGTAAATGGGCCAATGGCAAAAGCGACTTCACCTCTTCTTTCAATCCGGCCTGCATCATTTGTTCAACCCTAGCATCAATGCGTTGATAAAGGGTTTGTCGTGGCCACAAAGGGGCTATGGCCACATAGTTGTATGGCGATTTAGCAGGCATTTGTTGCGCAACAAGTTCAGAGTAGGTATACCCACTTAAGCAAATTTCAAGTACCCGCATCAGCCTTTGAGGGTTTTGAATGTCCATTTGTAGGTATTGAACAGGGTCGAGGGCCAATACTCTCGATTGTAAATGGGCAAGACCTTTTTCATGGTATTCGCTTTGAACCAAAGTTCTGATTTTGGCTTCAACATTGGGCAAGGCATGAAAGGGAAAGAGCAGCGATTTAAGATATAAACCACTACCTCCAACCAATACAACAAAGGATGTGTTTTGATTTTGCATCCAATTATTAAATAATTGGGCAAAAGTTCCGGCCGATATGGCATCGAGAACGCTAAACTGATTAACAAAGGCATGTGGAGCCATTTTTAATTCTTCGATGCTAGGCTTTGCTGTTCCAATAGTCATCTCCTTGTAAAACTGCCTTGAATCGAACGAAGCGATAGGCGCCCCTAATGCTTTCGAAATTTGAATGGCCCAATTGGTTTTGCCCGAGGCCGTTGGCCCAACCACTGCTATTATTTTAGGAAACGGCATTTTGTACGAAAATATAGTGGTTTTTTAAACACTTGAATTCTGAATATGCGCATTTTGATTGCAGTATATTTGGCGCCATTATGACAAGGAAAAAAAGAAAAAGATTCGGCTCTCGATTTTTAACATTTTTTACTGTCAAAACATTCTCTTAACACCGCGAAATTACTGCCATAATTCATGGTTGAACTCAATCCACAATCCTCCGATAGCAAGAACGGTCAAAATGGCCAGCAAGATTCCGGAAACTATGTAAAGTCGCTGCTTTTGGGCCTCAGCAGTTTTTGGCCTTTGTATGTGCTGAGTATAGTGCTTTTTTTATCAGGTGGTTATCTCCTTCTGCGGTATTCTACCCCTGAGTTTAGAACCAAGGCGAGCATGAGCGTGGAAGACAAGAATTCCGAAGCCAGTGGTTTTGATGCAGTGCTTACCGCTATGGGCTATGCCGTACCGAGCTCAAGTATGGACAAACATTTGTTCATTTTGAAGTCGAGAATGTTAATGGAAAATACCCTTCGACGCGATCGCTTTGAAGTGAGTTATTTTAAAGAAGGACGTATTAAAGCGAACGAAATATTCCTGAAATATCCTTTTCTAGTGGAATTCGAACCCTTAGCATATCAACCTTTGGGTACACAGATTAATGTTGAAATAATTGACGAAAACAGCTTTAGAATTTTTTGCAACGACAAAGTGAAAAACTTTGTTCGCTATTCAGATGATAGTAAGTTAAGCGCGAAAGAAATGGGGCTGCGCCATGTGAAGTCTCTAAACGGTACCTATGCTTTTAACGAATGGATTAAAGGAGAAGGATACCACTTTAAATTGGTAAGAAACGATGCCTTTTTTAATTTGAATGAGCGCGATTTCCGCTTTCGCTTCAATCACATAGATGCGCTTATCAACCCCCTACAAGAAAAAATTAAAATCGACAGCGTGTCTGATGGAGCCAGTGCGGTGCTCATCTCGATGTTGGGCAATATGCCTCAGAGGCAAGAATTGATTCTTAATAACCTGTGCAATTCTTTCATCGATTACGGCCTCACTCAGAAAAATATGATTTCGGAGACTACCATTGATTTTATTGACAAGCAGTTAAGAAAAATTGAAGACAGCCTTTTTAGTGTAGAGCTTAAGTTGGAAAAATACCGTTCCGACAACCGAATTGTAAGCTTGAGCTCAGAAGCTCAGGTGTTGTTTACGCGATTGAGCGAATTAGAGAGCCAAAAAGCTTTGGAAGAAGGCAAACTTGCCTATTACAAATTCTTGTACGAGAAGTTAAGCGATCAGGAAAACACCGATATTCTGCATTCGCCGGCAGCAGTGGGCATACAAGACCCCACTATTATGAATTTGGTGAACCATATAAATACTTTAATTGCCCAAAAGTCGGTGGCTCTTGCTTCGGTGAGACCGGGCAATCCGGAGCTTTTAAAATTGAATTCCGAAATTCGGGCCACTTCAAAAATGTTGGTCGATAATATTTCGGCAGCCCAAAAGCAAAGCGAAGTGATGCTTAACGAAGGCAAGCGCCGTATTGCCATCATTGAACGCGAAATGATGGCTTTTCCGGCAACAGAACGCAACTTAATTAGCATCGAGCGCAAGTTCAAACTAAACGAAGGTCTGTATGTGTATTTGCTTGAGAAAGAAGCCGAAGCCGGTATTGCACAGGCTTCTAATGTTTCGGCAAGTAAATTGGTTGATAGGCCGTTTACCCCAGAAATGCCGGTTAGCCCTAATAAAAAAGTGGTGATGGGTTTGTCAGCTTTGCTGTCGTTAATCCTGCCAACTGCGTTTTTGTTGTTGAGAGACTTCTTAAACACCAAAATCAGAACCAGAGGCGACATAGAAAGCGCAACAAAAATTCCGCTCTTGGGTATTGTAGGTCATAACGACCGCGAAACCACTTTGGTGGTGGCCTCGCACCCAAAATCGTCTATTGCCGAATCGTTCAGAGCCTTGCGCTCCAATATGCACTTTATTGCGCCTATACCCGACCAAGGCGCTCAGGTTATATTGGTAACTTCCAGCATTGGTGGAGAAGGTAAAACCTTTTGTTCCATAAACCTCAGTCTGGTACTTTCCTTAACTGGCAAGAAAACCCTATTAATTGGGGTTGACTTGAGAAAACCTAAGATTTACAACGACTTTGGCCTTTCTAACACCAAAGGCCTTTCTAATTATTTAGCGGGAGTAGAAGATCAGGATGGTATTATTCAATCAACACGCTACAGCCATTTGGATGTGATTTCTGCGGGGCCAATTCCGCCAAATCCTTCTGAACTTATTATTGGTGAGCGCTTTGGTGAGCTGATTTCGAATTTGCGCAAAACCTACGATTTTATTGTTTTGGATACGCCGCCAATCGTATTGGTTAGCGATAGTTTAGAAATAATGCGCCATGTAGATATGAGTTTGTATGTGGTGCGTCAAGCTTATACCGATAAAGCCCTTTTAAGCATCATTAACGATAAGTTCAATAACCAATCGGTTAAAAATCTGGCATTAATCTTTAATGATTTCGATGTAACACGCGGCTACGGCTATGGTTACGGTTATGGCTATGGTTACGGTTATGGCTATGGATATGGATACGGTTATGGCTACGGTTATGGCTACGGTTATTTTGAAGAGGAAGAAGGCGCAAGCACAGGTAAGCGCAAGAAGAGAAAAAGAAAGGAGTAAAACGGCTTAAATGTTAATTAGATTAAAACTTGGTCGCTCAAAATCGGCTTTTTGGATTTTGGGGCTATCGCTTTTAATCCTAGGGGCTTTGCTTGCTTTTTATTCTAACCAAGCCGCCATGTTTGCCACCAAAGTGTTAGGGGCCTTGATGTTGTTGTCTGGTGTATCTAAGGCTTTTTCTCACGAAAAACGCGGTTTTATAGAATACAAATGGCTCATCGATTTGGCTTTAGGGGGTTGGTTGCTTTTTGCTGAGTCGTCACATGAATTGTTTGGTTACATTTTGGGCCTTTGGTTGCTTTTGTCGGCTTTGATGAATTGGTATTTCCGATTTAAGTCCACTAGGGAATGGTTTAGTACAAAGGATTTGGTTTCGGTTGCACTGCGGTTGGTGTTCGGTTTGCTTCTTTTCATGTTCCCCTCTCTCTTGTCTGGAGGGCTTATGTTTATGCTGGGAATTCTATTTATGGCTTCGGGTTTGGTGGTGCTAAATAGAATACGCTACATCGAATAACAGAATATGAGTTTAGTTCAATTTATCTGGTTATAAGTCGATTAAAACGATTTCTTTCTCTATTATTTCTGTATAAGCCCCGGAATTTTACACAAACTTGCCCAAATAGTGTGGCAACCGTAAAAAAGAAAATGCCGAGTCTTGTGGTGTAAAACAACAGGCTCATGAAACTCCGAAAAAACATTGCCCTTAGCGACTCCGGTTTTTTGTTCAACCCATCAACCGGCGATTCGTATTCGTTAAACCCTATGGCGGCGCGCGTTCTGCGCTGGGCCGGAGAAGGTATTGAAGAAGATGAAATAATTAAGCGCATTCTGGCCGACTTTATGGCCGATCGCGATACCGTTGAAAAAGACCTTCAAGACTTTAGCAATATGCTGCATATGCACAAACTATTGGCCGAAGAATGAAACCCAAATACACCATTGCCGTAACCGGTCTAAATGCCATCGACAGTCCGGGCCCGGGTATTTCGGTAATTCGGGCACTTAAAGCGGCTACCCACTTCGATGTGCGCATTGTAGGCTTGAGTTACGAGGCCTTAGAACCCGGCATTTATATGCACGATTGGGTTGATAAAACCTACCAAATTCCCTATCCAGGGGCTGGTCAGGAGGTACTGCTTCAACGATTGGGTTACATAAACGGACTGGAACATCTAGACTTTTTATTCCCAAACTTCGATGCAGAGCTGTTCAATTTTATCAAACTAAAGGGCAAGCTCGAAAACGAATTTGGCATTAAAATGATGCTTCCCACCATAGAGCAGTTTGAAGCCCGCCAAAAATCAAAGCTCAACGATTATGGCTTGACTCATAATATAAAAGTTCCTGCCAGTGCCCTGGCTTTTTCAGCAGCCGATTTGCCTGCTGTTGCCGAGCGTATGGGGTATCCAATGGTGGTGAAAGGGAAGTTTTACGACGCTAAAGTGGCCTATAATTTAGAACAAGCCCAATCTGCCTTTCATAAAATTGAAGCACAATGGGGATTGCCTATTGTGGTTCAAGAATTTGTTAGGGGAAGTGAGGTTAACGTTTGCGGTATAGGCGATGGAAATGGTCGTTTAATGGGTGCTGTGCCCATGAGGAAACTCTACATAACCGACAAAGGAAAAGCCTGGTCTGGAATTACCCTCGACGATTCGGAACTCTTGAACATCAGTAGAAAACTGGTGGAATCAACCTGCTGGCAAGGCCCATTTGAATTGGAATTCATCAAATCGGCCGAAGGCGAATACTATTTGCTCGAAATCAATCCCCGCTTTCCGGCCTGGTGCTTCTTGCCGGTAGGAGCCGGGCAAAATCAACCCGAAACCATTGTGCGCTTGGCTATGGGCGACGAAGTTGAACCCTTTGAGACTTACGAAACTGGTAAAATGTTTATTCGATATGCCTACGATATGGTGGTTGACCTCAAAGAATTCGAACAAATTTCAACCATAGGAGAACTTTAAATCAAAAACAAAAAATGACCCAAAACACCCGTAAACCTTACGAACGTCCCTTAATCAGACCACTGAACAGCGGTTTGATGAACAAATTTGGCCAACGCACCGAATGGGCGCCTTTTACCCACATCGATGGCGTTTCGGTTAAATCGCTTATCGAACAATTCGGATCTCCATTGTTTGTGTATTCAGAACGACGCATGCGCGACAATTACCGCGCAGCTAAAAAAGCCTTCGAAACCCGCTATCCCAAAGTTCAATTTGCTTGGTCGTACAAAACCTGCTACCTGAATGCTGTTTGCAAAGTATACCACAGCGAAGGCTCATGGGCCGAAGTGGTTTCGCGCTTCGAACTGGAAAAAGCCTTGCAAAATGGGGTAAAGGGAAGCCATATTCTGTTTAATGGCCCCGATAAAACCAACGACGATTTGAAACGGGCCATAGAAGTGGATGCTCCCATTCATATAGATCACCTAGACGAATATTACCGATTGGTAGATTTGGCCAAGGATCTAAAAAAACGTCCAAGGGTGGCCATTCGGGTAAATATGGACACTGGCATTTACCCCATGTGGGACCGCTTTGGGTTTAACTATGAATCGGGGCAAGCCTGGGATGTTCTCAATAAAATTGCCGCCGCAAATGTTTTAGAACTCATTGGCCTTCACACCCATATAGGAACCTATATGTTGAGCCCTTCGGCATATGCGGTAGCGGCTTCTAAAATGGCCGATTTGGCCCTTGGCCTTAAAAATCGCCACAATATTTCTATATCATACATAGATATGGGAGGTGGTTTTGCTTCTAAAAACACATTAAAGGGCGCATTTTTACCGGGTACAGATACCGTTCCCGAAGTAGTTGAATATGCGGAGGCTATATGCTCGTCTTTGTTAAACGCAGGCTTTTCAAACGACGATTTACCCAGTCTTTACCTCGAAAGCGGCAGAGCGCTTATAGACGATGCTGGCTTTTTACTGGGAAGTATTATTGCCAACAAACGCCTGAGCGATGGAAGAAGGGCTACCATTTTAGACTTCGGGGTAAACATACTTTTCACGGCCTTTTGGTACGACCATAAAATATCGCCGGCTCAAGAATTCGGATACCACAGCGAAGATTGTGTATTGTACGGTCCACTTTGCATGAATATCGATGTGGTACGCGAAAGCGTCAGCCTTCCTCCTCTAAATGCAGGCGACCATGTGGTGGTGCATACTGTTGGGGCATACAACATAACCCAAAGCATGCAGTTTATAGCCTTGCGTCCGGCTGTGGTCATTATTGACTTAGAAGGTAAACCCCATATTATTCGGCAAAAAGAAAGTTTGGAAGTACTTCAAACAGACGAAAGAATGCCGGCTTATCTGGAAGCTAATTCATGACCAAAATTGGTTCAATACCTGTTCAGTTTAAGTGGCTTTTGGCTAATCTGGGCCATGGCGTTTTAAACAGCTATGGCCAAATATTTTTTGCCCAATACCGGGCCTTGTCGATTGTGTTGCTGTTGGTGGCTTTTTTCGATTTAGGCTCGGGATTCGGGGGATTGATGGCGGTGATTCTGGCCCAAATGTTTGCCCTCGCTCTTGGGCAAAGTGCCTACAGCCTTCGCGACGGCAGTTTAACTTACAACGCCCTTATGACTGGTATGGCTTTGGGAATGGCATACGAGTGGAATTTGGCATTGGGGCTTCTCATTGCATTAGGCAGTTTGCTAAGCTTACTGTTTACCATGTGGTTTTCGGCACAATTGGGGGCCCGCCGGCTGCCATTTTTAAGCCTACCTTTTCTTTTGGCCATTTGGGTGGTATTGCTTGGCGCCCAAAGTTTGAGCGTGGTAGAGCTTAGCCCAAAATCGTACCTAAGCCTGTATACCCAATTCCCCGAAATTTTCAACCAAACCAACGATTTTATAAGCCAATGGCCTGCTTCCAATTATTTCCATCTACTATTCAGATCGGTAGGGGCCATTTTCTTTCAATTCAACGACCTGGCCGGCATTTTAATCTTGCTGGCAGTGCTCTTTCAATCGCGTATCGCTTTTGTTCTCAGTATATACAGCTTTAGTTTGGGCTATGGTTTTTACAGCAGCTTAGAGGGCGATTTCAGTCAACTTATTTATGCCTATATCGGCTTTAATTTTATATTAACAGGCATAGCCTTGGGCGGCTTTTTCATAGTGGCCGACTGGCGAAACTTTGTGCTGTTGGCCGTGGCCGTTCCGCTATCAGCTTTGCTTATTGCGGCCCTTGACCCGGTTTTTCAATCGGCAGGACTGCCACTTTATTCCTTGCCTTTTAATCTTGTAGTATTATTGGTTTTAAGTGCTTTATGGCAACGTTTTTACCCCAAAACCCTTTTACCGGTTTATACCCAAACGTATTCGCTGGAAGAAAACCTCTACGCCCATCAAACATTTAGAAACCGATTTGCCCACTTGCCGGCGGTTTACGTTCATCCACCCATTTTAGGCGAATGGTATGTTTCGCAAGCCTTCGACGGCACAATTACCCATCTCGATGCATACAAATACGCTTGGGATTTTGATCAACGAGATACCGAAGGCTTCAGTTTTAAAGAACCTGGCGAACAGCTCGAGGATTTTTATGCCTGGAATTTGCCGGTGGTGGCTCCGGCTGCGGGCTATGTAGTGGCTTTGGTTAACGATTTGCCCGATAACGCTATTGGTAACGTTGACCTGAAAAACAATTGGGGCAATACTTTGGTGATAAAGCACGTAGATGGTCTTTTTTCGAAACTGTGCCATTTGAAAGCCGGGAGCATCCTGCCGAAACTGGGTGAGTATGTACTTCAGGGCCAGGTAGTGGCCCGTTGCGGAAATTCTGGTAGGTCGCCCGAACCCCATTTGCATTTCCAAATACAGGCCACAGAACATATTGGCGCACCCACCATTAAGTATCCATTGTGTGCTTTTGTAGTAGGCGGCAAGCAGTTAAAACAATTCGATTACCCCAAAGAAGGCGAGAGGGTGTCGCCTTTTGTAGCCGATGGGCTATTAAAGGAAGTGTTTGGCTTATACCCCGGTTGTGGTTTTAAAGTACAGGCCACTGGTTTCAGAAAATCGCCTACCGAACTCGAGTGGAAGGTTTACACCAATGCCGCCAATCGCCTGTATTTGTATTGCAAATCATTTAAGCAGCAAGCCTATTTTACTACCTATGGTCACGGCCTCCGTTTCGATGCGTTTGAAGGCAATGCCCAAGGACCACTTTACTTCTTCTACCTTGCTACTTACCATGTGCTTTGGGGGAGATTGAGCGGATCCGGGGTATCCGACCTCTTGCCGGTACGTCATTTTTCTTTGCCTCATCAGCGCTTTGTTGCCGATTTATTGGCCCCGTTCGTAGGCTTGCTCAAAGTGAAATACAGCAGCAAAATGTTGGGTGAAATTGGTAATAGTCTGACCTATGAAGCCGAAATCACCAGACGCTTTTTAGGCAAAGAACAGATTTGGGCCACCATTCGGGTAGAAATCAACCAAGAGAAGCAAATTGTAATTGAAGTAATTCGCGAAAGAAAACCCCTAATAAAAATGGTATGTCATCCAAGTTTATAGGCCTTTTTTTCGTTTTGTTTTTTAGCTTCATCACTTTATCTGCGCAAGACTCACTTCGAATGTATGCCGATTCACTAAGCTTGGGCTATTGGCAAAATGCCCAATGGAATGACTTGGTTGAATACTCGAAACATAACGAAGTTAAAAGTTTAAATTCCATTTCTTTATTCAAACGATTTGCCGATGCTTACGCTGCACTTGGATACTGGCCCGAGGCAGAGGCTTGGGCACTAAAGGTTTGGGCTCAGAAACCTTATGATGAGGAAGCCTTAAGGCATATGTTTAGGGCTTTGCAGTTAAAAGGGGAGCCGGAACTTCTTTCTAAATTAGGTAAGAAACTCGATTACTCCTACCCCATATGGCAGTGGAACAGTGTAAATGCAGAAGTTTTGTATAAGCCCGAACCATTGAACAACCGGGTAGAGCCACTTTTGTATTACGGATTGGGCATTAACGCCTCTCAAAAAGGACATAGCACCTGGCAAATGCAATGGGGCAGTGCTAAGCAAACATATTTCTGGGAATCCTTCAATCAGAATAACCTTTGTGTACAATACAAAATGGCTATTGACCACAAATGGCTGCTGCGTGTTCCTGTACAACTGGCCTGGTACCAATCTACTCTTTTAGCCGAAGACACCATAGAGGGTATTGGAGTTCAAATAAACAATGGAACATCTGAACAACTCGCATGGTCGGCAGGGACTTTTGCCAAAAGACTTATGGGAAGATGGACTTTTGAAGGGGGATTTCAAGCCATTGGCTGGCAAACCAATACCACTTACCGCCGAAACTGGTTGGTACCGGGTTTTGAAATAGACGATACGGTAACCACCGAGAATAGGGGCGAACAGTGGGAAATAGTTTTAAAAACCAAGTATATGGTACCTATTTGGGGCAACCGAATCGTCTTGGGAATTAATACTGGCTTTTTGGCCTTTAATGGCAGCACCTTTTTAAACGTTAGGCCATTTGTTCAGGCGCAAATACGGCCAAAACTGTCTGTTTATGCCGATTATTGGCACAAAAATGGCTATTTGCTGGCCGATGGAAACACGGCCGTTCTTAACAGCAACACCAATACCCAAAGCGAAAGGTACTTTTTGGGTATTACTTACCGCTTCAAAGAACGGTGGATTGTGAGCCCGGGATTGCTTTACGAAGAAGGCAAAGATGCCCTTTACTTTAACCGGAACTTTGAGTATTTCGGCTTTTACACACAACTACAATTTCAATTTAAACCATGAAAAACCTCAAAATCACCATCTTCACTTTGCTGCTTGGTACAGCATGGGTAAATGCCCAAAATCAGACGTTTGATGCATTTTCTAAGTCTTACACTCTAGAAGCCGAAGGAAAGTACAAAGAAAGCCTGGCCAGTTTAGAAAATGTACCCGATGGCTACGCCGTACAATTGCGAAGGGCTTGGCTGAACTACAGCCAAAAAGCCTATTTACAGGCCAAGGCACAATACTTACTGGCCATTGCCAAAGAGCCTAAAAGCATCGAAGCCCGTTTGGGATTGATTAATGCCCTGTCGGCATTAGAGCAATACGAAGACGCCGCTAAGGTTTATCGCGAAATTTTGGCCATAGATGCCAACCATTCAACGTCTAATTACTGGTTGGCTTATCACTATTTTTTGAAAAAAGAGTTTGATAAGGCTGAGCCACTTTTGCAGCGATTAATTGCACTTTATCCATTTGATTTTGATGGCAACGTGCTTTTGGCACAGGTATATTTAAACCGTGGCAAAATAAATGAAGCCAAAAGATTATACAACTTGGCCTTAATGTATAATCCTAGTCGCAGCGATCTAAAAGAAGTACTCGAAAAGCTGTAGACTAAAATGCCTTGGGTTAAAAGCAAAAAAGTGTATGTTTTGGAGTAACCACGGCCTATAACTTCGAAAGTGCGTCAAGTATAGCATAGTCCGCTTTCAAAAAATGATTCGGAACCTAATTTAACTTTTGGCTATTTTCTTTGGGTGATGCCTAAGGCAAATCATTTCGCAGCTTCGGTGTTTATACCTAATGGGCCATCATGCATAAGAGCACCAATCGCGCGCTATTTAATAACATAGCCTGCCAAGGCTATGTTATTATAAGTACCTCGTTTCAAAACAACAATGGTACACCAGCTATACCCCACTCATGTAAATGGGCCCTTTCATGTTGCTTAATCTCACCACCTTAGTCACCAAGGTTCCCTTTCTTATGCGGAAATATTTTTTACTGAAATGGTCAAACCACATTTGTCATCGACGTTTATGCCCCATTTGTTCTTTAAAACCACTTTATCGGTTTATATTGGGTTTGAACATTTAAAAAACCCGTCTGCGCAAACGGTTATTCTTGGTTTTACCTAAAAAAGCCTGTTAACAGTGAAGCCGGTCTTCACACATTTAACTACGGTTTTACATTAGGCTCATTTCTATGCATGTTAGAACCAACATCTCCATAAAAAACACATTCTGCATTAAAGCATTTGAAAGTGTTAAACCAATATTCGCGGCATTTCAATATGGGCGTTTCAACCTAAATATTTGATTATCATAATTAAAATAAATGAATACCTGCCTAACAGATTACTATTATTATTTAATGGCCAAAATTTTAATTTCAATCTGAATATCTGTTTTTGTGCAGGTTAAACATATATGAATTAATAAATAAACCGTTAAATCTTGAAAAACAGCCTACTTTTGGTGCTATTTTCGAGCCCAAATTTCGTCGGTTATAGTTATGAAACACATCCTTGCCACCATTGTCTCTTTTTTAAGCTTCAACGTTCTTCTGGCTCAACAAGCAGGAAGCCTTGATCTAAGCTTTAACCCAAGCGCCGAAGTGGTTGGAAGTATCTATTCAACAGCCATTCAACCCGACGGGCGCATTATTATTGGAGGTGGTTTTACCAACTCCTTTAACGGACGAAACTACATTGCCCGAATAAATCCTGACGGCACCCACGACCTCAATTTCACATCGGTAGGAACCGACAACAGCGTGCTTACCACGGTGCTTCAAGACGATGGTAAAATCATGATTGGCGGCAGATTCACTATCACAGGTGGCGCAGCCCGAGGCAGAATTGCACGCCTCAATGCCAATGGAACCGTTGACCTAACTTTCAACCCGGGCGCAGGAGCCAACTCTTGGGTAAGTGGTATTTCTCCTCTCCCAAACGGCAAAATGATAATTTGCGGATGGTTTACTTCTTACGACGGCACCCCCATTAACCGCATAGCACGAATCGAAAACGACGGAACACTCGACTTTACTTTCAATCCGGGTTCAGGCGCCAACGACCGAATTAGCAAAGCCATAATACAGCCCGATGGAAGAATCATTATTTCGGGCGATTTCACCACCTTCAATGGGGTTAATATGAACCGCATTGCACGATTAAACCCCGATGGCTCACTCGACCCAACTTTTAACCCTGGCACTGGTGCCAACCGCGATGTGGTGGCCGCTCTTCAACCTGACGGTAAAATTGTTATCGGCGGTGATTTTACATCTTTTAATGGCACCCCAATTAACCGCTTGGCCCGACTAAATTCAGATGGAAGTCTCGATCTCACCTTTGATGCCGGAACAGGGGTAAACGGAAACATTGCCACCATCGTTATTCAACCTGATTTGAGAATCTTAATAGGGGGCGACTTTATTTCTTACAACGGATTGCCCAGCAGGCGCATTGCCCGAGTAAATGGTTTTGGCTCGCTCGACAATTCATTCAGCCCAGGAACCGGGGCCAATAATTTTGTAAGTACTATAAATCTTCAGCCTGATGGTCGAATGGTTATTGGAGGTGATTTTACCTCTTACAATGGCACTTCGCGCCCTAGAATTGCCCGTTTAAATGTTGATGGATCTCTCGATGTGAGTTTAAATCCAGGCACAGGCGCCAACGACGAAGTACATGCAGCCGTTCTACAACCCGATGGCAAAATTCTCATAGGAGGAAGCTTCACCGCTTTTAATGGAACACCACGCGGAGGAATTGCACGACTTAACACCAATGGCACCTTAGATGCCAGCTTCAACCCGGGCACGGGCATAGAAGGCCTTTTCAAAGGCATCTTTGCTATGGCGCTGCAGGTCGATGGGAAAATTCTAATAGGCGGTAGCTTTTGGGAGTACAACGGAACGCCCCGCGAAAACATGGCCCGCCTGAACCCCAATGGCACTATAGATCAAAGTTTTAATACCGGTTTGGGAGCCGACTCCTGGATAAGCGATATTTTGCTGCAAGCCGATGGTAAAATTATTATCAGCGGCTGGTTTACTTCTTTCAACGGCTCCACCGTAAACCGAATTGCTCGATTAAATGCCGATGGCTCTCTTGATTTAACGTTTAATTCAGGCTCGGGCGCCGACGACCGTGTAAACGATTTGCATTTGCAATCGGATGGTAAAATACTTATTGCAGGCGATTTTACCAATTTCAACGGCATTAGTCGGAACCGAATTGCCCGCTTAAATGCCGATGGATCTCTTGATTTTGCCTTCAATCCGCCGAGTGGTGCCAACAGCGAGGTTCACGCCATCTCTCAACAAGGAGACGGTAAAGTGCTTGTAGGGGGGCGTTTTACTATGGTGAATGGAGTGCCGACCAATGGAATAGCACGCTTAAACCCCAATGGTAGCCTCGATGCCACCTTAGAAACCGGAACCGGGGTAGATGTAACCTACGAAGGCGTTTTATCTATAACCCCCGAAGCCGATGGAAAAATTATTTTGGGCGGCTGGTTTAACGATTACAACGGCATACCAAGAGCCAACATCGCCCGTCTTAACCCCAACGGTTCACTCGATTTAAGCTTTAACCCCGGTACAGGCGCCAGCTTTTTTGTTAACACTACCGTATTACAGCCCAATGGCCGCATCCTTCTCGGTGGCGATTTCACATCCTACGACGGTTTACCTATAGAAGGTATCGCCAGGGTTTTCGGCACCAGTATTATTGGGCTTGACGACGAATTCATCAAAAGCGTTCATTATCCGGTTTTTCCGAATCCGGCCGAAAATATTATCCACATCAAATCGCCAAAAGGCAGTTACCTCGCTTTGTACGATTTGCATGGCCGCTTACTGCTCCAAGCCCAAGCCGAGGGCGAACAAAGCAGCTTCAACATCGGTGCATTACAACCCGGCACATACTTAATTGAAATTAGCAGTGATGAAGGCACAAGCCGTCAAAAGCTTCTTAAACGGTAAAAAACTATTTGATAGAACCGCCTTCGGGCGGTTTTTTTATTCTTGGATGCCCTCTTTCGGGGCCCAAAATGTTTGCAAAGCCGATTACGAGCCAAACCCCTCATGGGCCGGACTTTCCGCTGCAATCCTTGTCGAATGCCATACCCTGAGTAAGCCTCCAAAATGTGGGTATTCTAAGTTCGATTGCCTTTTTATTTGCCCATAAACAGCCAACGGAGGCTTCAGAAAGCCATTATTTGGCTTGTTTTTCAAGACTGCGCAAAGCTTTTTTAACAATATAAGCCGTTTCTTTACCCAAACTTTCAGCACGCCACCGGGCGCAAAGTTTAAAAACAAAATCGGCCTGTGACTTGCTCGCATCGTTTAGCCAATTGCCAACACTGTCTTGTACATATTTAGATGAATCAGACTTTAAAGGCTCCAATAGGTTTAAGGCTTGCTGAGGATTTTGTTTTAGAGATTCGATATGCGCACACCATACCCCTCTTGGTCGGGTGGCTTCACTTGCAAACCGTCTAATGTTTTCGTTGGCATCCAAAACCCAGGTTGATAAATGGCTGATGCTTGATTCCAAATTCATGGCAATGTCGGGTCTTATAGCCATCCATCCCACTTCTCTCACCCCAAAATGCGAATCGGCTGCAAAAGTCCGAATGTGTTTTAGTTTCTCCTGTATTTGAATTTCTTGGTTTCGACCAATGGCATAAGCTGCCCAACAGCGAACCACATCTGAGCCATGAGCCGAAATCAAGGTCATCAATTCCGGGTCGCGGTTAACTGCCGACTGCTTCATAAGGCCTATTCCAATAGTTTCTTGAAGGGTATTTACAGTTTGCTTTTTTAAGCTGTTTATTTCTTCGATTATAGGGTTTGAATAGTTTTTTCGGTTTAGAGCTTTTAAAACGTTTTCGAGCAAAAGTCTTTGATTTACCGCTAACCACTCCACCAGATTAACCGTTTCTTCTTCACCCCTGTTTAATCGTTGCAGAACATCGTCAGGAATGTCTTTTATAGTTCTTGAGCCTTTTCTAACAGTGTTTTTCATTTTCCCAATTGGTGTCAAAACTGAAGAGAACTTATTTGAGTCAAAGTTTAAGGTTTACTTACTGTTTTTCGCTTAAAATTTTAAGATTTTTTGTTTCATGAACGGACTAACTCGGTAATTTGTTTTTTAATTCGATGTTATCTTCGGCAACGGGATTTATCCAGGCCGCTCCATTCGAAGGTATTGGAGGCTTTCATAGCTTGGAACCATTCTATTTAAAGGCTAGTTAAGCCATTGGAAAAATTATGGAAACAACCATTGAACAAAAAATAAAACAGCACTATCCAAAAGCTGAAACAGGCGCTTTTATTACAGAACAGTATTTAGCCTACTTATCAGACCACTATAAGGAAGACTTCAAGAAAATGTTATTTGCTACATCTGTTTGTGCCGATGACATAAATGTGTCAACCGATTTTAGACGTGTACTAACCCGCCCTTTTACTTTAGGTGGACTGGGTGGGATTCCATTTGCGGGTTTCACCGGAATGGTGGCCTTTAGTCATCACATACCCGATAATGGGAGTGGTTTTATTTTTTATGGCCCCCACATAGGCATTACCGATGAAGGCGAGTTAGGTAAAATGCGAAGACCGGGGCAGGCAGGCTTAAGCAACAGTTGCGGGGCTTTGATGCTTGCACTTAGCCGTTTAGAGTCTGAAGATGATATTTACGTGCCTATGAATGTTGAGTACGACTATCAGCAAATATTGTTAGAGCGTACTATAATGCCTTACAAACACGAAATATTGACTTCAGAAAACAGGAAGAAGGCCATAACTGAAGTAGCCTACACGAATATTCATAGGCAACTTAATTTTCTGATTAGAAAAGCCAAAGATGAGTTCAGTTGCAACAGAATTTACCTTCTAGGGGCCATTATTATTAATACCAGTCCGGAGTTTCACGACTATGTAGAGATAAGAAACTTCGAAGTGATTGAGCTAAACCATTTAGAGCCTTTAAAATCAGAATCTATATTAGAACAAGATGCCTTCAAGGCTCTGTAGAAAGCCCGTTAGGCTTTTACCAAAGAAATTGAGCAATGGAGTTGGTGGCTAATATCCTATACATGTTTTATAAATGGATTTTAAACAACTCTGTTTACTATAAGGCCATACCTAACGGATAAACTTATACCTATAAATCCACTTTAAATTTCAAAATTATGGATAAACTAACTTTGGTTTAAAGATGGATTAGTTGAAATACTGAAGAATATGGATTGATGTTGGGTTTGCTTATTGCCCGAAGCTTTTTTGCATAGTTACCGAGCCAATTGGATTTTGCTTGGTATTTACATGGTTTTTGATGTGCCTATTGCCATAGAAATTGATCTATTTATAGAATATTGAAAATTCTTTCCTTGGTTTCCTTATACTAGAATGGATAGAACAACAGCTCAGACAATTTGCGCAAGGGATTGCAGCGGAAAGCCCACAGCCGCCAAGGTAAATTGGTTTTGGAGATCAGCTTAATTGGCGGCGAGGACTTGGAGTGTAAAGCCCGGCCGCGAGGGGTGAGTAGGGGCCTTCGTTTTGACGGGGTTTGAACCCCGAGAGGATGCGCCCAAAAAGGTTATAAAATGGAACGCTAGTTCCAGCTTTGTGTTTTTTGGGTTCGAATTATGGCCAAAAGGGCGGTGGCTACCAAGTAAAAGGGATAAACAAGGGCGAGGGAAAGGTAGTGTGGTTTGGCATCGGCTCTTTTCCATTGTTGGGCGCCTGGAGCAATGATGAGGTAGTCGATTAGGGCTTTTAAGGGCCAAAGCAAAAGCCATGGGCCGGGTATTAGGCACAGTAAAAGGATGCTTAAGTTGGCGGTAAATACCAGTAGACTGGTGTATTGGGCCATGTTGTTTTGGTAGTATTTGGCTTTGCTTCCCCAGCGAATGCGTTGATTAATAAAGGCTTTCCAGCTTTTAGGGGCATTGGTTAGCACCAGGGCTTCATCTTCAAAATACAGAGCATTGGGTCCGAATTGCTTTAGAATGGCGTGTAATACAAACACATCGTCACCACTTAAGAGTTGTAAGTTTAAATCCTGTTCGCTTAGGTTTTTACGGGTTGAGGTTCGTACGGCCATATTGGCGCCATTGGCCATGAATGGCTTTTTTAGGTAAACCCCGGCTTGTGTGGCTCTAACCAAGGCCAGAAAATCGAGGGTAAACCAGGCATTCCACCTTTGAGGGCTATGGTTGTATACCACAGGCCCTAATACCATTTCTATTTGAGGGTTTTTAAAGGGCAGAGTCATGCTCGAAATCCAATTGGAAGGCAATTGGCAATCGGCATCTGTAAAGATTAAAATGTCGCCATCGCTGGCTTTTACCAATTGCTGTATGGCGGCTTTTTTGCCTTGTGCCGGTAGTTTGAGAAGTTTAAGAGGCAGTTTGGCAGCGTTTTGTACCAAGTATTCGGCGCTTCCATCGGTTGAACCATCGTCGGCCATTAAGAGTTCCCAATTTCCTGTGTAGGTTTGGTTTTTTAACGATTGCAGCAAAGACGGCAGTTCGTGAATGGCGTTTCTGAATGCCAGCAGAATTTGAATTTTTTTTGGTTCAAAATCCTTGTATTTTCCGTTTTTGCTTTGAGTAGCTCTCCCTTTAAGTGCCATTATAGCCTTTAGGCCCCAGAAAAGGTAAACGAGCAACGGAATGCTTAGCCAAAATGCCATGGGCGAAAATTAGCCTATTTTCGGGCTGTGTTAACACCAATACGTATTTTAGGCATTGACCCCGGAACCCGGATTATGGGCTACGGGATTTTGGAATTAATAGGCAAAGACATGCATTATGTGGCCCATGGAAGTGTGCATTTTAAAACAGAAGATGATTCGGTGTGGCGGTTAAAGGCCATTTTTGAGTCGGCAGTTGGTTTAATTCGTCAACATCAAGTGGTTGAATTGGCTATTGAGGCCCCGTATTATGGTAAAAACGTACAGTCGATGCTTAAACTGGGGCGCGCCCAAGGAGTGGTTATGGCGGCGGCTTTATCGGAAGGATTGAATGTGCATGAGTATGCACCGCGTTTGATAAAACAAAGTATAACAGGCAGAGGCAATGCCTCGAAAGAGCAGGTGGCCGGTATGTTAAATCACCTTTTGAAAATGCCGAACGAAGCGGCCCGTGAATGGGATGCTACCGATGCTTTGGCTGTTGGCGTTTGCCATGTATTGCGCGGAAACTCTGCCAATTCTGCCAATTTGGTAAACCCAAATAAAAAGGCATTGGGTTCAGGCAAGAAATCAAGTTGGGGCGATTTCATTAAAAACCATCCTGACCGACTGGGTTAGTGGGGGAGATCGGAATGGGTTTCGGCTGCCCGATCGTGAAACTTCAAGAAGGTTTCTACGCCTTCCTGAGTTAAAAAGCGGGCCAAAAGCTTTTGTTCGGTTTTGGTTAAATCAACCATAATCAATCCGTCGACCACATGGCTAAAAGCCGGGTCTACATTAAAACTCAACAAAACGCCATTGAGCTTTAAATAGTGTTTTAGGAGGGTGGGGATGCCTTTTTCATCGCGTTCAAAACCCGCAACCAATGCCGAAATACCCTCTACCGAAACCACCGATTTGCCTATTTTAGAAAGAGAGGTGCCTCTAAAACTCTCGGGGGTACGGGGGGGCTTAAGAGGGCGAATGAGTTGGGTGAGTTCTGAATTGAAATTGTGTTCTTTTAAAAAATGCAGCATTAGGTTTTTAGAGATGGTGTGGTAGGTATCGGAAATACTTACCGGACCGAAGAGGGTTTTATAATCGGGATTGAGCACTACAAATCGACCAATGCCTTTCCATATGAGGGCCAGTGCACTGTGTTTTCTTTGGTATTTGGGTTGAATAAACGAACGGCCCAGTTCAAGGGCTTTGCCCATTTTTTTGATAAAGCTTAGCTTGAAACGAAAGAGTGTTCGGGTATAAAGGCCCGAAACGCCATGTTCGCTTACAATTTCATCTACCAGCCCTATACGGTAAGCGCCTACCAACTCTTTTTCTTTTCGGTTCCACATAAAAAGGTGGCGGTAATAAGTATCGAATTGGTCGAGATCGGTGCTTTTGCCTGTGCCTTCGCCTACTTCCCTGAATGTAATTTCCCGCAAGCGGCCAATTTCTTGAATTAGGTTTGGGATTTGTTTGTATTCCGCGCAGTAAATACTAAAATCGCCTTCTTCAAGCAATGTACAAGATTTGGGAAGTTTGGCAATTTCGGCTTCCAATAACTCTGGATTAATAGGCTCTACCACGGCTTTCGGTTGGGCCATAAGGGCCGAAAACCGATAGGGCAACTGCAGCTTTCGGAGCTTGTCCCAAGCTTTGTTGGGCTGCCCGAGAGCATAAGTGTGCAAGCGTAAAAATTCAGTAGCGGCTTCGTCGGTTTTGAAGGCTTTTAGCTGTTGGTGGGTTATGGCTTTGCCAATGCGCAATCGAAGAGATTTGCTACGCATTTTGAGCAATTCGCGTGCAAGCATGGCGGTTCTTAACCGGGGATGTAACAAGCCTAAAAGCTGAAAACTGAAACTGTTATGACCTTCGAAGAAAATGGGCAATACCTTGGCTTCGGTTTTGAGAGCGAGTTGGGCAATGTGTGGGGTCCAAGCCTTATCGGCTATGTGGAAGTGTTTGATTTTAAAGCTCGATACTTCGCCAGCCGGAAAAACGCCCAAGCAACCACCCTTTTTTAAGTGTGCCATGGCCAACCGAATGCCCTTGGTGTTTGCTTTTTTAGATTGAGGCCGCTCAAAAGGGTCAACCTGAATTATGTGGTTACTCATGCCCTCGATATTGGCTAAGAGAAAATTGGCCATTAAAAGCGAGTCGGGTCTTAGGCCTTTCAAAAATTCGCCCAAAACAATACCATCTAAAGCACCGTAAGGATGGTTGGATACTACCAGGAGTGGGCCTTCAGTTGGAATTTTGGCAAAAGCATCGGCTTCTACTTCATATCTAACCGATAGGGCGCCCAAAGCCCTTCTAAAAAACAAGGCATCGACTTGTTTGTTTTCTATGGCTTCGTAAACCAGGTTTTGATGTATTTGATTGATGTCTTTGGTTCCCAAAAACCGGTCGATGATTGGAAAAAACCAAAGCCTTGCCCATTTTGGCCAATGCGCAAGCAGTTCATTTAAATCGATAAGCAGCTTTGGTTCCGAATTCGTCATATGGGTTAAATACAGCCCTTTTTAAAAAACATAGTGTGTAATGAACAAGTTTTGGTCTAAAACCAACCGACTGCGAAAGTAAGACTTAAGGGCATTGTTCAGAATAAGTCCACTTTTAGAGGCATCTAAACCTTTGTTTTAACATTTTGGTAATTGATGAAGTGTAAATTGGCCGCATGAATAAACGTGTTTTGCCTTTTTTGGCTTTCACAGCCTTGGTCTTTATGAACGCCTGCACCCGCGACCGCGATTTAAATACCAATCCGCCTATTGGTCCCGGAGACTGTAGCAACCCAGCCATGTGCTTGGTTATTAACGAATTCATGGCATCTAACTCCAATACTATTTTGAGCCCTGCTGGCCTGTACAGCGATTGGATTGAGATTTACAATCCCAATGCGGTGGATGTAGACCTTGGAGGTTTGTATATAAGCGACGATATAAATGAACCCAACAAGCATCAAATTCCTCAGGGTTTAGGCAATGCCACCGTGGTTCCGGCTAAGGGATTTTTACTTATTTGGGCTGATGATTCTACCGAGTTGGGACCCTTACACACCAACTTTGGCCTTTCAGCCGGAGGCGAAGATGTGGTTTTAAGCTATAGCGATGGAGTAACCATCATAGATTCATATGTTTATGGCCAACAAAATACGGATGTTTCAACCGGACGTACTCCAGATGGTGGGGCATGGGGTATTTTAACAACGCCCAGTCCGGGAAGCAGCAATGTAAGTGGCGGAGGCGGTGGTGATTGTAATGTGCCGCGATTGTGCTTGAAATTGAATGAGTTTATGGCTTCTAACGATGCTACTATTCCAAGTCCGGCCGGTGGATTTGGCGATTGGTTTGAAATTTACAATCCAACCAATCAGGCGGTTGACATTGGCGGCATGTATGTGTCTGACGATTTGGGCAATTTGCAGAAGTATGCCATTCCAACCAATGCCCCTCAACAAACCACCATAGCGGCAGGCGGTTATATGTTGATTTGGGCAGATAATACTGGTTTTGGTCCATTGCATACGCCTTTTGCGCTTTCTGCCTCTGGCGAAGATTTGGTACTAACCGATACCGACGGCATTACCATTGTAGACTCCCACAGTTTCGGTCCTCAAACCTCAGATGTTTCCGAAGGCAGAGTGCCCAATGGATCTGGAGCCTTTCAAATACTGTCTGCTCCTAGTCCGGGAACAGCCAACAACTAATTAAAATAACATGAAAAAGGCTTGGTATGTTGGGGCGATGGCCCTAACGCTTTCTGCCCAATGCTTTGCTCAAACAGCAGGCAAGCTTGAACCCATAGACAAAGTGTATTTGAAGGTGCCTGAGCCTTCGGATATGGCATATGATGCCGAACGAAACAGCTTTTGGGTGGTAAGTGATAACGGCATTTTGTTTGAGCTCAACACTGCTTATGAAGTGTTACGGCAAAGCGCGGAAATAGCTACAGACCTTGAAGGGGTTGCCGTTTATGGAGATTATGTGTTGTGTGTAGATGAAACCTACAGAAAGGTGCTTTTTGTAAGACGCGACAATTTGAATCTCGAAAGAGCAGTAGAGCTACCTTATTTGGGCGGTCGAAACCAAGGCTATGAAAGCTTGGCTGTTAAACCCAAGCAACAAGGGTTTTATTTAATTACCGAGCGCAATCCGATTTGGTTGATGTCGTTCGACGCGGCTTTCAATAAGCAGGATACGCGGCGGCTCGAAATGGCTGAGGATATTTCGGCTGCTGTTTTTCACCAAGGTCATTTGTGGCTTTTGAGCGATGAAGACCGTATGGTGTTTAAGTGCGATGCCGAAGGCCAAAAAATTCTGAGTTCTTGGAAACTGGATGTTTTAAATCCAGAAGGATTGTGTTTCGATGCTTCCGGTAAAATGTATGTGGTATCTGATGATCGTGCTTTGCTTTACATCTTTCAAGCGCCAAAATGATGATGAAATCTGTTGTATTTTTTCTTGCCTTAATGTTGGTTGTTCCTGTTTTCGGGCAGTTAAGTATTGGAAACGGCGACCACAATTTGGAGTTCAGTGGTATGGTTTCGACCTATTACAATCAGCGGTTTTTAAAGTCTGACAACAACAACCGAAATAAAGACCGTTTTAAATTGCGAGATGCACAGTTGCAGTTGGAGGGGCGCTATAAAAACTTGTATGAATACGAACTTCAAATTGACTTTGTAGATCTGGCAGCGGCAACTGTAGGATTGGTTGATCCGGAAAACCCTGGATTAATGGATGCCTATATGGTGTATAAAGGCCTTGATTGGTTCGATATTAAAGTGGGGTATTCTAAGTTGCCGTATTCGAAATCGTCTTTAACGCCATTTATGTTTACGGCTTTTTGGCAAAGGGCGGAGCTGGTTCGGGGGGATGTTTTTAGCCGTCGTGATGCCGGGCTTACCCTTATGAAATCCATGTGGAACCAGCGCATCCAACTACAAGCCGGGGCCTATACTGGTTTGGGTGAACTTAGTTTAAGGGGTGACAACGACGCTTCTGGTGGTTTAGAATATGTAGGCCGTGTTGATTTTGCTTACCCATCGCGCTTTAGAATGCGCGACATTGATGAAAAAGTTTCGCCTATTCCTCTTTTTAATTTGGGCGTTAATGCTCGGTATTTCAATAAAACCCAGCCCGAAGGCCGCACGCTTCCAGCATTTTCGCAGGGAGAATATGGTATAAAGGTTATAGATGGAGAACGCTTGGCCTATGGTTTCGATTTAAGTATGATGTACAAGGGGTTTTCGGCTCAATTCGAAATACACCAATTGCGTTTTACACCCAATAATGGGCAGGGTTTGCAAGGTTTAGATCCCAGTATTAGTGAAGGCTATTTTTTGGCAGGCGGCTATTTTGCCCAAACCAATTATTTTGCTAAATCATGGAAAAGTGTATTCTCGGCCCGTTTCGAGGAGCTTGACTTGAACGATTTGGTTCCGGGTAATTCACACCGGCTATCGGTGGCGTATGCGTACCAATTGCGAGGATGGAACAGCATGCTGAAAATTCAATATTTTGGTATTCTTAAGGAAGAACTACCAATTGACCCTTTGCGCTGGACAGAACAAGTTCGCCTTGGCTGGCAATACGCTTTTAGGTAAAAGCAGGGCATGCAGGGTTTATAATTGGAATTTTGCAGGCCGATGGAAAGCTATAAAAACAACTTAGCCGTTTCGGCATCAAACCGCAGCGAATGGCGACAATGGCTTGAGAACCATTCGGAATCGTATAAGTCTGTCTGGCTTATCATTTATCATAAAGACAGTGGAATGCCTTCGGTTTATTACTCAGAGGCTGTGGATGAAGCCTTGTGTTTTGGGTGGATAGACAGTACGCCCAACAAGCGCGACTCCATCAGTTATTACCAATATTTTGCGAAGAGAAATCCAAAAAGCAATTGGAGTTTGGTAAATAAGATGAAGGTCGAAAACTTACTGGCTGCGGGTTTAATGCACAACCGAGGCCTGGAAATGGTAGAGCTGGCTAAAAAAAATGGTTCGTGGTGGGCTTTAGATGAAGTGGTTCAACTTAAAGAACCCGAAGACTTATTGTTCGCATTTAGTGAGAATGCGCTAGCCTTAACCCATTGGAAGCAATTTCCACCCTCGGCCAGAAGAGGCATTTTAGAATGGATATTAAACGCCAAGCAAGCAGCAACCAGAAAAAAGAGAATTGTAAAAACAGTTGAGCTGGCTGAACAAAATAAAAGGGCGCTATTTTAAAACCTTTTTTTGGGAATTTTCTGCTTAGTCGAAGTTCCACTCCAGACCCGAAAAATTGCCTGAGCTCATCAGTAACAATACAGATTGTTCATCCCATAAAAGCTCTGCCTTTTCTTTTAGCATTTTTACATCTGTAAATACCAGAAGCTGAGGATGATTAAAAAAGGCTTTAAGGTCGGTTTCGTTGAGATTAGGCAAGCCTTTTTGTTTCAAAACCATTGGATTGAAATACACAAGAGCCAATGGGCTTGCGTTTAGGGTTTCGGCATATTGAGGCAGATAGTCTTTGTTTAAACTAGAAAAAGTGTGCAACTCTAAAACCGCTATACACTTTTTGTTAGGGTGTTTTTCTACTACAGCCTCCACAGTGGCCTTTACTTTAGAAGGGGCGTGGGCAAAATCACGGTAGCCCGATTTTTTACCCGGCAAAGGCTCCAAGCGTTTTTGTGCACCTTTAAAGTGCATCATGGCTTGGTAGAAGGCTTCGTCCATAACGCCTAATTGGTTACAGATTAAGCGTGCACCCTCGAGATTTTGCATATTGTGCTTTCCAAAAATCTGCAAAGGCAAATCGCCTTCAGGTGTTTTTAAAAGGGTGAGGTTTTCACTTTCTATGTAAGCCGGAGTGCCATAGGGTAGGCGGCGAATGGTGTTTGAACTGTTGTTTACCAGAGAAGTAAGGGCTTTATCTTCTGTACAATAGCACAAAGTTCCACCGGGGCTTATGCTGTCTACAAAATCGGCAAACTGCTTTTGGTAAAGTTCTTCTGTAGGAAACACATTGGCATGGTCCCATGCTATTCCTGAAATAAGGGCAATGTTGGGTTTATACCATAGAAACTTCGGCCTGCGATCTAAGGCAGAGCTAAGGTATTCGTCTCCTTCAATTACCATAAACTCTGAATCGCCTTGAAGTTTTACCATACGATTGAAGCCTTGTAGTTGAGCTCCAACCAGATAATCAGATTTTTGACCGGAATAGGCCAAAACATGAAGAATCATAGAAGTGATGGTGGTTTTGCCATGGCTACCGGCTATCACGACCCGGGTTTGATTTTGACAGTGATGGTATATGAATTCAGGGTACGAAACCACTTTTATTTTTAACTCCAAAGCTTTTTGAAGTTCAGGGTTGTTTTCGCGTGCATGCATACCTAAAATCACTATTTCAATCCCTTGGTGAATTTTTTCAGGAAACCATCCTTCAGATTCAGGCAAAAGGCCGACGGCATTCAGACGGCTTTTGGCCGGATCGAAAATTTGATCATCTGAACCACTCACCTGCCAATTTAGGGCATGAAGTTCTAGGGCTAAATTGTGCATGGCGGCACCGCCAATGGCAATGAAGTGTACGCTGGGCATGGTATCTGTTTAGGGTCCAATAATTAGTATGACAAATCTAAAATCTAAAAAAGCGTTTTGCTTTTAGTTGATCGAATTGTTGTCGATTAAGGAGGTAAAATCCCAACACCACCGAGTTTTTATAAACCCCGGTTATGGGCCAAGGAGACGGCAAATGCGATAGTTTTTTCCTGGCCTTTTTAAGGCGCGAAAAGTGTTTGTAAAAACTGAAATGCGCACGAACCACGGCCCAAGTATGCAAGGGCTTTTGTTGAACAAGAAACAATAAGCCAGCCAATCCATCGAGCAGGAGTCGAAAAACTATAACCGGCAGAAGCCATCTTTTTGGGAGGTTTTTGAAAAGAACAAACAGATTGTTTCGAAAGTTGTAAAACGTTTTACGAGGATTGCCATGGTTTAAAGTACCACCTCCTACATGGTAAACCGTGCTATTGGGTTCATAAGCCACAATATAGCCTGCGCGTTGAAGTCGCCAGCACAAGTCAATTTCCTCAAAATGCGCAAAAAACAGGGTGTCGAGTCCACCAACTTCCCAAAAGGCCGAGCGACGAACAGCAATGCAGGCACCTGAAGCCCAAAAAACAGGAATGGCTTGGTTGTATTGACCTTTGTCTTCTTCCAAAACATGAAAAATGCGTCCACGGCAAAAAGGATATCCCCAGTTGTCCATAAATCCTCCGGCACCGCCCGCATATTCAAAATGATTTTTGCGTTTATAGTCCAGTATCTTAGGCTGTAAAGCAGCGAGTTTAGGTTGATTTTGAAAAGCATTGGCTATAGGTTGCAGCCAGCCTTTTCGAACTTCTACATCGCTGTTAAGCAATACAATAAACTCTTCTTTAATTTTTTCAACTCCAAAATTATACCCCCCGGTATAACCCGAATTTTCTTCGTTTCGAATGCAAATTACGTTGGGGTGTTCACTTTTAAGATATTCTACTGAACCATCGGTTGAAGCATTGTCGATTACATACACTTTCGCCAATTCTTGACTGTGCATGCTAACTTGATGTAAAAAGGCTTCTAACCAATGCTTGCCGTTGTAATTTAAAATGGCCACAGCCAATGGCAAAGCAGCGTTTTCAATCTTTTGCATGCTTCCAGCGCTTATGGCTCCACAACCAATAGGCGGGTTCCGTTTGTATTTCTTCTTCGAGCCATTTTAAATGGGTAAGGGTGATTTGAGTTGGCTCCAGGGAATTGGGAGAATCGGTTAAAAGTTTGGCCGTTAGTTCGTAATGTCCTCGGTTAACCGCCTTCGAGTAAATAAACACCACAGCGGCATCTAATTTTCTGGCCAAGTTCTCAACCCCTAAGTGAACAGGGGTTTCGAGTTTAAAAAAAGGCGCATAGAACTTTATTTTGTCTTTGGCAGGACTTTGATCGGCCATAAAAATGTACAAATTGTTGCCCGGTGTTTGGCTTAACATATAAGGATATGTGTCTTTCATTGGATACAGCGACAAGCCGAATTGTTCGCGAATTCTAACCACGGTTTTATTAAAATGCCTATTCTGAAGAGGCTGATACACCGCATGGCATTTTTGAGGAACACATAAGGGCAATGCCATGGCCATCCATTCGAAATTGGTGTAATGCCCCCAAACCACAATGATGTCTTTTTGCTTTTCTTGCAAATTATGAAACACTTCGGGGTTAATCAGTTTTAACCTTTCGGTGATTTCGGTTTTCGATAGGTGTAAACTTTTTATGGTTTCGAAAATCAAATCGGTAAAGTGCCGGTAAAATAATCTAGAAATGGCATTTAGTTCGGCTTCGGTTTTATTTGGGAAGGCAATTTGGAGGTTTCCCCAAACCACTTTTTTACGATAGCCGCCCAGAATATGGATAAGCCAGGCCGAGAATCGACTAAATGTATAAAGCCAGGCAAATGGCAGGCGGGCTAAAAGACCGAGCCAGGCCAAAACAAGGGCATGTAAAATCATCGGCGGTTAATGCGGTCCATGCTCGCATCGTTAATAATCATATTGCTGTTTACTCTGCCGCCATGTTGCATAATGTCAGACCCATTATCGTCTAATTCCATCGTTGGCAAAACCCTTCTGTTTAACATAATGGCCCATCGGCTGTTGAAGTTTTCGCCATTGGCATTGGAGTGAATCAATCGATACAAATTACCGGCACTTTCGGTGTTTGCGAAAATGAAGACTTTGTTAACCTGGTCTACCGTAGATGGCGATTGTAAACGGTTATATTGCCAAATCTCATATGGGTAGGTTGAAGGTTCATAACGCCTATCTTCTACCATATCGGGTGCCCCATACTGCAGAAATACCCTTCCTCTATCGGTTTTATAGCCGGGCAAGGCTTGTGTACTGTACAATCCATCAATTTTTCTAACCTCGTTGAGATAGTTTTGATAGGCTGTTTGAGGAGAAGCGGCATCTTTTCCAATCCAAAAGGCGGTTAAGTATTGCCGCATTTGCTCTGCTGTTCCATTGTTTAGCATGCGACCTTGTTGATCGCGGTGGTTAGGATCGCTAATGGGATAAAGCATATCGATCAGAATTCTCAGGCTGTCGGCTTTTTCTGCATTTGGAAGCCAAGCAGCCGCTTGAATATTAGGGTCGAGATTGAATTTTATTTCAGGTTCTATATCCGATAAGCGGTAAAAGAACACCTTTCGAGCACTTTTTATTCGGCCTTTTTGATCCAATACATCCAGATTGAGCGAATAACTTCCTCGAGGCAAATTCTCTATATTAAAAGCTGCCGAAATACTAACCACATCTGAAACATCCTTTCGACTGAATCCACCGTAGTTATTCAGGACACTGCCATTGCGATCGCTCAAATAGTATTTACAAATAAGTTTACTGTTTTGGTCAAATTTATTTGAGTTGTATATCTCAGCATAAAATACCAAGTTGTTTTGCTCCTTTTTAATGAGATAATCGCCTATTGGCAAAATAGGTTCTAAGGTTCCAGAGGCATTCTTTTGATAAATTATAGGCTCGGCGAGATAAATGGAATCGTTCTCGGCTTCAACAAAAACCACAGCATTAATACTCTGAATGTTGTCTGGTTTTTGAATATCGAATAAATCCAAAGTGAGTTGGTATTCACCATTAGGAAGAGCATACTTGGCTTGATGAAAAAAAGTATTCTTTAGTTTAATACTGTCGTCTTCCTCGGTTGTAAGCATTCTAAAAACATCACGAAGTACCAACGAGTCGCTTTGCTTGAATTGCAAATCGCATTGTAAGCCAGCGCTAAACAGACCGTTTGGTTTTAAAATTGGACTTAAGCTTCCACCGTCTAAGGCAAAATAGGTGTTTAGGATATTAAGTCCATCTGCATCTTGCAAGGCAGTGTAATGCACCATAATTCGGGGCATTTTATTTTGGGCAAAAACCACCACTGCCGAAATGGTTAAAAGGCCTGCTAAAACTGTGTTTTTTAACATAGGGTAAAGATACAATCGCGTATTATGTTTTTATAGCGGCGAGAAGGTTTCGCTTTGTTTTGGAATTATTTCCAAAGCCATTTTAACCATTTCAGTTTTTCTTTATAAGGTGGATAGCGCAAAGGCAGATCGAGCAAGGTGGTTTTCTTTAAAATGGGTTTTAAATGGCTAAAGGCCAAAAAACTATAATGGCCATGATAGCTTCCAAATCCGGATGAACCTATGCCTCCAAAAGGCAATTTAGGGTGTGCCACTTGCATGATGACTTCATTAATGGCCATAGAACCAGAAGCTATGCTTGCAGCTGCTTCCTTTTGTTCGCTTTGGTTTTCTGAAAAAAAGTAGAACGCTAGAGGTTTATCGTACTTTCTAATGGTTTCAAGGGCGTCGTTCCAATTGGAATAGGCAATAATAGGTAAAATGGGACCAAAAATTTCTTCCTGCATACAGTTGGCTTCCAAATTTTGGGGCTCTAGTATGGTCGGTTCAAAATATCGGTTTTCTTTAAGGCCATTACCACCAGAAACCACCTTGCTTCCTGTGAGCAGCATCTTCAAGCGCTCAAAATGCTGTTGACTAATAATTTTGGGGTAGTCGGTTGAATTCTCAGGTTGGTCACCATAAAACTGCGCAATCCAGTATTTTAAACGTTCTATGAACTCTTCTTTAACAAGTTCATCAACCAATACATAATCTGGCGCTATACAAGTTTGGCCGGCATTTAATAATTTGCCCCAAACAATGCGTTTGGCTGCTAAATCTATTTTAGCGTATCGGCTTACCCAAACAGGGCTTTTACCGCCTAACTCAAGGCTTATTGGGATGAGGTTTTCTGCGGCTTTTTTCATTATTAATTTACCTACCCTGGTGCTGCCGGTGAAGAAGATTTTATCCCACTTCCAATTGAGGAGGAATTCGGCGGTTTTAACATCACCTAAAACAACTTCAATGTATTGGTTATCAAAATTCTGATTTATAATTTTTTGCAGTAAAAGAGAAGTGTGTATACTTAGTTCTGACGGTTTTATAACGGCCGTATTTCCAGCCGATATGGCTCCAATAAGTGGCAGAATACTTAACTGGAAAGGATAATTCCAAGGTGAAATGATAAGGCAAACGCCATAAGGCTGGGCTTGAGTCCAGGCCTTAGACCAAAAATGAATATCTTGCCGAGTTGGTACTTTTTTGCGGGATGACCATTGCTCGAGTTTGCTGAGGTGAAAGTCAATTTCGTCGTAAACAATGCCAATTTCGGTGGCAAAAGCTTCAAAAGAAGATTTGCCCAAATCGGAGTGTAAGGCTTGTAAAATGAGGGTTTCATGGGCTTTAATGGCCGACCTGAGTTTGTGAAGTTGTCGCTTTCTGAACTTTGTATCTAAAGTTTCTCCTTTGAAGAAAAAAGTGCGTTGTTTTTCGAACAAACTTGGATCAAATTCAGAATGCATTTGAGTTGAGGGTGTCACAATTGTATTTTTTTACAGGTTCTTCTCGTTTCAATAAATTAACGCATTAAAAACGTGGATTTAGGGTCTTTGGTTTTCCTTTGCGCCAAATGAAAAGAGCAAGGCGTTTTTGGGCCTTTTACATCGAGAGTTACAGTGGACTTTCTCGCAATTCGTGGATGTTGGCTTTGGTAGCCTTAATAAACCGAAGCGGTAGCATGGTATTGCCATTTTTGGGTTTGTACTTACGCGAAGCCAAAGCGTTTGATTTGTCGCAAGTGGCTGTGCTTTTGGCTATTTACGGAGTAGGTTCTGCAGTAGGTGCCATTTTGGGCGGAACTCTTACCGATACGTTTGGTGCCTTTAGAGTTCAATTTTCGAGCCTTTTTTTGGGTGGCCTTGGATTTATTGGCCTTTCCTTTGTTGAAGGCTATTATCCATTATTGTTGGCGGTTTTTTTAGCCAGTACCCTGGCCGAAAGCTTTCGTCCGGCTAATATGTCGGCTGTAACCACATATGCTCGACCTGAAAACATTGCGAGGGCCGTAAGTATTAATCGGCTTGCCATCAATCTAGGCTTTGCAATTGGCCCGGCCATTGGAGGTATTTTGGCCGAATACGATTATCGTTATATTTTTTGGTTCGATGGTGCCACTTGTATAGCGGCCTCTATGGTGTTTTACAGCTATTTTGTAAAGCAACAAACCACTCGAATTAAAGCAGAAAAAACGTCGGCATTGGCCAAAATGGGCGCGGTTTTTAAAGATCTGGCTTATATTAAGTTCATTTCATATGTTGTATCGTACGCGTTTTTGTTTTTTCAATTGTTCAACTCCATTCCATTGTATTTTAAAAACCCGGGCGGTTTGGGCGAACGCCAAATTGGTTATTTGTTTGCATTGAATGGGGCTTTGGTTTTTCTGCTCGAAATGCCTTTAGTGGCTTGGATTCAATCTCATATGAGTGGTTGGCGCTCGCTTAGTTATGGATTTCTCTTTGCCATTTTGGCTTTTGTGGCCTTGATGTTTCCACCGTCACCATGGGTATTCGTATTGTGTTTTATGTTATTAAGCGTTAGTGAAATCTTAGCATTGCCATTTACTGTTAGTTTGGCCAGTGGTTTCACTACAGTCCAAAACAGGGGTTCTTATATGGGGGTGTTGTCGCTGGGATTTGCATTAACCCATATTTTGGCGCCCACCATTAGCCTGTTTCTTGCTGAAAAGCTTGGTTTTAGTGGGCTTTGGCTAAGTTTAGGTATTTTGGGAATGGTTTTCGCTTTTTGGGGTTGGAAAGATTCAGATTTCTCCGAAGACCTTGCCACTAAGCCTGAGTAAAAAAGTTCTACAGCCTAATAATTTCGGCACCAATAGCATTTAAGCGTTCATCAATTCTCTCGTAACCACGGTCAATTTGCTCAATGTTGTGAATGGTGCTTACCCCTTCAGCACTCATGGCCGCTATGAGCAATGCAATTCCGGCTCTAATATCCGGGCTGGTCATGGTGGTGGCTCGTAATGGAATTTGTTTATTTTGGCCAATAACAGTAGCCCGGTGTGGGTCGCAAAGAATAATTTGGGCCCCCATGTCGATTAGTTTATCCACAAAAAACAAGCGGCTTTCAAACATTTTTTGATGAATTAATACGCTTCCTTTTGCTTGTGTGGCGACCACCAAAACAATACTTAGCAAATCTGGAGTGAATCCCGGCCATGGTGCGTCGGCAATGGTTAAAATGCTGCCATCAATAAACGACTGAATGGCGTAGCCATCTTGTTCTGGAATGAAAATATCATCGCCTTGCCTTAGGTATTGTATACCCAATTTACCAAAAACCTCGGGAATTACCCCCAATTGATCGAAAGACGTGTTTTTAATGGTGATCTCGCTGCCTGTCATTGCGGCCAATCCCATCCAAGAACCAATTTCTATCATATCTGGAAGGATGTTGTGGGTAGTTCCGCCAAGGCTGTTCACGCCATCGATAAACAGTAGATTAGAACCAATTCCGTTAATTTGTGCCCCCATACGCACCAGCATATTGCATAGTTGTTGTATATATGGTTCACAAGCAGCATTGTAAATAGTGGTTCGTCCTTCGGCCAAAACGGCAGCCATAATTATGTTGGCTGTTCCTGTGACTGAAGCCTCATCTAAAAGCATATAGGTACCTTTTAGCTTCTCGGCTTCAACCCCATAAAAAGATTCTTCCGAATTATAGCGAAATTTGGCACCTAGTTTTTGAAACCCAATAAAATGGGTATCTAAACGCCTTCTTCCTATTTTATCTCCACCTGGTTTGGGCATATAGCCTTGACCAAAGCGGGCCAAAAGCGGCCCTATAATCATGATACTGCCTCTAAGCGCAGCGCCTTTTGTTCTGAAAGCATCTGACTGTAGGTAATCGAGCCGAATTTGGTCGGCTTGAAAGGTCATACTGCTTCCTCCGTTTCGTCTAACCTTTACACCCAGCTCCTCTAAAATTCCAATTAGGCGGTTTACATCGTGAATATCGGGAATGTTGTTTATCGTAACCGCTTCTGAGGTTAACAATACAGCACACAGAATTTGAAGGGCTTCGTTTTTAGCGCCTTGCGGATGTATTTCTCCCTTTAGTTTTCGACCGCCCGTTATTTTGAAGGTGCTCATATAGGCTTAAAGATTTTTACGAAACTTCTTTTTGGTGATTTGCTTTTTACCCCTGCTGCGCTTGGCTTTTCTTCCGGAATCGAGTACAGGCATGCTGTTGGCCAATGCTTGGGCGCTGGCTAAAGTATCGCCTTCGCGCATTAAAATTTTACCCCCTGAAAGCGCTTTGATTTCGCGCCAAATAACTTCATCTTCAACGGTGTCTTTATTCCAAACCAGATAACTTTTTTTCATTTGGTTGGCCACGAGCTTTAAAAGGGCTTCTCTTTTAGGGTCGCCTTCCTCCATATCGGCCAATTTTTGAATTAGACCTTTTAGAATGTTGCCATAATGCCTGAAGCTTATCGTTTTTTCTGGATAGGGCACCCGGTTTGGTTTGCTGCTAAAAGTCTCTTTGGTTGGAATAGGATAGGGGCTGTCTACCTCTAGTTCAAAATTGCTCATGATGAAAAGATGGTCCCAAAGTTTGTGGCGGTAATCGGGAGTATCTCGAAGATGAGGATTCAGGTTCCCGATGATTTCGATTATGGCTTTAGCCGCCAAATTGCGTTGTTCATGGTCGGTAATAGCCTTGCAATCCTCAACCATTCGCTGTACGTTCCTCCCGTATTCGGGAATAATTAAATGTTTTCGCGCTGAATTATATTCCATAGTGTTGGCTAACTAGTTAATTTGGCTGAGTTTGGCAAATCTCAGCAACAATTTTTTCTCTTCCCCTTGGTCGAATTTAACCGTGGCTTTGGCATTTGGTCCATTGCCCTCGATTTCTAATACGGTACCTATGCCGAAACGCTCGTGTAGTACCCTCATGCCTACCGAAGGTATTTCTACCGGGGTGGTGTTGAGGGATTGGGTTTTGAGCGACGAAGATAAGCTTTGTAACTTTTTCCGGTTATTGGGTAATGAAGGGGTGTTTAACCTTTTTTCTGTTTCAGGAAAAAGTTTGTTGAGTTTATCCCATGCAGATTTGTTTTCACCAGGTTTATTAAATGAACCAGGCAGTAAGTCGGTAAAAGGACTAAAATCGGGCACCTTAATGTCCAAATGTTCTTCATTAATTTCATCTAAAAACCGACTGGGTTCGCAGTCGGTTATTTTCCCCCATCTAAAGCGGGTATGGGCATAGGTTAAATAAGCCAGCTTTTCGGCCCGGGTTAAAGCCACATAAAACAAACGGCGTTCTTCTTCCAGTTCGCTTCTTGTATTAACGGCCATTAAACTAGGAAAAAGGGTTTCTTCCATTCCCACTATAAAAACGCAAGGAAATTCTAAACCTTTAGCCAAATGCACGGTCATGAGGGCCACCTTGGGTTTGGAATCGTCTTTTTCGTTGTCGGCATCGGTAATGAGGGCAATTTCTTGCAGAAAAGCAGCCAAAGAAGGATCACCCTCTGAATCTTGCTTTTGTTGTTCGGCGAAATCCTGAATGGCGTTAATAAGTTCTTCGGTGTTTTGAATGCGGGCTTCGGCCTCAGGACTTTCATCGGACTTTAATTCACGCAATAAACCCGAATGCTTAAATATGTAGTCGGCGGCTTGAAACGCATCATTTTTTTCAATTTCGACTGCATAGCTTTTTATAGCGTAACAGAAATCGATGAGCTTTTGGGCGGTTCCTGACTGAATGCCTGCCGATTGAAGTAACAAAGGATTTTCGGAACATTCGAAGAGCGATAACCTTTGCTGTGCTGCCACCACATTTAGACGTTCGAGGGTGGTTTCTCCGATTCCGCGTTTGGGTAAATTTACTATTCTTCTAAACGCTTCTTCATCTTTTGGATTTAGGGCTAATCGGAAATAGGCCAATAAATCTTTGACTTCTTTTCTTTGGTAGAACGAAAGTCCACCATAAATGCGGTAGGCAATATTTCTTCTTCGGAGAGAATCTTCAAAAACACGCGATTGCGCATTGGTCCGGTAAAGGATTGCAAAATGCCCGAAGTCCCATTGTTTGTTTTTCGAAAGTTGAAAGATCTGTTCTGCTACATAATTTCCCTCTTCATAATCGCTAACCGCCTTAAATACCGGAATTTTTTCTCCGTCTTCGTTAGAGGTCCAAACGGCTTTTGGAATTTGCTGTTGGTTGTGTGCAATAACAGAATTAGCTGCTTCTACAATATGCTTGGTTGACCGGTAGTTTTGTTCGAGTTTGAAAACGCCGGCGTTTGGATAATCGCGATTAAAGCTTAGGATGTTATGGATATTGGCACCCCTGAAAGAGTAAATACTTTGGGCATCATCGCCCACTACACAAAGATTTTCGAAACGCGAAGCCAGGGCTTTAACTATTACATATTGAGAATGATTGGTGTCTTGATACTCATCTACCAAAATGTATTTGAACCGTTGCTGGTATTTAGCGAGGACTTCGGGAAATTTAGCGAGTAACTCGTTGGTTTTAAGTAATAAGTCGTCGAAATCCATAGCGCCGGCCCGAAAACATTTGTCCATATACTTCTCATAAACTTCCCCAAAGAAGGGCATTTTGGCTGCCACATCTTGTTCTTTAAATTCTTCTCTTTTAAAGTAAAGTTTTGGGGTTATGAGACTGTTTTTGAAAGATGAAATACGCGCTTGAACCGATTTAGGTTTATATACTTCCTTGTCTAGGTGCATTTCGTTTAGTACCGAGGTGATGCTTTTTCTGGCATCTTCTGTATCGTAAATGGTGAAGTTAGAAGGAAACCCTAAATGATGGCCTTCTACACGCAACAAACGGGCAAAAACCGAGTGAAAGGTGCCCATCCAAAGGTTACGTGCTTCCGAATCGCCCACAATTTTACCTATGCGCTCTTTCATTTCGCGGGCGGCTTTATTGGTAAAAGTGAGTGCTAGGATGTTAAAGGCATCTACCCCTTTGTCCATTAAAAGCGCGATGCGATAGGTCAAAACCCGGGTTTTGCCCGAGCCTGCACCTGCAATAACCATTATGGGGCCTTCTGTGGCTTCGGCTGCCGCCCTTTGAGCAGGGTTCAGCGCTTTCAAATAATCACTCATGCTAATCGGTCAAATGTAAAACCCCATCGGCAGAATAAAGTATACACATTTCGCAAAAATCGACCCCGTTAAAACAAAATCACTTAACTACTTTTACCATAGCTATTGAATATTAAACCAAGCTTATGCGCAAGTTGTTCCTTTTGGTATTGGTGGGCGTTTTTCAGTGGGGCCACGCCCAGTTTAATTTACCTTCCGATACAGTTCTTTGTCCTGGTACAGATCAAGTTATTCCAAGTGGATTTAAAAGCATCTCCACTTCAACGGTTTTAACCCTTTCAGACGATCAATACAGTGGTATTATTCAAATTGGATTCCCATTTACTTTTTATGGAGTCACTTATACAGAGCTGGTAATTAGTTCAAATAATTATGTAACGTTTAATACTGGCAATGCCGGTGGATTTTCACCTTGGGCCATAAACGCAAATATTCCAAATAATACCAATGCGCCGCTGAACTCCATTATGTGCCCTTGGCAGGATATAAATCCGGGTATTGGAGGAACGGTAGAGTTTGGTATCGCTGGAGTGGCGCCAAATAGGGCGTTCACTATTTCATATTGCGAAATACCAATGTTTAGTTGCACGCAACTCGACTTTACCAACCAAATTGTTTTATTTGAAGGTTCAAATAGAATCGAAACCCATATTGGTGAAAAGAATTTATGCCAGACATGGAATGGTGGAGTAGCCATTCATGGATTACAAAATGCAGCCGGCACAGTGGCACATGTTGTTCCCGGAAGAAATTTTAACAACCCTATTTGGTCAACTTTGAATGAAGGAACTGCTTTTATTCCTGATAGCACAGGTTTTAATTATACCATTCAACCTATCTCCTATGATCCTTCTGTTTTTAATCCAATTAATTGGTATACTTTATCAGGCCAATTGTTTGCCACAGGCGATAGCTTAGTTGTTAATCTGCCCCAAGGAAGTGTTGAAACTTTTACAGTTAGCTCAGCCATTTGTGGCGGAACTGTTTACGCCGATACGGTAACGGTTTACATTCCAAGTTTGAGCAGCGACGAACTACAGCCTTCTTGCGAGAATGAAAACAATGGGGTGGTATTCATTGATTTGTTTGATCAAAACCCTTTTAGGTATAATATTTTTTTAATTGATGAAACCGATAGCATTGTTTGGGCCAGTAAGGTTAACCGAAACGAAGACACCGCCTATGGCATTGCGCCTGGAAAGTATACCATTGTGGTAACCGATACCAACAGTTGCATGCTGTTCGATACCGTTATTGTGGCTTCCTTAGGCAATGTTTTAGCGGAAATTCTGCCGGTAAGCGATACGCTTTATGATACTTTACAGGTGGTTCAAACTTTTTACAACGGCAGTACCGGGGCTGTGAGTTACACATGGTCGGGTAACGCCCAGGTATCGGTAGACACCAATGCTACTTTTACTTTTGATACCTGCGGCACATTTTGGATAAGTTTAATTGCCGAAAACGCCAATGGGTGTCGAGATTCAACTGCCTATCCCTATGTGGTAAAATGCTACATACCCATTCCGCCAGAACCAGAACCTGATACGTCGCATTTGGCCATGCCGAATGCGTTTACACCAAATGGAGACGGGGTAAATGATTACTTTAATGCCGTAGTTGGAAGTCAGAATTTAGAATTTTTTGAAGCGGAGGTTTTGAACCGTTATGGGGTATCGCTTTATAAATGGCGGGATTGGCAATCGCCCGAATTAGGCTGGGACGGCAAAAACAAAGGCACAAAAGTGGCCGATGGGGTCTATTTCTATGTTGTTAAGGCAAGAGGGACCGATAAAAAAGAATACGACTTTAATGGGGTAGTTCATGTAATGTCGAGCGGAGCACCTTGATTTCAAGTGTGTTTGTGATTGTTTTTCGCTAATTAAAACACTTTTACCGTTTTATCGTTAAAGGGAGTAAGATTTGGAAATGAATAACAGTGTAAAGGGCTTCTCAAAGCTATCTAAAGAGGCCAAAATTGAATGGTTGGCTCAAAACCATTTTGAACATCCCGATACAGCCATAGAATTGCTTAAATCGTATTGGCATACGGATTCAAGGGTTCAGAAACTACATGACGATTTTATAGAAAATACCATCAGTAATTACTACTTGCCTTTTGGTGTTGCGCCCAATTTCTTAATCAACGGCAAGGTTTATACCTTGCCAATGGCTATTGAAGAAAGTTCTGTGGTGGCAGCTGCTTCAAAGGCTGCTACTTTTTGGCTTGAACGCGGGGGCTTTAAAGCGAAAGTGATTTCCACAAGAAAAATCGGCCATGTTCACTTCATTTATCAAGGCGATGCTGATGCTTTGAGAGAACTTATTGAAATAAATAAGGAAGACTTTTTTATAGATACAGATGCCATAACCGCCAATATGCGAGGCCGAGGTGGGGGTATTGTTTCACTTGAGTTGGTTGATAAAACCGAGTTTGAGTCCGGGTATTTTCAACTGGAAGCGAAGTTTGAGACTTGTGATTCTATGGGTGCTAACTTTATCAACAGTTGCCTCGAACAATTCTCTAAAACCTTGCTTCATTTGGTTCAAAACCATTCAGAACTTTCGAAATCGGAATTGCAGGTGGTAATGTGCATACTTTCAAATTATACCCCTGAATGTATTGTTAAAGCTGAAGTTTCTTGTGGTATAGAAGAGTTAGAAGAGGGAAGTGGTGTCTCCCCTAATGAGTTTGCCTCAAAGTTTGCCAGGGCAGTTCGTATTGCCAAAGTAGAGACCTATCGCGCCACTACCCATAACAAAGGCATTTTTAATGGTATTGATGCCGTTGTAATAGCAACCGGAAACGATTTTAGAGCTGTAGAAGCGGCTGGTCACACGTACGCAGCGCGAAATGGCAAGTATCAAAGCCTAACCGATTGTGAAATTACCAATGGACGTTTTCATTTTTGGATAGAACTTCCCATGGCCCTAGGTACAGTTGGGGGGCTAACTGCTTTACATCCTTTGGTGAAGTTGGCCCATCAGATGTTGGGAAATCCATCGGCAGAAGAACTTATGCAAGTGGTAGCCGTTTCAGGGCTGGCTCAAAATTTTGCAGCATTAAGGGCGTTGGTTACCACCGGAATTCAAAAAGGGCATATGAAAATGCATCTTTTTAACATCTTGAATCAGTTAGAAGCCAATGAGTTGGAGAGGTCTCAAATTGTAGAATACTTTAGCGATAAAGTGGTAGCGCATAACGAAGTGGTGCGTAAGTTTTGTGATTTACGAGGTATCGACTACGAGGTTTTTGTAGGAAGAAAAGCCTAAGCTTTGAAACCCGGCAGGTATTTTAGTCCAGGGAAATTATTATTGTCCGGAGAATATTTGGTTTTGCTTGGGGCGAAAGCTTTCGCTTTACCCACCAAATTAGGGCAGTGGCTGGAAGTTGAGGAAATAGATGAAGACCATTGTGAATATCGGGCTTTTGATAAGGAAAATGTACTTTGGTTATCAGCGAAATTCGATTTGAATGGAGGGTTATTAACCTCCAATAGTCTAACTGAAGCGAAGAAATTGGAATCTGTTTTAAGGCTTCTTAATCTAAAAAAAGATAAGGGAGGCTGGAGTTTTAGCAGCAAACTTGACTTTGACAGAAATTGGGGATTAGGCAGCAGTTCTACTTTTTTAGCAAATCTAGCCAATGCCTCTTCTCTAGATGCTTTTGATCTTTTTTTTAGAACGCAAACAGGAAGTGGTTATGACATCGCGGTTGCTCTTAGCCGTTCACCTCTTTTTTATGTTGTGAATAATCAACAGCCAGAATACCAATTAGTCGAATTTAACCCATTATTTAAATCTCAGCTGTTTTTTGTATACCTCGAAAAAAAACAAAACAGTGAAAAAGAGGTAAAGGGTTTTCTTGACAAGCCACAAATTACATCAAATCAAATAGAACTGGTGGGCCATTTGTCGGAGGCTATGGCTTATGCCAAAAATCTTGTTGATTTTGGTAAAGCCATGGAAGAACATGAGGGTTTGCTATCCAATATTCTTGGTAAACCCAGCATTGAGCAAACGAGATTCAGGGATTTTCCGGGTAAAATAAAATCTCTTGGTGCTTGGGGCGGCGATTTTGCTTTAGCCGCCTGTGAAGATTCGCCTTTAGAATATTTCAGCAAGCGTGGATTTCGCACAGTTCTAAGCTTTCAAGAAATGATTGGATAGATGGAAAGTTCGGTATTTTCAATATTAAGTGTGTAGAGGCGCAAATTGAAATGGCTTCGTTTCCTTAAAAAGGGCAGAACACTCACCTGAATGGTTTTCGTTGTTATCCAGGCTAAGTTTTGCTACTGCGCCATTTTCGTTGAAGTTTAATTTAGAAAATTCGACCCAAATAACATTTGGGTTGAGGACATTGTCGAAATAATAGATTAGATTTTTGTGGTCGGCAACAGTTCTCCATCGCGTGGAAGAGATATTGGGCTCGGTTGGAGAAGAAATTCCTAAAGGCACAGAGCAATTTCTAATAACACTAAAAACCAAAGGAATAGCAATACGGGTATTATCGGTTTTAGGAATGGCATTGATATAAAAGGTTGCCCTTACAAATCTATCGGCGGCACGATTTGAACCGGGCAACATGATTTCGCCCGGTATACCTTTCCAATAGGCATTAATGGCCAATTGTTCTTCGAAAACCGGAGAGTTTGTCATAGTGGTATATTGGCGGCTGTGGTGAATTATCAATTTGCCATTTATATATTCGAAAATGGCGTTGTCGCCGCTTTTATCTGAAATGGAAAGATGAACACTTGCAAAAATCTGAGTGCCGGGTATAAACGAAGAGGCCACCACGAAATCTTCTCTTCTAAGGGCTTCAACCGCTTCATTCACATTTGCGTAATTATCTAGAACATACTGCAACCAAAGAGAAATGGCTAAGCCCGGTTTCTTTTGATTGTTGTTAAAAACCGGATATTGAGACTCAACCAGCCAAAGTAAATTACCTGCCAATCCTTTTTCGTTCATGCCATCGGAAGATGCAATATCCCAAGAGCTTGTGATAAGACTACCATACTTTGACTTCCACTTTATGGTGTTTTCACCTGTTTCACCATTTCGATTCATTCCCCTTGGAAACACCCATAAGTTGGCTGGAATCTCGCCTTTCCAATCCATTGATCTGGCTGTAATGGTGGTTTGATCAGGCCCCTGATACACGACTCTTGTGCAGGCTTTCGTTTCGAGAGTGAAAGAAGAAATACAAAGAGCCAGTAGGACAACAATATGTTTTTTCATTGAAAAATGGAATTAGCGAAGTTCAAATATGAGCCATTTTTTCTTCGAAAAAGCATTAAATGGTCAATATATCAACGAATAATGGTAACTGAGCCCTTTTCGGAATGGATTCGCCAATCGGGTAAACGAAGAAATATTTGGTAATAGTAAACCCCATTCGGCACCGCTTGTCCGTTGTATGTTCCGTCCCACCATTCGCTAAAATTATCTGTTTCAAAAACCATTTGACCCCAACGGTTATAGATTTGAAGATGGTAGGAGTCGAATCCACCACCGCGAATAATAAATTGGTCGTTTAGTCCATCTGCATCTGGCGTAAAGGCATTAGGGATGAATAAATCGAATTCTTGTTTGGCTTCAATTGTTCTTTCGGTTATGTCGAAACAGCCATTGTCGTCGGAAATGGTTAAACGCACGGTGTAAGTACCTGGTCGACTGTAGCTATGACGAGGCTGTGAAGACGTAGAAGTGTCCCCATCTCCAAAATTCCAAAAATATTGACTTGCGTTTTGGCTGAAATTGTTGAATCTGAAACCAAGTTGAATGGCAGGATCTTCTAATGGATTGAAAGAAGCTACCAATGGGGGGAATACTTCTCCCCAGATGGTATCGTTAATTACTTCGCCACAAGCATCTATAACCCTAAACGGGTAAGCTGTGGTTTCTGTGGGCAAAAAGCGCCTTACTGTGTCTGATCGGCCATCCCACCAAAGGATTTGAACAGGCGCTATACCCCCGGTATGGCGAATTAAAGCGCTTACAGAATCGCCTAAACAAACCGACATTCCTCTGCTGAAAACCGAAAGAGGGTCGGCCTGACGCACATAAATAGTTAAACTATCGGTGGTACTATCGGCTGCACATTCATCCCATGTGTGATAATAGTAAGTGGTTGTTTGATGCACGGTATCCCAACGATAAGGATTTAGACTTCCATTGTCCCAAGCCGAGAATCGTTGGCCATCGCCTCCACTTGAACCCGCAAAAAGTTGAATAGGCAAGCCCGAACAATCAACCGTGTCGGTACCTTGTTGCAGGTTAATGAAGGCTGTCATGGGCTGTCGATCGCGCACCCTAAAAATTATAGATTGAGGTTGGTAAGTAAAACAAGGCGTTACTACTAATTGGGTATTAATAATTAGGGATTCGGTTCCTTCTGCTATGCCGTCGTCATAAAAGTGAATACCCACTGAATCGCTTCGAACACCGGATGGCAAATGGATGGAGTCGGAGAAATAGGCATAATCGATACCTTCCACAGCACTTCCGGCTTTTGAAAAGTGAACCGTTAAGGCTTCATTAATATTTCCTGCTTTTTCGACCACAAAATAATTGGCATTACAGCCCTCAACCGAAACCGAGTCGGTGAAAGAATTGTTGTGATTGGTAGAAGACCGAAACTGTATGCTTGGGGTTCTGAAGCTTTTGGCCTTTATGAGGGCAAAAGAGTGAAGCGCATTGTCTGAAACATCGGCCACAGCCAGTTTAATGTGGTATAAATTTCCGCAAACTACTTGAGCTTTGGCCCTTAAAGGAATGGTATAACCTGTTGCATTAATATTTGTTGCACTGTTGTTGCCAACATAAAAGGCATTGCTTATGGCATAATTGGGATTTGCGGTTAAACAATTGGCAGCCGGATATCCGCCTGATGGAAAGCCTTGGTTTAAAGTGTTTACTGCGACCGGTACCGGTGGATTGGTGTTGGGAACTTGGGCAATGTTTACAGTTCTGGAAGCTGCAACGCCGTTTATTCCGGCGCCGGTTAAAAAGAATCCAAAAGGGTCGTTAAAACCGGAGCAGGTGTACCCTTGATATTCGTAAGATGCAAAAATGTATTCGAAAGAAAGGGAGTCGCCCGTGGCTACAAAGTCGAATTCGATAAAAGCGCCATCATTTATGTTTGAATTTGTTGACCCGATGGCATTTAACATACTGTTGAGGTCGGCATCGGGCGTTGGACCGAAGGCTGTAGAAAAATTTGCTCCGGGCATAGCATCTACTGCATTTCCTGATATCAGTACAATGCCTGAATCGATGCCTAATCCAAACGAGTTCCCATTAAAAAACAGGCCAATTTGGGTAGAATTGGGCGGTGCAGGAAATGCGGGTAGAAAAGGAACCCCGGGACCTAAGAGCACACTTTGAACCAAAGTTTGTGGATTGTTGTAAGGGGCAGCATTCGATACCACAATTTGAGCCGAGGTTTCAAACGAGAGCCAAACAAATAAGAAAGTCAGTAAGAAACTTGATATGCATCTCATAGAAGCGTAAATATAGAGTAAGCGCGATGATTTCAGTGAACAGATTGAACTTAAAACGCGTTTGGTTGAGTGAAGGAATTGGTAATGCGTCTTGACCCAGTATATTTGTACTAAATCCTTTGATTTATGAGCCCCAAGAACTACTTAGAAACGAATAGAGAGCGTTTCCTGAATGAACTTTTGGAATTATTGAAAATTCCATCGGTGAGTGCCGATAAATCGTACGCTCAAGATGTTTTGAATACCGCAGAGGCTGTGGCAGTTAGATTGAAAGAAGCCGGGGCTCAACAAGTAGAAGTATGTCCGACGCCCGGTTATCCGGTTGTATATGGCGAGTATTTTGTGGCCTCCGAGCTCCCTACTGTTTTGGTTTATGGCCATTACGATGTTCAGCCAGCAGACCCTTTAGAGCTGTGGGAAAGTGGTCCGTTTGAGCCTGTTATAAAAACCACACCCATACATCCTGAAGGGGCCATTTTTGCACGTGGGGCTTGCGACGATAAAGGTCAAATGTTTATGCATATAAAGGCATTTGAATGTATGCTAAGAACCACTGGATTGCCTTGCAATGTGAAGTTTATGATTGAAGGAGAAGAGGAGGTTGGCAGTGCCCATTTGGCATGGTATCTGGAGCGCAACCAAGAGAAATTAGCCTGCGACGTTATTCTTATTTCCGATACGGGCATGATTGCCAATCAAGTACCGAGCATTACAACCGGGCTAAGAGGGTTAAGTTATGTAGAAGTTGAAGTAACCGGGCCAAACAGAGATTTACATTCTGGTTTGTATGGAGGGGCAGTTGCAAATCCAATCAATGTTCTTACTCGTATGATTGCTGGGTTGCACGATGAAAATCTTCACATAACCATACTAGGGTTTTACGATGATGTTGAAGAACTGAGTGCAGAAGAGCGGGCTGAAATGGCTCGTGCGCCTTTTTCGCAGAACGACTATAACCAAGCGCTTGATTTAGGTAAAGAAGAAGGAGAAATGGGATTTACCACTTTAGAGCGGACCAGTATTAGACCAACTTTAGATGTAAATGGTATATGGGGGGGGTATACTGGAGAGGGTGCGAAAACGGTAATAGCTTCCAAGGCATTTGCTAAAATTTCTATGCGTTTGGTTCCAAACCAAGATCCAGAAAAAATAACCCTTTTGTTTAAGAATCATTTTGAAAGTATTGCTCCTAAATCAGTTAAGGTAAAAGTAAGTCCACACCATGGCGGAAAGGCCTACGTTTCGCCTACCAATACACCTGCTTACAAAGCGGCAAGTATGGCAATGGAAACCACTTTTGGTGTTAAACCTATTCCTCAAAGAAGTGGAGGAAGTATTCCAATTGTGGCACTATTTGAAGAGAAGCTAAAAGCCAAGTCTATTTTACTGGGTTTTGGTTTGGATTCTGACGCGATTCATTCTCCAAACGAGCATTTTGGTATTTTTAATTATTTTAAGGGAATAGAAACCATACCGTATTTCTATCAGTACTACGCAGAACTTATGAAGACGGAATAAGCGACCTCATTCAAGTAAATCGGGGCGCAAATTTTTTGTGCGCTCCAAGGCTTGATGTTGCCGCCACGCTTCAATTTTGGCAAAATCGCCTGAAAGCAGTACATCGGGTACTTTCAAACCTCTGAATTCTGATGGTCGCGTATAGACCGGAGGCGCGAGCAAATCGTCTTGAAAGGAATCGCTTAATGCTGAGGTTTCGTCGCTTAAAACCCCTGGAATTAAACGGATGATGGCATCGGCCACCACGGCTGCGGCCAATTCGCCACCGGATAAGACATAATCGCCAATCGAAATTTCGCTGGTGATAAAATGTTCACGAATGCGGTGATCGATGCCTTTATAATGGCCACAAAGTATGATTATGTTTTTTTGAAGAGAAAGTCGGTTGGCTTCTTTTTGATTGAAACGCTTTCCATCAGGCGTCATAAAAATGATTTCATCATATTGACGCTCTGAGGTGAGCATTTCAATGCAGGCCACTATAGGTTCTATGCGCATAACCATTCCGGCGCCTCCACCAAAAGCATAATCATCGAGTTGACGGTTCTTTCCCAACCCAAACTCTCTTAGATCGTGCACAATAATTTCAGCTAGGCCAGCTTGAATTGCGCGTTTTAGTATACTCACTTCGAAAGGACTTTTTAATAAATCCGGGAGAAGAGTGAGTATGTCTATGCGCATAATTATTTTCTTTTAGAAGAATTTCGACTTTTTTCGATGACAAAATTACCACGTGGCTTCTGGCATTTTAGGCTTTACCAAGGTGAAAACGCGGCTAATATTAAAGCCAAAAAACACGTCACCCTCTAACCATTTGCCAGTTGTTCTGGCCATAAAGTGAGGGTCGGCGACGGCTCGTGAGTTGCTGAAGAAAAGTTGAAAAACATGGCCTCCGGTTTCTATATCGAAACCTAGAGACAATGCGTTCTCATAAGGAATGTCTTCGCCATTTTCTTCTCTAAAATTTCGGTTTATTTGAGGGAAATATTCAGCATTAATGCTTACTCTTTTGGTGAGCTTATAGCGGCCTGACAAACCCAAAGTGAAAATGGTATTGTCTTGACGACGCAAATCAACCACATTGAAGTGAACCCAAGAAGGGGTTAAAGCCAATGAGACTGATTCGTTGAATTTTTTAGTGAAAATCCACTGAAAGGCATATGAAAATCGTTCAGATTCGTTGTGGGGCAAATTATCGTTCCATTTTTGGGTTTCGATAAATGAGGCCGCGTAGGCCGTGAGCCCAAAAGGAAAACCATTTTCTTCTTGTTTGAGCAACCTGTATTTCACAAAACCGTCGTAGGTTTTTAGGAGTGTGCTTCTACCGAACCCAATATTGAGTCGGTCGTTTATTCCATAATCTAGTCCTATTCTAACATTGGCATTATCTAACCCAAAAAAATTATAGAAGAAGTCATCGGAGAATGCGCCAAAGCGGTGAAGAATCATGAATTGAAGAACGCCTTTTCCCGGGGTTTCGTTGCTTTGACCATTTACAATTCGGGTTCCTTTAAATGTGGCCGTGGTATAGGTTTTACTTTTGGTTTCGGGCTCTTTTAACAAATCTAAAATATATGATTGGCCGAAAAGAAAAGGGCCGGTAAAAACCAGCCCTAAGTATAGAAATAAAGACCTCATGGTTTGGCTTCGTATTGAGCCTTAAGACTCACCTCAATTTTCTCGGCAATTTTATTGCGAACGGCACCAGGGATTGCAATGTTAAAGTCGGCAGGTGAAACAAAGAATTTACTTTCTATGCGAAACTTGCCATCGACTTTAGAAACGGTAACTGCCTCCGTAATTTCTTTATCAACGCCATGAATATTAAGTATGCCTTTGGCTTTTAGAGTCATTGGTTGATTACCGATGGTGCTCAAAACTTCGGGATTAAGTATTTGACCTTTGAAGGTGGCATTTGGGAATTTATTGCTTTCCATGTAATTCTCGTTGAAGTGTTCTTGCATTAAAGCTTTTTCAAATTTGAAAGCTTTAATTGGGACTTGAAAAGCCAAGCTGCCTTTTTCAATATCTAAAATGCTTGACACTTGATTGTTAACAGCTTCGATGTCTTCGACCGGCGTACTCGAAAAAAAACGAATGTACGCATCGCGTGTGATGTAAGTTGATTGGGCAAAAAGAAGGCCACTCATGGTTAATCCGAGAAGGCTTAGAAGGGTTTTCATTGATTTTGTGTTTGAATTACGAAGTTACAACAATGAGGCCAAAAAATGGGGTTGGTTTTGATTTGGGTTTAGAAACTTAGATTTTAGTTGGGGGTTGGTTTAGTTTTTGTATTTGGGTTGATTTT
>CAMCXO010000016.1 GCA_945883565.1 Chryseobacterium gleum
GATAGCCAGTCCAACGGGCATTAGCTACAATTGGACCTGCCCCGACAGCACCCGATTAAGTTGGAGCCCGGTTTCGGGGGCCACAGCTTATGAAATTTACCGATTGGGCAACCGAAATATGGATTTAATAGGTACCACCACCCAGACCCATTTTGTGGCCCAAGGGGTTGCCCACACACAAACCGAATGGTTTAGTGTAAGAGCCATAACTTCTGCAGGCTTGCCCGGTAAGCGTGCAAATGCCGTTCAACGCCCAAGTGGAGTTTCCAATTGCTCGAATGTTTGTGTTTTAGGTGGAACCTTAAATGTGGGTCAAATTCAACTGAATTCGGCTCAAATAAGCATAGGCTCTCCCCTTACAGGCGTTCAATCATACGAAGTACAATACGGACCTCCCGGTTTTGTAAGCGGAACCATTGTTAATACATCAACCACCACATTTACCCTAAACAATTTAAGCGCTGCCACTTTATACGAAGTTCGAGTAAGGGCCTTATGTGCCAATGGAAGCTATACCAACAGCATAAGCACCCAATTTTCTACGGCCTTGTGTTCGGCAAGTAACCAATGTAATTTTACCATTGCCATGAGCGATTCTTATGGCGACGGATGGAATGGAAACGTATTGGCTTTGCGTCAAAATGGACAGGTTGTGGCCAGTTTTGGACAACAATTTACCACCGGAACAAGTTTCACCCCATTTACCGTACCGCTTTGCGATGCCTTTAACACAGAAGTGGTGGTTCAAACTTTGGGAAGCTATACCAGTGAAGTGGGTTTGGTTATTACAAGTAATACAGGCGCTACCGTATTTAGTCGCAATAGCGGCACCACCTTTGCTGCAGGAGCGGTTTTAGGCAGTTTCACAACAGCCTGTGGTTTTGTAGTAAGCTGTGATACCGTATCGCAGTTAAGCGCCGTTCCAACCGCTTCTTCTGCAAGCTTAAGCTGGAACGGAACCGCATCGTCTTATCAAGTTAGTTACGGACCGGCCGGAACTTTGGCTGGAGGCGGAACTTTGGTTAACACCTCTACCAACAGTCTTAATCTAAATAATTTAAGTGCTCAAACCAATTATGTGTTTTATGTAAGGGCAGTTTGTGGAAGTGTGAACAGCGCTTGGTCAAGGGCTTTCAATTTTACCACTCTTTGTTCTACCGCCAGCATGCCATACAGCCGAACATTTACTAGCTGGCCACCCACATGTTGGGATTTAAGCGGCCAAACCCGAACTGTGGTTCAATACAATAACCAATTTTTGGAAGCCAGCTTTTGGAGTTGGACAGCAGGTAACAATGCCCAAATCACCACAGAACCCATTCAATTAAGTGCAGCAGCCCGCTTGCGATTTGGTTGGTCGCATCTCTACAGTTCAACCTATCCAAATGACGCTATTGAAGTGTACGTAAAACCCATTGGCTCAATTAACTGGACACTTCTTAAAACCCTTTCGGGCCCCACTTTTACCACCACAGGTGCCACAAATACAGCGCCTGCTCCTGTTTTTAATCAAGAAGTTATTGGCCTTTCGGCCTTTGCCTCGCAAACCGTTCAAGTGCGATTGCTTTTCAAAAGCGGCTACGGCCCCGATGTTTTTGTAGATGGTTTTTATGTTGAGCAAGCAGTTGGTTGCGACATTCCCAGTCAATTAACGCTGTTAAATGTTGCCTCTGATGGCGCCAACATCCAATGGAGCTCCGGAGTAAGCAGCGCGGATTCTTATGAAATTCAGGTTGGCCTTCAAAGTGCGCCGGCTTCTACTTACTTTGCTACCTTTAGTGGAACCGGGAACATTGGCTTAATTAGCGGTTTACAAGCAAATACCGATTATAAAGTAAGGGTTCGTCAACGTTGCGGAGCCAATTGGAGCGCATTTTCGGGTGTTTTTAACTTTACCACAGGCTGCGCCATTGCTGGCTTGCCTTATTTGCGCGATTTTGATTCTTGGCCTCCAACATGTTGGCAGTTCGATGGAAGCAAAACCCTCACCCAAAGCAATGGACTTTACCTTTATGCCAATTTCTGGGGCTGGACTGCAGGAAATACAGCAGCATTTAACACAGAACCCATTGTTTTAAACCAAGCCGCTGAACTTAAATTTTCGTGGTCGCATCTTTACAATGTAAGCTATCCAACCGACAGTTTGTTGGTATTAGTTCGTCCAGCTGGTATTGCCAATACCTGGACCAGAGTGCGCGTTTTGGCCGGTCCGAACTTTAACACTTCGGGTGCTTTAAGCGATGATCCGGCTCCCAGAGCCAATTTTATTGACGAAACTATTTCGCTTACAGCCTATCAGGGCGACACCATTGAAATTAGACTGTTGTTCAAATCCGGTTATGGACCATCGGTGTTTATTGACGATTTTAAAGTGGAAGCATTAAGCAATTGTGCTAAGCCAACTGCGTTGAACGCCTCAAACATCAGTTTTAATTCGGCGAGCATAGATTGGCAAAATGGAATACCCACCGCCGATAAATGGCAAATAGAATATGGTCCGTTTGGTTATTTGCCCGGCCAAGGTCAGCGGGTAATTGTTCAAAACAAGCCTTTTCAACTTAGCCAACTCACGGCAGGTCAAATTTACAGTTTGCGAATCCGAGAAATTTGCTCGAGCCAAGACACCAGCGCCTTTTCGCAAGCTATACAGTTTACTACCCCTTGCAGCAGGATAAGCGATTTCCCCGCCTTGTTCACTTTTGATTCTATTCCCACAAATGCCACCGATATATTAAGCAATTGCTGGACTTTAGGGGGCATTACCGGAAAGTCAGATCCCCGCTGGAGAACTCTAAACACCTCTACACCCTCTCTTAGCACAGGGCCTTCAGGCGACTACACAGGAAATGGAAACTTTATCTTTATGGAAACCTCGACACCCGCAAGCCCGGGCGATCAGGCCAGCGTTTTAAGTCCAATTTTTGATTTGCGAGATAAAATTCAACCTGAATTGCACTTTTATTACCATATGTATGGCATCAGTATGGGCAGTTTACAAGTAGATGTTTATGATGGCACGAGTTGGACCAATCAAGTATGGAATTTAAGCGGTCAACAACACGCATCAAGTGCTTCGCCATGGAGCTTAGCTACCATTGATCTTAGTGCATGGGAAGGTCTTGCCGACGTTCAGGTTCGTTTTGTGGGCACCACCGGAAGCAGTTTCGATTCAGATATGGCCCTTGATCAAATAAGCCTAACCGCGTTACCAGCGCCAACTGAACCCATTGTAAACAGTATTTCGGTTCAAAACATCACCCAAAATTCGGCTGTGTTCAATGCCTTAATTAGCAGCACCGGAGGATTACCCATCTCACAAAGCGGGGTGGTATTTGCTCAAAATGCCAATGTAAACCTCAACAATGGCATTGTTTTGAATTCTAATCCAGATACCGGTTATTTTCAATTGCCTATAACCAATTTGCAAACCCAAACCCATTACTATGCACGGGCATTTGCAGTAAATTCTGTTGGTGTAGCCTATGGCAACGAGTTAAATTTTAGCACTTTGTGTGATAGTATGTCGCTAAATGTTAACGTTTATAACCACTACAGTGCAGGCTTTAAATGGAGGGCTATTGCCGGTGCTTCTTCTTACCGTTTGCAATGGAAACTACAAGGCAGCCAAAGCTGGAATAACTTGGCAGCAAGCGATACCTTCCGCGATGTTTTGAGCTTAGCTCCAGGCGATTATTGGGTAAGGGTATATGCCTTTCAACAAGGCGACACTTCTTGTTCTAAAGCATTCAGCATACAATGCGCCAATAATTTAAGCTTTAACCACAACTTGTTTCAAGCCACAGAAATGGGTGTTGGAGGCAGATTGTCGGTATTTAGCGTACAAGGTGGTAGAAGAAATTACAACTTTATGGCTATACATAGCTCGGGAGATACTACTGCTCAGTTTAACCGGCTAAGTGCGAATTTATCTAACCTAAAGTCGGGCCAGTACACTTTTGTTTTAAGCGATCAAATGGGCTGTGAGGCTCCAACTTTCGCGTTTAACATTGAGCCTTTGGACACTGGCTTTATCCCCTATTTGATTAGCATGCCCAATGCATCCCCTAATGGGTTTAGAGCCATTTGGAATCGTCCTAAACATAATGGAGGGTTTACAAATGGAATTATTAATTATCAACTTAGGCTCAGAAACGAAACCGATAATCAACTGGTTCAGTTGTATACAGGTTTGCTCGACACAACACTCACCATCACGAATTTAATTCCGGGCAAGCGTTATAAGGCAAATGTTAGAGCAAGGTATAACAACGGACAAGGGGCACGAAATTCGGCTTATTCAAATGCCCGTTCTCGTGTAATTCAGGCAAGCTCCAGCAAACAAGCCCTAGATGCTTACTACTTTTCTAAAGTCTATCCTAACCCATTTACACATGAAATTATGGTAGAACTAGCCGAAGCGGCAGAGGTGAGCATTTTCGATTTTAGCGGAAGGTTGGTTTACAGCCAATGGCACGACGGAGGATTGAATACCATCCTCTTAGAAAACCTATCCAAAGGTGCATATATAATTGAATTGCGTGGTCAAAATGCCAAGGAGAGTTTCCGCTTGTTGAAGCAATAACATTAAATGACAAAATGATTTTTTAAGCCTGCGGATTTTTCTTCCGCAGGCTTAAAAAACAGAATCGCTTTATTAAGAAATAAAAAGAGGAAGTTAATTTGGAAGTACGACGAAAATTGACACGCTTAAAATATGTTAGCTTTCAGTTTGGTATTCTTGGCTTTATATTTTCTGAGACCAGGCATGAACTCATAAATGGCCTTTCATCCATTCACTGAGATCGGTCATAACTTGTGCATTTATACCATGACCGAGGGGGTACTCGCGGTAATGGTGGGCTATTTTCATTTGCTCTAAAGCCTTACTACTTTCACGTGCCCATTGAATAGGTATTACGTCATCTTGTGTGCCATGGGCCAGAAACAAATGGGTATTGGCAAGGGCATTTTGAGGCATTTGTTGCGGGAGAAGGTCTTTGTTTAAATATCCACTTAGAGCTATGACGCCTTGAAGCCTTTTTGGGCAACGCAATGCCAATGCCAGTGAAAGAATGCTGCCTTGGCTAAAGCCCATGAGCCAAATTTCATTGGGGTTGCAGTCTTTCTCTTCTGCCCATTTTGGTAAACTTTCTTCAAGGGAATCGAGGGTTTCTAGGGCCTGAGCAACATTGGTTCGTATGCCATTATCGGTAAAATCGAGGCTATACCAGGCAAACCCTCCCCAGGGTAAGCGGTGCGGGGCTCGCAGACTAATCACTTTAAATTGCTGCGGCAGTAGCGGAGCCAGTCCAATAAGGTCATTCTCATGGCTGCCATAACCATGCATCATAATTAAGAGGCGGTTCGCATTCTGGGCATTGCCAAGAAGCTCTTCAGTGTAAAAAAGAGGGCTCATTGGCGCTTCAATCGATCGTAAGTTCCGAAATGTACCGCGGTTTGGCCGGTTTTTCGGTCGCTAAAAAAGCGCTGCAGGGCAAAGCTTGACGACGTAAAGGCCATTTCGTTCCATGGCACTTCATTCTCGGCAAACAGCTCTATTTGCGTGCTTTCAGGGGTTGTTTCGAAATGAGGTGATTTCATTTGAGCCAAGAAAATGAGGTAAACCTGATGTTCGTGCAAAAGGTTGTATACAGTGTGAAGACGTATAAGTTCTACTTGTGCCCCAGTTTCTTCAAATACTTCTCGCACAGCACCCGATTCAACACTTTCCTCCGATTCAAGGAATCCACAAGGTAGATTCCAAAGGTCTTTTCGGGGTTCAATACCTCGTCTTGCTACAAGCACTTTGTTTTCCCAAACCGGTAAACAGCCTACAATCATTCGGGGATTTTCGTAGTGAATGCGGTTGCAATTGGTGCATTGGTAACGGGGCAAATGGTCGCCGTTTGGAATGGCAAACACCAAGGGGCTATTGCCACAGTGGGAGCAGAAGTTCAAGATTTATGGCATTAAAGGGTTAGGTAATCAGATGCTTTTTTGCGAATGCGAAAATCGCCATAAAGTAACTAAGCCAAAACCGCTTCTTCTTCTTTTTGTGCCATTCCGAATCGCTGTTTAATGTTTACTTCGGCCCCCAGCTTACTCAACAAAGTGTAGAGTCCAAAATAGGTTCGGTTAATATATAGGGCATCTTTAGGTCCTCGGGCACCGTTGGCCTTTCGCAACCGTTTGTCTTGGGCTAGGTCTTCGCTTAAAGCGTAAATGCTTTTAAAATAGGCCTCATCGCCAAAATTAAAACGCTTTGATCTGAAAGGACGGCTTAACAAGACGTTAAGCATCAGAAGTTTTTCTTTAAAGTAAACAGCATCGTCGGCACTGTCGTCGGGCAACAAATAGCGCAATTCGCGCAGCAATTGGTCATAACCTTCCGGTTCGCTGTTTTCGTCGGTTATATTCAAAAGCTTGAAGTACGAATGGTAAAAAGATTCGGAAAGCTCCTTAACACAGCCAAAGTCAATAATACCTAATTCTCCTTGGGGTTTCAACAGAAAGTTGCCTGGGTGTGGGTCGGCATGAACTTGCTTGAGTTCGTGAATCTGAAAGTCATAAAAATCCCAAAGGGCTTGACCAATTTGATTTCGAATGGCCTGAGTGGGTTTTTCTGTCAAAAACGCATCGAGGTGTTTACCATCAAGCCATTGCATACATAAGATTCGTCGGCTACTCAGTTCGGGCACATATTCCGGAAAAACAAGATTAGGGATGTGGGCACAGGCTTGTGCAATTTCTTTAGACCTAGTAAGTTCAAGTTGGTAATTGCATTCCTCATTAAGGCGTTCTTCAACTTCTTGTAAGTAATGGGAAATATCGGCTTCGCTAAGGTTGAACATCCGCATGGCGATGGGTTTTACCAACCTCAAATCGCTGGCTATGCTTTCGGCAACCCCTGGATATTGAACTTTTACAGCAAAGGTCTGATTTAGTCTTTGGCCTTTATGCACTTGACCAATTGAAGCAGCAGCAGCGGCGCTCTTAGAAAATGTTTCGAAAAAATGCTCTGGACCATTCCCAAGTTCACTTCTAAAAGTTTTTACAACTAGCGGGTACGATAGAGGCGGCGCATTGTATTGTGCCATAGCAAATCGCTCGGTATAAGCCCCTGGTAAGAGACCTTGATCCATGCTCAGCATTTGGGCCACTTTTAACGCACTGCCTTTTAATTCAGAAAGGCTGTTGTAAATATCTCGTGCATTGTCTTCGTTAAGTTCTTCGCGGCCTAAATCAGGGTTAACCAATTTTTTGGTGTAGTACTTAAGGTAGTTTCCACCCACTTTGGCACCTGTGGCAACGAACTTTGTGGCGCGCTGAACCTTGCCAACCGGAATGCTATTTTGTTCTTTCATGCTTGACTTTTCAGAAAGAAGCGTGCAAAATCGGTAAAAGACTCTATTACGCCTTTGCCCATTAAGTCGAAACTTAAGTTAACGCTTTTTTCTATGGCGGCATCTGTGTTTTCAAATCCTTTGCTGCGGTCGCGTTTCCAATATTGGAATAAAAAGACCAACTGAAGCCATAATAAATCGGGATACCTACCAGAAACCAATTTACGAGGCGCCACTTCTCCCTGGCTTTCGCCTTCAAGCAAGATTTCTTTCACCCAATTTTCGAATTCACGTTTTAAGGATTTGAGCGGATCTGATTTTAAAGGCATTGACATCCCATCGCCAAAAGTGGCAATAGCGAAGCTTCGGTTTTCGAGAAGTTGTTCAAACCAGCTGAAATAGAACGCTAACATTTTTTCACGGGCACTGAATGAGGACCATTCTTCAGAATCGCGCAGCCTAGTGGTTACCATGTGTATTTGGTTTTTCCAAAAGGTTTCTTCTATTTGTTCGAAGGCATTAAAAGCAGAATAGAAATCTGATTCTTTTATTTCTATGGCTTTGCAAAAAGCAAAAACCGATTCCGGTGTACTCGCATGGTTCAATCGGTAATCGACATAAGCCTGTACGATTCTCTCTTCAAGGGTTAATTCGTCTTTGGCCTTTTTTTTCTTAGTGGTTTGAGCTTCGGTCATTTTTAGTAAATCTTATATACTAAAGAACGAAGGTAAAGCCGATTTGGTTCGCCTATATAAACTAAAATTTTACCTGAAACTACGCTTTTAGGATGGTAGAAAGTGGACTTTCTTTTCTTTTATTGTTGATTTTGGAAAGGCGGCAAAATGCGGCTTCGAACTTCACCGAAGCCAATGCGCAGACTTCCAAAATTGGCGTATGCTTTCATAACAATGGCATCGCCATTGGCCAGAAAGCTTCTGGTTTCGCCATTGTTAAGCGTTAAAGGTTTTGTGCCTTTCCAAGCCAATTCCAACATAGAGCCATAACTACTAGCTTCTGGGCCCGAAATAGTTCCACTGGCCATAAGGTCTCCACAATTAATGTTGCAGCCGTTAACGGTGTGATGTGCCAACTGTTGGGCGACGCTCCAATATAAATATTTGGTGTTGGAGTGGCTTATTTTGGTTTGAACCCCATCTTCTGTTTCAAGCCATACTTCCAAATCGATGTTAAAGTTACGATTGCCGTCTTGTTGAAGGTATGCAAGCGGTTTAGGCTGTTGTTCCGGTCCCGGTATTCGGGTAGGTTCCAAAGCATCAAGGGTTACAATCCAAGGAGAAATAGAAGAGCCAAAATTTTTACCCAAGAAAGGGCCAAGTGGAACATATTCCCATTTTTGAAGATCGCGTGCCGACCAATCATTGAAAATGACCATTCCAAAAATAAAATCTTCGGCCTCGTTAACGCCGATGCTTTGCCCGAGTGGTTTTCCTTCGGTGGTAATAAATGCCATTTCAAGCTCAAAATCCATTTGTTGCGAAGGGCCAAAAACAGGAAATTCGACGTTATTGGGAAGGCTTTGACCCATAGGCCTATGTATATCAATACCGCTTACCACAATGCTGGAGCTTCTTCCATGATATCCCACAGGTAGGTGCAACCAATTGGGCATAAGAGCATTTTCGGGACCTCTGAACATGATGCCCACATTGGTAGCATGTTCTCGAGAAGAATAAAAATCGGTATAATCTTGAATAAAAACCGGCATCAGCATTTGGACATTCTCGATGGAATAGAGAATTTTTTCTACATGATCAGGGTTTTGGCGAAGTTCAGGGTTTTCAAGGTCAAAAATCCAAGCCAATCTATCGCGAACGGCTCGCCATTTGGCTTTACCCAAGCTTATAAAGTCGTTTAAATTGTCTTGAAAAAACACATCTTCTGGTACTTCCAATCCTTCGAAGTACCCCAATTGATGGAGAGCACTGAGGTCAATAGCGGTATCGCCAATACGGGTTCCAATGGTAACCACATCATCTTCTGGCAGAAAAACGCCGAAGGGAAGATTTTGTATGGGGAAATCTGATTGATGCGGAACATCAATCCAGGATCTTCTAAGGGGGTTGTTGGCGAAGCGCATGAATACGATTAGTTTTGGCCAAATATATAAATCCCCTTAAGCCTGCATCATTATGGAAAGAGATTTGCAAATTTTTGAACTCATAGAGGCCGAACGCGCGCGTCAAACTGAAGGTCTCGAACTCATTGCGTCAGAAAACTTTACAAGCCCACAGGTTATGGAGGCTATGGGCTCGGTTTTGACCAATAAATATGCGGAGGGATTTCCGGGCAAAAGGTATTACGGGGGGTGTGAAGTAGTAGATGAAGTTGAAAACATAGCCATCGAAAGGGCCAAAACCTTGTTTAATGCCGAATATGCCAATGTTCAACCCCATTCAGGCAGCCAAGCCAATGCGGCAGTTTATTTGGCTTGTTTGCAGGCAGGCGACAAAATTATGGGCTTCGATTTAAGTCATGGCGGTCACCTAACGCATGGCAGTCCAGTTAACTTTAGTGGGAAGTTATACCAAACCAGTTTCTATGGAGTAGAAGCCGAAAGTGGTTTATTGAATTACGATAAAATTGCCGTTCGTGCCGAAGAGGAAAAGCCCAAGCTCATTATTTGTGGGGCATCGGCTTATTCGCGCGACATTGACTTTAAAAGATTTAGAGAAATTGCCGATTCGGTTGGTGCTTTATTGCTGGCCGATATCTCGCATCCAAGTGGCTTAGTTGCCAAAGGATTGTTAAATGACCCCCTTCCCCATTGTCACCTAATCACAACTACCACCCATAAAACTTTAAGAGGTCCAAGAGGCGGTATGATTATGATGGGTAAAGATTTTGAAAATCCATTTGGGCTGAAAACCCCAAAAGGCGAGCTTCGTATGATGTCGAGTCTTATTGATTCAGCAGTTTTTCCTGGTACCCAAGGAGGCCCACTGGAGCATGTTATTGCGGCCAAAGCCGTGGCTTATGGTGAAGCTTTGGAAGACAGTTATCTCGCATATATTTTACAAGTTCAAAGGAATGCCCGAGCCATGGCCTCTGCCTTTATGGATTTGGGGTACAATTTAATTTCCGGAGGTACCGATAACCACCTAATGCTTATCGATTTGCGCAACAAGGGTATAAGCGGAAAGCTAGCGGAAAATACACTGGGTAAGGCCGATATTACCATAAACAAAAACATGGTACCATTTGATAATCAATCACCTTTTATTACTTCTGGTATGCGTATTGGCACTCCAGCCATTACCACCCGAGGATTAAAAGAAGCCGACATGGCTTTGGTAGTAGAATTGATAGACGAAGCATTGATGCATCACGATAACGATGCCAAATTGGAAATCATAGCCGACAAGGTGTACAACTTAATGTCTGAGAGACCTTTATTCGCTTGGTAATTGAATGTTTAAATGGCCTTAAAGCCGGGCATCGATTAAAAAGATGGCCGGCTCCTTGCCCAAATCAGGCAATGTATTTCGCCACTTAGCCACCGTTTGGGTTAAAATAAATTCATTATCACCGGTAATATTGGAGGCGACGCATATTTTGGTTGCTGGCGCCAAAACCGAGAGAAGTTCTTGAAAAAGTTTGTGATTTCGGTAAGGGGTTTCTATGAAGATTTGGGTTTGCCCATTTTGTTGAGACAGGCGCTCTAAATCTTTTAACCTTTTCTTTTTTTCACCTTTATCGATTGGCAAATACCCCACAAAGGCAAAGTTTTGGCCATTCATTCCACTTGCCATTAAAGCCAATAGAATAGCGGATGGCCCAACCAAAGGCACCACTTGAATACCTTGTTGGTGAGCCAAAGCCACCAATTCGGCACCTGGATCGGCAACACCTGGACAGCCTGCTTCTGAAATAAGTCCAACATTTTGTCCTTGAAGACATGGCTGAAGCATAGGCATTAATTCGTTTGAGTTGGTAAACTTATTTAAAAGCGAAATATGTAATGTGCCTTGGTTAATGGCTGGATGTGCTTTTTTCACAAAATGGCGGGCCGATTTCTCATTCTCAACCACATAAAAAGAGGTAGACTCAATAATTTTTCGGATACTTAATGGTAACACTTCAAGTGGCTCACATTCAGCAATAAGGCTTGGAATTAGGTAAAGCTTTGCCTGATTCATGGCTTTAGAAGGTTTTTGGCAATGGCTGTGCAAGCTCTATCTAACATGTCGTAAACTTCGTCAAAGCCTTGATCACCCCCAAAATAAGGGTCTGGTACTTCTGCGTTTTGGCCAGGGTAAAGGTGATCTAAAATAAGTGATACTTTATTTTTTTGATTTTCTGATACGGCCATTTCCAACAATTTTGACAAGTTGGAAACATCCATAGCAAAAATGTGGTCATAAAGTTCAAAATCTTCCTTAACAAAGGGCCTTGAACGTTGATGGCTAATATCGAGCCCATTTTTTCGAGCGGTTTTTATGCTTCTGATGTCGGGACGCTCTCCAAGATGAAAGGCAGATGTGCCAGCCGATTCCACAGAAAAAACATCGGCAGGAAGTTTACTTTGCAGAATGCCTTCGGCCAAAGGCGACCGGCAAATATTTCCGAGACAAACCATTAAAATGCGCATTGTGCAAATAATATTATCAGAACCAAATATAGTTTCTGCAATACTAGGCTCGGTTTTGACTTCGATCTAGTTCTCGTTTCACTTCGCGGTCTTTTAGAGTATGCCGCTTGTCGTGTAATTTTTTGCCTTTGGCCAGTGCGATTTCCAATTTGGCAATACCTTGCTCGTTTATAAACAATAGAGTTGGAATGAGGGTAAGCCCCACATTTTTTAGTTTACCTTCTATTTTTGCTATTTCGCGTTTGTGCAACAGCAATTTGCGTTGACGCAAAGGTTGGTGGTTGTTTATATTGCCGAAAGCGTACTCTTGAATATTCATATTTCGCACAAACAACTCATCATTTTCCAAAAGACAGAAGCTGTCAGCAATAGAAGCTTTTCCTTCTCTAAGGCTTTTTATTTCGGTACCCAGCAATTGAATTCCGGCTATAAATCTTTCCAAAAGTTCGAATTCGAAACTCGCTCTTTTGTTTCGAATGCGGATATCGTTTTTAGACATAAGCCGACAAAATTACTCCAATTAAACCCATGGTTTACTTGGCTAATGCCAAAGAAACTACACCAAGTGAACCGAGTGCACTCTTTGGATGGGAATGGTTCGGCCAGCTTTTAGAATAATATTTTGCTCAGTAATTGCCCAAATGGTGGTATTTACTTTTTTAATACCCAAACTGTCTTCGAAAACAATTACTACCTTTTGTTTTTCAAGATTGCCTAAGGCTGTGGCTTTGTGCAGAGCCCATGACCTTTCGAGCTTGGCTTGGGCATCCATGAGTACGTCTGAATTTGGGAATACCAAATTGTGGACTTTTTCTTTTTCAATTTCGACAATGTTATGCATACTCTAGTGTTTTTTATGGACTCTAAGATAATTTTTTATTTACCATCAATTAATATTGGCCTTTTGTATTAACAGTAAATTAAGTGTTAAATTAATTGAAGAACACGTAACTAATTGTTCTTGTGCATAAAAAATGAGCATATATAATTTTCGAACATTTATTTCTAAAAGCTAGAACTAATTCCAACTTTGGGAATATTAGTATGACGGAAATATTGTGTTTTCAATTTGTCAATCAGTATATTAGCGGCCGATTAGTGGGAGGGTTCAATAATTGACAAATTACACTAAACGAAACACAAGGTCTGTTGATTATGAAGAAAATCGCTATTTATTTATTTGCACTTATGGCGGCTCATTTGCAGGTTTTTGCAGAAGGAACGCGTGAAACCCAACCTGCACTGCCCCCTGGAGCAGGATTTACAAATGCTGGTCAAATTAGCGTATACGATTGGGGCGGTGAATTTGCCACATACGATGCACCAGCAGACCGTCAGCTTAAAGTAGCGATTAGAAACCACGTAGTAGAGCAAGTTTACCTTGGATTTAATATGGTAAACTTTTCAGGTGGCTCGGGATACATACGCATCAAGGATCCAAATGGCAATATTGTATGGGGACCTCACGAACTAAAAAAGTTTAACCCCAATCCGGGTTGGATTAATGGCTATGCGCAGGCCGTTGCAGGCCCGAAAAAAATAAATCCAGCAGGTTACAATCCATTCATTTTTAATCCAACCATGAATGGTGATTATACGATAGAATTAAATCCGAACGACCCAGTAATTAAAGCCAGCGCGAGCTTGTACCGTTTCGATTTATTCGATGTAACCGTTGTGGATACTGTAAGCATGATTGAAAAACGCGGACGTTTGTGGTCGAAGCTTTGGGCTTTAACTACCAATCAGCAGGGTGTATTGTTTACCGGTAAAATTTGGGTTTTGCGTGAAGACAGCACCCGGTATATGGTAGATTACAACGGCATGGATGCTTATGGATTTGGTATCATTTCGAACGATAATGGGGTTACAAATACTGGCGATGCCATTGCTGACCGAAGAAGTCAGGCTTTTAATCCACCACCACCACAAGGTCAAGTAGTTTATTACCCTCAGCATAAGCTATTTCTCAATCCTCCGGATGTAGATTTATATCCATTCCCTAATGTAGTGCCCGCATTCAATTTTCCAGCAGATACCAGTAATTTGATAACAGGATGCGTTAACACAGGGTATTGTTTGAACATCAACCCAACTTCATCCGGTTTTGCTACAGTAACATTAGATTTAGATGGTGTGTTAGGTTATCAGTCAGGTGGGCAGGATAGGATTATTACCGATTTGGTTCAGCCAGGACAAAATTGCATACCATGGGATGGACTAGACGGTTTGGGCAATGCTGCCACCGCCGGACAAATCAATATCTCAATTGAATATGCGGCTTCGGTGATTAACATCCCGATTTGGGATGCTGAAACTTACACCCGAGGCATTTTGTTTTATCACGTGCCTGCACCGGGGCAATTGGTACAATTGCCGCTATTTTGGGACGATTCGCAAGTGGGCTTGCCTAGCAATTTGCTTGGATGTTTAAATACAAATGGAGCTTTATGTAGATCTTGGGGTAATTTCCAGGGCAACGAACGCTTCATGAACACATGGTCTTCGGCTTATATTTCTACTACCAACCTTACCAATTTCTTTTTCAGGGGTTGTGTACCAACCGCCACCAACGATTTCCTTCAAATAAACCAAGGCAGCAGTGGTGTTTTATCGCCTTTGGTTAACGATAATTTCCAGCCTGGAGAAATGGACCCAAGTACTTTCTCCTTAATCGGAAATCCATTTAATGGCACCGCCGTTTACTTGCCCGCAACCCAACAAGTACAGTATACTCCCAATCCAAGCTTTAATGGACGCGACTCGGTTCGTTACAGCATATGCGATACAAGTGCCATTCCCATTTGTGCCAATGCATGGATAGTGTTTGATGTTCTGTACCAAAACTTCCCACCGGTAGTAGATTCCATTAACGGGGTAGGAACTGTACCTCCACCAGGAAGCAACTTCCCAGTTATAACGCCACAGAACACGCCTATTGATATTTGTTTATCACTATCTGATATTAATGGCGATAATCTCAGTCTTTCCCTCTTCACTCCTCCAGCAAACGGAAGTATTAGTAACTTGAGCAATGGCGACAGTTGCTTCACTTATACGCCTAATCCCAATTTTGTAGGTAATAATCAAGTTACTATACGAGTATGCGATAATGGAACACCCCCTTTGTGTACCAATGTGAATATACCTATAACCGTAACCCCGGTTAACTATCCCCCGAACATCATAGTGGTGGGTGGCCAACCCGTGGTAAACGATACCGTAACGGTACCCATTTTTGAAGACCAAATTTCCACATTGTGTTTTACAGTTATTGATCAGAACGTAGGGCAGTCCGGTAACGTTTCATTTCTTCAAACCGCTTCCGCAACAAGTTCGGTTACGCTTAATGCGCAAGGATGTATGGTATACACACCCGAGCCAAATTATTTTGGAACCGATACCATTACCTTAGTTTGGTGCGACAATGGAGCCCCTACTCTGTGCGATACGGCTCATGTTATTTTAAACATCCAACCTGTTAACGATAAACCGGTTGCAGTTACTGATATTGTAGCCGTTGACCCGGGACAAACCATTTGTTTTAAGCCCACCGATAACGATACCGATGTGGACAATTCAGTTTTGAATTTATCAACCATATTAAACCCCGGCGCTTTTGGAACTTACATACTTAATGGCGACAGCTTATGTTATACACCCAATCCAGGTGTAACCATTGGACGCGACACCTTGTATTATTTGGTTTGCGACAATGGTAGTCCATCAGCTTGCGATACCGGTACCATAGTGGTGTTCATTCCTGCCAGTCCGATGCCCCCATTAGCCAATGACGATTTCTATACTTTAAACGAAGATAGTTTTATACAATTTAACCCATTGGCCAATGACTTAGATCCCAATGGAGATCCTATTTTCTTGGTTTTTCCACCGGCAACTTTGCCTCAACATGGGGTCATATCGCAATTAGGCGGACAATGGGTGTATGTGCCCACGGCCAATTATTGTGGGTTAGATAGTGCGCGCTATCAGGTGGTTGATGGAACCGGACTGGGTTCGTTTGCCTGGTTGCATTTCACCATAACTTGTATAGCCGATCGCCCTCAGGTTTTAAATCCACAGGGCATTCCAACCAATACACTCACCTTTAATGTTTGGGAGGACAGCGTTTCAACTATTTGCTTGAATTTCTTAGATGGCGATAACGATGCAGTAGACGCTGTAGGAGCCATTCCGCTAAATATAAATGGGGCCATAAGTGGACTAGGGAACCAAGACAGCTGTTTTACCTATACACCGCAGCCTAATTTCTTTGGGTTGGAGACAGTTTACATTGTGTATTGTGACGATGCTATTCCTTCCCTATGCGATACCGTTCTGGTGAATATCAACGTATTGCCGGTAAACGATCCGCCCGTTGCCAATCCAGATACAGTAACAACCAGCACAGAAACTTCTGTAGTAATAAATCCTCTTAACAATGATTTTGACATAGATGGCAATATTCCACTCTCCACAGTTACCATAATTGGAGCCCCTTTAAATGGCATGGCAACGGTGAACCCTCTAAACGGTCAGGTTACTTACACATCTGACCCTGGTTTTACAGGAAATGACACCATCTTCTATAGAATTTGCGACGATGGCACACCATTACCATCAGCATGCAGCAACTCTTATATTTGGATTACCGTGGAAGCTAGAGCATTTAATGTGGCTCAGGCAGAATCGTTCTGTCAGAACGATGTTGCCAATTTGCGCTGGAACATTAACAATCTAAATTTCCCAGCCGGCTCTAATCCTCTTACCATAATTTGGCTAGACAACAGTGGCGACACCGTTCAAGTAAATAGCAATTTACCTTTACAAGGTCAACTAATCTGGCCTGGCATGGTTCTCGACATTCAAGGGAACCCCATTGATTGGCCAGGATGGATATTTACCGGAGGGTCATGGATACAAGCGGCTGATGGATTTGAAGAACTTAGACCTGCTGCCAATGTTCGTTTCGTTATCAACCCCAGTGTAGATGTTGTGGTGAACTACCCCCCAGCAACACCATTCTGTAACGCTCAGCCACCTCTTCCACCAATAGCCGTAAACGATACGTTCTCAGTTTCAAATGGCGTTGTAAGCAGCTTACCAGTTTTAATAAACGATTCTCACCCTAGCAACGTTCCTTTCGGTTTAACAGCCATTGTTACTATACCATTTATTGGAACAGCCAATATTTCGGCCAGCAATATCAATTACACTCCGGCTTCAGGGAGTTGCGGACCTGATAGCTTACAGTATGAGATCTGTGATGGCTCACAGAACTGTTCGACCGCTTGGGTTTATTTGAATATTTTCAAAAAAGATACCGACAACGACGGACTTGATGATCTTTTTGAATCGCTCACCATTAACTCTGACAATGATTCTAAAAGAGATTTTGAAGACCCGGATTCAGATAATGATGGTATTGGTGACCAGGTAGAATCTAGAAAGTTTGGAACCGATTGTTTCTATTCCACCCAAGATTTCGACAACGATGGAGTGTCAGACTGGAGAGATTTGGACTCGGATAATGACGGTATAATGGATTACATTGAACGCTCGCAGGTTATTACCCTTCCGTTAAACCGCGATGTTAACAATAATGGTATTGATGATGCTTATGATCCGGATTTTAATGGCCGTTTAGAAAATAATCCGGTTGATACTGACGGAGACGGTTTTCCTGATTATTTAGATATAGACACCGACGGAGATGGCATTTTAGATTGGCAGGAAGCTTGGCCAACCCCTCAGCCGAATTCTGGAAACGATGCCGATGGTGATGGTGTAGACAATGCCTACGAACCTGCATTGGGAGGCTTTTTAGGCTCGGCACCTGTTGATACGGATGGTGATGGGATTCCAGATTGGAGAGATATCGACTCAGACAATGATGGTCTTTTAGATGGTTCAGAAGACTCATTTGATCAAGATTGCAATCAAAATGGCATTCCAGACTTCCGCGACCCATTGCCTTGTAACGTAATTGTTCCACAAGGATTCTCGCCCAGCACAAACGGAACCAATGACGTCTTCTTTATTGCCAATCTTGAAAACTTCCCCAATAATTATCTCCAAATTTTTAACCGTTGGGGCATAAAAGTGTACGAAAGTGAAACCCCTTACGACAACGCTTGGGGTGGTATAATAAATCTTGGATCTGCAAAAGGCAATCGCCTACCGAGTGGTGTGTACTATTACGTATTAACCCTCGACAGATTCGACAGCAATTTGCCTCCTTTAACTGGTAGTGTAACCATCATCAACGACTAAGCGCAGTATGAAGAAAATCTGCCTAGCTGTATTAACCACCATTTCCTGTTTGGGCCTAAAGGCCCAGCAGGAGTCGGTTTTTACGCAGTATGTAACCAATATGCAAGGCATTAACCCAGCTTACGTTGGAAGCCGAGGAACTTTAACCGCCAATTTGCTTCACCGGAGCCAATGGACGGGCATAGATGATGCTCCTCGAACCCAAACCTTCACTTTGAACAGCCCTGTATACAACGAGAACTTCGGGGTTGGTTTCGCTATTCTAAATGACCGTATTGGACCTATCAACACAACCCTAATGAACGTGGATTTAGCAGGTCGTATAAAGGTGCACGAAGGTGGAGGATATCTTTCGGCTGGAATTAAACTTGGTCTTAACTTCTTTCGAGCCAATATTACTGGTTTGAATATTAATGATCCCGATCCGAATTTCACACAAAACGTTAGCAGCACCTTGCCAAATGTTGGTGTTGGAATGTATTACCATACACCTAAATTTTATTTAGGGGTTTCGGCACCAAGACTTATAGACAATCTTTTGGCTCGTGGCGAACAGGTAGCCGGTCAGGCGCGCGAACGACGTCACTTTTACTTGGCAACCGGTACAATTTTCAATTTAAATGCCGATTGGAAAATTCAACCGGCGTTTCTGTTTTATGTGCCAGAACGAGCTCCTACCACATTTAACCTAAGCTCACAGTTTATTTTTCAAGACCGTATTTGGTTAGGTGCAGGATGGCGTTGGGACGAATCTGTGAATGCATTGGTAGGTTACAACTTTAACAAAACCATCCGAATGATGTATTCTTACGACTTTCTCATTGGCGAATTAAGACCATTTAGTGGTGGATCTCACGAAATTTCTCTTCTTTACGATTTGCCCCTCAAATCACAACGCATTCAAAACCCACGTTATTTTTAATGAAGATGGAAAGACTGATACGCCTTTGTACCTTAACTCTTCTATTCTCCATCTTTGGTGAAGGTATTTATGCCCAAGACCATTTTTTTGCCGGTGGCAATAAAACAGGAGACGATTTATATGCCAATTACCAATTTCCCGACGCAATCGATTACTATAAAAAGCAATTGGGCAATAGGAAATCTGATCAAAAATTGGCTATTCAGCGAATAGCCGATTCTTATCGAAAAACCGGAAAATACAGCGAAAGTGAGGAATGGTATGCACAACTTGTTCTTTTTCAAGACATAGAACCAGAATATTATTATTATTACGCTAAAGCCTTAACCTCCAATCGCAAATACGAACAGGCAGCGGAATGGTTTAAACGTTATGAGCAAATAAATCGAAATAATTCAGGGAAAGCCAAGTTAGCTAGAGATTACAGTCTAGAAGAAATTTCAGTTCTTCTAGAAGATCGTCGTGAGTTTGCTATTTATCCAGTTTCAGAAAATACGGAACACAGCGAGTTTTCACCTTTCGTTCTAGGCGATAAAGTCATATTCTTGTCAGACCGACCTGAAGGCAATTCATCTAGAACAACTTATGGATGGACAGAGCAGAAGTATCTGGATATTTATGAAGCCAAGGCATTTGCAGGCCGTTTTTCAGAAGTTTCTGCTGTGTCGTCTCTTAATACGCCTTACCATGAAGGACCGGTTACTTTAACAAAAGACCAAAAACGCATTTATTTAACCACCAATACTCAAAACGATAGAAACAAGTTGATTCGAGATGGTGCCAATACAACCCATTTGCAAATTTCTGCGGCCAATCTTATTACTGTAGAAGGCAAAACCACATGGAGTACCCCTATTCCACTTTCATTTAACAGCCCAAACTACTCTTGTATGCACCCCACTTTAAGTGCGGATGGCAAGTATTTGTACTTTGCTTCAGATATGCCAGGTGGTCAGGGGGGACTTGATATTTGGGTATGCGAAAATCTTTTGCTTTCGTGGAGCAAGCCAAGAAACTTGGGGCCTGAAATAAACACTGCAACCGACGAGGCTTTCCCATTTATTGCAGCAGATGGTAGCTTGTACTTTTCAAGCAACGGCTTATTGGGTTTAGGAGGGTTAGATATTTTCAAAGCTTCACCAAAATCCAATAAGGCTACATACTTTAATAAACCTACCAATATGGGGGCTCCAATTAATGATGTTAACGACGATTTTGGATTGGTTTACATAACCAAAGAAGAATATGGTTATTTCTCCTCAAACCGTCCTGGCGGAAAAGGTCGCGATGATATCTACTATTTCGAAAAAGCTATACCTGAAGAAGAGGAGGCAGAAGAAGCTAAATCCATGATTTCAGTAAAATTACTTGAAGTAAGGGTTTTCGAAAAGCAATCAAACGAAGGGCTACCAAGTGCCGTGGTAAATGTCTTCGATGAAAGAGGCAAATTGGTTACAGCCATTCAAGTGAACGACAGCGGCTATTTTCAAACAGAATTTGATCTAAAGAAATACAAAGGAGATTTGCGTTTCATTGCTTCTTATGGAAACTATGCCACTCAACGAGAAATAGTGAATATGCAGAGCTTGTTTAACAAAGACCGTTCTATGATAGAAATTGCTCTTTACCGCGATTTGGGAAAAGAACTGAAGTTAAATCCCATATACTTCGACTTTAATAAAGATAATATCAGACGAGATGCAGCCATGGAGCTCGACAAAATTGTAAACATCATGCAAAGCAATGTTAGCTTGGTGATAGAATTGGGCAGCCATACCGACAGCCGCGGAACCAAGGAATACAACCAAGCCTTAAGCGATAGACGTGCACGCTCTTCGGTGGGGTATATCGTAAACCGTGGAGTTGAAAACATGCGTATATACGGCAAAGGCTTCGGCGAATCTCAATTGGTTAACAACTGTGAAGACGGGGTACCGTGCACTGAAGAGGAACATCAACTTAACAGAAGAACAGAGTTCAAAGTTGTTAAAGGTAGCTTAAGACAATAATAAGGATTACAATAAAGCCTCGGCTTAGACCGAGGCTTTATTATTCACGGTTTATTTTATTGTAAATCTATAAGCCATTTATATTTAGATATCTTCAGTTCTTTCACTTTCAAAAAAGCTAAAGTGAACACTCCCATATCGTCTTAAAAATACAAAATGGGGATGAATCTCAAAACTCTGTTCGGCGCCGTGCTCCATAATCAACATACCTTGTTTATCAAGTAATTTCCGATCAAAAATTTCTTCTATAATGTGCTCGTAATATTTGTAATCATATGGTGGATCGGCGAATATGATGTCCCATGTTTTAAAAGCTTTTTGTAAATAAAGCAAAGCATCAGATCTTACCCATTCAATATGAGAGAACTTTAATTCCTCTGCTATCTTCTTGATGAAATCAATACAAACTTTCTCTGAATCTACAGCTGTTATAGATGCGTCACTTCTTGAGGCCATTTCGTAACTAATGTTGCCGGTTCCGCTGAATAAGTCAAGAAAACGAATTTCATCGAGATTAAAATGATGCTCCAATATACTAAATAGGGCCTCCTTAGCCATATCTGTAGTAGGCCTAACCGGCAAATTTTTGGGAGCTAGAATGCGTTTGGCCCTATACTTTCCTCGAATTATCCTCATTTATTAAATCCTTGTTTTGCCCATTGTAAGCACGTCTCTGCCTTTTCATTAAGTCTTTCAGCATGCAAAAACTTACTAAAAACGCCAAGTTGTTCCGAAATTTTAATAGCTTCTTTATGCCAGCCAGCTATATACAAAGGCTCTTTGGCTGCTTTCCAACCAGATTGTATGCCAGTGAACATCAAATAGTATAAAATATCTGAGACCGAATCCAAAGAAAATCGGTTTAACAAAATCAATCTTCCTGATTCTATGATTGCCACATCTAAACAATTAGGAAATAAAATACTCAGCATGCACTTTCCATATTGGCTCTTGAAGCCTTTTAACCAGTCGTGTAGAATTAAACCATAATGTAATTGATAGTTAGCTTTTTCTTGTAAGACATTATGCAAGCCAAAAGGAAATGCATGTAACCAAACATCCGGTGATTTCTGATGATTATAAACCGTTGTATAGAGATCCTGATCATCGCAAAGGATCTCCATATACCGATTTAATTGAGACGGTAATGACTCCTTTCCGACTGAAGTTAAATAACCCAATTGCATGTAAACAATCCAAGAAACAGATATATTTCCAATTCTTTGAGTCGAAGTTGCCAATTCGGCTAAAGCCTCAGAAGCATTGGAAGTATGCTGAACTTTGAAAACACCATCGGGTCCGCTAATCATAAAAAAACCGCTGCCGAGAATAACAACTCCGACAGCGGTTCCAATAGATTCTTTTAGATTCGCTTTTGTACTACTCAAGATTTATCTCCAATTGCCACTAAGATTGGGTTCTGTAAGCGAGCCCAAAACCAACTTCTCAGATTTATCGAAAAAACTAGAGTAACTGTCTTCCAAATCTTTAAAAATAACTTCATTCGACACGCTCACCTCGAAAACTGGCAAACGTAAACTATTGCGTTCAATACTTGCTGCGGCCATTTCAAATGTGGTTGATTCATCACCTCCAACTGGAACAAAACGTAAAGAATTAGCATCGAAATCAGAAGAGAAAACTGATGTTTTAACTAGCTCTTTACCTATTATACGCACCACCAGGGTGTCTTTATTCATTTCTTGCTGAAACTTCTTGTTGTAATAAGTAAAAGAAGAATCTTTACGCATTTCAATATTAATGTGTCCTGTATCTATAAAAGCCACCAACTCATCAAAATTTCCAGCGTAATTGCCGTGTTTTTTCAAATAAGCTTGTTGAGCATCTCGAACTTGTTCTAAACGAACAATTACTTTTTCGAAACGACGCTTTTTGATTTTCTCAAATTCAATAGGCTGATTAATAATATAAAACAGCCAATAGCTTAGGCCCAGAGCCACCACAGTTAAAACCAAGGTCAGCACGGTGCGCATAGATTTGTTCATGGTTATATATCGTTTTTTGGGCGCCGACGAAAATACTCTTTTTTCAATAGCCATTGAACAGGTATCACATTAACTTTGAACAATGTCAGGTCGATTTCTTTATGAGCCTTATTTTCCACAAAAACCCACCGCCGACCAAGCCCAGTTTTGCGAACAATTTGAAGCTTTCTTTTTCGGTTCCAATCGTTTATTTGTGCTCAAAGGATATGCCGGAACAGGGAAAACAACTTCTATGAAGGCCGTTTCACATTGGCTTGCCCAAATGCGTGTACCAGTTGTTTTAATGGCTCCAACTGGCCGAGCCGCCAAAGTTTTAGCCGAAAATACGGGCAAAAGAGCCACTACCATTCACCGAACCATTTACCAAGCTAGTAACGGTAAAGATGGGAATCCGGTATTCAAACTTAAAAGCCATAAGTTCAAAAAGGCCCTTTTTGTTGTAGACGAAGCTTCTATGATTGGCGCCGGTATAACTGATTTTCAGGGTCGAGATTTATTAAATGATTTGTTTGAATTTTGTTTTGGCGATAACAACAACTGCCAATTGTTATTTGTAGGCGATACAGCTCAGCTACCCCCTGTAGGAAGTGCATTTAGCCCTGCCCTAAATGCCGATTTTCTTAAAAATCGCTTTTTCGAAAACTGTGTTCAAATGGAAATGAAAGAAGTGGTTCGTCAGGCCTTACATTCTAATATTTTAAATAATGCCACAAATCTGCGCAATTCATTAAATGCACCCGAAAACCCTAAATTATTGGCCGGTAAGGACCTTATTAGAATTACCGACTCGAATGATGCTCTTGAGGCGGTAGAAAGCGCTTTTCAAAATAATGGAGAAGATGCCATTTATTTGGTTCGCTCCAATAAAAGGGCAAACGCCATCAACCAAACCATTAGAGGTCGAATTTTATATAGAGAAAACGAGCTGGAAATGGGCGATAGATTGATGGTGATTAAAAATAACTATTTCTGGCTCGATAAAGAACTTGGCGGCTTTATTGCCAATGGTGATATGCTGGAAGTTTTGCGTTTGAGTGAAGTGCTGGATCGTTACAGCCTTCGCTTTGCTAAAGCCAAACTCAAATTGCAATTGGGTGCTGATACCGTCGATTTTGAAGCCTATATTCATCTAAACACTTTAACACTTGAAAGCCCTGCTTTTTCCCAAACTCAAATGCAGGCTTTATTTAATTCCGTGTTAGAAGATTACAACCATTTAAATCGTAATGCCAGACTAAAAGCCATTAAAGAAGACCCGTTTTTTCAGGCGCTTCAAGTAAAATTTGCATATGCCGTAACTTGTCATAAAGCACAAGGCGGACAGTGGAAACATGTTTTTGTTGAAAGACCTTGGTTACCTAATTCAAACTGGACCGAAGAAGACCGACGATGGTTGTACACAGCCTTTACGAGAGCCACAAAAAACCTATATCTTCTCGGTTTCGAAAACAGCTTATTTGAATGAAAAAACTATTAGCAAAATGCTTCTTTTCATCTTCGGATGGAAGTTGAATGTTAGCGACACCAAACCACTTGTTCCATCGGTAATGATTGCCGCGCCGCATACCACCAATTGGGATTTCCCATATGCCTTGGCGGCCTTTTGGTTGATGGGCATTCCTGTAAAATACTTTATTAAAGATACTTACACTCGAAATCCTCTTGGATTCTTTTTTAAATGGAGCGGTGCCATTGGGGTTAACCGCAAACAAGCTGGGGGCGGACTTACCAAACTCGCTATCGAATTACTCGAAACTAATAAAAACTTGGTCATTCTGGTACCGGCCGAAGGAACCAGAAAACGAGTAGATAAATGGAAAACCGGCTTTTACCGAATTGCGTTAGCTACTAAAGTGCCCATTGCTTTAGGTTATCTCGATTACGAAAAAAAGGAGGCCGGTGTAATGGGCGCTTTCATGCCCAGTGGGCATTTTGAAAACGATATGACCTACATCCAAAACCGATACTCCCAAATTCAACCTAAATATCCTGATCTTTACAATAAGAAAATTTTCTAATTATTTCTTCCTTTTTAATTTCATCCACAATGACATATAAAATTATTAAAACCGAAAACATCTTCATTTTTTAGTAAACTCATGTCTAAAATCTACAATAACATAAAATCAAATAAGAAACGAAAAAGGACAACACTAAAATTTTTGCTTTACGTATTAATATTTATTACGTTAATCGGAGTGGGTTTTTGGATTCAATTACAAATAAATAACATGAAATCTCAAAAAGAATTAATTTGGCCTAATTCGAAAAATACGACTTTTGGGATAGATGTTTCGCAATATCAGGGCAATATAAACTGGGCCCAAGTTAAAACACATCCTGAGCCTATTTCGTTTGTTTTCATAAGAGCTAGTATGGGAAAAGATGGAATTGATGCCACATTTGCCAAGAATTGGGCAGAAGCCAAATCTTCGGGCATCATTAGAGGTGCGTACCACTACTATAGACCTAATGAAAACTCTAGTCTTCAGTTCGATAATTTTGCTCAAAGAGTAACAATTCAAAGTGGCGATTTGCCTCCGGTACTCGATATTGAAAGGGAAAGCCAATTTGGTATAGAAAATTTAAGACATGGATTAAAGAATTGGTTAAATTTAGCTGAATCCCACTTTGGGGTAAAGCCAATAATATACAGTGGAAGAGCCTTTTATCTTCATCACTTAAAAGGCCATTTTGATGAGTATACATTTTGGATAGCCGATTATTCAAATACCAATTCTATGCAAAAGCTACCTCTAATCATTCATCAATTTAGCCAACAACATAAAGTAAATGGCATAAACCACCCTGTAGACGGTAACTATTTTAAGGGTGGCAAGGAAGAACTTATGGCCCTATGTATTCCTCAAAATTTTTAAGACTTAAGAGAATATCATCTCTTAACTTCCTTTAACCCCTCAAGCTATTTGCATGCATTACCTTAGCGGCCATTAAACGCCATTTCTGCCATGCTGGCCAATATACTAGGTAAAATTTTCGGTAACAAAAGCGAACGCGATATTAAACAGTTGCGTCCATTTATCGACCAAGTTCTTAAGGTTTATCCTGAAATCCAAGCTCTAAGCGATGAAGAGCTTAGAGGTAAAACCTTAGAATTCAGAAATCTCATTAAAACTTCAATCTCTGAGTATCAAATTGAAATAGATCGGATTCAAGCCCAACTAGAAATTGAAACGGAACTGGATCTTCGTGAAGGGCTTTATGCCGAACAAGAAAAGCTCGAGAAACTGATTTACGAACGCACCGAAAACGAGCTCGAATCCCTGCGTCCAGCTGCATTTTCGGTAATCAAAGAAACAGCCAGAAGGCTTAAAGAAAATGGTCATCTGGTGGTAACTGCCAGCGAAATAGATTCTCAATATTCGGGTAAAGATTTTGTAGAATTTCAAGATGGAAAGGCCATTTGGAAGAACAAATGGAAAGCAGCAGGCAACGAAATTAGCTGGGATATGGTGCATTACGATGTTCAGCTAATCGGGGGAACGGTATTGCATCAAGGTAAAATTGCGGAAATGGCCACTGGCGAAGGCAAAACCTTGGTAGCCACATTGCCCGTTTATCTAAATGCCTTGCCAGGAAAAGGGGTTCATTTGGTTACTGTTAACGACTACTTGGCCCGTCGCGATAGCGAATGGATGGGGCCAATTTTTCAATTTCACGGCTTAACGGTGGATTGTATAGACAGACATCAACCCAACTCGCCTGAAAGAAGAAATGCCTATTTGGCCGATATAACCTATGGCACTAACAACGAATTTGGGTTCGATTATTTGCGCGATAATATGGCGCGTAGCCCCGAAGATTTGGTTCAACGAAAACACAATTATGCTATTGTGGATGAGGTTGACTCTGTTTTAGTTGATGATGCACGAACGCCTCTTATTATTAGTGGCCCCACACCAAAAGGAGATATACAAGAGTTTGATGCACTCAAACCCCATGTAATTAAATTGGTAAACGCTCAAAGAGCGATTGTTCAACAAGAACTAACAGATGCGAAAAAACTTGTAGAATCAGGAGAAGACAAAGAAGGAGGCTTCAAGTTGTTGCGGGCGCATAGAGGTTTACCGAAAAATAAAGCGCTCATAAAATTTCTTTCTCAAGATGGCATGAAGACCTTGCTGCAGAAAACGGAAAACTTCTACATGCAAGATCAGAACAAAGAGATGCACAAAGTAGATGAAGCCCTATTTTTTGTTATAGATGAAAAGAACAATCAGGTAGAACTTACCGAACGTGGTTTAAATTTATTGGCCGGCGATACCTCTCCCGACTTTTTCATTTTACCGGATATTGCAATTGGTTTGGCCCAAATCGAGAAACAAGAGGCCAATATCGAACACAGAAGCCAGAAAAAAGAGCTGCTTTTGCGCGATTTCAGTGTTAAAAGTGAACGCATTCATACCATGAACCAATTACTACGTGCATATGCCCTTTTTGAAAAGGATGTTGAGTATGTGGTAATGGACAACAAAGTAAAAATTGTAGATGAGCAAACCGGACGTATTATGGAAGGTCGTCGATATTCAGATGGATTACATCAAGCCATAGAAGCAAAAGAAAGTGTAAAAATTGAGGCAGCCACCCAAACCTATGCCACCATTACACTTCAAAATTATTTTCGAATGTATGCGAAGCTGGCTGGTATGACAGGAACTGCCGAAACCGAAGCCGGTGAACTTTGGGACATCTACAAGTTAGAAGTTGTGGTTATACCCACCAACAAACCTATTCAACGAAAAGACCATGAAGATTTGGTCTATAAAACGAAACGCGAGAAATACAATGCTGTTATCGACGAGATTGTGAAACTTACAGAAGCAGGTCGTCCAGTTTTGGTTGGTACTACCAGTGTAGAAATTTCAGAGCTTTTAAGTAGGTCGTTAAAGTTGCGTAAAATCAATCACAATGTATTGAATGCAAAGCTTCACCAAAAAGAAGCGGAAATTGTTGCCGAAGCAGGAAAACCAGGTACGGTAACCATTGCGACCAACATGGCCGGACGTGGAACCGATATTAAACTCACTCCGGATTCCAAAAATTCTGGTGGCTTGGCTATAATTGGAACAGAAAGGCATGATTCAAGGCGTGTTGACAGGCAGCTGAGAGGTCGTTCAGGACGACAGGGTGACCCCGGAAGCTCTCAGTTTTTTGTGTCATTGGAAGATAATCTGATGCGATTATTTGGTTCTGAACGTATAGCCGGCCTCATGGACAAAATGGGGCATACCGAAGGAGAAGTAATTCAGCATAGCATGGTAACTAAGTCAATTGAACGCGCCCAACGTAAGGTTGAAGAAAACAATTTTGGCATTAGAAAAAGATTGTTGGAATACGACGACGTTATGAACAGCCAGAGAGAGGTCGTTTACAGAAGAAGAAAAAATGCGCTGTTTGGTGATAAACTGGCAAGCGATATTGCAAATATGATATTCGATACATCAGCAGAATTAGCTCAATCTTTTTCGGAGAATAAAAAAGTAGAAGACTTTCAACTTGAAGTGTTTAAAGTTTTTGGAATTGATTTAAGCTCCAATTCAAACTTAAAAGGTCAAACCACCGAAGCCTTAACCAATTTGCTTTACAACTCGGCAATGGAAGCTTATCAACTTCGTATGAAACGCTTGGCCGAGATGGCTTTTCCGGTTCTTAAAAATGTTTATGAAAGCCAAGGTAAAGGCTATCAAAATATCTTGGTGCCTTTTACCGATGGCTTACGAAGCCTTCAAGTAGTTACCCAATTAGAAAAGGCCTATCATACGAAAGGTCAGGAGCTTTTACGAGATTTTGAAAAGGGGATTACTCTGGCTTTAATTGATGATGAATGGAAAGAACATCTTCGAAAACTCGACGACCTGCGACAATATGTTCAGGGGGCTGTATACGAACAAAAAGACCCCCTTCTGATCTATAAATTCGAGTCTTTTGAGCTTTTTAAAGTAATGATAGGAAAACTCAATAGAGAAATACTTTCATTCTTGTTCAAAGGAGGAATTCCTTTGCAAGAAGGACAACCTCAATCTGTGAAACAAGCTATTACTTCTTCGGCTAAAAAACCTGCACTGCAAACCAGTGGTCCAGGTGCCAATACCTCAGAAAATAAGCCGGGAAACGATACTTCATCAACAAAGAAACAGGTTATTCAACCGGTTGTTCGACATGAAAAAAAATACGGTAGAAATGATATTGTGAATGTGAGAAATCTTGCTTCAGGTGAAATCAAGTCTATGAAATACAAAATTGCCGAAAACCTTTTGGAATCAGGTCAATGGATCATTGAAGAATAATGATAATTAAACTAAGATGCATTTGGAAGCTAGTATTGAAACGACAGATGTGGTAATAGTAGGCGCTGGACCTGGTGGCTCGGCCTGTGCTCTGTTACTTGCCGATGCCGGACAAAAAGTAATTGTTCTCGATAAATCGGCTTTTCCGAGGGATAAAATCTGTGGCGATGCGTTAAGCCCTGATGTTATCAACCAATTGGTTAAGATTAGGCCAAGTTTGCGCAATCGCTTTAACCAACAAAATAACAGACAAAGAATAAGAGGCTTGCGCATGGTATCGCCCGAAGGCAAGTCTTTTGAGCTCTATATCGACAAAAGTCAAGATAAAAAACTGGAAGGGTATGTTATGCCCCGACAAGAATTTGACCGAACTCTTAACGAAGAGGTAAAGCAACACCCAAACATCGATTTACGCGAAAATCTTGCGGTTAAAGATTTAACAGTCAACAACCAAGGAGTGGTGATTTCCACTATATCAGGCTCTATTCGTTGCAAAATGGTTGTAGGTGCAGATGGTGCACACTCCATTGTTGCCAAACAGCTTGCTGGTTTTGAAATGGATCGCAAACACTATTGCGCCGCCCTTCGTGTGTATTACGAAAATGTAGAGTGGGATCAACCAAAAGATCTTATTGAACTTCACTTTTTACCGGAGGTTTCTCCCGGCTATCTATGGATATTCCCTATGGAAAACAACAAAGCCAATGTTGGCATTGGAATGTTGAGTGAATATGTGGCATTAAAAAATGTTAATCTGAAGCAGGAATTAGAAAGAGCTATAAACCATCATCCCAAAATTTCGCCTAGGTTTAAAAATGCCAAACCTTTGGAAAAAGTGAAAGGCTTTGGAATTCCATTAGGTTCAAAGAAATTTGCCCTTTCTGGAAATAGATTTTTATTAGTTGGAGATGCAGCCAGTTTGGTAGATCCAATGACCGGTGAGGGTGTAGGCAATGCCTTAAGAAGCGGACGATTTGCCGCTGAACATATTTTGAATGCTTTAACCCTAAATAAATTCGATGCCAAATTCAATAAGGCCTACGACCGTAGAATTTACAAAGCCCTTTGGTCAGAATTGAGAATTAGCCGCGCTTTTCAAAAGTTTTTCACTAACCCGAAACGAGTTAATTGGCTCACCAATTTCCTTATTAAGAATACTAAAATTCATAATAAGCTTAACAAATGGTTTTTAGATGACCACTTCATGACTTACTGGAACAAACCCTCTTTTTATTTAAAAAAACTTTTTAGCTCAAATTAAAAAAGCACCCAAAGTAGGTGCTCTAAATAATCTTTTAAAGGTCGTACTTATTAATTCTTTACTTCAATCTTAATGGTCTTGCTTAAAACTTTACCAAAGCTCATATGGGCGCCATTAGCAAATTGAAGGGTAAGTTCGTAAACGCCTGGTTTCAAATTTAATTCGGTTTCGGTTTCGCCTCCTCCAAAATGAATATTTAGGGAATCTTTTGGAATTATTTGTCCGGGTTCGTAAAAAGGTCCATTTACTATTATGTGATGATGACCCGTTCCGTAAAGCACTTCTCCGGCCGGACGAACCTCCATACCTTTTATTCCCATTTCCACTTTAAAGTTTGGCTTTACCACTTGGCCATCTTGAAGGTTAACAAAAAATACTTCAGCACCTTCAGGAAATGCCACCAAGCTATCTTTAGAAGAAGTTTGATCATGTTGATGGCCTAAAACAACTTCGGAATTATCAATTCTTGTAACCGAATCATCGGTAATGGCAGAGTTGCAACTCACCAAAATGGTGGCCATAAACCAAAAAATTAGGGATAAATACTTCATTTGACTAGGATTGAAAGCTTATTAGCACTTGATTTTTCTCAACAGCATCTCCTTGATTCACGCGAATTTCTTTCACAATAGCGTCTCCAGGTGACTTTAAAATGTTCTCCATTTTCATAGCTTCTAACACCAAAAGTGGGGTTCCTGTTCTAACTTCATCACCAATATTTACTTCAATGCGGACAACCAAACCCGGCATAGGCGCTTTAATTTCTGAAAGTTTTTTAACATTCATGCCACTTAAACCCATTTTTTCCAAAAGTAGTTGCTGGTCGGTTTTAATCTCTAAATCAACCACTTTTCCGTTAATCTTTAAACTAACACGTTGATTATCGGAATCTACTTTAAGTAAACTTATATTATAAGATTCACCATGTAGTATAGAATGCCAAACACCGTCGGCTACTCTTATCAAATCAGGATTTAGGTCTCCAAATGACAGTTTGCCATCTGAGTTTTTGGCTATGTTAAAAACCTTGCCGGAAGGGAGAGTAATTTGGTACATGCTCCAAAGTTAAAGTCGATAACACATAAATTTTATGACTTTTTTAAGTAAAGGCCAACTTTTAATGGCCTTGAAGCGTTTACATTGCAATTCACCTAACCGAATTTATGAAAAGAATAATACTCCTTTCTCTAACCTTGTGTTTAAGCACTTTAAATGCCCAAGACTGGGTTGAAGGCATGCAAGACCCAAGCATAAACTTCTATCAAGTTCAATCGGCATTTAATGCGTTTTGGCAAGGAAAAGAAATCGAAAAAGGCAAAGGCTGGAAGCAATTTAAACGTTGGGAGCACTTTACGAATGAAAGGGTTTATCCAGAAGGTAATAGGCCAACACCATCCATTCTCTATAGCGCTCAAATGCAGCAAGCTGAACAAATGCAAACCTCAACGCCTTTGGGCAATTGGCGTCCCGTTGGCCCATTTGATGGCAACGCTATAGGAGGCATTGGTCGTTTGAATTGTGTAGCTTTTCATCCAACAAATACACAAATCATATATGTAGGAGCACCAGCGGGAGGGCTTTGGAAAAGTACAAATGGTGGACAAACATGGTCAACATCCACCGATCAGCTCACCAATTTAGGCGTTTCGGCCATTGTAATCGACCCAACAAATCCAAATATTATGTTCATCTCCACAGGCGACAGGGATGCGGCCGATACTTATTCGCATGGAGTGATGAAATCAACAGACGGAGGGGATACTTGGCTGCCCACAGGTATGACCCACAATTTGGTTCAAAATGTTAGAGCCACAGGCCTACATATGAATCCCTTAAATGCACAAGAATTAGTACTTACCACTAGATCGGGAATCTTCAAAACAATGGATGGCGGTGGCTCATGGATTAATGTACAAGGTGGTGCATTTCAAAGCATTATACAGAAAATAAACGACCCCAATATATTATTTGCAACAACTTTTGGGTCAGCTCGAATTTGGCAATCCATTAATGCTGGAGATTCTTGGGTTCAGTTGCCCACCAGCACTGGTGGACTTCCTAGCAATGCTCGGAGAATTGAACTTGCCGTTACTCCCGCTAACGTAAATATAATTTATGCCCTTGCCGCTGGTAATGATAATGGATTTAGAGGTCTCTATCGATCAATCGATGGCGGAAACACTTGGGTTGAGCAATCTTCAACGCCCAACCTTTTGGGATGGTCAACCAATGGTTCTGATAGTGGCGGTCAAGGTTGGTATGATTTGGCTATTGCTTGCTCGCCAACTAACGCAGATGAGATATATTGTGGAGGTGTAAATATTTGGAAATCTACCAATGGCGGCAGCACTTGGAACCTAAATGCCCATTGGTTTGGTGGCGGCGGTAGGCCTTATGTCCATGCAGATATTCATGCCTTGGCTTTTCAGCCAGGAACGAATCGTTTATTTTCTTGCAGCGATGGCGGATTGGATATTACCGAAAATGGCGGAAACACTTGGAATAGCTTTCAAGATGGCATGAACATCACCCAATACTATCGCATTGGAACTTCCCCAGTAGATACACTTCGAATTATTGCCGGAGCTCAAGATAATGGAACCCATCTCCGAGCTAATTTTTGGGACCGAGTTGGCGGTGGAGACGGAATGGATTGCGCCATTGACCCCCAAAATCCTCAAATAATGTATTCCTCTATCTATTATGGTGACTTTTATAAGTCTACTAATGGAGGTAATACCTTTACTGCAAGTTTCAATTTACCTCCTTCCGGAACCGGAAATTGGGTTACTCCATTAACCTTAGATCCAAATAATGGCTCTGTTGTATATGCAGGCTTCACCGGCCTTTGGAAATCAACTAACGCTGGCGTGTCTTTTACCAATGTTTCGGGAAGCATAAACGGAACAAACATAGATCGAATTTATGTTCCTAAAGTGAACTCAAATCATGTGTATGTGGGCATTACCAATGAGTTGTATCGTTCAACAAATGGCGGAAGTAGCTTTAGTTTATTTAGCAATCTGCCAGGGAGCGGTACGGTCACTGGTATAGCGGTTTCCGACAATGATCAAAATAAAATCTGGGTGAGCCGCTCCGGTTATGCACAAGGACAAAAACTCTATTTCTCCAATAATGGTGGTTCTACTTGGACCAACATCAGCGATAATTTACCCAATGTTCCTGCCAACTGCGTAACATTTGGAGATACTAACTTGAACGGAATTTATGTGGGAACCGATATAGGGGTGTACTACCGTGATGATTTATTATCAGAATGGAAACCTTTTATGTCAGGACTTCCAAATGTTATTGTAAATGAATTGGAAATTCAACCAATTGCCAATAAAATAAGGGCATGCACTTACGGAAGAGGCGTTTGGGAAAGTCCTTTGTATGATGGTCAATTCCAAAAACCAATAGCCGACTTCACCTCCCCAAAAGCCGTTTGCGGAATTGGTGATACCATTCGCTTAAGCAATGCAACTATAAATTTCCCCGAAGATTTTCGTTGGTACTTTATACCAAATACCGTTACATATGTTAACGGAACTTCCGACACAAGTGAGAATCCTGTGCTGGTATTGAACTCTAATGGATGGTACAATGTTGCGCTTTTTGCATCAAACAGTAATGGTTCAGACAGTTTATATCGTCAGGCTGTTTTTAGGGTTGGTGGATTAATTGCACCGTTTTTCGAAAACTTTGAGCCCAAAGATGCCTTCGAAAGCTGGGAAATAGTTAACCCTGACATTATTCCTGAATTAGGTTGGCAAGGAGCTAATCGAATTGGAATAAATGGTCAAGGCACTAAAACGGCCATGATGGATTTATTCGCTTATAGCCAAAACGGTTTACAAGGCAGACGTGATCATCTAATTTCTCCACCCTTAGATTTAAGCACCTTGCAAAATGCCTTCATTAGTTTCGATCATGCTTATGCCAGACGAACCGGTTCGTCAAACGACACCTTAATTTTGTCCATTTCAACAAATTGTGGAAATACTTGGACCACTTTACGCAAGTGGACAGGTTTGGGCGGACCTAATGGTTTAGCCACCCGAGCTAACCAAAGTGGTGTTTTTAATCCAACTGCAGCCACCGATTGGTGCGGACAAGCAGGATTCGCGCCATGTAACAATATTGATTTGAGTGTTTATGACGGCTTATCCAATGTTAAAATCCGATTTACCACTGTAAGCCGTTTTGGAAATAGATTATACCTAGACAACATCGTTGTTGGCGGACAAGCTGGCAGTGCACCAATAGCCGATTTCGTAATCGATCCTCAGTCTTGTGCAAATTATGCTCTAGTGCCACAAAATCTAAGTGGTGGCATTGTCGATTCTGTTTATTGGATTTTTACAGGTGGAGTGCCTTTAAATTCTTCACAATATTCGCCTCAAGTTACTTACCCAAATGCAGGCAGCTACAATATAGAACTTCGGGTATTTAACAATTTAGGAAATAATGCTATAATTAAAAATCAAATTGTCCAGGTACAACAAAATACACCAGTTCAAATAAATATAAATAGTGGGGCAGTTTGCCAAGGTACACCTGTAAACCTATCACTTACTACACAAAATGAAGGTGTAAATCCACAATTTGAATGGTTTATAAATGGTCAGGCGGCCGGACAAAATGTAAATCAATTATCTTTAAACAACCTTCAAAATGGTGATTTTATTTACGCTAAAGTGCGTTCATCTGAAATTTGCGCTTGGCCTTTAGATGCTTACTCGGATACGCTAAGCATTTCCTTTTTGCCGGCGCCAACTGTAAGTGCTGCGCCTATGGCAGCAGTATGTGTATCAGACAGTCCAATATTATTAACTTTTGGCTCACCAATCGGTGGTAGCTATTCTGGTCCGGGCATAGTTAACGATACGCTTTTCCCCAACTTAGCCGGTAGCGGAGTTAAAATATTGCGTTATACTTTCACCGACACCAACGGCTGCAGCGCTTCTGCTACTCGCTCGGTTCAAGTGGCCTCAAAACCTGTTTTAAGCTTAGGGAATACCTTGGTTTGTAGAAGTTCAGGAATAGTTCCAGCAAATTGGGTGGTGAATCCGGTTGGAGGAAACTACTACTTTAACGGGCTATCTATATCAAACTTAAATGCCGCCTCATTAAATCCAGGTACCTACACTATTGAGTACAGCTTTACCCAAAGTGCTTGCGACAGTCTGTTTTCGTTTGATATTACTGTGGTAGATGGGCCCGCACAGCCTTCTTTGGTTTATAGCAACGACAGCTTGGAAACAGCAAATTCCTCATCTGATTATCGATGGTTCTACAACGGATTTAGAATAACCGGTGCCCAAAACAATTTTTATATCCCAACCCAAAACGGCTATTATCAAGTAGAAATCCGCGACTCTTCGGGATGCGGCAATCGTTCAGACTCTGTATTGGTAGAGAATATTGGCTTAAACGAAAGCCATGCAAACAGCGAGTGGTCGTTTTTCCCTAACCCAAACAAAGGCCATTTTAATATTGATCTAAGGCCGGGCTCAAGAGCCAAACTCTTGGTGCAAAACATACTCGGTCAAACCCTGACCTCTTTTGACATTGAAAGAGGATTAACAGAAATCCAAATCAATTTGCCCAAGGGTGTTTACTTCTTAGTTTTAGAAAGAGAAAACACCCTGAGCAAAAAAAGACTGTTGATTCAATAGGTATAAACTTTATTCTTGTTCCAATTGAACATTTGCTAGATAGGCTCCTTCAAAAAAGGGGCCTGTCATTTTTATAGCCGTTTCACCTACTCCTGTATAACCATTTAAAACCGATAAGGAAGCCTGATTGTGCCAAAAACGTGCCGGATTTATAGCGAAAAGCAAGCTTAACTTGGAGCCGTTCATTAAATTCTGAGGTTCACCAAAGAAATTGGTTTGCAAAGTTTTGCTTAAAACACTTAAATTTTCGGCTTCTCCGAAGTCAAAAGCAAAACTGCCTGTTTGACTTTGAGGAGAATTGCCTTTAATCCGAACACTCAAATCACCTAGTGCCCCGTTTCGAGGGAATTGTTGGCTAAGGGAGTCTATTCCTAATGTAAAATGCATTCTTATATACTGCCCTTCAGGTATATCGTTTATTACAATCGATGTCAACCCTTTATCTTCGGCGTCCATTAACCAAATCCCTCCAGGAACCGTATAAAAAGATCCATTTGTGGATTCTAATTGAATGTTTGAAATATAAAATTGCAGCATGCTGAAGTACAAACTGTCACCTGTTTTAGGGTGTACATAAAATTCCTCAATCCGCCAATCCTCCATTGACGCTCCAAAAACATAATCGAAACCAATTTCCAATCTTGGCTTAACTACAACTTCTTCTTTGTCTTTGTCGCAGCTTAAAAAAATCGAAAAGCTAAGAATTACCGCTAAAAATGCCTTTAAGTTTTTCATTGTTCTCTCATTTATTCAATGAAGTTATAACCAAAGCCGCTTAATCTTAATGACCTAAATCACTTAGTTGTAAAAAAGCAAATAATTAAGGCCTTTAAATAAACCTATTGAATTTCGCTTACAATTCTATGAGTTAGGAGTGGAAACGCTTATTTTGCAATCCATTTTAAATTCATTTATGAATCAGACTTATGTATTACAAGGCAGGCTTCATGCAATCTCTGGAAAAGGTGGTCAATTGACAACACTGCTTCAAAGAGCTGCAAAAATTTTAAAAAATGTTAAAGGTTGCAAATTGTACTTAATTAGCCGTGTGCCATTAGAATTCGATACCATTTTTGTCACTGAAGTTTGGGACTCCAAGTTCGATCACGACCAGTCTCTTTCTCAACCCGAATTGCGGGAAATCATAGAACAAGCGATGCCCTTGTTAAAAGGATCGCCAGAACTTAACGTAGAATTGGAATATTTGGGTGGTTTATAAAGTAATTCAGAAAATTGACTGAATTTCTTTTCTGAAAACTTAATAACAGATATATAAATTATGCGCAAATAATTGCATTTTTGACTCGCTCACCTGAAAGGACGAATAACAACAAAAATGACCAAAAACCAATCGATGAACCCATATCTAAACTCCGAATTTCAAGATTTGGCTGCAGTTGCCGAGCAATTTAAAGCACAGTATACCAGCGCACAGCCTTTCCCCAGCATCTCATTCAAGAATTTCTTTAATCCGGATTTTCTTAGTAGTGTATTAGAAGAGTTTCCTGACCTTAGTAAAGCCGCAGCAAGTCAGTACAATGATACCAAGCAGATAAAATTTGAAGGAAAAGGTGAAAGGCCTTTTGGCATAAATACCAAACAGCTTATGCACTTCCTAAACTCTGAACCTTTCTTAGAATTTCTGCAATCTTTAACCAGTATAAAAGAAACTCTTCTAGGCGACCCTTATTTTGTGGGTGGGGGTATGCATGAAATCAAGCCTGGTGGACTCCTAAAAGTTCATGCCGATTTTAATAAGCACCCAAAAACAAACCTCGATCGTCGTATTAATGTGCTGGTTTACCTAAACAAAGATTGGCAAGAATCTTATGGCGGGCATTTCGAATTGTGGGATAAAGACATGAAAGCTTGCGTTCATAAAATTCTACCGGAATTCAACACCCTGGCCATGTTCTCTACTACAGATTTTTCTTACCACGGGCACCCTAACCCGTTAAGCTGCCCTCCAGACAGAAGTAGAAAATCATTGGCCTTATATTACTATTCCAACGGACGTCCTGCAGAGGAAATAAATCCGGAATTAACCAAACATTCAACATTGTGGAAAGCCAGAGAAGGTGACCAAGCCGATGCTGTAGCATTAAAACTTAACTCTAAACAAAAAATTAAAAAATTGGTTGAAGGCATCACACCTCCTGTTATTTATAAAGCCCTTAACAAAAAGAAATAATGAGCTCAGAGACTTCTTCCGAAACCGTACGCATTTATAGAAAACCCGCAGGTCCCATTCGGGTTGAAGGACTTGTTAATTTAACAGATGCAGATGGCAATGCTTTACCCCACCCGCCTGCCTTTTCCCTATGTGGATGTGGACAATCACAAAAAATGCCTTTTTGCGATGCTTCCCACAAAACTTTAACAGAAAACATCTAAGAATTATCGCCTTAAAAAAGGCTTGTGAGTTGGTCTATCAAACCCAATTGTTCACCTTTTCGCTTTACAATTAAAAGTGGGAATCCAATGTTGAACATAGCCACTGCTTCGGCAATCGAACCTAAAAGTACGGTTGCCGAAGCGGTTTGACCTTTCGAAGCCATAACAATCAAAGGTCCATTCATTTTATTCGCGAATTCACGAATTTCCTCTTCCATTGATTTTTGATCAAGAGGAAGGGCATGAAAAGTTACTCGATTTGTTAGAGATTTTTTGATTTTTAGTTCTTCAAATCTTTCATACGATCGGCTTTTTAAGGCTAATTGCATTTCCCTCAGAGATTCAGATGCCCTCAAATAACTGAAATGGGCTTGGTACAGGTGCAGAACCTGAATCTCGACACCCAATTCCTCAGATAATCCTAAAGCGAATTTAAATGCCTCATGCGAACGCTCACTAAAATCAGTTAAGTTCAAAACACTTTGAATTTTTTGGCAACTTTCAGGGAGAATAAGCAGTGAGCATTTTGATTCTCTTAAAAGTTTTCGGAGCGTAATTCCTGAAGATTCTGTTTTTGACTTTTGACCAACAACTACCAAATCAATACCTTTCTCATCCACTACTTCAAGCAAACAATCAGTTATATTACCTTCTTTTATAATAATTTCCAAAGGAATCTTTGTTTCATCAATATATCCCACTACAAGATTCTGAATATGATCTTGAGCTTCTTCAACACTTGGAAGTATATCAAACAAATGGGAAGGAAAATCATTAGGTAATTGATGACTGAGGACATGTACTGCGAAGAGTTTATCCATGGCTTTTAATGTTGAATTATTCTCTAAAAAATTCAACATGGCTTTATCATGCACACTTAGGTCAAGTGCTAAAAGCACAGATATGGTAGGCGTTGTGGCCATTATGAAACCAATGCGCTTATTAAAAACAGAGCAGCAAAGGCTATAATGGCATACAATTCAGGGAACACAGCTAAAATGAGGGTTCTACCAAATACATCGTTACCTGAACCTATGCTATCTATTCCACTTGCGCAAACCCTTCCTTGGAAAATACCCGAAAACAAACCAGCTAAACCTAATGCCAATCCGCTACCTAAAATCGCGGCACCTTTTAGCATGCTCATATCCGCAGATATTAAATCCTGCAGAAAGTAAAAACCGGCAAATCCATACAAACCTTGAGTACCCGGAAGAGCAGAAAGCACCACAAAACTTCCAAATTGTTCAGGTCGTTTTCGTACAGCTCCAACTGTGGCCATAGCACCCGTTGCAGTGCCTATTGCACTTCCTGCCCCCGAAAGCCCGATTAGCAATCCTATGCCTATAAAAGCCAGTGTTAAGGCCATAGAATCATTTAAAGTTTCCATATTTAAGTTTTACGCATTTACTTACCAAAGGGTTTATAATCTAAACCGTTGCCTTCAAATCCTGCATTGTTGTAAAATTCAACAAAAGTTAGTCTTAGCGGATGCACAAACGAGCCCAAAACGGCTAGACCAAAGTTTAACCCATGACCCAATAGAAAAAAAACAACTGCCGCAACCACATACCACCCGCCCTTCTCCCATATTTGTCCTCCAATTTGATTCACAACCAAACCTAATACCGATGACGCTACACCCAATGCAAACAGCCTTACATAAGAAAGAATATCACCCAATAAACCAGTGAAAATAAAAAATATAGGTAGAACACCTGTAGCAATTCTTTGAAGAGGTTTTTGTGCTAAATCGTGAAAAAACAAAACCATCAAAATACCACCAACAAGACCAAACTGTAATGCCATATTCATTAACCAAAAGATTTCCGTTTTACGAAGTAGAAAAAGGGCTATTACACTGCAAATAATCAGGAATTTCCCGATTTCGGGGATTGCAAATCTCAAAGCAAAATAGCGAATTCGCTTTGCAATTGCAATTATTACAGCCGTAATTATTTGAACAATCCCGATAACTAAAGCCACATTAAAAGCGTTAATAGCTACTGAAGTATCATCAGGGATTAAAACTATGTTCTGTAAATTTCTGGCCCATTCAAATGGACTGTTATTGGAAAGCGCTATTCCAAATACACTTCCCGATTTAATTAATCCGGTTATGAAAGTCATAACACCTAAAACAAAAATTAACCAAGCAGTATTAGGTTGATTTTTTAGAAATGATTTTATACCAAAAATTGGAATCAAGGTTAACAAAAAACCGTAACCAGCATCTCCTAAGCAATATGCAAATAAAATAGGATAAAATACCGCAATAAACGGAGTTAAATCGAACTCGAAATAAGAGGGCAATTGAAAAATTCGTGTAATAGGCTCAAAAAGTTGTAAATACTTTTTGTTTTGTAGTACCACCGGTACTTCATCGCCTTTTTCTGGAATCTCTATGCTGTAAGCTAATTGTAGCGAATCTAGTAAACTTTTAACTTTTGCTTCCTCTAGAGCCGGAAACCAGGCATTGAGTAAAACAAATTCTTTCTGGTCTAACCTTTCTATTGCTTGATTAGCTTCTTTAAGTATTAACTGCGTGTTTAACTCATTGGAAGTTGACTTTAAATATTCTGTTTCTTTCGACAAACTCGCTAACTCTGCCTCTAAAATGTGTAAGGCATCACTTTCTATTTGAAACGCACTACGCGCTTCATCAGCAAAAAGCATAGGCAGCTCGTAAACTTCAAATGGCAAGTCAGGTGGAATTCCTTGACCAATTAAGAGCAAATATGAAAAACCGTTATTTCGATATGTTTCGAAAACAGAAAACCCACCATAGAATTGTTTTTGCCAAAGTTGTTGCTTGGCTTTATAGAAATAAAAACATATACCTGCGCTTTCTAAAGTTTCATATTTATTTCTCGAACACTCTCCCCAGTACTCCCAAAATTTAATCTCTTTCTTTAAGGCTCTTATCTTATCCAAATGCCCTGAACGCCTTTCCAGCATCTCTTCCAAAACACGACTGATATCTTTACGATGAAAAGCAAATTTTTTATCGACAATAAAACGGCCAGATAATTGTTCCAACAGTTTGCAAGATTCGGCGAATCGATTCAACTGTGCTCTTATAAATAACGAATCATTATCAACTCGCCCTTTGTTAATTAAATGAAAAAGCCCTAAGCTCTTAAATTCTGAAAGAATGATATTAACTTCAGACTCCAAGGTTAAAATGGCCAATTTGCGCATCTCAAGTATCATGACCAATCCAGATTTTGGCGCATTTTGGCAATCTTCTTTGCCGCTTTGGCAATATTCTCTTTATCTTCCAAAAATCTCTTTATTTTCCGCACAGAAATTTTATAAAAAGGAATTTGAACCTTTTCATAAAGATTAACTTTTTGGGTTGTTTTCTTTCTTGCAAATTCTAAGCTCAACAGTTGCTCATGAGCCAACCGAACCTTTAAACTCAATTCCACCAAGTCTTTTAAACGTTTTATACCTTGAAACAACCATATTGGGCCGTAAATCCAATCCGCTTCAAACTCCTCAAATTCCACTTCTTCTAAGGTTTTCAGTTTTACTCCAGCCGTTATTTTAGTTCCAAAATGAATATGTTTAATACGTAAAATAGATGGCCATTCTAACCAAATTCCAGCCTGCTTCAAAAGAGTAAATCTCAATTCATGAAGCTCCTTCTCCAGTGTTTCCAATAATGTTTGTTGTTGAAAAATAGCTTTTCTAAGAGCAGCCTCTTTACCTTGTAACACCGGAAGTGCCTTTTGGCGAATTTTCATTTGCCTTTCAAACATTTGGATGGTGCTCTTGTCGTAACTGAATTGCATTTTATGGTATTTTTACCCAGTATTTATCAATTAGGGCAGATTTTATCCCTGTTTCCCAAGGTTCAAAATATCGGCTTAATAACACCCATCCTAAATTTAATATTTCATCGATTGGCAAATTGACTTTGATCGACAGAACTTCCTTGGCGTAATCGATAGCAAATTTTAAACAACGATTATCAAAATCGCTTAGTTCGAAACCATTTTCTTGTTTAAGCCTAGCTTCACTCGCGTCGGCATACAAACGCACCAAAGCATTCATTAATTGAGGGTGGTCTTCTCTTGTTGTCTTGCCAATAACATTTTGTTTAAGTCTCGACAAACTCCTAAAAGGATCTATTATGGTTTCACCTGAATAACTATCCCACTTTAAATAAAGCTGACCTTCTGTAATGTACCCCGTATTATCAGGAATGGCATGGGTTATATCGCCATCATTTAAAGTGGTTACCGCCACTAAGGTAATAGAACCACCATGAGGAAACTGAACTGCTTTTTCGTAAATTCCTGCCAAATCGCTATAAAGCGAGCCTGGCATGGCATCTTTAGATGGAATTTGATCCATTTTATTTGAAACAATCGCCAAAGCATCGGCATACAAAGTCATATCAGACAATAAAACCAAAACATTTAATTTCAAATCGTTTGCAAAATATTCGGCTGCAACCAAACTCATATCAGGAATAAGCAAGCGCTCCATGGTTGGCGACTCGGCTGTATTTACGAATGCTAATAACTTACTTTCAGCACCAGAAGCTTTAAACTTACTTTGAAACATTAGCCAATCGTCTTGCGAAATACCCATAGCCCCCAAAATGATTCGATCGGCCTTTGACCTTAAAGCAACATCGGCCAAAACTGAATTATATGGCTGGTCGGGATCGGCAAAAAACGGGATTTTCTGACCAGTAACTAGACTATTATTCAAATCAATACCACCAATTCCGGTAGCTAAAAACTTAGATGGCATGCTTCTGCGGACCGGGTTCACCGCAGGCCCCTTTAAATAACGCTTTTCTCCCGACGGTTTTAAACCGCCATCAATTGGGCGACCTAAGGCATCAAAATAGCGACCAATCAACCATTCGCTAACCTCCAAAAATGGCAAATCACCTGTAAATACTACCTCTGAATTAGTTGAAATACCTTCGGTTCCTGCAAACACCTGCAAGCTCACTTCATTGCCTTTTAATCTTATAACCTGAGCCGCTCGTCCATCAACCCAAGCCAATTCGCCATACTGAACGCCACTGGCTTCCAACGTTATTGTGGCTTTAGACAGAGCGAAGATGCTTTTAAATACTTTTTGAAGAGCCCTCCGGTTCACGGCAAAATGGTATTGGTTGAAACAGTACTCAAAAGCTCTTCTGCCAGGTTCTGATAGCTGTAAAATCCATCAGACTTAAACTTATGAAAATTCATTTGTCTGCAAAAATCAATCAATTTCTTAAAGAAAAATGAAACCTTTTCATAGTCCTCAAAATCAAAATTAATTCGACAAATTCTTAATATAAACTCAAGCATATATACCTGTCTTTCCATAGGACAATTCATATCATTTTCATCAAAAGAGTCTTGCTGCACAAAGACAAAATCAATTAATTCACTTTTCCAAAATCCAATATGATACTCTATAGGTACTCCATCGTCACCTAAAATAGAAATCTGCTCGCGATATTCTAAACCTTTTTGAAGATAAATACGCGCAGATGCCACAACATCCGGCCAATTGTCCGCTAGCTTAATACGACTTTCTTCAATAAAATCAGGATAATCGAGATATCGTGAATAAGATAATAAAGGATCTATAGCTGGGTAGCGCTTGGCGTCTGCCCTTTTTTGGCTTAAAGCATAAAAGCAACGTGCTACTTTTCCGGTTGATTCAGTTACAGGTTCTTTAAAATTCCCTCCGGCAGGCGATACGGTTCCTAGGAAGGTTATGGAACCTATTTCGCCATTGTCCAATTCAACCTCACCAGCTCGGCTGTAAAATTGGGAAATGGTGGCAGGTAACTCAACCGGGAAAGCATCAGTTCCGGGCATTTCCTCTAGTCTATTCGACATTTCTCTGAGTGCCTGAGCCCAACGCGAAGTACTATCGGCCAACAACAGAACTTTAAGACCCATATTTCTGTAATATTCTGCCAACGTCATGCCCAAATAAACAGATGTTTCACGAGCGGCCACAGGCATATTGGAGGTATTACATACTATGGTTGTTTTATCTTTAAGCTTTCGACCAGTACGTAAATCCTCAAGCTCAGGAAAATGGGTAAATATATCTACCACTTCATTGGCCCTTTCGCCGCAAGCGACTAAAATGACTAAATCAGAATCGTTGTTTTTGGCTATAGCCTGTTGAAGTACCGTTTTTCCTGTACCAAAAGCGCCAGGAATAAAACCCGTTCCACCCTCGGCGATGGGGTTTAAACTGTCTATAACCCGTATACCTGTATGAAATATTTTCGTTGGACTGCGCTTAATTTTATACGATTGTAGACTCTTTTTTACAGGCCATTTTTGGAGCATATTGACATCCAATAGATTCCCTTTCTCACTTTTTACTTTAAACAAAGTTTCATCAGGTCTATAACCTCCTTCAGGTGCCGCTTCCATTACCTCATAGACTCCTTCCAATGCAAACGGCAACATTATTTTATGAGGAATCCAAAGTTCTTTAACTTCACCAAGCCATTGACCAGCCACAACCTTAGCGCCAACTTTAACGAATGGCGTAAATTCAAATATTTCACTTTTATTTACTGAAGCCGTAATTTCACCAGGTTTTATAAAAAGTCCTGGAATTAAGTCTAAATCATTCTGTAAACCATCATAGTTTCTACTAATAATGCCAGGTCCCAATTCGGCTTCCAATAAATGTCCTGTAAACTCAACTGTATCTCCTATTCTTAAAAACAAACTATTCTCAAATAACTGCGCAAATATTAAATGGCGGCTAACTTTAATCACTTCTGCCATTAATTTGAGCCCCCGCGTTTCCACAAAACAGATCTCATTCTGCATAACTGGACCAAGCGGTTTTATGCTTAATAAGTTAGAGCTAATACCCGAAATTGTACCGGTGGTCATGTCTTAAACTGGTTAGAGTCTATGATTTGATTTAAATATAAATCTAATTCCTGAGAAAAGTTGTTTTCATTAATAAAAGCTTCTCGATACCTGTTTAAAATTGATAAAAGAATACTAAAAACATGCTCCCTCTGATATAACCTGGGCTTTGACATTTCAATGGCTCTGTTCTCAAGCATTTGGCCTACACATTGGTCCATACCCATTAAATCAGTCATCTCTAATGCCTCCCATAACGAAGTAACGCCCGGGAAATTCAATTCCTGTTGTAAATCTGGCTTTTGCTGAACGCTTAATTTAAACGGCGTCGCCACTAACATGGTTGTTTGAATATTCAAGTAATCTAGAATAGCTTGTCGAATTCCAAAAGAATATTCTACCAAATTCAAAGCGAAATAACATTTACTATTTTTAAGATAATCTAAATGAAAAACAGCCAAACTATAAGTCAACTCAGGCCATTTAAACTGAGGCATTTTCGATCGATTTTCTTGATAAAACCACTGCATAAAATGTGGCAATTCAGATCCAGGGCTTTTAATAGCATGCAATTCTGCGGCTGCTATTCTATAAAGCTTTTTGTGCCTGGGTGTTTTTATTCCAAGAAATTTATAGGCCAAATAGTTACTTAAATTTAAATTATCGTGAAAATGACAAATCTGGCTCAACTCCTCGGCATCTTCGGCTTCTATTTGATCAAAAATACTTAAAAAATAACTCTGCAATTGGTCAGTGCTGTATTTTGTATCTTCTCTAAATACCGGAAGCGAACTAATTAAATAAAAATAATTTGCCCTCATTCTTTAAAAAGTAATTTTTGACTTTCTTCTCTCAAAAAATCGGCAAACCATTGGTTAAAATCTTCTTCTTCCATGGCTATATAATATCCACCATCCTCGGGAACGACTCTAAAACCAGCGCTTAAATCATGGCTAAAAGAGATTTTTAAACCATTTAGTGCTTCGGGTAAATCATTGGATATAGCTTTTCTTAAGCTTTCTTCAAATTGAGCAGGCAATTCCAAACTATTTGGAGATTGCCACTTCTCTTTAATTAATGAAACTATAAAATCCGAATACCAATCTTTTGAATTTAATACCTGTTGAACAGGTTCTTTAATAATAATTTTAAATAGCCCCCTAGTGATTAAATTTTTTGCCTCTTCCCTTGCTTTGTAATAAGCAACCTTCAAGTCGTCATTCGTCCGGTTTCGAATGTTTTCTGCTTGGTCTTTTGCCTTTACCAACAAACCTTCAGCTTCCTTTATTGCACCTTGTTTTATTAAATTTGCCTCTTCACGAGCTATTTCCAGCAATTTCTCTGCCTCTATCCTAGCCTTTTCCACACCTTCGTGGTAAAGCTTTTCACTTAGCTTGTTAAGATTTTCGAAACTCTGTGGCATGTCTGCTTTACTTGATTTTACTTGACTTGTTAATCGCAAGGCTAACTCAATTCGACTATGCTATTTTAAGGCTTAAATCACAGGCCACACATGACGAAGGTCATTTTAATGTGTTAAGAAATATCAAGGTTAGGGAGGGTTTCCATTTTCCAAATAGAATACTGTTTGATGAAATCTTGCAACCCATCGTCACTTTTTATTGATTCCCAAACCGATGGGGCATTTCGACTTTTAGAAAGTTTATTACCCCTTTGATCCAAAACCAATGGATGATGGAAGAATTCAATGCTACGGTAATGTGTTAGTTCAAGCGCTTGCGCCAACTGCATTTGTAATATGCTCATTTCCCACAAATCCACTCCCCTCACGATAGCTGTTACCCCCATAAATTCATCCCATAAAACAGACTGAAGCGCGTATGAAGCAAATCCTTCCCTCCTCCATAAAATAAAATCTTTCCTATTAAAGCTATCCCTATTCAATTCTTCAAACTCAAACATTCTTTTATATGGAAAAATAAATGGCTTACTTCTAAAACGTATTGGTAAATTAAAAAGTAATTCGGTATTGGCTGAAGATGAACATGGGCAAGGATGGCCTTGCAAATTGTCAATGATTTTTCTAGTACATTTACATGAATAAACCAAATCTTTTGAGTACAAAAACTTCAATTTTTCCTGAATTTTTTCAGTTGTTAAACAATGGGGTTTTGATAAACTTTGATATTCAATAAACGACTTCGGACCCATACCAATTTGAATGCCTAGCCTGTCTAGTACCCTAAAAATATCTTGTAAAAATGGTTCTCGTATTCTGGTACAGTCAAAATCATCGATTCTCAACCAAATATGGTAGTTGAATGCTCTTGATAACTCATTAACCAAAAGAAAAGCAAAGGCGTTGCCTTTATGCAAATACCCACTTGGAGTTGGGGCTATTCTGATTGAACGCGACAAAAATGAAGATTCCAGGTTTTAAAGACACCAATGAAACATTAAAAACATAATGAAATCAATTACTGGTTTGATCGGATAACAGGTTTATGGATTAATCTCACGCACACACCTAATAGAAAAACCACTATTCTTAAATCCATCTACCATATACATGCCTGCTTCACCATTTTGGATAAATCTTCCCCAAAGGCCCTGAGTATGACTTACCGTCGAACTCCACCAATAACCCGATTGACCAAACCCTCCCAGAAAACCATCGCTTCCTATAAAACCAGATAACTGCACATTAAAATATGAAGGCAGCGAGTTATCCGTATTTTTATTCATTAAATTCATACCGGCTTCTTTCTCTCCGCCAAAACTTAAAATGAGTGCGGACCACTCTGAGTGACTGGGTAGCCTCCAATTAGTCGGACAAATTCCTTTAATTTCTAAAGCCGCATAACCATTGTACAAAAAGCCATTTTGATTTCGGCTTTCATTAGTTGAATTTGGTAATGTATAAGCTGCTGAATTCAATTCAGACCAAATTCCTGGGTTTTTAACCAAAATAATTGAATCCCCGCTCGAGAATTTCTTCGAGCGAAGGTTTTCAACCATCCACTCTAAATCACCAAAAACATGGGTTTTATATATGTTACCTTCAAAATCTTTGACCTGACCAAATGCATAATGGCAAAAAAGCAAGCTTACCCAAAGTAGTAAAAAAAGTAGCTTGTTACCAGTTTTGAAATAGCGATTCATACCGCTGATGTTTAGGTGTAAGCGACATAACGGGTACCTCAGAATGATAAATAACCTCTTGCATATCGCTCCCCAATAAGTTCGAAGCTATATCTACAGACTCGTTTTCTTCCATTTGCATGATTAAGTCACCATCTTGATTATAGGCAAAATCCAGAAATTCCTCTATACTCTTACCTGCTTTGGGTTCAAGGATATGACCTTCAACCAAAACACCCCTCTCATTTATGAAATTGACCACTTGATTCAAGTGCTTTTGCAAGATCAAAACATCATCGGCCTTTTTTGGCACGGCAACCACGGTAATTTTTGAATTAAACAATCGACTGAAATAAAGTGCCATACCAACTTTTTCTTTAGAACGTCTATCCAGAACCAACGGGAAAATGATATTCTTTAAGCCTCTTAACCTACGAATTCCTCGGGTAGTTATCACAGGTATTTTAGTGTTCCCTACCGTTCTGTAAGCATTTGAGCCAATCAAACGTTTTTTAAAGTTAGAAGGTCGGCCATTGGTACCCATCACTACCAAACTGGCATCAATGAGTTCGGCCACCCTTGCTATCTCTTCATAAATGGTTCCATGTGCCAACATGGTTGATATTTTAATGCCTGTTTCTCTAAATTTCTCTTCAGCCAATAACAGCAAGCGGCTTTGAATCTGTTCCTTAACTTTTTCTGAATTTCTAGACTCATCCGAACCAAAAACTCGGGTAATTAAATCATTATCTTCGATTACCGATAGTAAAACGATTTCAGAACCCATTGCAGAAGCCAATATGCAAGCCTCATCAAGTGCAATCAGCGACTGTTCACTGAATCCTACAGGCACCAAAATTTTTTTCGTTTCAACGCTCATAAAAGCTGGGGGTTAGTTTTGCGGCGCGCAAGATAATTCAATCCAATGCAACAAAAACCAATAGATCCAACACGCATCATTCTTGGAAAAGAAAATCGGGTATACCATTTAGGCTTGAGATCTGAAGAAATCGCCCCGCTCATCTTTACAGTGGGCGACCCAGAACGCGTTGCACTTTTTAAAAAATGGTTTACATCCATAGAACTAGAGAGGGTTCAAAGAGAATTTAAAACCATTACGGGCATGCGAAATGGCAAGCGATTTAGTGTAATGAGCACTGGGATGGGAGCCGATAATATTGAAATTGTGATGAATGAATTGGATTTACTTTTTAACTGGAATCTTGATAAACTCGAAAGAAGAATTGGCTCTCTTAAACCAAAAATCGTTAGAATAGGTACCTCAGGCAGTATCCAAAGCAGCTTACCGGTTGACGCGATTTTATGCAGTACTTCAGCATTCTCTTTTGATGCTGTGCATTACTTCTACCCAACTAATCTAAGTAACTCAGAGTTGTCAAAAGCACTTAGCAAGCACCTCGATGCCTGGCCTTTACCTTCTGTTTTTGCCTTCGACAACCCGGAAGCCAAAAAATTTATGCAGAAAGCAACCCATTTCTACGAAGGTATAACATATTCAGCTTCTGGTTTTTATTCGCCTCAAGGGCGGTTTTGGTTAAAAGATAAAATGCCTTGGGAGAATCTGCCGTTGCACTTAAGCCAATTTGAATGGCAACACAAGAAAATTACCAATATCGAAATGGAAACTTGCGCTATTTACCATTTAGGAGGCATCTTTGGTTTTGAAACTTTGTCGCTATCGGCCATTCTGGCCAATCGGCTTGAAGGAATTTTTTCGACTCAACCAGAAAAAACCATTAATAAACTAATTGAAAATGCTTTTGATTTGTGCCTTTAGCATTATGTCACTAAACAATTAGTCTTTTTTTGCATTTGTTCAAAATGGAATATTTTTTTCAATGCCCTTATTGTTGGCAAACCATTTCTATGGTACTCGAGCCCAAAAATAAAATCCAGACCTACATCGAAGATTGCGAAGTTTGCTGCAATCCAATTGAAATATCTTTTTCAGGGAATTCAAACGGGTTGAGCTCATTTGAAGCCCATTCTATAGAACAATAATGACATTAACATTCAATTGCTTTAATCGCTTTGTCAAATGCATATATTTCGGCCATGGAAACAAACTTTCATGAAGTAAATCTATCTTCTTTGGGTAACATGCACTTTGATACCCAAATTATGAATCATCACATTCAATTAGCTGCTTCTCCAGCCCATGGTGGCAACAACCAAGGGCCCTCACCCAAACCTCTCCTTTTGGCTTCACTGGGCGGATGTACTGGCTTGGATGTGGTCTCTCTTTTAAGAAAAATGCGTGTACACTTCGAAAAGTTAAACATTTCTGTGAAAGGTGAACTAAGTTCCGCTCATCCACAAACCTATACCCACATTTATGTTCACTACCACCTGTTTTCTAACGAGCTTGATGCTTTAGACAAATTGCAAAAAGCCGTAAACCTGTCGTTAGAACAATATTGTGGAGTGAGCGCTATGTTGCGAAAATCTTCTGAAATAATCCCCGAATTAACCATACACAAACCCTAGTCTATCCCATGAAAAAGATCCTCTTTTCTGCCTTGGTTTTTTGTTTAAACCTCGAACTATCTTCTCAAAATGTTCAGGCTGTAAGTACTCCGACCGAAACCAAAGTCTTAATTGACTTAAACACCTATTCTACAAATACTTTAGAAGTACAAGTCGAATTCCCAAAGAATAATCTGGAAAAAGTGCATTATTTCATGCCGAAGGTTATCCCGGGTACATACAGCAGTAATAATTATGGCAGGTTAATCGAAAGCATTACTGCACTCGATCAAAACGGAAAATTGCTAAGCGTTAACCGAATTGATGAAAACAAATGGGAAATAAACGATGCTAAAAACCTGAAATTCTTAAAGTATCGAGTTAAAGACAGCTTCGATGACCTTGCTGATAAAGAGATTTTCAGGCCTTCAGGAAGTCAATTCGAAACAGACTATTTCGTTTTAAATCTGTTTGCCCTGGTTGGATATATTGAGGAATACAAAAATCAACCGTACCAATTAGAAATCAGAAAGCCTCAAAACCTTTATGGATCTACAGTATTAACACGTACAAAAAGTAACACTGAATCCGACGTTTTTAAAGCCAATAGTTATTTTGAACTTCACGACAGTCCAATTATGTATGCTAAAGCCGATACGGCTTCCGCTATGGTATTTAATTGCAAAGTTAAAGTTGCTGTGCATTCTCAAACAGGCACTTTAAATGCTCAATCTGTTTTAAAAGAATCGCGAGATGTTTTAGATGCCATTGGTGTTTATTTAGGTAGAAAACTCCCGGTAAACGAATATGTTATTTTATTGCTGGCCGAAGAACTCAAAGAGGATATTAAAGGTTACGGTGCCTTAGAACACAATAAAAGCACTTTTATTTATATGCCTGAATATGACGCAGAGGAACTTTTAGTTGAAGTTAGAAATATAGTAGCTCATGAATTTTTACACATCGTAACCCCTTTAAACTTTCATTGCGAAAATGTACACAAATTCAATTTTTACAATCCTAAAATGTCTAGCCATTTATGGCTGTACGAAGGAATAACAGAATATACCTCTATGTTGGTACAAGTTCGGGCAGGATTGATTAGCCCGGAGGCCTTTATGAAAGACATGGAAGAGAAAATGGACAACAGCGACAGCTTTAATTCATTTTTACCCATGACAGTTATGAGCCGAAATGTTATTTCTTTATTCAATGACCAATACTTAAACGTATATCAAAAAGGAGCTATTTCGGGTCTTGCCTTAGATTTGAAACTGCGAATTCTTAGCAAGGGTCAATCGGGCCTGGGAGATTTAATCAATAAACTAAGCAGTGTTTACGGACCAGATACATTTTTTGTCGATAATGAACTATTCGACATAATGGTTAATCATAGTTACCCCGAACTAAAAGAGTTCTTCGCTCGTCATTACGAAGGAGCTGAACCTTTTCCCCTAGAAGAATTATTAGCAGAAGTGGGAATTCTATATAGAGAAAGCATTATGAGCTCAATAATCGATTTTGGCGACATAGGAGCCGATTTTGACGAAACCCAACAGCGATTATTCATCACAACTATGGATGCGCCAAGTCCCTTATCCCAAGCTCTTGGACTAAAAGCAGGAGATCGATTAGAAAGTTTGAATAAAGTTCCTTTGCGCATGGAAACGAGCAGAGAAGTTTTTAAGAATTTTTTCGATAACATTGAAGAAGGTGAGAAGGTGGAAATGGAGGTTCTGCGTTTCGATAATAAAGGGAAATGGACTAAAATTAAATTAAAAGCAATTGCGCAATCTCGTCCCAGAGAAGTTCGAAATTATATCCAATGGGATGAAAATCTTACAACCGAACAAAGTGCACTTCGCAGTGCTTGGCTTAATTTGAACTAAAAGAATACCATGAAAATTCTCCTCCGCACAATCATACTTTCAACTTTTGTCTGGTCCTGTTCACCAAAAACAATCAACAGCGACCAGTATTCATCTTCGGGATTCAACCCTGAATACTTAGACAGCAACGTTCTTCCTTGTGAAGACTTTGCTGCTTTTACGTCTAATGGTTGGAAATCATTGAATCCAATACCGGAAAGTGAGGGGCGATGGGGGAGTTTTAATGTCTTGATTGAACAAAATAATGAGAAATTAAAAAATCTATTAAATGCTTTAGAGAACAACAAATTCGAAAAAGGCAGTTATCAGCAGCTAGTTAGAGATTTTTACATTTCAGCTATGGATACAAATTCCATAGAAATCCTTAAATTACTCCCTTTACAGCCCTTACTTAACAATGTTAAATCTGTAAAAAATTTAAAAGACTTAAATCAAATACTTGTAGATTTTAAATTGAAAAGTATAGTTACGCCTATTTCAGTATATGTCTCTCCAGATAAAAAGAAAAGCGACTTAAACGTTCTGCATATTGGCCAAAGTGGCTTGGGCTTGCCTGATAGAGATTATTATTTGCAAAATGACCCAAAAAGCTTGAATATTTTAATTAAGTATGAAGAGCATATCGCTAAAATGTTAACCCTTGCCGGAGAGCAGAATGCCAATTTAAAAGCAAAAGAAATTTTAGCACTTGAGGCGAAATTAGCCGAATTACAAATGAGCCGCACTGACAGAAGAAATCCTGAACTAACCTATAATAAATTGAATACCCATGAATTAAATCTTATTCTTTCCAATATTAATGCTGAAACCTATTTAAAACAACTCGGTTACAGTGGCGACTATATTATTTGCACCCAGCCTGATTTTTTCAAAGGGTTAAACGCTTTGCTCCAAAATACTTCATTAGAAACTTGGAAGGCTTACCTTTCTTGGCATGCTATTAATTCCTATGCCATTGCCTTGCCGAAATCTTTTAGACAGGAGCATTTTAACTTTTTTGGAAAGTTTCTAAAGGGGTTGGAATCTGAAAAACCGAGATGGAAATTGTCAATTAATTTGGTGGAAAATGGCTTAAGTGAACAACTTGGAAGATTATTTGTAGACGCTTATTTCTCTCAAAACTCCAAAGAGAAAATTTCGGAAATGGTAGAAAATATCAGAGCTGCTTATGGAGAGCGAATAAAAAGTTTAAGCTGGATGGGTGATGACACCAAAGCAAAAGCATTGGAAAAATTAAAAGCCTTTACCTATAAAATTGGATTTCCTGAAAAATGGAAAGATTACAACAGCTTAATAATGGATCGAGATAAATTAATCGAAAATATGATGGCGCTTTCAAGTTATACTTTTAAGGAAAATTTAGACAAAGCCGATAAACCCGTTGATAAATCAGAATGGTATATGGGTGCCCATGTGGTTAATGCCTACTACAATCCTAGTTTCAATGAAATCGTTTTTCCTGCAGGTATTTTACAACCGCCTTTTTTTGACTCAGAAGCCGACGATGCCTATAATTATGGCGCAATTGGTGGGGTTATTGGACATGAATTTACCCATGGTTTTGACGATCAAGGTGCTAAATACGATAAAAATGGAAATCTATCTAATTGGTGGACAACAGAAGACAGTATAAGATTTGTTGAGTTAACCAGTAGGCTTTCCGACCAATACAGCGCCTATGAAGCTTTACCGGGTGAGTTTATAAATGGCAAAATGACATTGGGTGAAAACATCGCAGACTTGGGTGGCTTAACCATTGCCTACTATGCCTATAAAAGAAAAATTAAAAACTCAGATAAATTGCCTCTTATTGATGGCTTTACCAATTACCAAAGGTTCTTTCTAGGTTGGGCCGGAGTATGGCAAGTGCATTTTAAAGAAGAAACGCTTAGAGATCGTTTGCTAACCGATTATCACTCTCCTGGAAACTTCCGGGTAATTGGACCACTGAGCAATATGGAAGAATTTGTAAATGCTTGGGGATGCAAAGCTGGAGTAGGCATGACAAAGGCCGAGAAAGACAGAATTGTTATTTGGTAAGCCAACTTCGAGTGTGTTTTATTCGTTGAAAATCTCACGAGTAAATCAACCAACAATTTTTTTATTCTCCTTAACCATCTGCTAGAGCGTTATCGTATGAAAACATTTATATTTTTCCATATTCCTAAAACAGCCGGAAGCAGTTTTAGGCACAGTTTAAAATCTCTATACGGTCAAGAAAATGTGGCATTTGTATACGATAAGCAAAACCGCATTGAAGCCCTAAGTCAAGCTGTTGAAGCAAAGGTAGATGCCATTTGTGGCCATATAAGTTGGGATGTTTTTAGAGCTTCTGGCCTGCATTTAAGCGATTTCGAAACATTCACTTTTCTTAGGCAACCTGATGATCAAGTAGTTTCTCATTTTTTGCACAAAATGCGAGAAAAAAAATGGAAACACAGCAAAGAAATATTTCCGGATTTTGAAGAATTTCTGAAAAGCCCTTGGGGCCAAAATTGGCAAACACGATTTCTTAGTGGTTTCACTAAAGAAGAGTGGGCACAAACTGATGATAAGGAATTGTTCCATCAAGCACGGAAGCATTTGTTGGCCATAAATACAGTAGGGCTCACAGAAGCCTACAGCAAAACAATGAAATTATTGGGGTTCAAACTGGGTTGGAGAAAGCTACAAGAGGAAAAACGAAACATAACCAATGATTCACACACAGCCCACGTAATTAAGAAAACGTTTGCAGATGAAATCAAACGCATGAATTTATTGGATTTAGAACTCTATCAACTGGCCCAAAAACGATTTAACGACGATTACAATCAGTTGCCTTTTTGGAAAAAATTCTAATAGCGGCCGTTTTCATTTAGATGACATCTTTTTGTGCCAAACATCTTCTACCGCCAAGACTTTGAATCATCCACATTATTCAAATAAAATGTAAAAGCATTAATCACTCTAGGGCTCCTATTAAACCATCATTAATTGACTTTAAACGTTTATCTGCCCACTTCAAACTTTCAACCACCCACTTCGTGCATTAATCTGTCGGCTTCTTCATTTTTTTTGCCGACGTTTTCAATTCTACCGCAGACTTCAAACGCTCACGCACCGGCATCGAACAGTCATTAGTTGGCTTCAAGCTTTCATTAATAGGCATTTTCAAATTTCTTACCGACGTTTTCAATTCTACCGCAGACTTCAAACGCTCCCGCGCCGGCATCGAACAGCCATTAGTTGGCTTCAAGTTTTCATTAACAGGCATTTTCAATTTTCTTACCGGCGTTTTCAAATTATCACCAGACTTCAAACGCTCCCGTGCCGGCATCAAACACCCATTATTTGGCTTCGTGCATTCATTAATAGGCATTTTCAATTTTTTTACCGCCGTTTTCAAATTATCTACAGCCTTCGAATGTTCAACGGCCCACACCGATAACGTAGAGACAGGGCATGCCCTGTCTCTACAATCGCCCATACAATCGCCCAAAAGACCAACCAATTGAAAAAATTCAATAGCCGAAGGCTTAGAAAAAATCAATCCTAACACCCAAAACAACATAAAAAAGAAAAACCCCGACCCTTTCAGCATGGCGACTGGTATACAGCCGAAGAGGCTTAGTAAGACCACACGAAGGAGCTCGCCCAGCCGCAATTCTTCAATGGCAATCCCTGGCGCAAATCCCAAACAGCAACAATTAAGTCCCTAAAGTCCCATTTGTCCCAACAAACACCATTCAAACCCCGGCCCTTTCAGCATGGCGACTCAAAAAAAAGCAGAAAAAACAATTTAGACTAAAAACAAAGCCCCGAA
>CAMCXO010000017.1 GCA_945883565.1 Chryseobacterium gleum
ACGACAAACGGCCGTCGAAGCGCTGAACCACATTGGTGGAGAGGTTTTCGAGCTCTATGTTGTATAGGCTTTTTCCGCCACTTATGTTATTTACCAACACCCGACCACTGCTGGTTGGAAGGGCATATAGGTAGCCCGCTTGAAACGCATTTGCTGTGTAGACAATGTCGGTGGCACAAACAATGTTAAAATTAATGGTACATGAAGTATCGCCAAGACCTATGCCGTAAACCCGGGCTTCGTATTGGCCCGGGGCCAAGTTTTGCAGACTGCGTTGGGTTGAGGCAACAGTTAAGCTGGTCCAGTTCGATTCCCCATTCATCTTATACTGTAAACCGTATTGAGTGGCACCTAAAACCGTATTCCAACTTAGCATTTGACTGTAATTAAGACCGGGTGAAGGCGTTGAACTTAAGTTATAAAGGCCGCAATTTAAAGGGCAAGTGCCCCAAACCGGAAAATCTGAAGGCGCCATTGCCGACAAAGGCGCGAAGTATGGAGGCAAAGAGGGAATATTGGCCACACACCAACCAGACAAATCTTGATTGAAGGCGTAAGCTGCAGCCAGCATGAAATCGAAATTGCTAACGCTTGATACATTCCATTGACCAATGTTTTGGTTAAACCGGGTAGCTAAGTAAAACATGTATTCCATAGAAGTTACGTTAGACACATCCCAATTACCAATGTTTTGGTTAAACCGAACCTGGGCGGCGAACATCCCTGTCATATCGGTAACGTTCGAAACGTCCCAATGGCTAATATCTTGATTGAAAGTGGTATCTACCAAATTTGAGTCAACAAACATGCCGTTCATATTGGTAACCAGACTTACACATACGCGGCTCATATCGCTGCCTTGCTGATACATTTGATCTAGAAGAGGGCGATCTACGGCCGTAAACCAAGTCAATCCTCCGTCTAATGAAAAAGTATCGCCTGGTGAATATGCATCGCAAACCACACAACCACGTGCATTTACAAAAGCGCCATTTGGGTTCTGGGCAAAGGCCGTGGTGAGGAGCCCCAGCAAAAGTGAAACCAAAGAGAAATGTTTCGTCATACGTTTTTTTTCAAAAGTATACTTATTCTTTCGCTTTTGTGAATAACTACTTAATTTTTATACTTTATAAATTCCTACAAGGCTAGGTTTGGTTTTTTCGTCTTCGCCTTTTTTATGAGCTTTATAGCCCAGTTATAATGGCTCGAAGTAGCCGAAACGAGGTATGCTCCCAATGAGGTTGTCCCGGTCCATTTGTATCTTTTCTTTTGAAACAGTTCTTCATCACTGTGTATTTCAATTAAACGCCTAACTATTTCGTGGCTTGCTTTAATATTATTCTTGGCCTCTTCAAGAGGGGTGTCATTATATTTTTCCCGGATTATTTTGTTTAAATCAGGAGTTGTTTTCCAGGTATAGCCTTTAGCCGGCATGTTGGGTATTTCTCCATTCATTCCTACTGTGTACCAATCAAACATCATTAAATGCCAGTGGTGAAGATGCATTAATACATCGCGAATATTTCGATTCAATGTTCCCTTAGGGAAATCTGAATTCTGCTCTTCTTGTGATAAATTTTCAATGAAATTCATAAGTAGTTCAAAGTTCTTTTTGCTTAAATCAAGCAAATCGGTTCTGTTATTTGGTCGTATCATACTTTATAGAAATATCTTTTAGATGTTTATGAATGTGGTTTGCTACAACTTTAAAATGCTCGCTCCTTGGATAATCTCGAGAACCCTTTTGTAGGGTATCAGATTAATACCGTTAACAAATATGAATTCCTCTATTGTTTTAAGGAGATTTTCCAAAATCTCGGTCTTTATTATTCAAATATATTCATTATTTCCTTCCAAAATCAGCAGGATTTTCACCCCATGCTTTGGTTTCCCATTTTAGAATTTCATTTTCATAAGTGTTTTCATTGAGCCATTTAATGGCTCTATCAATTAGCTCAAATAATTTAGCATTTTCATTACTCTTATTATGGTTAGTTCTTGCTACTTTGTTTCTAACCCAACCAATTGCGTTTCTGCTGTCTGAATAAATTGGGAGTTTTATGTTATTCTGCTTGCAATATGCTAAGGCATGAACTATGGCTAGAAATTCAACTATGTTATTGGTGCCATCTTCAAAAGGTCCGGCCTTAAATAATACTTTTCCGGTTTTGGTATAAACACCTTGATATTCTACAATTCCTGTTGAAGTGTTCCAAGCTCCGTCAACTGATATACTGTCTTTTATTGGGTCGCCAATCTTTTTTAATTGTTCTTCTGTTAATTCCGTTTCAAAAATATCTTTTCCAATAAATTCATGGCTTGAACTGTTAAATGCCTGTTCTGCCAATTCCTTTGTTGTGAACGATTTATAAACTGCTTTAGGGTAGCCAAAAATTTGTTCGTTGCAGTCTTCCCACGTTTCAAAAATACCGGTTTGTCGTCCTACCCAAACCACATAATATTTCTTTTTCGACATACTTAAATAAAAGGTCTTTCAGTTTTCGGTTGTTGACGTTTAGCTTTGTCCTTAATCGGGTCAAGCAAAGGAGTTTCAGCCCTACTTCCCCACAGAACCGTGCGTGAATCTTTCGACTCAAACAGCCTTATTGTAGAGAATCGCAAATTAGCATTTTATGGCTTTTGGTTCTCGGAATGTGAAGACAGTTAACGGCTTTGTGTTTTATTGATTCTACTTTATTTGCCACCATTCGATGGTGTTTTATAATGCCGAAGGGATTTGATGTTTTTAGAAAAATTATTGAGCGATTAATGTGCGACCCCGAAGGGGTCGATTGTGTTGTTTGTGCTAAAAACTGTAAACGTTTGAACCTTTCGGGTTCGGATGAATACTTTCAATAAGCCGTTCATGCTGTAAGTGGTTTCTAATTATAGTTTCTCTGCATATTTTTTAGCTTGCATTACGCCTTCGCCCACTTCCAAATCATCACTTTTGTCTGTTATCACTGCCAATTTGGTGCCTTTGTAAACCAATACATACAAATCTGTTTGGATTGTCCTGAGCGTCAAGAATGGGGTCGAATCCTAACCCGGGTTCATGGTGCCCAAAGAGAGCAAAAAAGAATGAAAAACACAAATTAACTATTGATATACCAGAAATTAGATTCCATTTTTAGAAGACCGTCCAATCAAAAAATATCTATTAAGTTCACATCATTTGAGTTGAGCAACAGGCACTGCTGTTACAAGCTGGCCTTCTTTCTTTTATTATTTCTTCTGTCTTTTTTGTCTGTATTCTGTCGTCATTTTGGCGTTATTGGCGTTATTATGGCGTCATTCTAACTGAGTGTATAAAACGCACCTGCTCCTTTCACACCTGAACTTTTAATAATTTCTTTTTCCACTAAGTCTGACAAGTCTCTTGATGCTGTTCTTTCGGTAGTTTCATTCATCTCTTGATATTCCTTGTTTGTAATTTTACCTCTTTCCTTTAATATCAAAACCGCCTTTATTTGTCTGTCGTTTAAACCAAGTTTAGTTAGTTTTTCAGGTGTAATATTGTCTTTAAAAAGTGTTATGCTAAAACCACCGTCTAATTCTACCATTTCAGGTTCGGGAAGGTCTGCTTGTTTGCATGTTTCTATGATTTTTATTGTTCCTCTGCCCCAAGTGTCAATGTAACCACCTTTGAAGCAAACGTCTGCAATAATCGGGTTGCGTGGTCTTGAAGAATGCGAACGCTTCAACGCATCCAAGGTTAAACCATCTGGTAAAGTACCTTCGTTCCAAATTCTTATTTTGTCGTCATATACACGAATTTGAATTGGTGCTCCCATATAATTTCTGTGAACTAATGCGTTCAACAACATTTCTCGAATGGCTGCAACAGGATATTCTCCTTTTTCAATACGGTGCATTCCTTCAAATTCTATGGGTCTTGTCAGAAACTTACGGTTGAGTTGATTCAACACTCCTTGAAGTAAAGCAATCAAATTTCCTTCTTCGGTTTCTTGAAATTTTAAGTCTGCATCATCTTTTCCAAAGCGACCAATTTTTACAAACGTATTCGGATAAAACTTGCCTGGATCTTTACCGAATAAAACTAGAGCAGAGCGTTTTAACTGACCGTTTTCTATTAATCTTAGTTTTTCAAAAAGTTCAGGAATAGACAAACCATTATTTTCAGGCAAACGTCCTGCGTTTTCGGATGCTTTCAGAAATGTATTTACAGCTTTTTCGTCAATGTCTTCAAAGTTGGCTCGTGGTTCGATTACATCATCCCAAGTTTTACCCGATTTCTTTAATAAAAATTCATTTAACGATGCTCCTGTCAATTCATGTTTGGTGCTTCCACTTCGGTAGTAATATCTTCCTCTTAGCGAAATGGGCACAGAGTAGGGTGGTGTAATTATCTCTATAAAATGATTTCCATTTTCTTCGTGCAAATTTACTTCAACAGTAATGCCCATTGCGTTGCGGATTTTATTCGGAATATCATCCATCAACTTTTTAGATTCGGCAACACCAAACATATTGCCACTATCATCTTTGCCTACAACTATTACACCTCCTTGTGCATTGGCAAAACCACATACCCATTTCAGGTAGTCATCGTGCCAACTTTGCTTGTATTCTATGTTTTGTTGTTCAGGCATTGGTTTACTTTACCGTTACAAGTTTATCTAAAAACTGCTGATTTTGCTCCTTCAAAAATTTATTTTCATTGACCAACTGCTGGATATATAAGTCATACCCTGACGAAAGTTCTTGACCAATTAGTTTTTGGCTTCCATCCTTGTTGTGTTGTGTAAGTTGGAAAATATTAGCCACTTCCAGACCAAATATTTGTTGCAGTGTAAACTTATAATGGTTGCACAATTTGATTAATAAATTCAATTGAATATTCGGATATCGTCCATTTTCTATCTTGCTGATAATGGGGTGTGTGATGCCAATTTCAGAAGCGAGTGCTTGTAGTGTCTCTTTACGTGCATTCCTGATGGTGTGCAAATTTTAACCTATGGTAGTAGTAAGGTCAAAATATTTTGGGAATCCACCAAGTAATGAGTAAGAAATATTTTTCAAAGTGGTGGTGTTCAACTACAGCCGGTCTTCGGCCTCATTCCATTCCCCCCGAGAAAAAACAGACCTCAAATCTTAACTAATGACATATTTTTTTGGATACCTCCGGAATGGGCTAAAGCCAAATTCCTATTCCTTGAATTTCCTCCTGCTTTAGCTGGAGGAAAATAAAATTCCATTCATCGCCTCCAGAAAAACACAATTATGAAATGGACTAAAGCCACACTCCCATTCCTTGAATTGCCTCCAGCTTTAGCTGGAGGATAATAAAATTCCATTTTTTTTGGCTCCATAAAAACACAATTATGGAATGGACTAAAGCCTCATTCCCATTCCTTGAATATCCTCCAGCTTTAGCTGGAGGATAATAAAATTCCATTTAGCTAAATATTTCTCTTCTATTCATAAAAATCAACTCCTTGTTTTGAATAGCCTCCAGCTTTAGCTGGAGGAAAATAAAATTCCATTTTTTAGCTCCAGAAAAACACAATTTTTGGATGCCCATACCTCGAACTCACCTACTACATACCTCGAACTCACCTACTACATACCTCGAACTCACCTACCACATACCTCGAACTCACCTACCACATACCTCGAACTCACTTACCACATACCTCGAACTCACCTACCACATACCTCGAACTCACCTTCGCAGTCTCGTAAGTCACTTTCGCAGAGTCGATCCTCACCTTCGGGATTAATCCTTTGGGTGCCTCAATCGCCGGCGGGGGACTAATTTAAATTAATTTGGTATAAATGAATTTTTCTTTTGGCCTGCGGCTATTGAATTTCTTCAATGGGTTAATCTTCAGGGCGCCTCAATTGGCGCAATCCGCGGAAAAAGAAATCTCCCGCAGATGCCGCTGATTCGGCTGTATACCAACCGCCTTGCAGAAAGGGCCTGGGGTTTGAATGGTGTTTGTTGGGTCAAATGGGCCTTTCGGGACGTAATTGTTGCTGTTTGGGATTTGCGGCAGGGATTGAAGTGGAAAGCCCGCAGCCGCCTTTACCATAATAGCCTTTTGAATTAATCATGCCCATCCTTAAATCCGGAAAATCATGGTTCAGACAATGGCGGCGAGGACTTGGAGTGGAAAGCCCGGCCCGCGAGGGGGTGATGGTGTTTTGGTTGTGAATGATTTTTTGCTCCGAGCGGGGGCGCCCTATTGACTGAAACTGCCTGATATTTTTGATTGTTAGGTGGGCTTTGGCGCTTATTTTTACCATAGAACCGGGATAAAATAATTGAATATGGGAAAGGTGTCTTTTGATGAATGGAGCGATGAGGCGCTTTTGAAAGAGGCGAAGTCTTTGAAGAAATCGCATCTTGAACAGGCGTTTTATGTTGGGTTTTTGGTGGGTATTTTAATTTTTAGTCTGTTTACGGGTGGGTGGACGTTGTTGATGATTATTCCGCTTTATATGATTCGGGGTCTTGCCCGTCAATCGCAGGCTAAAAAGATTAAACAAATTGATGAAATACTTAGAAACAGGAAGCTCGTTAAATAGTCTTGGTGATTCGGCCTTTGGTTTAAAGGTGGTAATGGGATTTCGTTTGTGGTTTGGGCTGCTGTTGCTTATGGGTTGGTGTGGACATTTGGGGGCTCAAGGGGTAGATGGGGGCAATGGGCATGCTTTGGTTTTGGATGAACAGGGGAGGGTATGGGCCATGGGCAGAAATGGATTTGGGCAATTGGGTGATGGCACTTTCGAAAATTCGACTATTCCGAAAAGGGTAGAGGGGCTTGAGAACATCACGGCTATTTCGAGGGGTTACGACCACAGCATGGCTTTAGATGCCGAGGGTTTTTTATATCTGTGGGGCCGAAACAATTACGGTCAGCTTGGCTGTGCCTCGGCGAGTGATCAGGCGGTTCCCCAAAAGTTGCCAAATCACGGTGGTTTTATTTCGGCCCGTGGGGGGCATTGGCATACGGTAGGTTTGAAACGCGATGGCAGTGTTTGGGCCTGGGGCCATAATTTTTATGCCGAATTGGGCAATGGAGAGCGGGAACACAGTGCGTGGCCGGTTCAGGTTCTTCAGGATTCGGGTGGGCGTGTTTCGGTTTTAAAAAATGTTATTCAAATAGCGACCGTAGGCTACCATACTTTGGTCCTTAAGCGCGATGGAACGGTTTGGGGTTGGGGTGGAAATGATTTTAAGGAATTGGGACAGGTGGGTGAAACCCATCAAAAGTGGGCCATTCGCTTGGAGGGGATTCCGAAAATGCGGGAGGTAGCGGTGGGTTGGCACCATTCGGTGGGGCTTGATTTGGAGGGCAAGCTTTGGATTTGGGGTTCTGATCCGGCTTTTCAGTTTAAAGAAGAAACCCGCAGGCACTTCGACAAGCCGTTTCGGTTGGATGGTTTGCCTAAATTTACCAGTATTGCCTGTGGCAGTTGGCATTCTTTGGCTATAGATGAGAACCAAAATGTTTGGGGCTGGGGTCGAAACCATTTTGGTATGCTGGGTACAGGCGATACGGTATCGCATTCGAGGCCGGTGCTTATAAAGGGCTTAAAAAACATTACCCATATTGGTGGGGGGTGCTTTCAGAGTTTGGCGGTAAACCACAAAGGCGAGATTTTTTCTTTTGGCGACAACCCTTCGGGTCAGCAAGGTTTGGGCCATTATAAGCGCATGCTAACGCCCACCCTTACCGCTTTGAATGCAAAGGGTGAGTTGTCTTTAGAAACCATTATGAAGCCGGAGAAAGAGGAAGTGCCGATGCCTTTGCCTCAAAAAGGGCTTTTGGGGCGTGAAAGTGTGCTGAGGGTTTTGAAATATGCGCTATTTGCTGTAAGTGTGTTGTTTAATGTGGTGTTGTGGTACAAACTAAAAGCCAGGTTGTAAGTGAGGCAGTTATTGCACCACTTTAAGGTTGAAGGCGCTGGTTTTTAAATGTCCAAAAAGGCTGAGCCAAAGAGGTAGGTACATTTCGGTGCCACGGGCTTTGGAGAGATCGCCCAAATCGATAATGAGGTGGTTGGCCCAGCCAAACGAGATTAAGAGGTCTTTTACCTGGGCTTTGGCGTTGGCATCGTTGCCGCAAACAAACACATTGTGGTCGCCACCGTTAACCAATTGTGGGTTTACCATGAGTCCGCACCACATGGTATTGAGGGTTTTAACCACTTTGGTTTCGGGGAAGTGGTTTTGTATTTCTTCGCCCAGCGAATGGGTATTGCATATAGCAAGAGAAGGGGGCATGCCGTTCGAAAAATCGAGGGGATTGGCCAGGTCAATGAGCACTTTGTTGGCGAGGTTTTCGGCTTTGGCCAATTGCAGGGCGTTTAGGGAGCCAAGTCCGGAGGTGCAATTAAACACTATTTCGCCAAAGGCCGCGGCTTGCTCGAAGGTTCCGGCCGAGGCGTGTTGGGGGTGTTGGTTTACAAAGGTTAGGGCTTTCTCGTTTTGGGCGGTTCGCGAGCCCATCATAAGCTGATGGCCGAGTTGGACGAGTTTGTGGCCTATGGTTTGGCCCACGGTTCCGGTTCCTAAAATGGCGATTTTCATAAAGATTTGGTTGAAATGGGTAATAAAGGTAAGAGAAAGGCAGTGCGCATTGCCTATATGGGTTTCTCTTTTTTTGGTTGTGGATAAAGAAAAAAAGCCCCGCACAGGCAGGGCTTGAAAGGGTGGGGTGGGGTTAAAACCGCCAGCCGAGGATGAAGGGTTAAATTAGGGTGGGCACGAACAGAGGATAAAGGGGTTTGTTTCGACTTTTGAATTCGTTTTGATTTACCTTAGTGCACGTTTTGATAATGCCAAATATTCGATGAAGTTAGGTTGGATTAGAAAGATATTATTACGCACAATCGTGCAAAATAACCTGAATATTTTTGGTTTTATCGGCTGCTTGTTCCTTTTTGTTCAAAGTCATTCACTTGGCGCTCAGACCATAGAGAGCATAAAGTTAAATGCCGATTATATTTGGGGTGAAGGCTTGGGCAGCAATTTGTTAGAGGCCGATCAACGCGCTATGGCCGATTTAATAAGCCAAATTTCGACACGGGTAGAAAGTGAATTTCGGTCTTCGACCACTGAGACGGGCAAAACTTTGCATGAGGAAGTAAACCTAATGGTAAAGTCTTATGCAGCGGCAACTTTAACCCATACAGAGCGCATAGTGGAAGAAGTTTCAGGTGAAACAATGGTGTTTCGATATCTCCCTCGCACAGCAATTAATGACATCTTTAATGAAAGAGCAGAACGCATTAAGGCATTTGTAGAATTTGCCGATGGCCATTTGAAGCGATTGGAAATTGGCTCTTCACTAAAATATTACCATTGGGCTTATAGCCTACTGAGAAGTCATCCGGAACAGAATAAGTTAAAAATTCATGATGAAAATGGTACCGAACACTTGCTTATGCCTTGGTTGTACAATCGACTGGAAGAAGTTTTAAGCGGCGTTCAGGTCAAGTTGGTCGATTCTACCCAACAAGGTCATTTTAGTCTTTATCAATTGGAATTTTTGTACCGCGGGCAAATGGTTCACAATTTGGATTTCGATTTTTGGAATGGGCGCGATTGGAAAGGACCATTTACCGTTAAAAATGGTAAGAGCCTGCTGGAATACCCGGGCAAGCCCGATAAATTTATAAAGTTGGAAATTGAATATGGGTATATATACGAGGCTGTGCATGATAAAGAACTTTATGATTTGCTTCAAAATCAAGAAGTATTGCCATTAAAAGCGAGGTTTAAACAAATTGCCCTTAATGTTGAACCGGCTTTGCCAAACATTCAAAGTGGCCAATTGCGAATGGAGGGCTTAAAAGATTGGCAAGAATTTCAAGCCCCTATAAATGCTTTTGTTAAAGCTGTAGAAACGGGACGCTATGCAGAGGCGAGGCCTTTTTTTACCGAAGAGGGTTACGATAAATACCTAAAGCTAATTGCCTATGGTAAGGCCAAGATTTTAAAAGGAAGTGGCTTACAGGTGGTGCCAATTAATGAAGGCTATATGTGCAGGGCCATACCCATGCACTTTGGTTTTAGTCAGAATTTTAAAGGCTTTACTGAGGAAGTGGTATTGCACTTTGATGAAAACCGTAAAATTTGCAATTTAACCTTTGCTTTGAATGCCAAGGCCATAGAAGACATTAACGAAAAAGCCATTTGGAATGCGGAATCGCGTTTGCTGTTGGTTCACTTTTTAGAGCAATATCAAACCGCCTATGCCCTTAAGCAGCTGGATTATATTGAGTCGGTATTTTCTAACGATGCCTTAATTATTGTGGGCAGTGTGTTGAAGTCGAGTATGCTCGACAATCCATACGCCGAGCATGAGGCAGTGAAATACACACGCTACACAAAAGCGAAATTTTTGGAAAACCTCAAACAGGCATTTGCCGCCAAGTCGTTTATAAACATTCGTTTTGAAGACAGTTATATTAGTAAAGCGGGAAATGGCAAAGAGGTTTATGGGGTGCAAATAAAACAGCACTATGTTTCGTCGAATTATGCCGATTCGGGTTATTTGTTTCTATTGGTTGATTTCGACAATCCTAAACAGCCCCTTATTCATGTAAGAACATGGCAACCAAAGAGAAATTCGGATGGCAGCATTTATGGTCTCAATGATTTTTAAATTAAATAGGATTTTAAAACCAAGTAAGACGCTTTGTCAAATAGGGGTTTTGGCCGTTTTAATTGGCTTTGCAACAGGCCCATTAAGAGCGCAGTCGGCACTTTCGGTGAAGGCGTTTAAAGAATTGGCGAATGATTTGGATGCCCGGGTGAACCATCCGAAAACCGATGCCAATGGAGAGCCGGCCGCTTTAATAAAGATGATTACCACCCAGAGAGGATTTGCCTTTGAAGGAGGAATGGTGGGCATTGTGAGCACAGAAGAACAGGTGGGTGAAATCTGGATATACATTCCGGCTTCTTTGCAACGGCTTACGATTAAACACCCACAATTGGGCGTTTTGCGCGACTATGCTTTCCCCATAAACATTAAACCCGCAACGGTTTATGAAATGGAACTGATAAGTGGTACCGTGGAGGTGGTGGTTAAGCCTAAAATGCCCTTGACTCAGTGGATGGTTATTCTGAGTGAACCTGAACAGGCTATGGTGTATTTAAACGATGAATTAATGGGCAGTACCCCATTTCAAAGAAAACTGCCCGAAGGGCTTTATCAGTATCGGATAGAACATCCACTGTACCACCCGGCTTTAGGGCAAGTAGAAATAAAGCAGCAAAAAGCAGAATTGAATTTAAGCCTTAAACCGAAATACGGTAAATTGGTATTAAACATGCCGGTGCAAGAGGTATTTGAAGTGTATGTTGACGATCAGGCTACCCCTAAAAATACGCCATTGAATATGGACAAACTTAGCAGCGGTACCCACCGCTTGCGCTTGCTTAACCCTTGGTACGTTCCATTAGAATTGGAGGTAGTAATTAAAGACGGGGAAACGACCACCCTTAACCCCAAGCCAGAACCCTTATTTGGTACCCTAAAAATTCAGACCCTGGAGGCGGCTGAAATCTGGGTAGACGGAGAGCGGAAGGGGGTAGGGAAGGCAGAGGTTAGGGTGCTTAAAGGGCTTCATACTATTAAGTTAACGCATGAGGCGCATGAAACCCACGAAGCCCAAATAGAAGTAAAAGCGGGAATTGAAACCCTGGTTAACCAAACCCTAATCCCCATAACCGGGCAAATAGAGGTGGTAAGTACGCCCATTGGGGCCAAAGTGTATTTAAACAATCGCCTCATGGGGCAATGCCCTTTAACCCTTAACCAATTGTTAATAGGCCCGTATACCCTTCGCCTTGAAATGCCTGATTATGCCCCTGTAGAGCGGCAGCTTATTTTGAAAGCCAATGAAAGCTTGGAGGTAATAGAGAAATTGGAGAAAGTAACAGTGAAGGCAGATAAGGTGCTGGATTTTAAAATGGTATTTGTTGAAGGGGGGATTTTTAGAATGGGCTGTACCCCCGAACAGGGAATTGAGTGTGGACCGGGTGAAAAGCCTGTTCATCAGGTGCGAATAGATGATTATTATATAGGCGCATTTGAAGTTACCCAAGCGCAGTGGATGGCAGTAATGGGCAGTAATCCGAGTTACCATAAAAACTGCGATCAATGTCCGGTAGAGCAAGTAAGCTGGAGGGATGTTCAAGAGTTTTTAGAGAAGTTAAATGCCTTAACGGGTAAGAACTACCGACTGCCCACCGAGGCGGAGTGGGAGTATGCCGCCCGCGGGGGCAATAGGAGCAAGGGTTATAAATACAGCGGCAGCCATAATATTGAAGAAGTTGCTTGGTACGGTGACAATTCTGGCGATAGAACCCATGCTGTAGGACAGAAGAAAGCCAATGAGTTGGGCTTATACGATATGAGCGGCAATGTATGGGAATGGTGCAGCGATTGGTATGGGGAATATAGTTCATCCAGTCAAACCAATCCTCAAGGTCCTTCAGGTGACTCTTACCGTGTGTTTCGCGGTGGCAGTTGGCACTTCACTGCCTCGGGCTGCCGGGTGGCTGATCGCAGCAACCTCACCCCCGACTATCGCAGCCACAACATCGGTTTTCGGGTAGCCTTTTCCCAGTAACAGTTGGGTTATTCACCCCCTCCTTTGTAAGCAAAGCCCATTAAATGCGGAGCAAATTTAATGGGGCGTAAAACTTTTGCCTAAAGGAGGGCGTCGATTCTCGAGCGGAGCCGAGAGAGACGACCGACAAGAGGCAAAAGCTTCAATAATGCTGCGCAGTGGCACTGGGTGCAATATGGGTTAAGCCTTTTTAAAGACCTAAGGGGAAGTTGAAATGCCCGAAGTCAAGGATTTTGGGCGCTTAAATGTCTCAACTTAATCGGGTTTTAATGGAAGAAAACCGTGGGTACGCGCTGTAGGGTTTAGCCCCCCGGACAGCAGCGGTAGCCGACCGCGGTGGGTGTTAGGCCCGAACTTGGGCGAGGAGGCGACCGAAGGAAGCCCCCGCAGCCTTAGTGGGGCCAACAGCCACAAGGGCGCTAAAGCGCATGGCCGGAATGGGGCCAACATTGTTTCGGGCTTTTTGCAAGTGGGAGGCTTAAATGGGTGGGCTTGTTTAAAAAGTATTTGTGAATGAAGGGCTTAGGTGGATGCGGTGTGCGGATTTCTTAACCTAAAATAATTGTGGGTGGCGGGGGGTGGCCCACTACCTTTGCGCCGCTTTAAAAACGACTATGCAGGTACGAAACATTGCGATTATTGCCCACGTAGACCATGGTAAAACCACTTTGGTTGACAAAATTTTACATTATTGCCGTTTGTTTAGAGACAATCAGCAAACAGGCGAACTGATATTGGACAACAACGATTTGGAGCGCGAAAGGGGCATCACCATTTTGAGTAAGAACGTTTCGGTTACGTACAAAGATTTTAAAATCAACATTATTGATACTCCGGGCCACGCCGATTTTGGTGGCGAGGTGGAAAGGGTTTTGAATATGGCCGATGGGGTGCTGTTGCTGGTAGATGCTTTTGAAGGTCCTATGCCTCAAACGCGTTTTGTTTTGCAAAAAGCGCTTCAATTGGGGCTTAAGCCTATTGTGGTGGTAAACAAGGTTGATAAGCCCAATTGCGATCCGGAGGGTACCCATGAAGCGGTATTTGAATTGATGTTTAGTTTGGATGCCAACGAGGAGCAGTTGAACTTTCCTACTGTTTATGGTTCGGCGAAAAACAATTGGATGAGTCGCGATTGGAAACAGCAAACCGATTCTATTGCCCCTCTTCTTGATATGGTTATTGAGCACATTCCTGCTCCGCATATTGCAGAGGGCAATACCCAAATGCTTATTACTTCTTTAGACTATTCGAGTTATACGGGGCGTATGGCCATAGGGCGATTGCACCGTGGTACTTTGCGCGAAAACCAACCCATTGTTTTGATTAAGCGCGATGGAAAGGCTATAAAAATGCGTGTTAAAGAGGCTTTTATATTCGAGGGATTGGGCAAGAGCAAGGTAGGCGCCGTAGAAGCTGGCGATATTTGTGCGGTATCGGGTTTGGATGGTTTTGAAATTGGCGATACCATTGCCGATTTTGAAAATCCGGAGGCATTGCCCACCATTGCGGTTGATGAGCCTACCATGAGCATGCGTTTTACCATTAACGATTCGCCGTTTTTTGGCAAAGAAGGCAAATTTGTGACTTCGAGGCATATTCGCGAGCGTTTGGAAAAGGAAACCGAAAAGAACCTGGCTTTAAAAGTAGAACCTACCGATCAGGCCGATTCGTTTCAGGTGTATGGTCGTGGGGTTTTGCACTTGAGTGTGCTTATAGAAACCATGCGTCGTGAGGGTTACGAATTGCAAATAGGTCAGCCCAGGGTTATTTTAAAGGAGATGGATGGGGTTCAGTGCGAGCCCATAGAAGAGTTAACCATTGATTTGCCTGAGAATGTTTCGGGCAAGGCCATTGAAATGGTGACCATGCGCAAGGGTGATTTGTTGAGCATGACGCCTAAATCGGACCGCATGATTTTGCAGTTTCAAGTGCCATCGCGCGGGCTTATTGGATTGAGAAATTCGCTTTTAACCGCTACCGCAGGGGAGGCCATTATGAGCCATCGATTTGAAAATTATCAGCCTTATAAGGGCGAAATTCCAGGTCGTCAGAATGGTTCTTTAATTAGCATGGAAAAGGGTACGGCCATACCCTATTCTATAGACCGACTTCAAGACCGCGGAAAGTTCTTTATTGATCCGGGAGAGGAAATTTATATGGGTCAGGTTATTGGTGAAAACAGCCGTGCCGGTGATATGGTGGTAAATGTTACCAAAGAGAAGAAGCTAACGAATATGCGGGCTTCGGGTTCTGACGAAAAGATGCGCATTGCTCCGGCTATAAAGTTTTCTTTGGAAGAGGCTTTGGAATACATTCAGGAAGATGAATACGTAGAAGTAACGCCGAAAAGCATTCGTTTGCGTAAAATTTATTTGGACGAGAACGAGCGCAAGCGCCGTTCGGCTGGTATGTAAGCGCATACGATTTAGAACTATAAATATTGGAAAGGGGGCTTTGGGCCCTCTTTTCTTTTTTATTGAATGCTGCCATGGTGGGTAGTTCTGTTTCGTGGGGGGTGGAAATGGCTGGGGGGGATTTTGGGCATTGTTCTTTGGTTTTTACAAGGTCTACGCCGCTGTGACTGGTTTTACATGTAAGTATATTCGCATATAAAAAGGGTAGTTAGCACTTGCATAACATGAAAGAGCTTATTAGTTTAAGGGTATGCTAATCAGGTCGAATATTTCTAAACAGTACAGCTCGTGGATAAGCTGGGGAGAGGCCCTACTCGAAAGTATTTCGGAGCCTGCCTTTTGGTTTGATGAGGCTGGCCAATTGGTGGCGGTTAATGCCGGAGGGGCCGAATTTATTAAGGGTTTGAATCTGGAGGCCGATTGGCATTGCAAAATGGTTTTTGGCGATTTTCGGCTTTGGGAGCGCATTGCTTTTTTATTGAAAAACGACAATTCGGAGGAAGTAAGTATTAAAATTCCGCAAGAAAAAGATAAAACTACCAAGGCCATTGAGCTTCTTTTTAGGCGATTGCCTGAAATGCACTTTTTGATTAAAGTCCTACCTTTTAGAGGGGACGACGGCTTGTTTGAAGAATGGCATTGGCAAACCCAGGCATTGTTTAACAAATTGCCTAGTGCCAAACTGGCGATAGATGAAAACGGTCGTTTTTTGAGTTGCAATCCGGCCTTTTTTAAACTATTGGGCTATTGGCCGGATGATCAAGGCGATTCTGAAGCCATTTGGAATGCCGTTTTTCCCAATGCCGATTATAGAAAAGAAGTCGTTAGGCGTTGGCAATTGGCCTTGGCCAAAGCCAGAATGGGGGTAGACAATACCCCTTTAGAGCCCTATTATGTATTCGATTCTAAAGGGCGCCGCAAAACGGTATTATGCAGTTTTGTGTGGTTGGGTGAGCAATGTTTGGTTTCGTTTACCGATATAACCGAGCAAATGAATTTGCAGGAGGCTTTGAGCCAAAGTGAGCGCAAATACAGGATTGTGGCAGAAAATACGCTTCATTGGGAGTTCTGGATTTCGCCTTATGGAGAGCCATTGTACCATTCGCCGGCTTGTGAAACGATTACCGGTTATACACCCGATTGGTTTTGCCGCGAACTGCATTTGTTTGAAGAGTTGTTAACGGCCGAAGACAGAAAGCGGTATCGTAAACATATGGCCGAGGTGCATGAGCTTAAAAAAAGCAGTCGTTTGGTATTGCGTATCCGTAACCGCAATGGTGAGTTTAGAATAATTGAGCATTTGTGCAAAGCCATTTTTGATGAGAACGGCGATTATTTGGGCATAAGGGGAACCAATGTTGATTTTACAGAGCACCATATGGCCAACGAAATGCGAAGGAAATTGGCTATGGCCGTAGATCAAAGCCCAACCAGTGTGGTTATTACCAATGTGAAGGGCCTTATTGAATACGTGAATCCGAAGTTTACCGAAGTAAGTGGTTATGCTTTTGAAGAAGTAATAGGTAAGAACCCAAGGTTTCTGAAATCCGATTTTTTGGAGAAAACCGACTATGCCCAAATGTGGCGCACCATTGGAGGCGGGCAGGTATGGAAAGGGGTGTTTAGAAACCGGAAGAAAAACGGAGATTTATACTGGGAATCGGCCACTATATCGCCAATTGTGAACGAGGCAGGTAAAATATCGCACTATATAGCGGTAAAAGAAGATATTACCCAGAAGAAAGCCACCGAAGAAGCTTTGGTAGAAAGTGAATCGCGTTACAACAGTATGTTGTGGCAAACGCCGGCGGGCATTGTTTTGGTGCACAATTGGCGGGTGTTTTTCGCGAATTATGCGGCCTGTAGAATTTTAGGTGTGGCGGATGCGGCCGAAGTGGTTGGCAAAAGCATTTTCGATTATTTGGAGCCCGAAGTTCATATGGAGGCTAAAAAATTGGCAGCCGATTTATTGAATGGCCGGCCTGTGCAAAATCCGGTGGTTTTTGCCATCCGAAATTTTTGGGGAGGACACACGGAGTTGGAACTTAGTTTGAGTTTGCAGTTGCATCAACAGCAAAAAGCGGTTCAGATTATTATGGCTGATTTAAGTGAACGGCATAGGCAACAAGAAGCCATTGAAACCAGAAACCAACTTCTAAAAGACATTGCCTGGACGCATTCTCATACCTTAAGAGCGCCCCTGGCACGCCTTATGGGCTTGGTGAATATTATAGTGGAAAACGATTATGACCTCATTTCCAGTCATTTTGCGCTTAAAGAAATTGTGAGTTCGGCCGATGCATTGGATAAAATAATTCACGATATTTCCGACAAAACTAACCTGTTGCAAGACTTCGAATCAGAACTAAAAGCCGGAGGTGTTAAGAACACCGGACTTACCGAAAATATTGAGGTGTTGTTAATTGATGATGATCCTGTGGTTCAGTTGATTAACAAAGCGTTGATAACCCGTAATCTACCGAATGTGGCTATTCAGGTATTTATGGAGGCAGCTCCTGCGCTGGCGCATCTCTATCAAAAAAACCACGAGAACAGCAAAACCTTGGTGCTGTTAGATATCAATATGCCCGAAATTAGTGGTTGGGATTTTTTAAATCAGTTGTGCGAAAAGCCCGCTTTGGGAGATGTACAAATTATAATGCTTACGTCGAGCATCGATATGCAAGACCGTGTAAAGGCAGGCAATTACGATCAAGTAATGGACTATTGGGCCAAGCCTTTAACCAAGAGCCAAATTGAATCGCTAAGAACGAACCCCAAACTTAGGTGGTTGAATGTTTAAGCCTTAGGCCAATCATTTTGTTGGCTTTCGGGCCCCTGCACCCTGCGGTATGGGTGGTCTTCGTAAAAGGCTTCGTCAAAACTTAAGTTAGACGGAATTCCTTTTTTTAGCACCGTATATACTAAGTGAATGACTACTAGCGGCGATAAGCTGAAAAGAGCCAGTGGCACGGCCAGTGAAATGGGCAGATGCGTGCTCAACACGTATATCAACAAATAAAAAGTGGAGAATAGGATAACTCCTTTTACAGCTTTATTCATGTTTAGGGAACCAATTGTTGGTGGCCATTGTTCATTGAACAGCTTATTTTAGGAAGCTCGTAGGAGTTAAGAACTAAACCGTTAAAATGAACAAATGAATTACAGATCTTTAGGTAAAACTGGTTTGCAAATCAGTGAACTGTCTTTTGGTTCCTGGATAACCTTTGGCAACCAGATTGGCGATGAGGTAAGCAAAGACCTTATGATAGCGGCTTATGAGGCGGGGGTCAATTTTTTTGACAATGCAGAGGTGTATGCCAACGGCAAATCTGAATTGTTGATGGGTAAAATTATAGACGGGCTTGGCTGGAAGCGCGATACGTTTATGATAAGCTCGAAGGCTTATTTTGGAAGTGGGGGTAAGCTGCCTACCCAAAAAGGATTGAATCGCAAACATTTGGTTGAAGCTTGTGATGCGGCTCTAAAGCGATTGCGTGTAGAGTATTTGGATTTGTTTTATTGCCATCGTCCTGATAAGCTTACGCCTATAGAGGAAACGGTTTGGACCATGCACAACCTTATTGTTCAAGGAAAGATTCTGTATTGGGGAACATCAGAGTGGAGTGGCGTTGAAATTATGGAAGCCCACCGCATAGCGGAAAGACATCATTTAATTGGGCCGGTGGTAGAACAGCCGCAATACAATTTGCTGCATCGAGAAAAAGTGGAGGCAGAATACCATATGGTGTATAAAACGGTGGGTTTAGGCACCACCATTTGGTCGCCCTTGGCTTCGGGCTTACTTACCGGTAAATATTCTAAAGGGAAAATCGAAGAGTTTCGACTTGGTTTAGATGAATTGAGCTGGCTTAAAGCGCGGAATGTGGTGGAAGAGAAAGTAAAAAAAGCCGATGCACTGGCTGAGTTGGCAGGCGAATTGGGGTTAACCCCCGCACAATTGGGTATAGCATGGTGTCTTAAAAATCCAAATGTGAGCACTGTAATTTTGGGTGCGACTAAAGTGTCGCAGCTAATTGAAAATTTGGAAGCTGCAAGTAAACAAGAATTGTTGAGCGAAGAAGTGATGATGAGAATAGAATCCATTGTGCAAAACAAACCCGAGCTTCCTCCTTTTTGAGTTTTGGTTGGTTCATAAAAAAAAGAAACCGTCCAATTGGACGGCTCTTTTTTTTTAAAAAGGAAGTCTGATTAGGGCTTCACGATTTTATGGATTTCGATGCTTTGGCCGTTGTTTACGCGCAAGAGGTAAATTCCGCTTGGGTACTGGCTAAGGTTGAATTCCACCAATTTGCCTTCTTCGCTGGCCAATAATTGACCGTTAACATTCATCAATTGCACAAGGGCCGATTGGGCCAATTGAATGTTAACATAGTCTTGGGCAGGGTTTGGATAGATAAGAGTGGCTTGGCTTTCGTTGCTTATATCGGTTTTGCTACCGCCGGCCAAAGTGCCATTCAACTCGACAGAGTAGGCAGAAAGGGTAGCGATACCGCTGTTGCGGTAACGGGTACGAACGCTAAAGCCATAGTTAATACCGGTGTTCAATCCGCCAGCCAAGAAGGTGGTGTCGTTAATACCAGTAAACAAGCCAACCAATTGACCGTTGTTGAGGTTACGAACGCGAACCTGATGGTTGATTACATTGGGTTCATTTACTTGATTCCAACGCAAACGGAAGGCGTTGGCACCTTCTTGAACTGCAACTACCAAGTTGGGCACATAGCCATAGTTAAGAGGCATAACCGTGAAAGCGCTTGATGACTCACAGCCATTGTTGTCGCTAACATAAACCATGTAGTTACCAGCAGAAAGCGCTTCGAAATTGGCTCTAGAACCAGTGGTCATGGTAGAGTCGCCCATGGCATTTACCAATACAATTTGGTAAGGTGAAGAACCACCTGAAATACCATTGATGTTGGCAGAAGCTTGACGAACGGTAGTGCTGATGCTGGCTTGGCTAACGTTCAAATTGAATTGAATTTGAGGACAAGCTACTTCGAAAGTTTCGGTGCAAGAGAAACCACCATTACCTGGGAAATCGCGCACTCTCCATTCATAAGTTCCAAGGCTCAAATTGTTCAATACACGCATGTTGACGTTGGTTACACGCAAGCTGTTCCAAGTGTTTTCGCCTTCTAAACGGTAGTCAACAATTACCGAATTTGAAGCACCGGCATTCCAGCTTAGCTCAACCTGATAACGGCTAGAATCTGTAACAGTGGCCATTAACCCACGATTGGCGCAACCTCCGTATTGGATACGACCTTCGCCGCCAACAGGATACATAACGCTGTCAATAAGTCCGTTAAGACCATTTGGCGAAGTTACATAGTTAAACAAAGCTTGTTGGTAAGTAGCGCCCAAACGGGTGAAACCTAGATCGCCCAATGGGTATTGGTCGCCTCCGTTGGCCGAAAAGTCGGCAATGGCTATGTTTACAGAAGGGGCGTTGTTTACTATAGCACCATTGCGTACAATGTAGCGGCCATCGTCTAAACGAATTTCCCAGATGCGCTCGCCGGCTTGTAAAAGGGCATTGGTGGCCACATCGTACTTCAAAGAAGTAGCGGTGGTATCCCAAACAAAGCTAAAACCGGCAATTTGAGCAAAGCGGCCATCGCCTGAGTTTGCACCGCCTTTGCTGGCCGATACGAAGTTTTCTACCAATTCTTTGAAACGCTCTGGGCTAACATTTTCAACCATGCTCACGAAATTGGCAAAAGGCAAAATGCTGAAGGTATTGAGTTCGGTAAAGTTGCCGGCCGCAATAATGTTGTTGTTGCGTATGCCACCTCCGTTCTGAATGCCTACATGAGCCTGAGGAACACCAAAAGAAGCTGCATTTTGATTGGCTTGCCACAACATGGCATCGGCCACCAAATTACCTAAGTTTGACTCAATGCCACGCACTACAGGGCGACGTCCGTCTAAAGCCACTTGGCTTTGGGCGATAACGTTGTTGCCTAAAGCCGCAACATAGGCTGAAACAGAATCCACTACATTTTGCTGCAAGAAGGCATTAGAGGCTACACCTCCGGTTTGTCCTAATGCGGCTACACGCTTAATACCTGAATTGGCGCCAATGCTGCTAACTTGTCCGAAGTTGTCGAAGCTTAAACGTAAATCGCCTAGGTACTTATATTCACCAGGAGTGGTTACAATGTAAACATTTTGACCGTTGGCATCGGTTTTAACCAATGGGTATGGACCAGCAATGGGGCCATCGCCAGGAACCAAAAGGGTAGAACCATCGCCTAATAAATCATCGCCACCACCGGCAATCATTACATCGACATTGGTTAGCATTTTGGCTAAAGCCGTGTCTTCGTTAACGGTTTGTAAGTGAGAAATCAAAATGATTTTGTTTACGCCCATATTGGTAAGCTGGTTAACTTCTGCCTGAACAGCAGCGGCTACGTTGTTTAATACCACCACATTGCCTGGGCTGGAAATATTAGCCAAGCTAGGAGTGGTAGCGCCTACTACGCCAATAAGTTCACCATTGCGGTTAATTACAGTGCTCTTGGCAATGCGTCCGTTGTTTACCAAAGCATTCAAACCAGGTTCGGCAGAAAAATCTAAATTGGAACTCAAGAATGGGGTTGGTACGATGGCATTCACTTCGTTAACCAAGCGCTCTAATACAGTTGGACCGAAATCGAAGTCGTGGTTACCCAAACAAATGGCATCATAATCAACAGCGCCCAAAACGATGGCATCGTAAAGAGGACCATTGGTTCTGTTTAAACCCGCAGCGAATTCTGGGCCGGCCAAGAAATTATCGCCTGAAGAAAGCATGATGCTTTCGAAGCCATCGTTTACAGCTTGAACACGTAGAGTGTCGAGAAGGGTTTTAAAGCGGGCTACACCACCAAATTGGGTATTGCTGCCACCGGCATTTACCAAGCGAGATTCTCCATCGTTGTTGTGGAAAATATTCAAGTTAAAGGCATTGGCCATGGTAGGCATTTTATAGCTAATGCGGCCTTCGCCACTTACAGGATAATCTGCACTGCTGATGGTACCATTTAAGCCCGAAGGAGAAGTGATATAATTGAAAAGGGCTTGTTGGTAGGTTGCACCGAGCGTGCGGAAGTTCAAGTCGCTCAAAGGGTATTGGTCGCCACCCTTGGCCGAGAAATCGGCAATGGCGATGTTTACGGTTGGTGCGCCAGGCACAACGGCACCATTGTGAACAATATAGGTTCCATCGTTTAGACGAATTTCCCAGATACGGCTACCAGCTTGAGTTAAGGCATTTGTAATAGGGTCGTAGGCCAAAGAGGTAGCAGTGGTGTCCCAAACAAAAGAGAAGCCAGCTACTTGAGCAAATCGTCCATCGCCACTGTTGGCACCGCCTTTAGAGGCCGATACACAGTTTTCCATAAGCTCCTTAAAACGAGCAGGCGTAACACTTTCTACAATGCTCACGAAGTTTCCAAAGGGCAGAATGCTGTAGGTGTTGAGCTCGGTGAAGTTACCGGCTGCAATTATGTTGTTGTTTCTTATTCCACCACCATTTTGTAAGGCTACCTGAGCCACCGGAGCGCCAAAAGAAGCTGCATTTTGATTGGCTTGCCACAACATAGCATCTGCCACCAAATTACCTAAGTTCGATTCGATTCCACGTACAACGGGACGGCGACCATCTAAAGCCACTTGGCTTTGGGCGATAACATTTAAGTTTAGGTTGTTTACGTATGCATTAATTGAATCGACTATGGTGGTTTGCATTACCGCATCGGGTACTACTCCGCCCATTTCTGGTAAAGCTGCCACACGAAGCACATTAGAGGTAGCGGTGTTAATATTGGTAATGTTACCCGCGTTGTCGAAGGTTAGCTCTAAGCGACCTAAATACTTGTACTCACCAGGGGTGGTTATAATAGGCACTTGCTGGTTGTTGGCGTCGGCAATCAACAAGGGGTAGGGTGCGGCTATTGGGCCATCGCCTGGAACCAAAAGAGCGCCCGGATTGGCCAATAATTCGCTGCCTCCGCCGGCAATAACCACGTCAACATTGTGCAACTGACGCACCAAAGCAGTATCTTCCTGAATGGTTTGAAGGTGGGCAATTAAAATTATTTTGTTAACGCCCATTAAAGTAAGGGCATCTACTTCGGCCTGAACTTCGGCGGCTACATTAGGCAATATGGCCACGTTGCCAGGAGAAGAAATATTTGGCAAAGCCACTGTGGTGGCACCAATGATGCCAATTTGCTGACCGTTTTTGGTAACTACAGTGCTCTTGGCAATTCGGCCATTGTTGGTTAATGGCGACAGGATAGGCTCTGAGCTGAAGTCCAAATTGGCACTTAAAAATGGAGTGGGGTTAATTCCATTCACATCGTTAACCATACGCGCTAAAACGCCTGGACCAAAATCGAAATCGTGGTTACCTAAACAAATGGCATCGTAGTCGATGGCAGCCAAGGCCATGGCGTCGTATAAAGGCCCGTTTTGGCGATTTAAACCAGCGGCAAAGTTTGGACCCGCCAAATAGTTATCGCCAGAGCTCAACATAACCACTGCGTTACCTGCAGCCGATTCGAGTGAGCGAACAGTATCGAGCAAAGCCTTGAAGCGGGCAATGCCCCCAAAGTTGGCCGCCGAACTACCGGCATTAATTAGTTTCGACTCTCCGTCGTTGTTGTGGAGAATGGTGAGCTTGTACTGGGCTCGTATGGGGAAGCTTAGAATCAAAACCCCAACAAGCAACAGTTTGCCCAAAAAGTGCATTTTCGACATAATGTTGAATTTTTGTTTGGAGGTGAAGCTAATGCCCGAGTATTAAGGCAATTCGCTTTGAATGTAAAGTTCTCTTTAATAGTATAGGCTGATAGACAAATGTTAATAACTCAATGACCATGATATTCAACAAAGTATAATCTTGGCATATTTACCATAGATTGACTATTTTAAAACGATTTAATAATATTGAAAATTGAACTTTAGCTTTAGTCTATGATTTATTCATAGAGACCGGGTTCCAAAGTTGAAATTATGCGTTGTTGTCAACGTCTTTTCCATCGGCATCCAGTAAATTGGCAACGGGGATATCTGAACCCGGAATGAGATTCCCATCTTCGTCCCAGAAGAAAATGACCTCAATGAAGGCCAAGCCCATAAAAGTGATCAGATTAACAGGGAATTGGGTCATAATAGGATTGCCATAGTTGGTAGCCAAAACGCCTGCATATCCGGCTACAATACTCATTACTATGTATTTATTTTCCCCTTCTGGAAGTTTAATTCCAAGAAGCAGAGACCTTGCCAGTAAGTACAGCCAAATGCCTAGATACAAGTATTTACCAATTACCCCGGCTTCGGCTCTAATACGCGTATACAGACCATCGGGGGCAAAATCGGCCAGCCAAGTTCCGGGCGCGAATCTTTGTCCAAACGAACCGGTTGAACCAATGCCACCACCAAATGGTTTTCCTTTAAGATATTCTGTTAGTCGGGCTCGGTTATTTATGCGCACCAAAAGTGATGCATCGTTGGGGTCAACGGCTGTGCGCAATCGGGCTATTTGATAATTGCCTTGACCAATATAGGTATAACGCAAAAAGACGTATCCAAACGAAAGGACGAAGGCCGCTATCACGACGAGTCGCACATTACGCGTCATCACCAAAAAGGCCAAACCCCCTAAAACAGGCACAGCCAGAGCACCACGTGTTCCAGAAATCACCATGCCATAGAATCCTAATAACCCCGTAATAAAGTAAAAAGCCCTCCAACTTTTGGGAAAAGGACCCAATGCCAAAACAAGAGCCGTTATACAAACTTGCCCCATGGCCGAACCAAAGGTTCCGCCGTCGAAGTAATAGGAAAACACCCTTAGTTTTCCAAACAGTACATGGGTTCGGTGTTCGCCTGCATCCAGCCAGGCTTGCTCGGTGCTCGATACTCCGAAGGTTAATTGTTTCCAACCCCAAACCACGGCTATGAGCGACATTACAAAATAAATATTGGTATAAACAAAAAAATCGTGGCGGTTTTTAAGCAATACTATACCAATAACAGCGATGAAAAACTGATACAAACCAATTCCTCGCATGGCAAAAAACCAGCCTTGAAAGTTTGGCGCTAAAGGGTTAAATAATTCCAAGAACATATAAATGAACCAAATCGACATAAGTAAAACGAAATGATTGCTAAAAACTTTAATAAAATCTATGGTTTTGAAGTACTTAAAGAATATAATTAATAGCAATCCCAAAAGGCTAACATCGGCACCTATTCCCCAAGGGAAAATAGGGAAATAGCGCGTAACAACTGAAATAATAAAACCGTAAAAGAAAATGAGCCACAATCCCAATTTAGGGCTTTGAAAAGAAACAATAACAAGAGCGACGCCAAAAGGCAATCCAAACAATAGAGCACCACCTAAAATGCCTCCTTTCGCAATTAATACGGCCGCCAAAGCGGCTATTAATCCCCAACGCAAATATGGCAAAAGCTCTTTTCCGGTTTGCCTGCGGTATAAATGCGAATAATCACTCATTTATTGAATGGGAATGACTTGACGCAAGTTAGACAAACTGGTTTCGTAATAGAAATAATCGAACAACATAGGACGTCCATAAATCGACTTTCCTTTTACTGTGAAATCTTGTACTACACCTTCAATTTCAGGGAAAACCTTGTGCATGCTGCAAATCATGAATCTGGCTACATCTTGATCTCTAAATAATTGTATGTTAATAACCATCTGTCGATTGAAATTATTGGTATAGCGAACATGCTTTAATATTTCAGGCGCAACTGCTTTTTTGTTTAATTTATGCAAATGCCCTGAATAAATTAAATCGAATTTAAGAATATGCGGTATGGAGTCGGTTAAGGATTCTTGAACCTTTAAAAATTCATTAGGATAAACCAAATAAAAGTATGCGTCGGTCCATTTTTTCCACCCTTTTCGCCTCCCACGGTACTTAAAATCGCCATTGCGCGTGTACTTCACGAAAACCCAAACCCTCTCCCCTTTGTGCACCGCATCGTAAACTTCGAGCTTTATCAAATTGTCTTGCCCCAATGCATTGTCGGGCATGGCGTATTTTTCATCATCAAAGCGGCTAAACCGCCTTGGAATGGTGTTATTTTCTGATTTCCAAAGGCCATCTACCGTGCGCATCCAGCCTACAACATCGTGTTGCATCACTGCAATAGGGGTTGGGAAGATTTCCAGCACAGGCTCATTTTCTCGGGTTTGCCCGGAGAGAGGCATTTGCAGGCAGATTACTGCTATCAGATATAATATTTTCCGCATGCAACAAAAATAGGAAGATTGCCTTTGTACTCAGCTGTCTTTCCATACTTTTGATTCAATCCTTCAGGCCATGCAAGCACCCTTGGTTAGTATTCTTACGGTTAATTACAATCAATCGGCGGTAACCTGCGATTTAATCAGGTCTTTATTGAAAATTTCTTATCCCAATTTTGAAATAGTGGTGGTTGATAATGGCAGTGTGAACGACAATCCTTCAGTAATTAAGCAGCGTTATCCAAGTATAACTTATCTCGAAACCGGTGAAAATTTAGGTTTTGCCGGCGGAAATAACTACGGCTTGCCCCATTGCCATGGCGAATTTGTTCTATTTATAAATAATGATGTGGAGGTTGAGCCCGATTTTTTAGAACCATTGGTTGATGTTTTTTCGCAATTCCCTAAAGTGGGCATGGCTAGCCCAAAAATTCACTTTTATGATGTTCCGGGTTTAATTCAGTATGCAGGTAGCACGCCCATAAATCCGTTTACCATACGAAATGCCGGAATTGGAAGTATGCAAAAAGACGAGGGGCAATACAATGACACTAGACTAACGGCATATATTCATGGAGCTTGTATGTTGGTTTCGAGAGACGCTATGAACGATGTGGGTTGGATGTTTGACGATTATTTTTTGTATTACGAAGAGCTTGACTGGTGCCATCGTATTCAAAGGGCCGGATTTCAGATTGTATACGTTGGAAATTCGCTCATTCATCACAAGGAATCTGTTTCGGTAGGAAGAGCCAGCCCATTGAAAATGTATTACCTAACGAGAAACCGATTGTTATTTGCCCGTCGGAATTTCTCTTTCTGGGAGCGTATTATTGCGATGATTTTCTTCACATTTGTGAGCATTCCCAAGAACTTGATTACGCTTTTAATCAAACGCCAATTCAATTTAATCGGTCCTTTTTTTAAAGGAGTGTATTGGAATTTAGTGAATTAAATTATGAGAATCGGAATAGAAGCCCAGCGAATTTTTAGAAGTAAAAAGCACGGAATGGACTTCGTAGCGCTCGAGCTTATCAAGCATTTACAGTTAATTGATAATGAGAACGACTATTTCATTTTTGTAAACAGTGGTGAGAATGAACATATTATTGAGACAAGTCATAATTTCACTCTAGTTCAGTTTAAAGCGCCTTATATGATATGGGAGCAAATAATGCTGCCCATTTATTGTAAGAAGTACAATTTAGATGTATTGCATTGCACCTCTAATACGGCACCTATTTTCAGTACAGTTCCATTGGTTGTTACCATTCATGATATTATATTTTTTGAGAAAAATCCATTGAGTCAAAAGGGGTATACTTCGTATCAAAAATTCGGCAATTTTTACAGGCGTTTGGTTGTAGGTGTATTGTTGAAAACAGCAAAAAAAATTATAACTGTTTCAGAGTATGAAAGGGGGAATTTCTTGAAGCGATTTCGCAAACTTGATTCTAATCGCTTAATTGTCGTTTTAAATGGCGTAGGTGAACATTTCAGGCCTGAAATTAATGACGCTAAAATTGAAAGTGTAAGAAAGCTTTATAAGTTACCTAAATATTTTGCATTGTTTTTAGGAAACACGGATCCTAAGAAAAACACAAAGAACACTTTATTGGGATTTGCTCGAAGTTTGGAAAAGGGCATTCACAATTGGCATTTGGTTGTGGCCGATTTAGAGCAAAAAGTTGCAGAAGACTTAATGGGAATCGAATTGTATAGTAAAGTTAAAGACCGCTTACATTTTCCGGGTTATATAGAAAACCAGCATTTACCTGTGGTGATGTCGGAGGCGCAATGCATGTTGTATCCCTCGCTTCGCGAGAGCTTTGGAATTCCAATTTTGGAAGGTATGGCATGTGGGGCTCCTGTTATTACTTCAAACAGAGCCTCAATGCCAGAAGTAGCCGGCGATGCAGCTTTAATGGTTGATCCTGAAAACATAGATGATATCGCAAGTTCTATAATGGCCATTGCACATGACCCTATTTTAAGGGGAGAGTTTATAAAAAAAGGCCTAATTAGAGCCTCAAATTTTCACTGGATGGATACGGCTTTAGATGTAAAAAAAGTTTACCAAAGTATAATATGATTCCAAGCTATCGAATGCCTAAACATCTGCATCATCGTATGCGGTTTTTAGGAAAAACCATTAATGAAATTGGCGATGAAAATGTTAAGGCCATTTGCGAATCCATCTTGGCTCTTCAGAGTCCTAATCCAGAAGTTTCAATAGTTATAATTGCATGGAATGAAGAACGCAATTTGGTTGCGACTATTGATAGTTTGTCAGGACTTAAAACGGATAAAAGAATCGAGATAATTGCAGTTGACAATAATTCGAGCGATTTGACTGCGGAAACTATAAAACGTTTAGGTGTTCAATATGTATTTGAAGGTACCCAGGGGTATGCTCCTGCCAGGCAGGCTGGCTTGAATAATGCGGTTGGTGAGTTTGTTTTAAGTGCAGATGCCGATACGCTTTATCCGGAGTTTTGGGTTAATTCGATGTTGGCGCCTTTCAAGAATAAAGATGTGGCTTTTGTTTCTGGCTTGTATGCCTTTTACCTGCCTTCAGTTAAACGTCCTTTGGCCTTGCGTTTGTTTCAAATTGCTAAACATTTAAGCATTTGGTTAAAAAAGTTTAAGCGTCCGCATTTGGTTTGTATGGGAGGAACCAGTGCATATAGAAAGTCTAAAGCATTAGAAGTGGGAGGCTATGATGTGAGTTTGGGTGAAATACGAGGCGAAGATGGGACTTTGGCTTGGTATTTAGCGAAAACAGGGAAAATCGTCATCCTGAAAGGACGAAGAGGAATGGTTTGGACCAGTATGCGAAGAACGATGGGAGATGGAACCCTTTGGGAGGCTTTCAAAATTAGAATGAACCGAGATTTAAAACAGTTTGGGGAACTTTTAACGAAACAAACTAAACGGTAATAGATTTTGAGCAAAAAAGATGTGGAAAAATGAAGATTTTGTCTATATTTTTGTTTGAGCGTAGACTCGATATAAAAGCAATACATGTCTGAGCCACTAAATCTACAATTGAGCAAATATCCCTTGCTAAACCACTTCAAAAGCCAAGAACTATGATTCCGAGCTATAGAATGCCTAAAGATTTGCGAATTAGGCGACGTTATCTTGGCAAAGGACTTAAATCATTAAAGGATTCAGAAGTTCTTGATATTCATAAAGGCATATCGTTGCTTCAAAGTGAAAATCCAACCGTTTCTATTGTTATAATTGCGTTTAACGAAGAGTTAAATATTCTTTCAACTTTGGACTCTTTAAGTGCCTTAAGGCCCAAAGTTCCCATAGAAATAATTGTAGTTGATAACAATTCTACTGATTTAACAGCAGAAACTATAAGAAGAAGTGGGGCAAAATATGTATTTGAAGCTCGTCAAGGCTATGCTGCTGCACGACAAGCCGGTCTATTGCATGCCAAAGGTAAATTTGTAATATCAGGAGATGCCGATACCCTTTACCCAACACATTGGGTGGAAGCCATGACCGAACCATTTAAAGATACCAACGTGGTTTGCACTTCTGGTCTTTATGCCTTTTATACGGATAAAGGTGATCACCCTTGGTCTTTGAGGTTTTATCAGATAGCAAAGCATATAAGTTTAATTCTCAAAGTGATACAGCGTCCTCATTTGGTTTGTATGGGGGGTACCATGGCTTATAGGCGCGAAAAGGCAATGGAAGTTGGCGGATATGATTTAAATGTGGTTCGAGGCTCTGACGGTACATTAGCTTGGGAACTTGGACGGCTAGGGAAAATTAAAATAGTTATTAGCCGTAGAGGAATGGTTTGGACCTCCATGCGCAGGACGTTAAAAGAAGGAAGTCTTTGGAAGGCTTTTGTATACAGATTTCAAAAAGACATGAAGCCCTTTTTTGAATACTTTTTCCCGCAAAAAAAACGAACATACTGATCGAAATTTATGGATATTTTTGAGTACTTATTTTGGATTTTGCTTACTTTGGTATTCTATACCTATTTGGGTTATGGTATTTTATTGCTGGTATTGGTTAAAATAAAGCGATTATTTATAAAAGCAAAAACAGAGAACCCTGATTTTGAGCCAGAGGTATGTTTAATTATTCCCTGTTATAATGAAGAAGATTTTATTAGGGAAAAGGCCAACAATAGTTTGGAGCTTGATTACCCAAAAAACAAACTGCGTATTGCATTTATAACAGACGGCAGTACCGATAGAACTACGCATATTTTAAGCCAAATAAAGGGCATAGAAGTTTGGCACCAAGATGGACGAGCCGGAAAGGCAGCCGCACAAAACCGTGCAATGAAGTTAAATACAGCTCCTTTTGTGGTTTTTAGTGACGCCAATACGCTTTTAAATAAAGAAGCGATTCGGAAGTTGGTTAGGCATTACGCCATTAAAGAGGTGGGCGGCGTTTCTGGCGAAAAGCGCGTAATATCAACGTTTAATGCTGAACTAAGTGGGGCAGGTGAGGGGCTTTATTGGAAGTATGAAAGTACACTTAAAAAGCTTGACTCGGAATTGAAAACCATAGTTGGAGCGGCCGGGGAATTGGTGAGTTTTAGAAGCGAATTGTGGACTGACTTAGAGACAGATAGTATTTTAGACGATTTTATGCAGTCAATGCGGATTGCAGCGAAAGGCTACCGATTCATTTACGAACCAGAGGCTTATGCCATGGAAACACCATCGGCTAATTTCAAAGAAGAACTTAAAAGAAAAGTGCGTATCGCGGCTGGAGGTTGGCAAAGTATGAGTAGACTAAAAGCCATTTTATTGCCATGGCCAGACCCTGTATTAAGCTTTATGTATATCAGTCACAGGGTATTAAGATGGTCATTGGCGGCATTGGCTTTGCCGATTTTATTTGTTTTAAATGCTATAATTTTAAGAGAGTCTATTGTTTACAGTGTTCTTTTTTCAGCACAATTACTCTTTTATGCTTTGGCCGCATGGGGCTATAAAGACGCCCTCAACAATAGAAAAAATGGAATCAACTATGTTCCATTTTACTTCAGTATGATGAATTATGCGGTTTTTGCTGGTTTTTTGCGCTGGCGGCGAGGCAAACAATCGGCGGCATGGGAGCGCTCAAAACGGGCTTAGTTTATTCTGATTGAATTTTCCGTTCGAGTTTATCAAGTTTTTCAAACGCCAACCGTTTCCATCGGTTTCTTTCCTTTTCCGAAACACGGCTAATTAAAGTTGAACGCTTGTATTGACCTTCTAAATAGCGTTCCATATCGCTCACCATTTTGGGGTCTTCTGTTCTTATAAAGTTCAATCCACCCCAAGACAAGAACAATCGACTTTGACTTTCAAGTCTGAGTAAGATGTGATTATCCATCAGCAGAATATCTTGATAGTACATTTCAAATTTTGTATACGAAGGTGTATGAATGTCTTGAGGGGTTGAACGCGAGCCCATTTCAGCTTCTGCATTGATACGCATCAGCATGTTTCTGCATTCATTTATAATTTCAAAAGACTCTTCTAGGCTTAACAAGCCGGCCTCGAAATAGTACCACATTTGATTAATCAAGCTTTGAATGCTGGTTTCATTCCAAATTTCGGTACACGGTATTCGCACATAAATCTGGTGAAGTTTTTTAGCCAATTGTAGCATCTCATCATTAACAGCCGACTCAAAACTACGATCGTGTAAATTAAAACTGTACAAGCTGTGCATCCAGGTTCGCATTTTAAAGCGCGCCATTTTTTCGTAGCCAAATTGATAAAAAATGGGGATGTCTTTGGCAGAATAGACGAGATGTGCGTCCTCTCTTCCAGATAAAATTTCAAGTTCGGTCAAGCTCCGTTTTAAATACTCCATAAACGCCAGAGGCTTATCTATAAATGGACTTCGTTCAAAAGAAACCGAATTCAGTTTTTCGTTTAAAAAACCATCAAGCGATAGCTTGTAATGATTAGCCATTTTTATTACCTCATCCCAACTAAAGGCGGTTTCTAACCTCAACCTTCTGTAAACCGCATCTTTGCTCATTGATAAAATATCAACTAAATCAGAAGACAATTTACTATTTCCTCCAGCAGAGTGAACCAAAATTGAAATTAGTGCATCTTGGTGCTTCATTAATATCGTAGGTTATTTCGCATGGATTGGGGTTAAACGTAATTGTCAATCAACTAATGTAATGTTTATTTGAAGAATTTGCGTTTTTCGCAATTTTCTGTAAAGGACTTTCTAATATCCGTTTTTGTTCACATTACCCTCTTTTCACCTTTGCCCTGTTTAATCAAAACACCAAAATCATGAAAACAATTGCTTTGTCTATTGCCATTTTGTTGGTACTAGGTCTACAAGCACAAGTGGTACCTATTATTGAGCACAATGATGTGCCTACCATTGCACCTCTTAAGCTTAATGGACCCAGAGTAGGGTTTACCTATCTTAATCAATCGCCGGTTTTAAAAGAAGGCGAGTTTGGCTTATCGGAAGGAAGTCGAATCAACCCAATGCTCAGTATGTTTGGCTGGCAGTTTGAATGGAAGTATTTCCAAACCGAGGATGGCAGCGCTGGTTTAATCGAATTTATTCCCATAATAGCGGGTTTAGAACAAGGCTTGGCCTTACCAAGTGCCAATTTTTTAGTTGGATTTAGAACCTATGAAGGTTGGGAATTTGGTTTTGGTCCTAATGTTGGCCTCACAGGTAATGGTTTTGTAATTGCCGGTGGCTATACTTTTAAAAGCGGATACATGAATTTCCCTGTGAATATCGCTGTTATACCCGGACGCGACAATACAAGACTAAGTGTGTTGGTCGGCTGGAATAAAAGAAGTAGGTAGTAAAAGATTAAGTTGAACAAAAAAGAAAAGCTCCTTAAAAGGGGCTTTTTTTATGAAGATACCACCCAATTCAGCCTCTGTTTCAAACGTCGCTTTCTATCCAGGTAGTTTTTTACAATTTGTAATTGATCTTCTTCAAGGCTTTCGGTTTCTAAAGAAATTTGGGTGTCTTGAAATAAGAGATCGAGCTTTTCGAGCATAAGCCTCAAAATAAAGTCTTTACAGACCTCATATAACTGTAAGTCAGGATCTCTAACATAAACTTCTCTGCGCCCCCAATCGCTTAGTTTATATCGATTGAACAGCATTCCTGCCAAAAGTTCATCCAATCCTTTCGGCTCGTCGTTTTGGTTTTGAAGTTGAATAAAGTCATCGGCTGTAAGAATGTCTTTCCCTTTTAACCAAGCATCTTCAATAAGGCGTAAAATGGCTTTGTATTCCGGTGAACGAAATTCCAATCCATTTGCAATCATTTCTTCAAGAAGATATTGTGTTACAGTGACCGTTTGGGGTACAGCAGATTGAACACCATCTTCTTCTTGTTCAAAAACCACTTCTATTTTTTTGTAACCGTGCTGCAGCATCAATTCGAGTATGGCTTTTTCAACCGGATGCTTATCATCAACAGCTAGAAGATCGGAATGCGTTTCATTTGGCGATGGTGACGAATTTATAGAAGTTGATTCACCACCAATTGTTGTTATTTGGCCTGCTCGTCTGGCTTCACGTTCCTTATCGAGATTTAATCGTTGAGTGGCTTTATAAAGCTCATTTTGTAATAAGTGTATTTCCATTCCCGTTTCACGGGCTGCCAACTGCAAATAGAGCGATTGGGTTACATCATTTGGAATAAGGGCAATGGAGTTTATAAGTTCTCCGATTAGTTTTGAAAAAACTATCGGATCGCCTTTTGAATCTTCTTTAAGTAAATCGCAACGAAAACGTATAAAATCGCGTTCATTTTCTGCTAAAAATAATTCAACACCATGTTTGCCATGTGCCTTAGCAAAGCTGTCGGGGTCATGTTTATCTGGGAGAAGGGCAATTTTAACGGCTATGCCTTCTTGCAACACTAAATCGATTCCTCTTAAACTTGCTCGAATACCAGCTGGATCGCCGTCGAACAAAAAGGTGATATTTGAAGTAAGCCGTTTTATAAGTCTAATTTGGTCAGTTGTAAGCGCAGTTCCCGAAGTAGAAACAGTGTTCTCAATTCCGGCCTGATGCATTGACATCACATCGGTATAACCCTCAACCACATAACATTTATCGGTTTGAACGATGTATTTTCTGGCTTGAAAAAGGCCATAAAGCAATTTTCCTTTGTGGTAAATTTCGGTTTCAGGAGAGTTTACATATTTGGGCGCTTTTAAGTTACTTTCTAGGATTCGACCTCCAAAACCCACGATTCTGCCTGTAAGGCTGTGAATTGGAAAGATCACGCGTCCTCTAAACAAATCCACCAAACCTTTACCTTGTCTTTCTTGAATCAATCCAGCCTTGAGCAAAATGTCGTCTGCGTAACCTTTTTTCCGGGCTGTTTGAATAAATCCGTCAATTTCCGGAAAACTATATCCCAAGTCGAATTTGCGTATTGTTTCAGGTTCAAATCCCCTTTCCTGGAAGTAGCTTAGACCTATAGCGCGGCCTTTTTCTGTGTGCCAGAGGTTGTTTTTAAAGTATTCTTTAGCAAAATCTTGAATAAGAAACAACTGCTCACGCAATTGAGTCGCCATTTGTGCCTCTTCATTAGGGCTTTCGTCTTCTTCTATGTCAATTCCGTAGCGTTTGGCCAAATACCGAAGGGCTTCGGGATAGGTCATTTGCTCGTATTCCATTAAGAAGGTAACGGCGGTACCGCCTTTTCCGGAACTAAAATCTTTGAAAATTTGCTTTGAGGGCACCACGTAAAACGATGGCGTTTTTTCTTGCGTAAAAGGACTCAGGCCTCTTAGATTAGAACCGGCACGTTTAAGTTGAACGAAATCGCCAATAATCTCTTCGATGCGAACTGTATCGAATATTTTAGAAATACTTGAGGTTGAAATTCGGGCCATACCTCAATATACAGTTATTTTTTGCGTTCTATCACATAATCTACTAAAAGGCGTAAACTGTTTAGAGTTTCAGAACTCGGGAACTTTTCGAGCATTTGGAGTGCTTGGTTCTTGAAGTCCATCATAATCTTTTCTGAATAGGCGATTCCTCCACTGTGGTTCACATAGTTTACTACCTCGGCAACCCTTTTTGGATCGTTGTGATGGCGCTTAATGGTTTGAATGATGCGTCTTTTATCCGAATTGCCGGCTTGTTGTAAAGCATAAATGAGTGGTAGTGTCATTTTTTGTTCTTTTATGTCTATGCCACTAGGTTTGCCAGTTCTATTTACCGCCTGATAATCGAATAAATCATCTTTAATTTGAAAGGCCATTCCCAATTTGGTGCCAAATGTTTTCATATACATCACTTCTTCAGTAGTTGCTCCACAAGAGGAGGCACCAACTGCACAACAAGCAGCAATTAAAGAGGCGGTTTTACGTCGGATGATTTCGTAATAAACCTGCTCGTCAATATCTAGCCTTCTGGCCTTTTCTATTTGAAGGAGTTCTCCCTCACTCATTTCTCGAACGACATCGCTCACCAATTGCAAGATGTGGTACTCGCCATGATCTACAACCAAAAGTTGCCCTTTTGCCAGCAAATAATCGCCTACCAATACAGCTATTTTGTTTTTCCAAAGGGCATTTAGACTGAAAAAGCCCCTTCTTAGATTGGCGTCGTCAACCACATCATCGTGTACCAATGTGGCAGTATGAATCATTTCAAGAAAGGCCGCACCTCTGTAGCTGGTATCTCCAATTTGTCCATACAGTTTTGCGGAAAGAAACACTAAAATTGGCCGCAACTGTTTCCCTTTTCTGCGAACCAAATAATGGGTAATGTGGTCGAGTAAAGGCACATGGCTCGATAGCGATTTCCGGAATGTTTTTTCAAATTCCGACATTTCAGCCTTAATAGGCAATTTGATTTTATCGATGGTATCCAACGTGCGTCTAAGGTAATTCTAGCGCATTAATTCTAGGGGCCAAAATGAGGAAGAAGTGAGACCATTTGTGGCTTCAATTTAAGCACGTTCTTCTGGGTCAAAGTCTTCACCAAAGCCTTCATCCAAGTCATCAGAGTTCCACATTGAATCGTCGAAATCTTCTTCATCTAGTTCGAAATCATTGCTTTCTGTTGATCCCGCCTCGGGCATCTCGCCATATCTGAAGGTGATTTTCGACTTAATTTCTTCAACATCCTCTATTTTTAACACTTCCAAGTAAAAAGTGTTCATTGCCATAAAGTCATATACCCATAGGGCCCGGGCGTTTTTTTTACTTAGTAAAAAATGAATCTGTGAAGAGGCCATATGGACTCCATCACCCATATCTTCAAGTGGTATTTCTTCGAGTTGTTGCCATTCATCATCTGAACGGTAGAAAGAGGCCATTTCTCCAGGGCTCAATTCAAAGGCTTTTATAAGCCAATGGTGTAAATCTAGCAAAGTGGCTTCCTTTGAAATGTAAACATCTCTAAATACGTCTTTGGGGCTATCGAATATGGCTCGAATGGTAAAAGCGGTTGGCATAGTTTATAAAGGTTTTAGGCCCATTTCATGGGCTTTTTTTATTAAAAAGGAGTGTGCTGCTTCAAGGTTATTGGCTATTTCTCCTTCAAGAATGGCCTCTCTAATGGCAGTTTTTAAAATTCCGATTTCCTTTCCGGGTCCTAATCCGAAAAGACGCATAATATATTCACCGTCAATGGGCGGTTGCCAATTGCGAAGCTTGTCTAAGGCTTCGACTTCTACAAGTTTTTCGCGAACCAGCTCAAAGTTCTTTAGGTACCGTGTTTTTCGTTTTGGATTTTTGGTTGTGATGTCGCATTCACAAAGTAACATTAAGTCGTCGATGTCGTCTCCAGCCTCAAAAAGTAAACGTCTTACTGCCGAATCGGTTACGATTTCTTGTGAAAGTACCACTGGCCTGGATGACAGCTGAACCAATTTCTGAACAAACCTTAAAGGCTCACCATTATTTAAACGTAAGCGATGAAAAATTTTGCTTAACATTTTACCGCCAACATATTCGTGATTGTGAAAGGTCCAGCCTAATTTAGGGTCAAATCGTTTCACTATAGGTTTGCCAATGTCGTGCAAAAGTGCAGCCCACCTCAGCCAAACGTTTGAACTTCTTTTAGCAACATTATCAACGACTTCTAACGTGTGGTAAAAGTTATCCTTATGCAATTGGCCTTCCATCTCATCGACGCCTTGCAAAGCAACCAATTCTGGGAAGAACTGATGAAGAAGTTGGTTTTCAAATAGGAGCCCTAGCCCAATGGAGGGCTTGTTGCTATTCATAATTTTTTGAAATTCTTCAATAATTCGCTCTGCACTAATTATTTCCAATCTATGCGCGTTTCGCGATAATGCCTGTTTGGTTTCGGTCTCTAAATGAAATTCAAGTTGACATGCAAAACGAACTGCACGTAGCATGCGCAATGGATCATCTGAAAATGTTTTATCAGGACTTAATGGCGTTCGAATGATGCGATTTTCCAAATCCCCAATTCCATTAAAAGGATCAATTAGTTGCCCGTAATTTTGAGGATTTAGACTTATGGCTAAGGCGTTTATTGTAAAGTCGCGTCGTTTTTGGTCATCGTCGAGGCTACCATCTTCTACAACTGGTTTGCGAGAACTTCTATCGTAGGACTCTTTTCTAGCACCAACAAACTCTAATTCCATGCCTTGATAATGAAGCATGGCGGTTCCAAAATTCTTAAAGAAATGGACTTGAGAGTTTGTACCAAGTTTCGAAGATAACTTCTTAGCCAATTCGATACCACTGCCAAGAGTAACAAAATCGATATCGCTTGGCATTTCTCGCTTAAGAAGACAATCTCGAACATAGCCTCCAACAACATAAACTTCTTGTTGGAGCTCTTGGCCAGCTTGAGTTATTTTCGAGAAAATGGGCGCACGAACAAATTCTATGGCCTGAATTCTGTATAAGCTCAAAACTTGGTGAAATTTGAAGGGCCTTTCATCATTAAGCCCAATATAATAATAAGGCTAAATGCAAAATAGATTGCGAAATGAATATTTCGAATTCGGTTTTTGATAACATTGAGTTCGTGTCCTTCATCTTCTCGGCTAACACCGTAGAAAAAAGGAAATAATAAAATGGCCTGACTTCTTCTTTCAGCAATTTCTTTAGGCAGCTTAGTGCTTAGAAACTTCCATTGGCTCGCTTGTTTTTCATGCGCTTTCAAATTCAAATACATAAATTGAAGTACCAACTTTCGCCAATAGGCAATTAATATAACGGCAAAAAGCACCGAAGCAAGGGCTGCCAAAAACATTTTCCTTCTTTAGGGCCGCAAATTTAAACGAATGCTTAGTTAATTGCACCTTATTGTTTTGAGCCACCAAGGAACAATAAAAAGCTTCTTTTGTTAAAATGAAGATAATTAGCCACAGTTAAATGCAAGCTTTGTTCTAATTTCGTTTACTTGCTTAAAATCAAATCTTACATGCGTGTTTTGTACCGCTACCTATGGGTAGCAATTGTTGTTTTGTCGGCAGTGATCGCCGGGTTTTACTGGCCATTTCCTATTCAGGAGAAAAATAAGGTTTTATTAAATCTTGTTTACGAAATTTTGAACACTAATCACTTCCGTCCGAGAGACGTTAATGACGATTTTTCAAAAGTGGTTTTCAATGAATACATTAGTGATCTTGACAATGGGAAACGCTTTTTTACGCAAAGAGATATTCAACGTTTGAAGGAATATGAAAGCCGCATAGACGACGAGCTGAAAACAGGACATCCAGAGCTTTTCAATTTAAGTCAGGAGATTTTAAGTCAAAGAATTAGTCAGGCTTATGGTTTCGTTGAAGAAATTCTCGACAAACCCTTTGATTTCACAGTAAGCGAAAATTTTGAAAGTGATGGTGAAAAACGCCAGTTTGCAGTTAATGATGACGAATTGAAGGAGGTTTGGCGGCAATATTTGAAAAGTCGGGTTTTGGCAAGGGTTTACGACCGTTTGGAAGAGCAGAATCGAAGCGAAACCGATAGCCTCCCAAAATCAGAATCTCAGCCTTTTGATGTAATTGAAGCTGATGCCCGCAAGCGGGAACTAGAAGCACATAAAGAATGGTTCGATGAGCTAAAAGATATGCGTTCTGAAGATTGGATGGGCTTGTATATGAATGCAATAACAGGATATTATGACCCCCATACCGAATATTTCCCTCCACAACGGAATGAAGAGTTTGAAATTGAAATGAGTGGGCAGTTTGAGGGAATCGGCGCCCAACTTTTGCAAAAAGGAGAGTTTATAACCATCGATAAAATTATTTCAGGCAGTGCATCGTGGCGACAAGGCGAATTAGAAGCGGGAGATGTTATTCTGCAGGTTGGACAACAAGAGCAAGAACCAATTGATGTTGTGGGTATGTCGATTCGAAAAGCTGTTAAGCTTATTAGGGGCAAGAAAGGCACCGAAGTGCGGTTAACTGTTAGGAAGTTAGACGGAAGTAAAAAGGTTATACCAATCATAAGAGATGTGGTAGAATTGGAGGCAACTTTTGTGAAATCTGCTATAATCGAGAATGAAGAAGGTAAAATAGCCTACATCAAATTACCTAAGTTTTACGTTGATTTCTACAAGAATTCAAATCGAAATTGTGCCGAAGACATGAAGCAAGAGCTTATCAAAATAAGCAAAGAAAATGTTAGTGGACTCATTTTAGATCTTAGAAATAATGGAGGGGGATCTTTAGAAGCAGTTGTGGATATTGTTGGTTTATTTATACCTCAAGGCCCTGTAGTTCAGGTTAAAGCCAGTAACAAAAGCGCTAAAGTTTTGGCTGATTCTGATGGAAAAGTATATTATGATGGACCCTTAGTTGTTATGGTAAATGAATTTAGTGCAAGTGCAAGCGAAATTTTAGCGGCAGCAATTCAAGACTATGGCCGCGGGATAGTGGTAGGCAGTTCGGCAACTTTTGGTAAAGGCACGGTTCAAAATATATACGATCTTGATAGAGCAACATATCAAAGCGACATCAAGCCTTTAGGTGCTCTCAAATTGACCATTCAAAAATACTATCGTATAAATGGTGGGACAACTCAGTTAAAAGGGGTGGTTTCTGATTTAATACTACCCGATGCATACATGTTGGTTGATAATGGAGAAAAGGATCAACGTCACCCATTAGAATACGATGAAATTTCTCCGGCCAATTATAAATTAGAGGACAAATGGCAGAAAAAATATAAAAAGGCAATAAGCATAATACATACAAGGATAAAACATGAAGCTATCTTCGACTCTATTTCACTTCATGCTGAATTTATGCGCGAATTGAAAGAAGGAAGTATAGTGCCTTTAAAATTAGAGGATTACAGCGATTGGCAAAATGCCAGACTGGCGAAGTCAAAAGCGTTCAGACGACTGTATAAATTGGATAGCCCTTTTAAATTGACTATTCCAACCGATGATGTCATTTCTCTTAAAGATGAAACCGAAAAATTAAAGGAGCGCGAAAAGTGGAATGAATCGCTTGGTAAAGATTTGTATTTGTATTGGGCTAAGGAACTCTTTACTTCGATGTGATGAAGCGGATTTTAGCTGGCTTATGGCTGGATTGGACTTCTCGCTTTGGAATGATTTTCTTAATACTAGCTGTTTTATTGTCGGTTTTTGCATATCCTTTAAGTACTGTAAAGCAGCCTTTCGCTAATGAAGTATTAGCTCCTTTGGCTTTGGTAGAGCCGGGCACTAAAGTGTTGATTTTACATTTTGAAAAAAAAGAAGAAATAGAGGTGAACTCGATTTTTAGAGGCTATTCTTTATTTAATCAGAGTATACCGGTCTCTTCTTGTATTAATAGTGCTAAAGAAATAAGATACTTGCCATTTGGTCTTGAGGATAAGGGAGAAAACTGGAAGCAGATATCTAAACCAGTAGAATTTCAGCTCGAAAACAGGGTGTTTTACCTCGGAAGTGATCGCTTTGGAAGAGATTTATACAGCCGACTCCTTATTGGTAGCAGAATTAGCTTGGCTGCTGGCCTTATAGCCGTGGTTATTTCTTTGCTTATAGGAGTGCCATTAGGTGCTTTAGCCGGTTATTATGGCGGCTGGATTGACAGAATTGTAAGTTGGTTTTTTCAAGTGGTATGGAGTATTCCTACCCTGTTGTTGGTTATTGCTCTTACTTTGGCCTTGGGCAAAGGCTTTTGGCAAGTGTTTGTAGCTATCGGTCTAACAATGTGGGTAGAAGTGGCCCGTGTAGTAAGAGGTGAAGTATTAAATCAAAGCGTGCGAGAATATGTTACAGCGGCTAGAATTATGGGCTTTAGACATTTTTATGTCCTTAATAAACATGTTTTACCCAATTCATTAGCCCCATTGTTAATTATTTCTTCAGCCAATTTTGCTTCAGCTATTTTGGTCGAAAGTGGGTTATCATTTCTCGGCCTTGGGGCACAACCTCCAATACCCTCTTGGGGTAATATTATTAAAGATCATTATGTTTATATTATTATGGGCAAACCACACTTGGCCATTGTTCCTGGCGTACTCATAGTTTTGTTGGTATTGAGCTTTATGACAATTGGCAATAAGCTTAGAGATTTACTTGATACCAGGGCATTACTGAATTGATGAAGAGTTAGTTAGACTCTCCATGACCTTTAATGTGTAATAAACTTAGTGCATTTGGATCGAAAATTTCTTGAGCGACCTCTTGAAGCTCCTCTGCTTTTAACAAGGCGATGCGTTCTAAAGTCAGAGAAAGTGGTTCAATTTTCCCAGTGCATAGCCAAGCCTTAGCTGCGCCAATTACTGCGCTACCGGGATTTTCTTGGCCAATGGCAATTTGCCCTTGAAGTTGTTTTTTGGCTCTGTTAAGTTGTCCCAAACCGAGTTTTTTTACTCTCAAATCGCGTAGTTCCTTGTTGACTAAATCCAGAACCCGTTCATTAAAACTAGGCTCTGTACTCATGTAAACCCCCCAAATTCCGGTGTCTGTAAATGGATGGTAAAAAGATTCTAAATGGTAAGTAAGTCCAAAACGTTCTCTAATACGAAGATTTAATCTAGAACTCATACTAGGGCCTCCCAATAAGTTATTCAACACAAGAAAGGGTATGGCTTTGTCATCGCTCATAGGATAAGCCCTATTCCCCAAAATAGTATGGGATTGTACTTGTGGCGTTGTCATTTGTTTCTGTGAAGCATAATAGGGTTCAAACCCTACTCTTGAGGGTGCATCGCCCTTTGGTTGAATTTGGTTTACAAGCGGTTCCCAAATTTTAACCACACGTTCAAAGCTTAAGGCAGAACTACTGGCTATAACCGTTGAGGCTGGCAGGTAAAGGCGATTTGTAAAATTAATAATCATGTTTCTATTGAATGACCTTAAATGCTCTGGAGTTCCTAAGATATTCTTACCCATACTGTGGCTTGGGAAAAGCAACTCATCAAAAACGTCGAATATGAGATCGGAAGGGTTATCCTTGTAAGCATTGATTTCATCGATGATGACATCCACTTCTTTAGCAATCTCTTTTTCTGGAAAGGTGGAGCGAAAGGCAATGTCGCACAATAAATCAGCGGCTCGTTTATAATCTTTTTTAAGTACAGTGGCATAGAGAGTGGTTTCCTCTTTGGAAGTATAGGCATTTAATTCGCCTCCCACATCGTCAAGTCGACTAAGTATATGGTAAGTTTTTCTTTTGGAAGTGCCTTTGAACAAGCAATGTTCAACAAAATGGGCCATTCCTTGCTCCTCCTCGAATTCGTCGCGAGAGCCTGCTTTTATTAATAGTGCCAAGTGAGAAACGGGTCCGCGGCTTTGTTTATAAAGCAAACGAATTCCATTGTCAAAGGTGTGTTCCTTAAATTCCATGTAGCCTGCGAAGGTAAGCGAGGCTTATGCAAATTCCGCTTTGACTTTTTCGAGCTCCGCTTCGCATGATTCCCAATTGCTTATTAAGGTAGCAATTTTGGCTTTTTGAGCATCATACTTGGCATAAAACCCTTCTTCCGAACTTAATTTTTTAAACGTATCTGAATCGGCTAATTGGGCATCCCATGCAGCCAACAGGGCCTCAGCATTTTCCAATTCCACCATGATGTTATCAAGCCTCTTCTCTAGCTGTTTTAAGCTCTTTTCCTTTTCCTTTTTAAGAAGAGTTGAAGCTTTATCAAGAGGATTTTGCTGCTTTATTTCACGTTTTTCTTCTTTCTTCTTTTCTATTTGTCTAAAATCAGCCGCCTGTTTTTGGTCTAGAAAGAATTGAATGTCGCCCAAATATGATTTGATTTTGCCATCCCGAAATTCGTATGTTTTAGTACTAAGACCATTTAAGAAATCTCGGTCGTGAGAAACCAGAATTAAAGTTCCATCAAAATTGAGTAAAGCTTGTTTCAGAACATCTTTGGCTCGCATATCCAAATGGTTTGTCGGTTCATCCATAATTAGGAGGTTGATAGGTTGAAGTAATAATTTACATAAAGCCAATCGCCCCTTTTCACCCCCCGAAAGAACTTTGACCTTTTTTTCAACCTGTTCACCGCTAAACATAAATGCCCCAAGTAAATCTCTTGCTCTAGGTCTCAGTTCTTCAGGCGCAGCGTCCTCAATGGTTTTAAGTAGTGTAATCTCACCATTTAATGCGTCTGCTTGATTTTGTGCGTAATAGCCAAGTTGAACATTATGGCCTAACTGGATGCTACCTTCAGCTTGTAAAGCACCTGTGATGATTTTGACCAAAGTGGATTTGCCTTGACCGTTTTGCCCAACAAATGCAATTTTATCATGTCTTTCTACTTCTAAATCAATGCCTTTTAATACTGTTTTTACATCAAAAGATTTAGTAACTTTTTCACAGAGAACGGCTACTTTACCAGAACGCGGAGCAGGAGGAAAGCGGAATTTCATTTGTTTATTATCAACTTCTTCCACCTCAATCACATCCATTTTATCCAGTTTTTTAATAAGCGATTGGGCAAAGGATGCTTTTGAAGCCTTATATCTGAAACGCTCAATGAGTTGTTCAGTTTGTTTGATTTCCTTTTCTTGATTTTTTCTTGCGGCCATTTGAAGTGTACGTTGCTCCTGTCTGAGGGCGACATATTTACTGTAAGAAACAGGGAAATCGTAAGCCCTACCAAGCGAAAGCTCTATAGTGCGATTTGTAACCTGATCCAAAAAAGCTCTATCGTGACTTACCAGTACAATTCCACCCGGATAATCTTTTAGAAAATTTTCTAACCACAATATAGATTCAATGTCCAAATGGTTGGTTGGTTCGTCTAATAGAAGTAAATCATGTTTTTGTAAAAGCAATTTAGCCAATTCAATTCGCATTCTCCATCCTCCAGAAAAAGTAGAAGTATGCGCCTCAAAATCTGTACTTTTAAAACCAAGGCCCAGCATAATGCGTTCAATATCTGCACGAAAAGTGTAGCCACCTACTATGCCATATCTGTCGTTTGCATCGTTTAATTTTTGGATAAGTTCCATATAGACATCACTTTCATAATCGGTGCGTGTTGTCAACTCCAAATTAATTCGGTCTATGGTTTCCTCAAGATAAACAATCTCAGGAATACTTCTTTCCATTTCTTCTCGAAGAATGTACTTATCTTCTAGATCAAGTTCTTGTGGCAAATACCCAATAGTGCAATCACCTGAAACTGCTACTTCACCTACATCAGGTTTTTGCTTACCTGCTAAAATTTTAAGCAAAGTAGATTTACCCGCACCATTTCGTCCTGTTAGACCTATACGGTCTTGACGGGTAATTAAAAACCCAATTTCGTCGAAAAGGGTTTTATCGGTAAATTCAACCGTAATTTTATTTAGTGATACCATCGTGACAAAGGTAACACCGGGGTTTGGGGTGAAATGTATCTTCGCTACATGTTTAAAAAAGGTAATGTTGTAAAAAGCATAGTTGGTATGAAATGCCCACGCTGTCAAGAGGGTAATTTATATGTAACGCGTTCAGCTTATTCCTTTAAAAATTGGTCAAAAATGCACGAACGCTGTTTGGTTTGCGAACAAAAATTTGAACTAGAACCTTCCTTTTATTATGGCAGCATGTACGTTAGTTATGCATTTACCGTTGCACTTTTTATAGCGATTTGGATAATAGGTTCTGTATTTATGAATTTGAACATAATTAGTGTTGTGGCAATTTTGGCAGTTGTTTCTTTAATTCTAGCGCCCTATATTTTTCGTTTAAGTCGCTCTACTTGGATTCATTTATTTGTCAAATTCGCTCCAAATTATTTACTCAAAAAGCGGTCTACCGAACAAGAATCGGGCAAAGGAGAGTTGTAGAAAATGTAGTCTAGTAGTTCTTCAGCTAATAATGGAGCCATTAGAGAAGCGCGGCTTCCCATGCCGTTGAATATATAGGCGTTATCAAGGTTGTATGCTTTTCCTAGTAATGGCCGTCGGTCCATGGTGGTTGGCCTTACTGCTGCTTCATGGTTGATCACTTCAATAGGTCCTTTCCATAGCTTTTGAAGTTCTGAAAGAAGCCAAAGACGGCCTTCAACACTCGGATTATCTGTTAATTCTTCCCATGAGTAGCTGGCTCCTATTTTATAAAGGTCTGATCCCAACGGTATAATAAAGATACCACCGTGTAAAATAACACGCTGGAAGGGGTAATTTTCAAGCTTTACAACAATTACTTCGCCCTTAACAGGAACAAAAGCTATAGACGGAATTCCGTAAATTTCTAAGTTCGCTTTCCATCCTTGGCACAACACAATGGGAAAAGTCGTCGTTGATTTTTCCCCGTTGTATGTTTTTTGCCTAAATATGTGGTTTTGTTTAAAGAATATTTCGCTTAATTCTAGAAATCTGCTTGTACTTAACCATGATGTGCCTTGCAATTCGCCTGTTTCGTAATTCAAATTATTATGTTGATGTATTTCGCCTAATAAGTTTTGAAAATATGGCAAAGAAGATTTCACCTGCCATTGATTTACTTGTCCTGGACCATCAAGTTTTTGCCAAATATTGACTTTATTAAGAAAAGTGTGACTGAGTAATTCTTCAATTTTTGAGTAAAAGTGATGGTTAGTTTGAAGAAATTCATGTCCTCGCCATACAGGGCTAAGTCTTTTGAGAACAACAGGATTTATAAGCCCAGAGGCCACTTTTGAAGCCGATGCTTCACCATCTTGCCAAATTTCAATGGAATATTTTCTGAAATGTGCTTGCCATGCCAGAATGCAACCACTTAGACCAAAGCCAACTATTTTAATTGATTGTTTTTTCATAAAAAAGGCCGCATCTGCGGCCTTTTTATATTCAAATGACTACTAGAATTCCCACATATCATGTTCCTTATTGCGAAGATCTTCACGAATACGTTGAGCCTCCAATAATTGCTGAAGGGCGTCATTTCTTTTATAATCTTGAATCATTCTGTCATATACATTTTCTTCTTTATATATCACAGAATTGAAAATGCGTAAATGGAAGATTTGATCGTAAGTTAAACGTTGATCGTTGTTGTTTCTGTTAAAAGCGGTATGGGTATTCATAGCAAAACGAGCATCAGGGAACCAAACCCAAAACAATGGATATGAATTGGATTTATTCTTAGGGTCTTGAACTACAGGGGCAATGCCAATAATTCGATTCTTCATTTCACCTCTTTGTTTATCAAAATACCAATCCGATTTTACTTGATATGCCAAAACATTGTTTGAGCGAACTCGTATGGTATCAAGGAAATAAGTAGAGGGATCACTAGATCTTACAGGAATATCAGGATCAACGGGAATAGTATCAAAGCTACTAACCAGCTGTTCAAGTCCTTCTGGGGTAAGTGGCAGTGTAAAACGGTCGTCTTTGAAAACTTCTGTAATTGTGCCTTCACTGACAATACCATCAACAAGAACATCAAACAATGATTTCCGATCTACCGTTGCTTTTAATGGATAGTAAAGATTATGGTTTATTTTTTCTCGAAGATCTATACGTTCCCAATGGCGAGTAGACCATAAAAGGTCAGCTTGGCGCAAATATGCATAAGGAACCACTCTGTTATTGTGGTGAAATTTTTCGTCCTCTCGAATTATGCCGTCATCTTCCGGTGCGAGTACCTGAGCAAATAGTGTATTCGTGTTTAAATGCGAAATGAAGAGCGCCAAAAAAACTAAGATCAACTTACGCATAGGGAATAATCCTTATTTAGTTATTTACGTCAAGAGAAAAACCACTAGCATCAACCCTTAAACCTTTAGGTCCAGTGGCTTTAATATTTCTAAAAACGATTGTTGCACCGTTTTTAGTGCGGTCTATAAGGCCCTTTACTTCGTTATTGAGTTTATTGCCTTGGATTTTCGAAGGGGGGAAACCCGGTACAACTACCTCGAAAGAAGCAACAGACAATTCAAGTTCATAAGGAAAATCAGGAAGACGAGCTTCTAAAACGCCATTCTTAATAAATCCTGCTGAACGCAATACCTCCTTTTGCCCTTGCATACTGCCTTCTGCCGGTGGAACGGACTTGATGCGAAACATTTTCTTACCCATCGGCCTTGAAGCGCCCTCTTCGCCTTCTACAGCTACCGAGATTTCAACTTCGCGCCCTTGAACATTGGTCACATCAGCAATGTATTGACCAGGTCCAGTTTGACGAATACCAGGACCACTAACTTTAACTTTGGCTGGGTCGTAACCTGGAACGCCTATTTCAATAGGATTATCCAAGTTGCGGTACAATACGTTCATCTTGCTGGGAGATATTACTGCCGAGGGTGGAGCGACGTTATATGATCCATCTACGTCATAATTTTTCACCTCTCCATTTTGTTTGATGGAGATTTTACCTGCCCATTTTCTTTCTCCAACTCCATCGGCAGGCAGAATTACTTTACCACGCCCATTGCTAATGAATTCAGCATCTAATTTTCTATCACCGATGAAAATCTCCGGATCTTGTGTAGCGTCATAAGCAGCTAGAAATACTTCTGCCTCATATTTATCGCCTTGGGTAACAAAAGTGGATTTAGGTACTACAACTGGTACTACATCGGTAAATTTTAAATCTGATTTGCCAATATTCTGTTGTAAATAAGAAATAACCTCTGATTCAGCATTTACAACCTTAGCTTGATAGTCTGTTAAAAATGCCATTACTGCAATCATTGGATAATGCTCAAACGTGGCGTGATCCCATTCCAATGTTTTGTTATCGTGTTTAACAGGATCAGTGTTGAAAGAGGAGAGAATGCTTGATTTCAACATTTCATTGTCTTTGGCGTAATCAGTAAGCTTAGATCGGAAGGCTTCAATTTTTTGTTGCAGCTCTTTGCCTTTTCCTTCATTAAGCATATAAGTAGCCACTTTTTCGCGATTGTCCAAGCCTTTAGGAATTGAATCCTCTTCTTTAAGAATCATTCCTCCGGTACGTACAATTATTTCTTTTTTTATACTCTCAATGTACGACACCATCTCAGTTGACAAGTCTTTAACTTGAAAGGCCTTATTTTTCCATTCTTCTACTTTCGTTGGGTTTTCTTTTGCAGCATCTACGAATTGTTTGTAAATGTCATCATTTTTCTTGGTTACGGTTGAAGCTGTTTGCCCCAAGCCCTTTTCAAGTTTCACCAATGAGTCTAAGATGTCTTTTGATATGTTCAAAGCGAGAAGCGCAGTGAGCACCAAGTACATCATATTAATCATTTTCTGACGTGGCGTCAGTTTACCTCCAGCCATTTTTTAATTGTTTGAGCAAATTAATTATACAATTAACCAAAGATTAGTTGCGATTTCCGCCCATAGCCGAAAGCATACCACCATATACATTGTTGAGCTGATGCATATTGCTTATTAATTGACTAACTTCACCATTTAGTTTGTCGCTTTCGCTAATGCTAGAATTCAGTTTGTCCATTAGATTATTCTGAATTTCCACATGTGTTGCTGAGGATTCTAATTGAACAGCATACAAGGCATTTAGCGACTCCATGTTTTTCGCGGCTAGTGATAACTGACTACTGTATGTTGAAGTTGCTACACTAGCATCCGCGGTTTGATTTAAAAGCTGTGCTGTGTCGCCGAATTTACGAAGTCCTTCACCTAGGCTTTCAATTAAATCTTTGTCTATTTTAGCTTCTTCCAGCATGCCATCTAACTCCTTAGTAACTGAAAGACTGGAATTCCCTTTGCCTCCCCTTTCAATCGCAGGCATTTCATCTTCCATACCTGCCAGTTCAGGATAAACTAAAGTCCAATCGTATTCAGCATGTGGTTTTTCAAAAGCTGAGAAAGCAAAAATGACTGCTTCAGTAGTAAGACCCACAACAAGCATAAAATCCGCTCCATCTAAGTGAAGAATTTTAAACATTGCACCTAAAATAACTACTGCAGCACCCAAACCATAGAGTTTTGCCATGAAGTTTTTAAACCTTTTGCCGTTTACGTCAATTAGCGCCATTTTTGTGAGAAGTGTTTAAGGGTTTGTTGTTTGGTTTTACTTAAAAATCCTTGGCGTCGCGACCTAGGAAGTCTTGTATGGTTCTAAAGCCCACATAACTTTTTCCAGTATCCTGATATTCATAGTCACGGTTGCTTACTTGCATAAAAGAAGCCACATCTTTCCATGAGCCCCCACGAATCACCTTTCTCTTCAGAGTAACATCGTCGCTTTCGCTGGCATTATATTGGAAATCTGGTGATATGTCACTTACGTAATAATAGCTGGCAGCTTCAAAAGCTGTACTTGTCCATTCAGAAACGTTACCAGCCATACAGTAAAGATTAAATCCGTTAGGACTATAGGCTGTGGCTTTCACAGGGTAAAAGCCACCGTCCGCTACTAGATTTCCTCTTAATGGTTTGAAATTTGCTAAATAGCAACCAGAACTATTTGTGGCATAAGGACCTCCCCAAGGATAAGTCACCAAATTTTGGCCACCACGCGCGGCATATTCCCATTCTGCTTCTGTTGGTAACCTAAATTCATGTTCTGTTAGCTCTTCTTCTCTTTGAAGATAGTCTCTACGGTATTTAGTTCTCCAGTTACAAAATGCCCTAGCTTGATTCCAGTTAACACCTACTACAGGGTATTCGTCATATGCCGGGTGCCAAAAATACTTGTCATGTTGCGGCTCATTAAATGAATAGGTGAAATCGTGAATCCAAGCCAAAGTGTCTGGATATACGTTTATAATTTCCTTTTCAATAAAGGAACTTCTATCTGATATTTCTTGACTATCTTTTATATAATCACGGTAATTAAATTCTTTACCATCGCCATCTGAATCACCGTAATCATATGATACTCGGTTTTGTTTGCGGGCTGCTTTTTGTTTGTTGAACCAATAGTAAACATAATTTAATTGACGGGCGTCTACCATCTTGCCTCCCATGAAGCGTTCTTCTGGCGAGATATAAATGGATTCTATGACTTCAGTGTATTCAGCGCTTGGGTATTTATCTGTTTCCCAAACAAGCTCACCCTCCCAATTTAAATGTCGCTGAAGGCTGTCTGGGTAATTAGCTGCAATGTATTCCTGATAGAAAGTGGGTTCGGCGATGTCAGAATAGTCAATGTATTCATACCCCTCAATATTTCCATCTTCTGCCATTCTGAAACGCACTATTGAATCACGTACCCAATTAACAAATTGTCGGTATTCATTATTAGTAATTTCGGTTTGATCCATATAAAATGCTCTAACCGAAACTGTTTTAGTTGGTGCAGTTAATGCATATGGAACGTCTTGGTCGGCACTTCCCATATTATATGAACCCTGCGGTATGAAAACCATTCCAAATGGTTCAGTTGGGAACCATTCGCGACGGTTGCTCACTCCCACAAGTTCGCCATGGTCGTTGCTGCTGCATGAGTCAAGCAGCAATAGGCCTAAAAGGGCAAGGATAAGTTGGTTTATTCTCTTCATATATATCCTGTGGTGGCTAAACTAGCTTTTTTAAAATGAGACCGCAATGTTACAAAAACCTTGGGTTGCGATAACTACCTTTCTCACGCGGTGGTACTTCAATTTTAAAGCAGTAACCAAGCATGAGTTCATGGCTTCCAGAACTGTAAGCACTAAGACCCGATAACGTGATATCATACGAATAACTTAACTTAAGGGTTGGGGTGATATAGTAACCTGCCATAACTGCCATTGCATCTTGTGTGCGGTAAGAAACGCCACCCCAGATGCGGTTATTGTACATGGCGTTTACATTTATATCAGCAGCAAATGGTCCTGCTAAGTCGGTTTTGGCTAAAAAAGCAGGTAGAATAGCCCAATTTGTATTCGGAATGTAAAAATTGTAGCCTCCCATTAAGTAATAATGTCGCTTTCCACGGAATAAAAATTCGCCTCCAAAGTTATTCCCTAATGTAAACCCTCCTTCAATTAATCTTGTGCTGGAAATACCACCCCAAAAGGTTTCGCTTTCGTAGTAAACTCCAAAATTCATATCTGGTGCCAAAGCCGTGCTTCCACTTGCACCTAAGAATGGATCGTTTGAGTTGTTATCGGGGGTAATCCATTCACCCGAGGTGAGCGACTTGTTTTTAAAATCGACCATCAAACCAAGTCCAAGTTTACCATTGCCAAGTTGGGCTTGGTAAGCATAAGCCAATCCAACACTAATATCTTGAAAAAAGCCAATTTGGTCGTTCGTAATAATCAGCCCTAAACCCCCATGCAGAAACTTAATAGGTATATCTGCGTTAAAATTTTGTGTGGTTGGGGCGTTTTCAAAGCCCACCCATTGGCTCCTATGTAACAAATCAAGGCAAATGCTGCCTCTACTTCCTGCATATCCTGGGTTGTAGAGCAGGCGGTTTTGCATGAATTGGGTAAATTGAACATCTTGTTGAGCCTTTAAGGCCAGTGTAGAGAACAAAATGTATCCCCAAATGATTTTCTTCATACGTCTGGTTTTCGTCACCTAAAGTGCAATAAATGCCGCTAAAGATAGAGAAAATGGGGCTTACAGCATTTTTTTAACATTTGAAGATTAAAAAGTAGCCTGGAATTTGATTTTAAATTGACTTAACGCCAAAGAATAGAGTGCATACCTCTCTAATTCAGTTTATTGTAAGTTATATATTTGGATTGAGAAAATAGCGGAATGGGAGCGCAAATCTTAACTCTGAGTAATTCGGAGAGAATAATACTCGAAATAATAGTCGTCGTTTTGGAATGAAAAAGCGTTTTGGTTCAAATCGTTCAAAAAAAAATCCCCGGAACATTCCGGGGATTGACAGTTAACCATTGAAACAATAAATTGAGTTATTTATCGCCGGCGTTTTCTTTTGCTTCCATTTCGGCCTTTAGTTGAGAAAGTGCATCGATATCACCTAAAGTAGAGCGTTCTACATTAGATTGAATTTTCTTAACTGCTTTACCAGTGGCCTCATTTTCGATAGCATCAGCAGCGGCTTTTGCATCTGTATGCATGCGGCTATGACTTAGAACCACTCTACGATTTTCACGATTAAACTCAATTACTTTGAAGTCTGCTACTTCTCCAACTTTGAGGTTGTTGCCATCTTCTTTACCCATTTGACGACCAGGAACAAAGGCTTCAATTCCGAGGTTTTCGATTATTACATTGGCACCTTTGTCGAATACTTCGGTAATTTTAGCACTCAATACACTGCCTTCTTCCAACAGTGTAGCATATGTATCCCAAGGGTTGTCTTCCACTTGCTTGTGCCCAAGACTAAACTTTCGGTTTTCGGTGTCAATTTCCAGAACAACCACATCAAGAACACTTCCTACAGAAGTGAATTCGCCTGGGTGCTTCACTTTCTTCGTCCAACTTAAATCGGAAATATGGATCAGCCCATCGATACCTTCTTCGAGTTCAACAAAAACGCCAAAGTTGGTGAAGTTTCGTACTGTACCTCTGTGGCGGCTGTTTATTGGGTATTTATTGGTGATGTCGGTCCATGGATCCACACTTAACTGCTTCATACCTAGCGACATTTTACGCTCTTCGAGGTCTAATGCAAGAATTACACATTCTACTGTATCACCTACCTTAACAAAATCTTGAGCGCTTCGCAAATGGGTGCTCCATGACATTTCTGAAACATGTATTAAACCTTCAACACCTGGAATAATTTCCACAAATGCACCATAGTCTGCAATTACAACCACTTTGCCTTTAATTTTGTTGCCTACGGCCAAGTTTTTGTCTAATTGTTCCCAAGGATGTGGTTCCAGTTGCTTAATGCCTAACTGAATGCGTGTTTTTCCTTCATCAAAGTCGAGAATAACGACATTTATATTTTGATCAAGTTCTAGCATTTCACTTGGGTGGGTTACACGGCTCCAGCTCAAATCTGTAATGTGTACCAAGCCATCTACACCTCCGAGATCTATAAATACTCCGTAAGAGGTTATGTTTTTAACAACCCCTTCGAGAACTTGTCCTTTCTCAAGTTTCGAAATAATTTCTTTCTTCTGTTCTTCAAGGTCAGCTTCGATAAGGGCTTTGTGCGAAACCACTACATTTTTAAATTCGTGATTGATTTTCACAATCCTAAATTCCATGGTTTTCCCAACATAAACATCGTAATCGCGAATAGGTTTTACATCGATTTGAGAACCAGGCAAGAAAGCCTCTATTCCGAATACATCTACAATCATACCGCCTTTGGTACGGCATTTAACGAAGCCATTTACGATTTCTTCGTTGGTGAATGCATCGTTTACACGATCCCAAGCTTTAATTTGTCTGGCTTTTCTGTGAGAGAGTACCAGTTGTCCGTTTTTATCTTCCAATTTATCAACTAGAACCTCTACATCGTCTCCCACATTTAATTGAGGGTTGTAGCGGAATTCGTTCAGTGAAACCACGCCTTCACTTTTGGAATCAATATCGATAATGGCTTCGCGGTCTGTAAGAGCCACTACTTTACCAATAACTACTTGATGTTCGGTTATTGAAGGAAGAGTCGCATACATTTGCTCCATTTCTGCTCTTAGAGCTCTACCTCCAGGGCCACTAATTCCTGTCTCCAATGCGTCCCAATCGAGTTCCTCTGGGGCATCGTCTTCAACAGAGATTGGAAGACTTAAATCATCTTCATTATTATCAGTTTCTTCAACCATTTCTGTTGATTGGGCTGAAACTTCTAAAGTCTCTTCAGTTTCGGTTGTCTCTTGAATTTGACTCTCAGAATCAACAATTTCAGTAGAAACTGAATTTTCTGCTGACATTTCCGTTACCGGATTTTCGATGGAGTTCACCTCGGTTTGCTCCAAATTTTTATTAGTCTCTTCAGACATGAATTTACATTGTATCTTGCATCCTACCCAATTGATACGCAGCTAGAGGCAAGAGTTATTGTACTTTTGTTTCATTCCCTAATTCGCAATTGGGTGCCACCGAAAAAGGGTGGCAAAGTTAGCTAAATTATTGTTTCTAAGAATACATAGTTAAAATAATGAAGGTCCGCTTGCATAAAGAGACAGCTCTTATCAATTTTTCTGCCGACGTTTTAAATTTTTTCACTGACTTCAAGCCTTCAACTACTGGCTTTTAACATTCCCGCGCCGAGGTCACACACTTCCGCGCCAGCATCACATACACCCGGGTCAAGGTCACTCATTCTCGCATCGGCATCAAACACTCCCGGGCCGAGGTCACAAACTTCCGCGTCGGCATCACATACTCCCGCGTCGGCATCACATACTCCCGGGCCGAGGTCATACATTCCCGTGCCGAGGTCACAAACTTCCGCGTCGGCATCACATACTCCCGCGTCGAGGTCATACACTCCCGCGCCTGCATCAAACGCTCCTGTGCCAAGGTCATACTTTCCCGGACCGAGGTCACAAACTTCCGCGTCGGCATTACATACTCCCGCGCCTAGGTCAAACCGTCCCGCACCAGCATCGAACAGTCAAAAGTTGACTTCGAGCATTCATTAATAGGCATTTTCAATTTTTTTACCGACGTTTTCAAAATTTCGACAGACTTCAAACCTTCCCGCGCCGGCATCAAACACCCATTATTTGACTTCGAGCATTTATTAATAGGCATGTTCAATTTTTTTACCGACGTTTTCAAAATTTCGACAGACTTCAAACCTTCCCGCACCGGCATCGAACAGCCATTATTTGGCTTCAAGCATTCATTAATGGACATTTTCAATTTTTTTACCCGCGTTTTCAAAATTTCGACAGACTTCAAACCTTCCCTCACCGGCATCGAACAGTCAAAAGTTGACTTCGAGCATTCATTACTAGGCATCTTCAATTTTTTTACCGACGTTTTCAAATTATCAATAGACCTCAAACTTTCCTGCGCCGGCATCAAACACCCATTATTTGGCTTCGAGCATTCATTAATTGGCATTTTCAATTTTTTTACCGGCGTTTTCAAATTATCAATAGATTTCAAACTTTCCCACGCTGGCACCGAACAATCATAATTTGGCTTCGAGCTTTCATTAACAGGCATTTTCAATTTTTTTACGAGCGTTTTCAAATTATCAATAGATTTCAAACTTTCCCACGCTGGCACCGAACAATCATAATTTGGCTTCGAACTTTCATTAACAGGCATTTTCAATTTTTTTACGAGCGTTTTCAAATTACCAACAGACTTCAAACCTTCCCGCACTGTCATCGAACAGTCATTAGTCGGCTTCAAGCTTTCATTCAAAGGCGTTTTCAATTTTTTTACCAGCGTCTTCAATTTATCTACAGCCTTCGAATGCTCAACGGCCCACACCGATAACGTAGAGACAGGGCATGCCCTGTCTCTACAATCGCCCATGCAATCGCCCAAAAGATTAACCAATTGAAGAAATTCAGTAGCCGCAGGTCTAGAAAAATCAATCCTAACACCCAAATCACTATAAAAAAA